>NZ_WJBC01000003.1 GCF_014284475.1 Acetobacterium fimetarium | reverse complement strand
AAAATTCGATTACTTGATTTTCAGCCATTGTTCGGATTTTTTAATGGCTTGTTTAGTTATGCTTTTTTTATCAATCCTCATTTCTGAAAAAATATTGAATTAACTATTGACTTTTATTAGCTGGTCTACCTGAAAGAAAACCGGAATGAACTCATCGAATCCATCCGAAATGAAAAATATAAACCACGACCCGTTAGACGGGTAGAAATACCAAAAGATAACGGGAAAACACGAAAATTGGGAATCCCAACTGTTGTGGATCGACTGATCCAACAGGCAATCATGCAGGTGTTGACGCCGATATTCGAGCAACAATTCTCAGATAACAGTTATGGATTCAGACCCAAACGCAGCGCTCAGGGTGCCCTAAAACAAAGCCAGAAAAATATCACCGACGGATATAAGTACGTCGTGGATATGGATCTGGAGCGGTACTTTGATACTGTTAATCACAGTCGACTAATACAGATTCTGTCTGAAACCATCAAAGATGGTCGGGTCATTTCCCTGATCCACAAATATTTAAACGCTGGAGTGATGTCAGGCGGTGTGTTCGAGCGAAGTGAGGAAGGCGTACCGCAAGGCGGCCCACTCAGCCCAATTCTTGGTAATATCATGCTTAATGAATGCGACAAGGAACTGGAACGTCGTGGACACCGTTTTGTCCGGTATGCGGATGATCTGATGATTTTCTGCAAAAGTCGGAGAGCTGCCGAACGAACCCTTAAAAACATCGCACCGTTTATCGAAGGGAAATTGTTTCTTCGAACAAATCGGGAGAAAACAAAGGTGGTCAATGTCACAAAAGTAAAATTCCTCGGATACGGATTCTATATCTACCGGGGACAGGGAAGATTGAGAGTTCACCCCCAGAGCATCCAGAAGCTGAAGGATAAAATCCGACAGATTACCGGACGCAGTAATGGAATGGGAATTCAGAGACGAAAAGAAAGACTGCAGCAGATCGTGCGGGGATGGGTCAATTACTTCAAGCTGGCGGATATGAAAAATATATTGAAACCGCTGGACGAATGGATGAGAAGCCGGATACGGATGCTGACCTGGAAACGCTGGAAGAAAATAAAAACCCGCTTTACCAATCTCAAAAAGCTGGGATTGGAAGAAGAACGGGCTTGGATGTGGGCAAACACAAGAAAAGGCTATTGGCGAACCGCCCATAGCCCAATCCTACTGAGAACCCTGTCAAATGACCGCCTCAAGCGGGCAGGATATCCCAATTTTTATGATTATTATCTGCAAGTAACTGTGTAAATTCTGGAACCGCCGTATACCGAACGGTACGTACGGTGGTGTGGGAGGTCGGCTGATCAATTAATGGTCAGCCTCCTACCCGATTTTATAAAAAAGCGAGAGAACTCTCAACTTTGGCTGCTGCTTTATAACACTGCCAAAAGGTTAAAGCCGGAAATTGTGGGTATATGAATTAGCAAAACTGTTTTATCGGAAAACCCGGCAACGGCATGATGAAAAATATCGGTTGTCGGATATTGAGGGAAAGGAAAAAATAATGAAAAAACAAATCAAAAACAATGTCAGCTGGGTCGGAAAAGTTGATTGGGAGCTGAAGCAGTTTCACGGTAATGAATTTTCAACCAATCATGGCTCCACCTATAACGCCTATTTGATCCAGGAAAAGAAGACGGTTCTGATCGATACGGTTTGGATGCCCTATGGTAAAGAATTCGTAGAGAATCTATCGAAAGAGATCGAATTGAGTGCCATCGATTTTGTCGTGGCCAATCATGGCGAAGTGGACCATAGCGGTTCGCTGCCGGAATTGATGAAACGAATTCCGGATGTTCCGATTTATTGTACCGAAAATGCTGTCAAATCGTTAAAGGGGCAATATCACAAAAACTGGAATTTTCAAGTGGTGAAGACCGGTGATAAGTTGGATGTGGGCAACGGCAAGGAACTGATCTTTGTTGAAATGCGCATGCTCCATTGGCCGGACAGCATGGCTACCTATTTAACCGGTGATAATATATTGTTCAGTAATGATGCCTTTGGTCAGCATTATGCGACAGAGAAGCTGTTCAACAATCTGGTGGATCAGTGTGATTTGTACAAAGAGGCGATCAAATACTATGCCAATATTCTGACGCCATTCAGTCATATTCTACGGAAAAAACTGGACGAAATTATCGCTCTCAATTTGCCGATAGATATCATTGCCACCAGCCATGGCGTCATCTGGCAGGATAATCCCATGCAGATTGTCGAGAAATATGCCCAGTGGGCCGGGGATTATCAGGAAAATCAGATTACCGTTATTTATGATACCATGTGGAACGGAACGAAAAAGCTAGCTGAAAAAATTGCTGAAGGTATCCATACTGAAGATCCAGCGGTTGAAGTGAAAGTATTCAACCTCGCCAAAAGCGATGAGAATGATCTGATCACAGAGGTCTTTAAATCGAAGACCGTGCTGATCGGGTCCCCGACTATCGGCGGCAGTATTCTCCACTCTATCGCCGGCTTTGTTCATTTAATGAAGGAACTGAAGTTTAAAAATAAAAAAGCAGCCACCTTTGGCTGTTACGGATGGAGCGGCGAGTCAACCAAGGTCCTGAATGAATGGCTGACTGAAGCCGGTTTTGAGACCATCAACGAAGGACTGAGAAATCAGTGGAATCCCGACTCCGATCAGCAGGAATCAGCCATTGCCTTTGGCAAAATAATTGCTAAAGCCTAGAAAAAAACACGCTAAACAAGATAAAGTGGGTAAAAACTGAATAATGCTAATGTTCAGGGGGAACTGAGAATGAAAAGAGAAAAGATATACTTTGTGGCTGCAATTCTTAGTCTGGGCATATTATTGACAGACAGCATGTGGAAATAAGAAGGGTGTCACTGATTATTCACAAGCCGAGCACTGGTTGAACTTACCCACCACCACGGACAAAGCGGTGGATGTATTTTATCTTTATCCCACAACGTATTCACCTGCTGATCAGACAAATCCCAGTATCAGTACAATTGATGATGCCAGTGGAAAAGGGGTATATCATACCTTTGATTATCCTTTTTATTACTTTAATCTCCGCGAAAATGCAGAGAATCGAACCAATAAGTACTTTGAAAAAACGGGTATTAAGTAAAAGTAAGTTAAAAATTATGAATTGAAAAATAAAAAAGCCGCAGGTGGTCATACCTGCGGTTTTTTCGGAGTGAAATCTTTTAAAAACAGCGCTTCAAATTCTTCAGCGGGAACGGGTCGGCCGAGATAGAAACCCTGAATCTGTTCACAGCCAACCGCCACAAGCGCATCGAGCTGTTCACGGGTTTCGACACCTTCGGCGATGGTCTGGATGCCGATGGTTTTCGCCAGCAGAACGATGGCCTTGACGATTTGCTTGCCTTTTCCGTTGACCGCGATGGAGTCGATCAGTGGCTTGGCGATTTTAATCCGATCAAAGGAAAAGTGCTTGAGTGTGGAAATGGACGAGTAGCCGATTCCAAAATCATCGATCGATATCGACATGCCGATGGATTTGAACAGATCGAAAATTTGAGTCATCCGGTACTCACCGTCCATGGCAATGTTCTCGGTGATTTCGATATCCAGCCAGTTTGGATTAAAAGACTGGTTTTGTGTCAGTTGTTTCAATTCGCTGAGTAAATGCGTACTGTTGAGTTGCTTCGGAGAGATGTTGATGCCCATTTTTAAGTTCTGGTCATACTTATTATTCCACGCGATGATCTGAAGAACTGCCTTCTTCAGAACCCAGATGCCGATTTCATTGATACGATCGGTTTCTTCCGCGATTTTGATGAATTCCACCGGCGTCATGATTTCGCTGTCTTTGGAAATCCAGCGGATCAGCGCTTCCGCGCCGGTAAGTTTGTGATCCGGAATGCTGAACTGGGGCTGATAATAGAGCCGCAAATCCTGATAAAAATCGGTTTTTCTCAGGAAAAGCTCGATTTCATTTCTTTTTTTTGCCTGGCCGTCAATCACCGCATTGTAAACCGCAAATTTATTGATGCCCTGGGATTTGGCATGATACAGGGCAATATCGGCATTTTTTATCAGCGTTTCAAGATCGGAAGCATCCTGAGGATAGATGGAAATGCCAATGCTGACGGCGGGATGGAAAATATAGCCATTAATCAGGACTTCCTGACTGCAGGCGGCAATGATCCGAGTCGCCATGTCGCTGGCGGTAGCGTTGTCTGAACAACCCGTACAGGCGAGTACAAATTCATCGCCGCCCATCCGGGAAATGATCGAATTATCACAGGTGGCCCGGTTCAACCGGTCGGATATTTCAACCAGTACCCGGTCGCCGATGTCATGTCCGTAGGTATCGTTGATCAGTTTGAAGCGATCCAGATCCATAAAGAAAAGGGTGACGGTCTGGCCTGACGGCAGCTTGGCTAGGTCCTCTTCCAGAAGGGAAAGAAAATAGCGCCGGTTATAGAGGTTAGTCAGCGTATCGGTATTGGAAAGATAGCTGAGTTCCCTGTTTTTGGCCAGCAGTTTCCGGTTGGCTTCGCGCAGCTTCTGGGTACGTTCGGAAACGAGGGATTCCAGCTCGGTGTTCAGCTCCATTTCCTTTTTCAGCAGTTCTGCGGTTTTAACAGTGGATTGGATATAAGCATTGCTGGCGAGATAGACAACAAACAAGGTTGTAAAAATAAGAAATTCGGTCAGGACAAATCCCTTGGTCAGCATCACCAGAACGAAACAGGCAGGGATCAGCAGTTCCTTTGAACGCTTTCCGATATTGGTTGAAAACTCCAGTGTAACGATCGTATCCTGGTTGTAGCGGTAGAGATACAGCAATCCACCAATGGCGATGATCAGCAGGGTGCTGATGTAAGCGACATCACTGAATGAATCTGGAGTATAATTGTTGTTGTAGGCGGTGTAATAGTAATAAAAGTCGGATAGGGTGAAAAAGAAAAGGCCGCCGGACATCAAGCGCATGTACATGAGAATTTTTCCGGAGCGGATGGACAAATACCAGACAACGATCCCCGTATAGACCAGGAGGTCGAGGGTAATGGATATGGCCGAAAAAAAACCTTCAACGGTCAGCAAGGAAAGAATCTCAAAGCTGCGGTTGAAAAAGACGATCCAGATCACCAGAATGGCACCCAAAGAAAAAATGATGACGTCAAGAACAAGCTTCGCCAAATTCCAGTTTCTGAATTGATAAATGGCAAAAATCAGAGCGCCCAGCGCCAGAAAGACGTTAGTCAGTAAATAAGTAGTGGTGATTAAGGCCACCTCGGAAGGGTCGATGCCGATGATATGTTCATAATACACCCATAATCCGTCGCCCAAAAACCAGGACAGGCAGGCAAGTGCATAAAACAACAGGGAATACTTAACCCAATTTTTCTGATTGGACTTTAAATAGGTCAGAAAAAGAAAAAAGGCGGCAAGAAAAGCATTGACCGGTGATAAGATACTGCTCAAACTTTCAAGTTGATAAATGACTGAAATTAAATAGGCAGTAAAGGTAAAGCCAATCAGTATTAAAGCGCGGTAATAATTTATTTTTTTCAAGCGCGGTTCCTTTCACGAATAGCCGAAAACTCCGATAGTATTCTGTTGTTTTGATTTCTGCTAGTGTTTTAATTTATAATGAAATATATCGGGATGAATTCACATGGAGTGTGAATTAAGCACTTTTCAATTTTATAATGTAAACCTTAAAATGTCAACCTAAAGCAATAACGGAGTAAAATCGTCGCTTTATTGCATTTTCAGACGGACGTTGGGATTTCTTGAGCGTATCCGGACGGATCGTTTCGGAATGTTCTTCGGGGATGCTTTGATCGGATTGTTTTCTGGAACAACAAATTTTAATTGACTAGTCAATTAAAATGGCCTATAATTTAGTTGATTAGTCAATTGATGGGTGCTCGACTGCGATTACAAAATAGATCGCTATTCGGGTAATGATTAAGCGTAAACCGTCAGTAGGGCAATTGCTGTTGGTGCTTTTTAAATAAAACAATTACTAAAAAATAAAACAGGAGGCGACATCTTGGAAGAAGAAATTATGCAGTTGCTTAAGCTGAATAATAAAATTTTCAGAACCACACAAGTGTATTTGGATAAGGTCCTGAAGAAATATGAATTAAGCAGCGGTTCGTACCCGTATTTGCTGATGTTGCGGCACAAGGACGGCATCAATCAGAATATGATCAGTGAGAAACTGGGTTATGACAAGGCAATGACAACGCGGACCGTCACAAAACTGATCAAACTGGGTTATTTAGAGAGAAATAAAGATGAAAGCGATCATCGGGCCAATAATATCTATCTGACGCCAAAAGCCAGCGTTGTCATTGAGAACATCCTGGATGAAATTCATGCGTTGGTTCGGTTGATGACTGCCGATATGGATGATCAGGAGAAAATCAATACCGTCAACTCTTTAAAAAAAATGCTGACAAATGCGAGAGAACTCAACAGATGATGATTAACAAAATAAAAACCAGGAGAAAAAATGGAGCAGGAAATTAATAATAATATTAACAAAAACAGATGGCTGATTTTATTCGTCGTCGTGATGGTCACGTTTATGTGCACCCTGGATGGCAGCATTGTCAATGTGGCATTGCCAGTCATGTCAAAAGTTCTGGATGTCACAACATCAGGCATTCAATTGATTGTAACCAGTTATTTAATTGTCATCGCAGCGACAATTCTGGTTTTTGGAAGGCTGGGGGATATACTGGGCAAGGTGCGAGTCTTCAAGTTTGGGCTGGTGCTCTTCACGTTGGGGTCCTTATTCTGCGGTTTGACCAGTTCCTTTTCCCTTCTGGTCCTGGCCAGAATCATCCAGGGAATTGGCGCCGCGGGCTGTATGGCAAATAATCAGGGGATTATCACAGCTGTATTTCCGGCAAATGAAAGAGGCAGAGCGCTTGGTACAACCGGTACTTTTGTTGCTTTAGGATCGCTGGTTGGCCCGCCATTGGGTGGACTGATCGTCGGTGCTTTCAGCTGGGAATACATCTTCTTAATTAATGTCCCTGTCGGCTGCATCATTTTCTTTCTGGCGCTTAAGATACTTCCTAAAAGCAACCGAACGGTGGCCGGAAAATTGGATGTGACAGGCGCGGTATTGTTTATGCTTGCCATCATTCCTTTGTTTGCCGCCATTGGTAAAGGTCAGGAAATTGGATTCAGCCAGCCGATCGTTTTATCCGGTTTTTTCATTGCCATCATCGCGTTTATCGCCTTTGTTCTGGTGGAAAAGAAGAAGGCTGAACCGCTGCTGGATCTGGAAATTTTCAAGAACAAACTGTTTTCGCTGAGTCTGTTTTGCGGATTTCTGACTTTTGTCGCCATATTCTGCACCAACATCATTCAGCCTTTCTATTTTCAGGATGTGCTGGCGTATTCGCCGTCTTTTGCCGGTTTGGTGCTGATGATATCGCCGATTATTTTGACGGTGGTGTCACCGTTTTCCGGTTATCTGTCCGACAAAATCGGTTCAGAAATGCTGACGTTTGCCGGATTATTGATGACAAGTCTGGCGTTGCTGTTGATGTCCACCTTAAACGATCATTCTTCCCTGACAATCATTGTGATTTATATCGCGGTGTTATCAGTGGGAAATGGATTGTTCCAGTCACCCAATAATTCGCTGATCATGTCCACGGTGCCAAAGCATAAACTGGGCATTGCCGGGAGCACGAACGCACTGATAAGAAATCTGGGAATGGTCTGCGGGATCGCCCTGTCTACCACCCTGTTGTACAACCGAATGAGTGATAAGATCGGCTATCCGGTGACGGATTATGTGGTGGGAAGAAATGACGCATTTGTATACGGCATGAGCATTGTGTATATCGTCGCGGCGGCAATTTGCATGATTGGTGCAGTTTTAACGGCCTACCGCTTGTTGAATCGGAAAAGCCGCCGGGAAGATATCGTCATACTGGAAGAAATAAAGAAGTGAGGGTAATCTTGACTTTGAGGCAGATTTCAGAAAAGAACCGATGGCCAACTTTCGATACCTGTTATCATTTACAAAGTGGGATGTTTGCTATAAAATAAAAGCATTGTTTTATTTTTCGGTATAATGACGATTGAAGAGGAGAAAAAAATGTATCATTATTATTATAAAAAGGAAGATTTTGGCGTCTGCCTGATGGAATGCAAGGGTGATGGCAAAGAGGCTATCATGCCGGTTGATCAGGATATTCTGGTGGTGTACGATGATATTTTCAAAGGAAACAAAGAATTGGAACGTGCCGAGTTCCCGGATTCAGTCATTGAAATTGGCGGCTTTGTTTTTGACGGCTGCGAAAACCTGAAGCAAGTGAAGCTGCCATCAAACCTGAAGGATTTTTGGCAGTATGCAATGACCAGATGCGGCATCGAAGAAATCGAGATACCCGGAAGTGTGACACGGATCGCTTCATTCGCGTTTAACCAGTGCGATCAGTTGAAGACGGTCAAGATCAACGAGGGGACAGAAAAAATTCTGGCCTGGGCATTTAAGGATTGCGCGCAGCTGACCGATGTATATTTACCGACAACGATTAAGGAAATTGATGACCAAGCTTTTGAAGGCAGCCCGAATGTGGTGCTGCATCGGAAATAATTATTAAAGGAGGGTATGATGGGAATAAAAGAGGATGCGTTAAGACTACATGAAGAGTGGAAAGGCAAACTGAGCATCGACAGCAAGGTTCCGGTAAAAAACAAATACGATCTATCTGTCGCCTATACCCCGGGTGTGGCCGAGCCCTGCCGAATGATCCACAAAAACAGGGAAGATGTCTATAAGTACACCGGAAAAGGAAATACTGTGGCGGTGGTCACCGACGGTTCCGCGGTATTGGGGTTGGGCGACATCGGCCCGGAAGCCGCGCTGCCGGTTATGGAAGGCAAAGCCGTTCTGTTCAAAGAATTCGGCGGCGTGGATGCTTTTCCCATCTGCATTCCATCCAAAGATGTGGAGGTCATCATCAATACCGTCAAAATGATTGAACCGGTTTTCGGCGGCATCAATCTGGAGGATATCGCCTCCCCGAGATGTGCGGAAATTGAGAGAAGACTGAAAGAGGAAATGGACATCCCGGTTTTTCATGATGACCAGCACGGTACGGCAGTGGTGGTGACAGCGGCGCTGATCAATGCCCTGAAAGTGGTTGGAAAAAAATGGGAAGACGTGACAGTTGCCATGAGCGGCGCCGGAGCAGCCGGATCGGCGATCATCAAGATGCTGTTGAATGTCGGCGTCAAGGATATTATCGCCTGCAGCAGCAAGGGAATTCTCTGCGGTGGAGAAACATACAGCAACTGGGTTCATCAGGAAATTGCGGATATGACCAATAAGAACCGGATAAAAGGGACACTGGCTGATGCCATGAAGGGGGCCGATATTTTCATCGGGGTTTCCGCGCCAGGAATCGTCACCGGGGAAATGGTGCATTCGATGGCGGAAGATGCTATTGTCTTGCCGATGGCCAATCCGGATCCCGAAATTGACCCGGAACTCGCATTAAAAGCAGGAGCCAGGGTAGTGGGAACGGGACGGTCAGATTATCCCAACCAGATCAACAATGTTTTGGCATTCCCGGGTATTTTCAGAGGCGCATTGGATGCCAGAGCCAGTGACATCAACGAAGCGATGAAGGTTGCGGCCGCAGAAGCGATCGCCGGCTTGATTCGCGCGGAGGAGCTCAGCGCCGACTATATCATTGTGCCAGCCTTCGATCCACAAGTTGGTAAGGCTGTGGCCAAAGCCGTGCATCAGGCGGCTGTTGATTCCGGTGTGGCCAGACTGCTTTAATTGAGGCGGTGCTCATCATCGCACACCGTTAGTTGCAGCGGGGCTTTTGACAGCGTTTCATCAGAAAGATGACCACAAATCAATAACAAAAAATGCTGAAAGCCGATTCTACATTTTTATTTGCAGAACCGGCTTCAGCTTACAATCTCTGTTGTCATCTTGTCCGACTCACCTCTTTCTTTGTATCAAAAATCTTATTTTGACTTTTCCGGCATCAACGCTTCGCTTAACGGTCAGGAATTATCTTACTTTTTCAATTGGAAATTTTTTCTGTCAGTTATGTCCGGTCTTTTTCCAATGTCATCAATTTCAGAATGATCTGTTCTTTCGTCCAAATCTTTCCCGTTTACCCTTTAATCACTTTGTCTTTTCAGGAGGATGTTTCATTCTTGATCTGTTATTTTTTATTATGGATACCTTCCCATTTCGATTGTTTGTTGAGATGTGTTTTCCATAATACGAATACCGATCTTAAACTAATCTTTCCCGATTTTGGATGGCTGCGGATACTTGTTCTAAAAGTGTGCGGCACATCATAACTTAGTGATTGATAAAATCAGGTTTTTGAGTGGGGATTTGATACTCATTCTTTTCCGCTTTTTTATTGATTCTACCAGGTCGGTTAAGGAGTTGTTTGATTTTCAATGATCGAAATCATTCAGCCTGGAAAAGTTTGTCTGATCTTTGATTCGTCTTCATTATAACACCAATTCGCAAAAAGTACATAGACAGAATGTAAACGTTTGTAATGAATTTGTAAAATGATCGCAGGATACAGAAGTCGCGCAGATTTTGGTGTATCAATGGAGCGGTCAGAATAAAGACAAGTGCCTGCTCAAATACCCGGGTATTTGAGCAGGCGCTAAGCTGCTATTGATCGGCGGCTATTCGTACTGATCGAGCACCAGCGGCAGTTCCAGATCAGAAACGGGTTTCGAAAAATAGTAGCCCTGTATCTTATGACAGCGCAAACTCTTTAAAATCTGGAGCTGTTCTTTTGTTTCTACGCCTTCCACCACGATGGTCAGTCCGATGCTGCGGGCAATCTGGATGACGTTATCCACAACTTCAAAAGAAATATCATTATAGGCGATGTCATCCACAAATGATTTGTCAAGTTTTACCGTTGTGATGGGAAGTGATTTCAAGTAGGTCAGGGAAGAATAGCCGGTTCCGAAATCGTCCAGGGCAATATTGATATGCTTCTCTCTGAAAAAATTGAGCTTTTCATAGGCAATATCCATCGAGTGCATAAACACTGTCTCTGTAATTTCCAGTTCAAGATAGTCAGGATTCAGCCCGGTTGCTTCGAGAATATTCAATACGCTTTTTTCAAAATCCTCATTCAGAAGCTGGATCGTTGAGACATTGACGGAGACACAGTAATCCGAATGGTGAACCTGGTTGTATTCCATGATGAAGCGACAGGATTTTTCAAGGATCCAGTTTCCTAATTCGACGATGAGATTGGACTCTTCGGCAATCTTAATGAATTCGAAGGGGGGGATAAACCCGCGGACGGGATGATTCCATCTTATCAGCGCTTCCATACCATCATAACGGTTCAGTTCCAGATCGAATTTCGGCTGATAATATAGTTCCAGTTCCTCGTTTTTCATTGCCAGTTTCAAATCCTGCTGCAGCGAGGCTTTGCGTTGAATCGCTTCATTCATTGAAGGATCAAAGATCATGAAATTGTTTTTTCCATTCATCTTGACCCGGTTCATGGCGAGTTCCGCTTTCTTCAGCAGCATTTCCAGGTCATCCTTGCATTTTTCCGTGCAGACTTCGCATCGTGTGCCGTTGCAACTGTCGTTATAGGAAATGCCGATGCTGACACTCGCACTGACGCTTTGATCATAGACGGTAAAGGCCTTTTCAAAAACGGAAAGGATCAACTTGGATAAATTCGTCACAGCGTCACGGTCATAATAGCCTTCTTTGCAGATGGCAAATTCATCTCCGGAAATACGGTATACTTCATATTCAGGCCATTCCTTTATCAGACCTTTTAAAACCGTTCCCATTTGAATCAGCAGGCCATCCCCGATACGATGACCAAATAAATTATTGATGTATTTTAAATTGTCCACATCAAGATAATAGACGACAGACAAGGCGTCCTGATTCTTAATCAGCGGATTGCTGTTGTATTTTTCATAAAGAAAGACGCGATTTGGCAAACCGGTAATGGCATCAATATAAGCCGCCGTTTCCAGCTTTTTCTGCCCGGCCACCAGTTTTGCAACCATTGTCTGCATGGTGGTCTGAAGAATATCGATTTCCTCGTTTTTCGCCTTCGGCATATTTTCGATAATGGCATATTCATTTGCGGAAATTGTTTTCATTGCATCGGCAACCCAGCGAATGGGCGCGGTGACATTGTTTTTCAGCCAGCGATTCGAGAAGCCGTAAAACACAATAAACAAAAGAACGCCTAAAATTGAAAGCGATATCACGATATGGTTTCGCATGGTATAGATGGAGAGCATGGATTTGCCTAAAAACAAGGCACCCACCGGTTGCTGGTCTGAATTTAAAACAGGAACATAAGCAACCATATAGGGTTCACCCAAGATCTTGGCTTTCCCATAATACTCATCGCCCTGATCAAGAACCGTGGCGGCGATGGAACCGTCCAGTGTGGTGCCGACCTGATTCACATCGTTTTTCATAATGGTGGTTGCAATGCGTTTGTTTCCGGCAAAAATGGTCGCATCGAGAGATGTCGTGCTTTTGATATATTCAACAATATCCTGATTGGCAATTGGCTGTCCAACCAGAATGCTGCCGATCGTCTTTTTATTGGCGTCGATGATGGGATAGCGGCAGAACAAATGCAATCCCGTTTCCGCACTGCCATCTACCCATAAAGTGGGTTCGGTGTTATTCGGATCGGATTTTTGTGAAGCCATGTCCAGAACACGCTGCTCACAGGCGAGGGTTTGATACAACACCGTACCGGCACTGCTGAGTTGAACAAATTCAACCCCGGTGTTATTTGCATAAACGATATATTTCTGTACGTCCTGTTCGCTGATGGCGTCTTTTTGTGAAAGCAGGTGAGTGGAAGGATCCACCAGTCCCTCGGTAAAGGACAGAAGCTGTGTTTTATGATGGTCAATCACAATTTCTTTGAATTGAGAAACCCCTGTTGAAATGTTATGGGTCACATCGTCTTCATAGATGGAAAAGAAAATATTGATGGCGATAATGAATCCGATGGTGACAATTAAAAAAATAATGCTGAGAATAAATAGATTCAACTTAAAATGAAGGGTGTTCTTTTTAAACATTATTTTCTCCGTTCCGGGTCAAGCGTTACTTTATGAATTCTATTATATCTTTTTATAAAGTTAGACACAACTGAATTGTAAGCGTTTTTTTCGCCAAATCCAATTTTTTAGATCTTTTTCCAGTTTTTTTTCTGTTTTAGCATAATTTCATTGAAAAGCGGAGCTGGGTAATCTAAAATTAGATAAATTCCAAAGTGGATTGCCACAACCGGGTTAGCGTGCGAAAAATGGAGCCGGTTGATGGTTCGTTTACTGATTGATTGAATAGAACGGACAGACTGGAGGCAATAAAAATGAATCATGATATTACAATTCGCATCGCAACCGAGGCTGATGCGCAAGAACTTCTGGATATTTATGCGCCCTATGTGACGGATACGGCCATTACCTTTGAATACGAGATTCCCACCATCGCTGATTTTAAAGGGCGGATAAAACGAACGCTGACAAAATACCCCTATCTGGTTGCAGTACTTGATGATAAAATTGTCGGCTATACCTACGCATCTGCCTTTAAGGGGCGGGCCGCTTACGACTGGGCGGTTGAAGTGACAGTTTACGTCAGGCCGGACAGCAAAGCGAAGGGAATCGGAAAAAAACTCTACAATGCCCTGGAAGAAACCCTGAAAAGACAGCATATCATCAACCTGAACGCCTGCATTGCCTATCCGAATCCGGGAAGTATCGGTTTTCACGAGCAGATGGGGTATAAAATAGTCGGACATTTTACAAAATGCGGCTATAAATTTGAAACCTGGTATGATATGGTTTGGATGGAGAAAATGATCGGTGAGCATCCGGTTCCGCCCAGAAAATTCATCCCGATTACGCAGTTGGCAAATAATTGTGAGTAAAAGTGACGGGAAAGTCATGATGGCCGGACGCGAATATCGCTTGAAATTAGCGAGATAAAAATCCGTTGATCAAAGCTGTCACCGATGCGACGGATATGGATATGCCGGCGGGGATGGATGACTACAACGTGTTGGAATGTACCCGGGCGATCTTTGATGCATCGTTGCGATGCCGGATGCCATACAGAATCTTCAGAAGAGAATCGTCACGGAGTGGCTGCTGACCTCCGGTGATGCAAAGATTTATCATCTTGATTCAAGTAAAATGGCTTTTGATATGGTAGAATGGTTTTAGAAAGAAATTGAAGAATAAGCAAAGGAGACTGAGAAGAAAAAATGACAGCAGAAATTAAAAAATTACAGGAAATTGTGGATCAGGCAAAGAATATTGTTTTTTTTGGTGGGGCAGGAGTCTCCACGGAAAGCGGCATTCCCGATTTTAGAAGCGTGGATGGTCTCTACAACCAAAATTATGAATATCCGCCGGAAACCATTTTATCCCATGAATTTTTCATGGATAATACCGAGGAATTCTACCGGTTCTACCGTAACAAGATGTTATGTCCGGAGGCCCGCCCGAACAAAGCCCATATCAAATTGGCGGAGCTTGAAGCGGCGGGAAAACTGAAGGCCGTGATCACCCAGAACATCGATGGGCTTCATCAGATGGCCGGGAGTAAAAATGTGCTGGAACTGCATGGATCGGTGCTGCGAAATTACTGCATGAAATGTCATCAGTATTATGATGTGAAAATCATTGCCGGAACCGAAACAGTTCCCAAGTGCTCCTGTGGCGGAACGATCAAGCCGGATGTGGTTTTATATGGGGAAGGTTTGGACAGTGATGTCATGAATCGATCCGTTTCCGCGATTGCCAAAGCCGATGTCCTGATTATCGGGGGAACTTCATTAGCGGTTTACCCGGCAGCGGGTCTGATTAATTATTATCGGGGCAACCATCTGGTTTTGATCAATAAATCTTCGACACCCATGGACGATATGTCAAATCTGACAATCAATGGAAAGATCGGAGAAGTGCTGGGAGCCATTAAACTATAAAAAAAATATCCGGCAAGGAGCGATCATGGATTGGCCCTTGCCGGATACTGTGGATAAAATACTAACGTAGTACCGATAATTGTTGCATCGTGTTGTATGCATCATGGCGGACACGGCGTTAGCCTGTCCGATCTTGTAGCATACAACCGATTAACAATTGTCGGTACGGGGTTTGTTGACAACCTGAGAGCGGTTTTGTTGTGAAATCGCTCTTTTTGTGCGTTTATTCAGGCAGATTGCGCTGGAGATTGACCATAAAGTCCTGGACGTTGGTGATGATGGCTTTGGAACTCAGGCTCCCGCGGTCTTTAAGCTTGTTGACCACAAATTCAGAGATATCAATGGAATAAAAATAGACGGGACGCACCACACCGTCAACAACCTGGTAGGAGGGTGTCATATTGCCGGTTGCGATGGTGTGAAGCTGAGTGGCCAGGCAAATCACGGTCGTGGCTTTTTTGGTATGTGTCCGCAGAGCATCCTGGGCTTCGTAGGCGTCTGCATAGACGCCGGGTAAAGGTCCATCATCCCGGATGGAACCTGCTAATACCATTGGTATTTCGTTCTTGATACAGGCACTGACGATGCCGTCTTCGATCTTGTATTTTTCAATCAGTTTTTCGAACGAACCGCAACTGCGCGCACGGTTGATGGTTTCAATATGGTGGTAATGTCCCATTGATTTATTCTCTTTGGAATAAATATCCTGTCCTAAAGCGGTGTTGAAAAAATGAGACTCCAGATCGTGAGTGGCCAGTGCATTTCCGGCAAAAAGCGCATCCACATAGCCGGAACTAATCAGGTGCGCCATGGCGTTTCGGGAATCCTGATCAAAAGTCACCGCCGGGCCGAGAACCCAGAGAATATAACCGTGCTCGCGTTCAAATTCCAGCAATTCATAGAGTCGGTCATAGTCTCTGGAATAAGCAGTTTCTCTGGAATTCGAAGTTCTGAATGAAAAATTATCCCCTTTGTTCGGCTTTTTTGAAAAGGCAAAATGATCCACATAGACGCCGTTTTCCCCGCCTTCCTGACGGCCAACCACAACCGAGTCTCCTTTTTTGACGTTTCTGAACTCGATGGCTTGCGGAAGATCATCAGTGATGACAACAACACAGTCCATCCGGCTTTCGGACATCAGCCGCCAGTTATCGTGAATTTTAAAATATTCGGGGTAGATCGTGGTGGCATAAAAATTTTCCGGCACGACGCCGTCCAGGGGAGCGGGCATGGTGCGGACGTTAGGCGCCTTTTGAAAGAAATCTTCTGTGAAATCAGGGGAAATATAATCGGGCAATGTAAACATAAATGAACCTCGCTAAGCTGTTTTTTTCCATTATAACACATTACGGTGATGGCACTGAATAAGGTTGGTGAAAAATTAAATAAAAAAAGGGCTTTCGCAAAACAAATTTCATTTGTTTTGCGATGACCTTTAAAATAACATTGGTGCTTTTATAAATGTCAGTTTTTGAAGCTATGAATCGGGGCAGGAATATGACCGCCACGGTTGATAAAAACAGAGGAGTCATTTTTATTAACCGGCATGATCGGCGCATGTCCAAGGAGACCGCCGAATTCGGCGGTATCGCCAACGCTTTTTCCGTACACTGGAATAAGTCGGACCCCGGTCGTTTTGTTGTTGATGACACCAATTGCCGCTTCATCAGCAATGATGGCGGAAATAGTGGTCGCCGGGGTATCGCCGGGAATGGCAACCATATCGATGCCCACTGAACAGACGCTGGTCATGGCTTCCAGTTTATCAAAGGTGAGGGCGCCGCATTCGACGGCTTCAATCATGCCTTCATCTTCACTGACGGGAATAAATGCGCCGCTGAAACCACCAACTGAGGTTGAGGCCATAATCCCGCCTTTTTTTACAGCGTCGTTCAACATGGCCAGTGCGGCAGTGGTACCGTGAGCGCCGCAGTGTTCAAGTCCCATCTCTTCCAGAATACGGGCCACACTGTCGCCGATTTCCGGGGTTGGCGCCAGGGATAAGTCCAGAATGCCAAAGGGAACGTTAAGTCGTTCGGCGACGGTTGTTCCGACCAGATGACCGGCACGGGTGATTTTAAAGGCTGTTTTTTTAATGATTTCCGCCATTTCACCGAAGGATGCATTTTGGGCTTTTTCCAGCGCGCGTTTGACAACACCGGGGCCGCTGACGCCGACATTAAGGACGGATTCAGCTTCGCCCACGCCATGGAAGGCGCCGGCCATAAAAGGATTGTCTTCCACCGCGTTGGCAAAAGCCACGAATTTCGCGCAACCGATGGAGTCGGCATCGCGGGTGAGATAGGCGGTTTCCTTGATCACTTCGCCGATGCGTTTGACGGCATCCATGTTGATACCGGATTTCGACGAGCCGAGATTTATTGATGAACAGACGTTATTGGTCGTTGCCAGTGCTTCAGGAATGGAATCAATCAGAATGCGGTCGCCCTTGGTAAAGCCTTTTGGAACCAGGGCAGAAAAACCGCCAATGAAGTTGACACCAACCGTCGCAGCGGCGGCATCAAGCGTTTTTGCGTATGCCACGTAATTCAGGTCATCGCTGCTGCCGGCAATCAGTGAAATCGGGGTTACCGAGATCCGTTTATTGACAATGGGAATACCCAGTTCGGTCTCAATCCGTTCCCCTTCTTTTACCAGATTTTCGGCCAAACGGGCGATTTTATCGTATATTTTTTTTCTGCTTTTTTCGCCAGAAGAATCAATACAGTCAAGCAATGAAATCCCCATGGTAATGGTGCGGATATCCAGGCGTTCTTTTTCAATCATTCTTACCGTCTCAAGGACGTCTTTAAACATTGTCATAATTCAACCTCAAATGGTGTGCATTGCATTGAAAAGATCTTCATGCTGAATGCGGATGGACATGCCGATCGTGTCAGCTATTTGTTCCAGCTGGGTTTTTAATTTATTAAAATCAATTGACATATTATCCAAGTTAACCAGCATGATCATGGTGAAAAAATCATCCATAACGGTCTGACTGATGTCTTCAATGTTGACATTGCTTTCTGCTAAAATTTTTGACACATTGTAAATAATTCCGGTGCGGTCTTTTCCGATAACCGTGACTACTGCTCTCATTTTTCATACTCCTTAATTTTCATTATTTTAATAGTTTAAACTAAAACCCCTATAATCACAAGTTATAATCTGGAATTTTAAGGTGAAACTGTTAAAAAAATGAAATGTAAACGTGGTGACAGCGGCAGAAAACGATTTAATGGCGTTGCCGTGATGTGCTTGTCAACGCCCGGTAAAAAAAATATTTTTTAAAGCATTCTGATATAAAATCAATACAAATGTTGTTAATTTTTAACAAAATAAAACCCTGTTTTTTTCTTAATAGATGTCTGTTCAACTTGTGAAGGGTGGTGGAGTGTGGTATAATGTGGAACAGAATGGAAGAGCAAAGTAAGAAGGAGGGGAATCTGAATGTTTTTTGGAGAATATGAGCATAATATCGACGATAAGGGAAGATTAATCATTCCTTCAAAATTCAGAGAATCTCTTGGCGGTCAGTTCGTCCTAACGAAGGGGCTGGATTGTTGTCTGTTTGTTTTTTCCATGGAAGAGTGGGAAAATTTTGAGAGCAAATTGAAGTCTTTGCCAATATCGGACAAAGACGCAAGGGCCTTCACCCGTTTTTTCTTTGCCGGTGCTGCCGATTGTGAATTGGATCGACAGGGTCGAGCCAGCATTCCGATTTCGCTTCGGAAATATGCAAAAATCACAAAAGAGGTGACCATCATCGGCGTTTCAAATCGATTGGAAATTTGGGACAGTCAGTTATGGTCCGGCTATAATGATAATGATGATTTAAACTATGAGGACATTGCCAACAATATGGCAATGCTAGGAATTTAATGAAGCCAAATACATTTTCTCACACATCCGTTTTATTGCGCGAATCAATTGAAGGCCTGTGTATTCATCCGGCGGGCGTTTATGTGGATTGTACATTAGGCGGCGGCGGGCATTCCCAATGGATCTGTGAAGCTTTGGGAGAAAATGGGATTTTGGTGGGCATTGATCAAGATGATTTTGCCCTGGATTATGCAAAAAAACGCCTCGAAAATTATACCTGCCAGCGTTATTTTGTGAAAAGTAATTTTGCCAGTTTAGCCAAGGTTCTGGAGAGCCTCCATCTCTTTGGAATCGACGGTATTCTATATGACCTCGGGGTTTCATCATTTCAACTGGATGATGATACCCGAGGCTTTTCCTATCATCACGATGGACCGCTGGACATGAGAATGAACCAGTCTGCCGATTTAACGGCAGAAACAGTTGTCAATGACTATCCACCCGGAGAATTAAAAAAGATCCTGTTTCTGTATGGGGAAGAAAAGTTTGCCAGCCAGATAGTAAAGTCCATAGTGAAAGCCAGAGAAGTTAAACGGATTACATCAACCCTGGAATTAAGTGAGATTATCAAAAGAGCTTATCCTCCCAGGGAACGCAATAAGGAAAAACACCCTTCCAGAAAAACATTTCAGGCGATTCGCCTGGAGGTTAATGGTGAATTAAAAATATTAGAGGATGCTTTGTCGCAAGGGCTTGATGCACTTAAACCGGGAGGACGGATGTGTGTGATCACATTCCATTCCCTGGAAGACCGTGTCGTCAAGCATTTCTTTAAAAACAGAGCCAACCCATGTACCTGTCCACCGGATTTTCCACAATGTGTTTGTGGAAAAAAGCCGGAATTGAAAATAATTTCAAGAAAACCGATCGCGCCGGGGCAAGATGAGCAGGAACAAAACCGACGTTCTCGAAGTGCAAAACTGCGGATCATTGAAAAGCTGGGAACAGGAAGCTGATTTAACATTAAGGAGAGTTCCATGGCGACTGCAAGTAAAAAAAAACGAAGAGCCAAACCCCAGAAGAAAACAATGAGCTTTGATTTGCTCATTGCTTTTTGCTGCTTTCTGGCATTTGGGGTGATGGCGGGACTTTTGTTTCAACATTCGGTGATTACAGAAAAGAATACAGAAATTCTGAGCCTTCAAAAAACACTGGATGCAGCCGTTCTGGTGAATGACAGTAAAGAAGGTCAGTTGGTTACAAATATGGACTTGCAAGCCATTGAAGCCGAAGCGAGAGGTTACGGTATGACCGAGCCGACGCAAACACAATATCGGAAAGAGACGGTTGCCAAACAGGAAAAGAAGACAACTGAGACAGAGACAGAAAAAGTAAAAAGTTGGTTGCAAAATTTATTTTAAACGATAGTTTGCTTTAAACGGTTTAGGGCGAACGGTCGAAAACCTGAATAGATTCTGGAGAATAAATGTGAATAGAAAAAAGAAGGCACAACGGGAGATTGGACCAGTCAGCAAGCAGAATAAGATTCTACTTGCGATGGTTATACTTTCATTGTGCTTAATTATTGTTATAATCAGATTGTTTTCCCTGCAGATTATAAATTCGCAAGGGAAATACGAACGACAGGTCGATCAGCTGGTTGAGGAAGTGCCGATTACCGCATCGCGAGGCGATATTTACGATCGGAACGGGAATGTGCTGGCGAAAGATTCGTCCGCGTCAGCGGTTAATGTCATCCCCTTTCAAGTTGAACAACCGGAGCGGCTGGCGAAGACACTCAGCAGCAAACTTGGCTTGAAAGTTGAAGACGTCATGGCCAAGATTTCGGTCCTGGAAAATGATATCGTTGAGGTCAAAACAGGGATCAGTCAATCGACGGCAGTGACGGCTTTAAGCCATAATTTCCCGGGAGTGACGGTTGAAGACAATGTCCTTTATTTTGAACCGATCAAAATCACCGATCCTGATGCCGTTGCCAAGTCGCTTGCCAGCGATTTGGATATGGAATATGATGAAATTCATGATCTGGCGACAAGAAAAGAAAATACCGCCGTTCTGATTAAGGGCAAAGTTGATAATGCCCTGGCGTTGGAGCTAAAAAATTCCGAAGCAATCAAAAATGATGCCGGAGAAATTGAAAGCTACAACGGTGTTGAGTTGCTCAACGATTATCGGAGATACTATACCAATGGCAATTTTGCTTCCTATATTCTGGGATTCACCGGCGCCGATTACAACGGACTTTATGGTGTGGAAGCGACGTATAACGATATCTTAAGCGGTGAAAACGGGGTCGTCTATTATCAGAAGGATGCCGATGGAAACCAGATTGCGTCACAGACTAAAATCCTCAAGGAACCGGTTCAGGGGCAAGATATTACCTTAACCATCGACAGCAATGTTCAATTGATGGCTGAAAAAGCAGTGGCCGAAGCGGCCGCAACATGGCAGACAAAAAGTGTTACAGCCATCGTTATGGACACAAAAACCGGTGAGATTGTCGCCATGGCATCAAATCCGGATTATAATCTCAACGACTCGGATACACTGGATGCAACCTTCACAGCTACCCATTCTGAGGACATCAAGGGAATGACGGATTCGGAAAAATTGCTGGAAATGTATCAGAATCCGGCAGTCAGTTTTATTTATGAGCCGGGTTCAACTTTTAAAGCGCTAACCGGCGCGGCGACCCTTGAAGAAGGGGTGGTCACACCGGATACAACGGTTTATTGCGCCGGATCCATCCAGGTTGGCGATGCGGTTATCAACTGTTCGACGGGACCTCATGGAACAGAGACTGTTTCCGATGCGATTGCGACTTCCTGCAATCCCGGTTTGGTTCAAATGATTGAAAAACTGGATCCGGATGTTTTCTTCCAGTATGTTTACAATTTTGGATTGGGTCAGAAGACTGGAATTGAGCTGGATGGAGAAGAATCGGGGATCATCAACCGTCTTTCGACAGCCAATGGCGGAATCAACCAGGTGGATTATGCAACCTTTTCTTTCGGTCAGGGATTGGCCGTTACACCAATTCAGATGATCAGTGCATTGAACAGTGTTGTGAACAACGGATATTATCAAAAACCGACGATTATTTCCAGTAAAACAAAGGGCACTGAAACCGAAGAATCGCCTAAACAGATCATTTCAACTGAAACCTCTTCAGCCATGCGTGAGATTATGCGGAAGGTGGTACAATACGATTCAAGCATGACCGCCCTTTCTGAAGGTTACAGTATTGGAGGAAAAACGGGAACCGCTGAGAAATTCATCGATGGCGCCTATTCAACGACGAAATATGTTACTTCATTCTATTGTTTTGCACCGGTTGAAGACCCGAAGTATTCCGTCTATGTTGTTCTGGATGAACCGAAGGCAGGCGCTTACGGCAGCACCAGTGCAGCGCCAACGGCAATCAGTTTGATGGAGCAGACCCTGAATTATAATTCCGCAGATACAAACTTAAGTAATGTGAGTGCCGAAGCCGTCCAAAAAGGCAGCATTGTGGTTCCGGATCTTGTTGGGCAGACCAAGGCGTTTGCGGCCAGTATTCTTGACGAAAAAGGGATCAAATACAGCTTCGATCCGGCTACCGCCGGCAGCCTTGTAATCAGCCAGAGCATTCCCACTAACACCGTTTATGATGCGAGTACTGAAATTGTCCTGGGCTTGGGCGATTCTACCAGTAATACCAGCGGAACCGTGGTGGTTCCGGATGTCAAGGGGCTTTCAATTCAAAGTGCCAATGAGATACTATCCGGTTTGGGACTCAACCTTAAAATAACGGGTAATGGTTTTGCTTCAAGTCAGACACCGGCCGCCACAACGGTTGTGGAAAAAGGCAGTGATGTTAGTGTGACATTTACGCCATAGTAAAGATAAAAGAAAAGCGAGGGGGAAATCCTTGCTTTTCTTTATGTGGAAAGTTTGGTATAATATCACAGTCTTTTGGAAAAAAAGAAAAAATACAGGGAAATAAGCGACTCGGTATCTTGCCGTTTTGCCGACGCTTGCTAAGTGAAGACAGGTAATCGTCGGCCTTTGTGTGAATAAAATTCTGGAGAAAGATCAGGTAAAAATTTATCGATGGACAGTATCAGTATTGATGAAATACTCGGAATCACCCGGGGGGAATTACTTCAAGGTGAACGGGATTTAAAAATAAAAAACGTTAAGATTGACAGCCGGAAAATACAAAATGGTGATTTGTACATTCCGATCATCGGCGAAAAGAATAATGGCCATGAATATATTGAACAGGCTTTTTTAAATGGTGGCAGCGTGAGTCTGACCCAGGAAAAAGATCGGCCGTTTCCAGAGAAGATGACTGTCATATTAGTGGAGTCGACTTTGGAAGCCATGAAAGCGCTGGCGAGTTTCAACCGACATCGCTATCAGTTGCCGGTGATTGCTATTACAGGAAGCAGTGGTAAAACGACCACTAAAGATCTGGTTGCATCGGTACTTGCCCAAAAATACACAACACTCAAAACCGAAGGAAATTTTAACAATGAATACGGCATTCCCCAAACGCTTTTCAATCTGGGACCGGAACATGAAATGGCGGTGATTGAAATGGGAATGGATCATCTGGGAGATATTTCAAAGTCGATCAGGAGTGTTGATCCCGACATTGGTGTGATCACCAATATCGGCCTTTGTCATATTGAACGTCTGAAAACGCAGGAAAATATATTTCTGGCAAAAAAAGAAATATTGCAGACATTAAAGAATGACGGCATGGCACTGGTCAATGGCGACGACGGCTTTCTTAAAAAGCTGAAAGAAGAAAAAAACAGCTATCAGGTTCAAACCTTCGGAATAAACGATCAGCAGAGCATTAAGGCACTTGAATATGTCTCCAACAGCAGTGGCCTCCAAATGCTGGTGGAATGGGAAGGGAAAAAAGAAAACTATTCTTTTGGCTTTCCGGGCGTACATAATGTTTATAATTGTCTGGTTGCAATTTGGCTGGGACATTTTTATAAAATGACGCAACCGGAAATACAAAAAGGTCTGGATGCTTTTGTGCCGAGTGGCAACCGCATGAATATTTTTTCAATCGGAAAGATAAAAGTGATCAATGACGCTTATAATGCGAATCCGGATGCGATGAAAGCATCACTTGATGTGCTGGAAACCGTCGGAGCTGATTACGGACGAAGGATCGCCGTGCTAGGAGATATGCTTGAGATGGGCGATTTCGGCCCGGCTGCGCATTACGAAATTGGCGAATACGCAAGAAAGAAAGCGGATGTTCTCATCGGTGTCGGCGATTTAGGAAAAGAGATCTGCAGGGGATATGGCCAGAACCGAAACGATGTTTATCACGTCGCAAATGCGGATGCGGCGGGAGCGTGTCTCCGGAAAATCATCGCTTCGGAAGATATTGTGTTAATTAAAGCTTCCCGCGGAATGGGTCTGGAAAAAGTGCTTGATTATATTGAAGGAGGAAACAAATAATGGAAATTCCGGCTTTTAAATTAGGATTAGTTGGACTGCTTATTTCTTTTGCGGTCGTTTATTATGTTACTCCGCTTATCATTCCGATGCTCAGACGGTTGAAATTCGGACAGGCGATACGGGAAGAAGGACCACAAAGCCATCTGGCAAAATCGGGGACCCCGACGATGGGTGGTCTGGTCATTCAGTTGGGCGTGATCATCGCTTTCATTCTGCTGTCATTGTTAACCCGGATCTGGGATTTTTTCCCACTGATCGTCATGCTGTATTTTGGCTGCGTCGGCTTCATCGACGATTACATCAAGGTTGCCCAAAAACACAATCTCGGCCTGCGCGCCTGGCAGAAAATTGTGCTTCAGTTTGTGGGCGCATTGGCCATTGCCTTGTATGCCTACTATTGTCCGACCATCGGTTCAACGCTGATCGTGCCGTTTATGAGCCAGCCGGTTGATTTTGGCATCTGGTACGTGCCGTTTACCGTTTTTGCCGTC
The DNA here is from genome assembly GCF_014284475.1 of Acetobacterium fimetarium. Classification (GTDB taxonomy): domain Bacteria; phylum Bacillota; class Clostridia; order Eubacteriales; family Eubacteriaceae; genus Acetobacterium; species Acetobacterium fimetarium. The sequence continues at coordinate 186,532 of NZ_WJBC01000003.1, read as the reverse complement.
ATTGCCATTGTCAATGCCGTGAATCTGACGGATGGACTCGATGGCCTGGCCGCAGGAGTAACCCTGATTGTGTGTATTTTCTTTTTTGTCGGATCGATGGTTTTATCGGTAACCGCCACGACGGTTTTTATCGGTGGTGTCATCGGCGGCTGCCTGGGCTTCCTAATGCATAACTCCAATCCGGCGGATATCTTTATGGGCGATACCGGTTCGATGGCTTTAGGTGGTGCCGTTGTGGTAGTGGCAATCACGACTCAGCTGCAGATATTTTTACTGATTGCCGGCGGATTGTTTGTGATTGAGGCATTATCGGTGGTTATTCAGGTAGGTTATTTCAAGGCCACCAAGGGAAAACGCTTTTTCAGAATGGCGCCGATTCATCATCATTTTGAATTGGGCGGCTGGAGTGAAACCCGCGTTGTAACAGCCTTTTGGGTTGTGTCCGTGATTTTTGTGATCATCGCATTCATTAGTTTAGTTTAGGAGAGGTTCAACATGAGAAAAACGACATTGGTTATTGGGGCCGCCCGAAGCGGCGTGGCTGTAACAGAATTACTGCTGGATTTGGGAGAAGGCGTGGTGTTAACCGACACCCGAGAAGCCAGCATTATTTTAAAAGAGTTTCCGCAAATTCTGGAATATGAAAAAAGGCCCTGTTTTGAATCCATATTTGGTATTCAGCCCAGCCCGGAGATCTTAAAAGCAATCGACGAGATTATTGTAAGTCCCGGCGTTCCGCTGATCATTCCGATTATCAAAGCGGCCTATGAACAGGGCATTCCTGTGATTGGAGAGGTTGAAGCAGCCTATCGATTGACAAAAACGCCCTTTATTGCAGTGACCGGAACGAATGGAAAAACCACCACCACCACTTTGTTGGGAGAAATATTCAAAGCTTCCGGACGGGGAACCTATGTGGTTGGAAATATTGGCGATCCGATCACGAATTATATTGCGGAATCGAAAGAAGCGGATGTTTTCGTGACGGAAATCAGCAGTTTCCAGCTGGAAACCATTCAGGCATTTCGCCCCAGAGCAGCAGCGATTCTCAATCTGACCCCCGATCATCTCGATCGGCATTTGACGATGGAAAACTATGTCCAGGCAAAAGGCCGGATTTTTGAGAATCAGACCAACGACGACCTGCTGGTTTTAAACGCAGATGATCAGCTGGTCTGCCAACTCGGAGAACAGGCGGTTTCGAAAAAAGCGTATTTCAGCTATTTGAAGCCGTTGGATTACGGGGCCTGGTGTTTGGATGGAAAATTATACATCAATAACGGGAAAGAAGTAATAACGGTATGTCGTGAGGACGAACTGGGAATCATCGGACCGCACAATACCATGAATGCTCTGGCGGCCTTGACTTTGGCCTATTTTTCCGGGGTGACAATCGATGTGATCGTGACAGTGCTGAAAGAGTTTAAAGGCGTTGAGCACCGGTTGGAGTGGGTTGGCTGTTTTTCCGGCGTAACCTATATTAACGACTCAAAGGGAACCAATACCAATGCGACCATCACGGCATTAAACGCGGTCGATACACCGATCATTCTGCTCGCCGGTGGTTATGATAAAAAAGAAGACTATTCGGAACTAATGGAATTAGTGGCAAAACGTGTAAAACGACTGATTGTATTAGGGGTGACTGCCAATGATATAATAACAGCGGCAACGGCCAAAGGTTTTACAAACATCACAAAGGTTGATAATTATGAAGAGGCGGTTGCGGCGGCAAAAGCGGAAGCAGTAGACGGAGACACCGTGTTGTTATCACCGGCCTGTGCAAGCTGGGATATGTTTGATAATTATGAAATCCGAGGTCGAATTTTCAAGGAACTAGTGACTAAGAATCAATAAGAAATTGAGGAGTAATCCATGAAAACAGGAAGAATAGATCGACCCTTTTTGATTGCTTTATTGATACTGGCAGGAATTGGGGTAATAATGGTCTTTAGTGCCAGTATGTATTCAGCGACAATTAGTGGTGAAAAAGGGTATACCCTTTTTCTGAAACAATTATTATTTGATTTTCTGGGTGTTCTTGTCATGATGGTCATGAGTAGAATCGATTATCGAACCTACAAAAAATATTATATCATTGCGATGGTGATCGCCGCCTTCCTGCTGCTGATTGTTTTAATACCGGGTATCGGCGTGAAAGTCAATGACGCAAGACGATGGCTTGATCTGAAAGTGACAACCTTTCAGCCGTCCGAATTTGCAAAAGTAGCCGGGATTCTTTATTTCAGTACACTCATTTCAAGAAACCGGAATGTTATCCGCGAACCGGGGCCCTTTTTCCTGTATTGTATGCTGCCCTTAGGCATTATCTGTGCGATTACCGTTGTCGAACCGTCATTGAGTGCGACGATGGCCATCGCGATCGGAATGTGTGGCGTTTTGTATTTTGCCGGCGTTCGGCTTAAAATCTTCTTGCCTTATATCGGGGTCGGACTGGCGGCATTTGTGGCACTGATGATTGCCGAACCCTGGCGTCTTGACCGCTTCAATGTTTTTTTAGGCAAAAGCGGCTATGATTATCAGATAACCCAGTCGCTATTGGCCATTGGCACCGGCGGTTTTTGGGGTAAGGGATTAGGCAATGGGAAACAGAAATATTCATTTCTGCCGGAATTGCAGAATGACTTTATTTTTGCAAACATCGCAGAAGAATTCGGTTTTATCGGCTGTTTGATCGTTTTGGGCTTATTTGCATTTGTTATTTGGCGGGGATTTAAGATTGCTCAAAAATCACCGGATACTTTCGGGTATTTATATACCAGCAGTGTCATGATGCTGCTGGCATTTCAGGTTCTGGTAAACATTGGCGTGGCATCAGCCGTCATTCCGGTTACCGGGATGGCACTTCCCTTTATGAGTGCCGGCGGATCATCGGTTATCATTCTCTTTGCGATGATGGGGCCGGTATTGAATATTTCCCGGAGTGTTGATCTTAGCAGAAACAGATTGTGAGGTAGACAATGAAAGTACTCATAGCAGCGGGCGGGACTGGTGGCCATATTTATCCGGGACTGGCGATTGCCGAGAAAATAAAAAATGCAAACCCGAATGCCGAGATCGTCTTTATCGGATCGAAAGTCGGAATGGAGAAAAATATTATTCCGCAATTAGGATATCCGATTGAGTATATCCGGGTAAGAGGGTTTGAACGACAGCTTTCACTGGAAACACTGGCGGCAGTGAAAGGAATTTTTGACGGCATGCGGGATGCCAAAAAAGTGCTGGATCGTCATCAACCCGATCTGGTTATCGGAACCGGCGGGTTTACGGCAGGGCCGCTTCTTTTGCAGGCCAGTCGGCGAAAAATTCCGACGATGATTCATGAACAGAATGCGTTTCCCGGTAGAACCAATCGCATGCTGGGAAAAAAAGTCGATCGGATTGCGATCAGTTTTAAAGAAGCAGAACAGTATTTCCCGGCCGGCAAGACATTTCTGGCAGGAAATCCGGTCCGGTCGGAGTACCAATCCATGGATCGACAGCATTCGCGAAAAAGTCTCCAGCTTCTGGATTCGCAGAAGCTGATATTAATCATGGGCGGAAGCCAGGGTGCCGGCTCCATCAATCAGGGTGCTGTGGCACTGATGGATTTTTATAAAAATCGGAATGATCGGGTCATTTATCATTTAACAGGAAAAGAACAATATGATAAGATTAAACAAGCAGTGCGGGAAGGCGGCATGGATACATCCGGCAATATCGTTGTGGAGGCTTACAGCAACGAAGTTTACAAGCTTCTAGGGGCGGCGGATCTCGTCATCAGTCGGGCTGGCGCCATGTCGGTAGCAGAAATTGAAGCAGTTGGAGTTCCCTCCATTCTGGTGCCTTATCCCCTGGCGGCGGGAAATCATCAGGATTTTAATGCCCGGGTTATTACCGATCAGGGTGGCGGTATTTTAATCGCGGACAAAGCGTTGACCGGTGAACATTTGATTGAAATCACGGAAGCGCTTTTAAAAGATGAACCCAGACTGAAGATGATGTCGGAGATTACTCGAAAATTAAGTATTCTTGATGCTGGAGACCGTATTTATGCTGAAATAAATAAGCTCATGGAGAATTGATGAAACGATCTAAAAAAGAAAAAGTCAACGAAAAACCGCAACTTTATGAATTGTCAAAAGCGGAGCTGCGGGAGCAGCGTCGACGACAACGTAAAATTAAAAAGAGAAAGCGAATCATGACAAGTCTGATCACAATTCTCATTATCCTTGGCATTGTTGGGGGAATTAGTTTTGCATCTTATGAAGCCGTGAAACAAGGCCTGTTCAACGTGACCGAAATAGAAGTGGTCGGAAATCAAATTGTTGATGCTCAGACGGTTATCGATGCATCAGGAATTCGCGTTGGCGAGAGCATTTTTTTAGTGGATCTGAATAAAGCAAACTACAATATCAATTCCCTTATGAACTTGGATGATTTAGTCATTTCGAAAATAATGCCAAATAAAATTCTGATTCGTCTGGAGGAATCGACGCCAATTTGTGCGGTAAGCAAAGACAACAACGTATACTACCTGACCCGGGATAAAAAACTCATTGAAAACAGTGAGTACATCAGAAAAACAGATATTCCCCTTGTCTTTGGATGCGAAAGTATCACGGTGGCCGGAATTGGGGAAGAAGTTGTGATTGAACCCTATTGGCGTTTTGATACGGTTATGAATATACTAAAAGACCTGGAGGACAGTGGCGGCCTGGAAAAAATTTCTGAAGTTCGGATGACGGAAAACAATACTTATGAGATTGTGACAAAGAATGGAACGATTTTCAGCTTTTGGGATTATGATAATTTCCAGGAAAATGAAGACTACATTCTCAGCAATCTGTCTGCAAATACAAGCAACATGCTGATAAATCTGACAGTGGGAACGAAGCCGGTTATCAAAGCAAGATAAGTTTTCGTTCGCAATCTGATCTGAAATTGATTAGACAGTAATCAAGTCGTTAAAAAAATATTGAAAGATATTTTTCTTAATTTAAAATTCAATAGTTGAAAAATTTGGAAATACAGGTTAATATAAAGAAGTGAAGATTTTTTTACGCGAATTTTTTAAAAAGATCGATGAGATATTAAAAAAAGAAATACTGAATCTTAGAAATAAAAGTGGAACGAGAAAGCTGTTTAGTTAGAGGAGGAAAAAAAGTGTTTGAATTAGATGGAAATTACGACAATTTCGCAAAAATCCGTGTAGTTGGTGTTGGTGGCGGTGGAAACAACGCGATTAACAGAATGATTGAAGCGGGCATGAAAGGTGTTGATTTTATTGCAATCAATACCGATAAACAGGCGCTGGCGTTGGCTTTGTCTGAAAAGAAACTTCAGATCGGAGAAAAATTGACCCAGGGGCTCGGCTCAGGTGGCAATCCGGAGATTGGTCAGAAAGCGGCCGAAGAAAGTAAGGATGCCATTGCGGATGTTATCAAAGACACCGATCTTCTGTTTTTAACGGCAGGAATGGGTGGCGGAACCGGCTCTGGTGCGGCACCGATTATTGCTAGAATTGCAAAAGATTTGGGAATCCTGACGATTGGCGTTGTAACGAAGCCGTTCTCGTTTGAAGGTCGTGTGCGGATGCGTAATGCGCAAATTGCCAGCGAATTTTTACAGGAAAATGTGGATTCACTGGTGACCATTCCCAATGACCGCCTGTTGAGAATTGCCGATAAATCGACATCCCTTAAAGATGCTTTCAAATTGGCGGATGACGTGCTGCTGCAAGGGGTTAAGAGTATCTCAGACCTCATCGCAATGCCAGGTCTGATCAGTTTGGACTTTGCAGACGTAAAAACAATTATGAAAGATACCGGGCTTGCTCACATGGGCGTTGGTCGTGCATCCGGTGATAATCGTGCTGAAGAAGCCGCTAAACAGGCAATTCTCAGTCCCTTGCTAGAAACACAAATTGATGGCGCAACCGGCGTCCTGCTTAATATTACAGCAGGCGAAGATTTGTCGTTGTTTGAAGTTGATAAAGCAGCAAGTATTGCGAGAGAAGCTTCAGATCCAGATGCCAATGTAATTTTTGGTGCAACCATTGACGAATCTTTGGGTGATGAGATCCAAATCACCGTCATTGCAACGGGCTTCCTTTCCGGCGAAGAAAAAGATAAAAAAGCGGCAATCAAAAAGGTTGTCAAGAGTGCAAGTACGAATAACGCAGGCGAATTTTCAATCCCGGATTTTCTGACCCGCGAAGATTAATTAAAAATGAAGTGTCCATATTGTGCATTTGATGAGAGTCGGGTTGTTGATTCTCGCCCTTGTGAAGAGGGGACAATGATCCGTAGACGACGTGAGTGCGCTAAATGCAATAAGCGTTTTACAACTTACGAACGGGTCGAGAATATCCCCCTGATTGTGGTGAAAAAAGGCGGACAGCGCACGCCATTTGATAAAAACAAAATATTCAATGGGATGATCAAGGCATGCGAAAAGCGCCCGGTTCCCATTGATGCCATTAAAGAAGTCGTGGATGATCTTGAACGCAGTCTCTATCAGAGTGAAATGAAAGAAGTGCCATCATCATTGATTGGGGAACAGGTCATGACAGCATTGAAAACCCTGGATCAGGTGGCTTATGTTCGGTTTGCTTCAGTTTACCGGCAGTTTAAGGATGTGGCATCGTTCATGGATGAGTTGGAGCGGCTGATCTCTGAAAAACAAACCGAGGGAAATTCATGAAACAGTATGAAAAAACAGTGAAAACTGAAGAGATATACAATGGCAAGATCGTCAGTCTGCGTGTTGATGATGTCGAGCTTCCGGATGGCAGTTTTTCAAAACGGGAAATAGTCACACATCAGGGGGCAGTGGCGGTTCTGGCGGTAAAAAATGGACAGATGTATTTTGTCAAGCAATATCGGATTGCCAACGAAATGCTGTTAACGGAGATTCCGGCGGGACTCATTGAACCGGGAGAGACACCGGCGGAAGCGGCCATCCGCGAATGCCGCGAAGAAATCGGCTATCGTCCCATTAATCTCTATCGGTTGGGCGAATTTATCCCGACACCTGGTTACTGTTCAGAAAGGATCACTCTTTTCTGTGCAACCGAATTTTTATGGGATCCCCTGGCGGAAGATGAGGATGAGTTCATCTGTCTTGTCAAAATTCCAGTGCGTACCGCAAGAGCGCTTTTTATTAATGGAAAATTTATTGATGGAAAAACAGTGGCGGCGTTGGGTTATTATTTTTCGATCGCTGCCAGAGATTGTTTGTAAGAATAAATAATGTTCAATGAGAATAGATGGTTTATTTCGATGCAGGGCATTAGAATGAATCATCTATTTTACATTACCGGCAGACAACCTCGCTGCGGCAAGCAATTGCGATCGCATGGCTTAAGACAGTTACGCAAATGCCGAGTGAAAGTTAAAAAAGGAGAGGTTAATGTATGTTTAATTTCACACCAGATTATTTTTATAGTTTACTGCTGAGTCTGCCCGGAATTCTGATTGCCATCAGTTTTCATGAAATGGCGCATGCTTATGCCGCGGATGCGATGGGAGATCCCACCCCCAAAGATGCGGGGCGTTTAACAGTCAATCCCTTAAAGCATATCGATCCGTTGGGCTTTATTTCGATGTTATTGTTTCGGTTCGGTTGGGCAAAACCGGTTCCGGTTAATCCGAACAATTTCAAGGACAAAAAAAAGGGCATGATCGCCGTTGCTCTTTCCGGCGTGCTGACTAACTTACTGCTGGCTTTTTTAGGCATGGCAGCCTATCTGGCGGTCATTCCCCTGAACAATGAGACCTTGATGATTATCCTGCAATATATTTATATTTATAATATTGTTTTTGCCGTGTTCAACATTATTCCGATACCACCGCTTGACGGCTCCCAGATACTGTTGCTGTTTTTACCGCCAAAAGCGTTGATGTTTTACTATCGCTATCAGCGATATGGGATGATTGCAATTTTTGTTCTGGCTTTAACGGGTTTGCTGGGGATTATCATCAATCCGGCTATTAATGCGATTGTCAGCCTCTTTTCAGCGATACTGCTGCCGTTTTTCAATCTGTTCTGGTCTTAACGATGGGATATGCAGTGAGTCTAGAAGGTTTTGAAGGGCCAATGGATCTGCTGATCCATCTTATTCAAAAAAATAAGATCGACATCTGTGATATTCCCATCGCCGCGATTACCAATGAGTATCTGGCGCAAATAAAAACCTGGCAGGACATGGATATGGATGTAGCCAGTGACTTTATCGTCATGGCGGCACGGCTTCTGGAAATCAAGGCCAGAGCGCTGCTGCCCCAAAACAAAGATCAGGCAGAAGATGAAGAGGATATTCAGGCAAAACTGGTTCGTCAGTTGATTGAATACAAGGTTTTCAAGGAGATCAGTGCCTATTTCAAAACAAGAGAAGAACGGGAGCAAGGCGCAATCTACAGAGATCCCGAGTATATTCCGACGAATGAAACGGAAGCGCCGCTTGAGATCGATCCAGTTTCACTGGAACTTTGCTTTAAACGGCTGCTGTTTCAACAGGAAGAAGAAACGGAAGACATCGCGCCGCCGCAAAAAATTATCCGGGAGCTTTTCAGCATTGAAGAGAAAATTCTTGAAATAACGGAAGCGCTTCTTCAGGCGGGCGACGAAGGGGTCAGTTTTTCCGAACTGCTGCATCCGGACATCACCCGGGAAGAAGTTGTGGTGACCTTGCTCTCACTGCTGGAAATGGTTAAAACCAGCGGTTTGCGGCTTGTCCAGAACCGGGTGTTTATTGATTTTCAGATCGAAAGGGAGGTGGAGAAAAATGGATAGCGATATGCTTGCAGGCGTCATCGAAGGAATTTTATTTGGCGCAGGCGATAAAATTTCCCTCAGTGAATTATGCCAGAGCCTTAATAAAACGCCGTCTGAAGTTCGGTTTGCAATTGAAATTTTAAAACAGGATTACCAGTCCCGGGCAAGGGGGATCAGGGTTGTTCAAGTAAAAGACACCTATCAGCTTTCCACCAAGCCGGAAAACTATGAATACATCAAAGAGATAACAAAGCGTCAGGAAAAAACGGGCCTTTCCCGCGCCGCATTGGAAACTTTGTCGATCATTGCCTACCGGCAACCGGTTACGCGTATTGCCATCGACGAGCTGCGTGGTGTCAGCTCAAGCAGTGCAATTCAGCGATTGCTCGATCGGGGGCTGATCTGTGATGGCGGACGGCTTGAAGCGCCCGGAAGACCGATTCTCTATAAGACTACCAATGAGTTTCTAAAAACCGTCGGCTTTTCAAGTCTTAAGGAAATGCCGGAATACGAAGTGTTTTCACAGGGTCGGCAGGAAGAATTCAATCTGGAAATAATGACAAATGAAACACCAAAAAAAGAAACATCGCACGAAGAAATGCTGACTGAAATGTTGGAAAAAGCAACCGGATCGGAACCGTCGGCAGAGGCCGCACAATGAGAATCCAGAAATACATGGCCCAGTGCGGGGTTGCATCACGTAGAAAATCGGAAGAACTGATCAAGCAAGGGTTGGTGCAAGTCAATGGAGAAACGATCAGGGAACCGGGATTTGCCGTGGAGCCGGACCAAGACGAAATCGTTGTTAACGGAAAAAAGCTGACAGTGTCGCCGCTGGTTTATGTGATGCTCAATAAACCAAAAGGGGTGCTGTCAACAGCCGTAGACACCCACGGACGCCAGCGGGTCATCGATCTGGTCCCGATTAAAGAGCGGCTCTATCCGGTCGGCAGATTGGATATGGACACGGAAGGTCTGTTGCTGCTGACAAATGATGGTGAGCTGACCTTTTCGCTGACCCATCCCAGTCATGAATTTGAAAAAACCTATGTCGGTCTGGTCAGAGGATGCCCAACAAAACCGAGTCTGGAAAGATTCAGACAGGGAATGGCCATCGAGGATTACCATACCGCTCCTGCCGCGATCCGGATTTTAAAGCAGAATCGCGATACCGCACGATTGGAAATGAAGATCCATGAAGGTAAAAAACGGCAGATTCGAAAAATGTGCGAGGCGATGGGGCATCCCATCATTGAGCTCAAACGGGTTGCGATGGGGAGCATCACACTGGGTGAGCTGAAACCAGGCGACTGGCGATATTTAACCAAAGACGAGATTACTTATTTAAAAGGAGATAAAAAAATATGATCAAGATAGGATTTCCAAGAGATTTTAGTCAATTAAAAGTGCTTTTCCCGGAAAAGGAAAAGGAAAGAGATTTGTATATTGCGGCTGAAGACACAGAAACTTCTAAAATACTGGGAGCAATCCGCTTTTTTTACACAGGAAACCAGGTGGATATTTTTGAAATGATCATGACCTATCAGGGCGACCAGTACATGGCGATATTTGATGGCATTGTCCGGACACTGCTTTATAAAATGGCGGAAGAGGGCTGCACAAGCCTATCCGTTCGCGGCGCAAAACAGGAGTTTGAAGCGTATTTTATGGATCATGAGTTTACTGAAGATGCCGAAGGTTTAAGTCATGCGGATTTTCCAGGTGAGTTTTTCAAACCATGCGCCGGCTGCAGTGGAGAATAAACTGGATTTACATCAAGGGGTACAACACTTAAAGCATTAAACGAGGTAAGCAATGAAAGAAATTTCAAGTGGAAAAGAGTGCAGGGATATATTTTCAACGATTAAACAGCTTTATCCGAAATTAAGTAAGAGTCATAAGCTGATCGCTGATTTTATGTTTAGTCATTATGAACAGGTTTCTGAAATGTCAGCCTGCAAGGTGGCAAAAAGCATCGATGTGAGTGAAGCAACCGTGGTCCGTTTTTCAGTAGCCCTCGGATTTGAAGGCTATCCGGAATTTCGCCGGGCGTTGAAAAATGAACTCAAGAGCAAGCTCACGACGGTTGAGCGGATTGATATGTCACTGAGAAATGAAGAGAAGGAAAAAGCGCTTCAGGAAACGGTTCAAAATGTCTTAAAATCGGATATTTCCAATATCGGCACAACCTTTGAAGAATTTGATTATGAAAACTTCAAATCATGCATCGATTTAATCCTGGCAGCCAGAAAAGTCATCATCATCGGTTTTAGAACGACGTCACTGTTAACCGAGCATTTGGGGTATTACCTCAACCTTATTTTAGACAACGTCAAGGTGGTGAACTATGGCGTTTCGGATATATACGAGGATTTGATCCGCCTGAACGAAAAAGATGTCGTGATTGCGATCAGTTTCCCGCGGTATGCTCAAAAGACCTATGAAGCGGTTGAATTTCTGGGGGAGAAAGGGGTTAAAATCATTGCGATTTCAGACAATGAAAATGCACCGATCAATGAGTTTACTGAGTATCGTCTGATTGCGAAAAGCAATGTTTACTCTTTCGTTGATTCGCTGGTAGCACCGCTTTCACTGATTAATGCCCTGGTTATTTCAGTGGGGTTGAGAAATATTGGCAAAACAAAAGAGACATTTAATGAACTGGAAGAAATCTGGAAAGATCACTATATTTATAAAGGCGATGAGATGGAGAAAGAATTCACGAAAGGACACGACGATCAATGAGTAATATTGCAATAATTGGAGGCGGTCCCGGAGGAATGATGGCAGCAGTAGCGGCTGCCCAAAAGGGACATCATATCGATTTGTATGAAAGTAACGAGAAATTAGGGAAAAAACTCTATATCACCGGAAAAGGCCGCTGCAACCTGACCAATGCCATTGATATCGGTGATTATTTTGACAGTATCGTTCATAATCATCAGTTTATGTACAGTGCGTTGTATTCATTTACCAATCAGGATTTTATGGCCTTTATGGAAAAAAATGGCGTGCCATTAAAAATTGAGCGGGGCGATCGGGTTTTTCCCCTTTCGGATAAATCAAGCGATGTCATCAGTGGCTTTAAAACAGCATTGAAAAAAAATAAATGCAACATATTTTTAAATAAAAAAGTGGAAAATCTTTTAATCGAGGACCGGGTTATCAAGGGCATCGTTCTGGAGCAAGGAGAAATACGCGATTATGATGCGGTAATCCTGGCAACCGGCGGAAAAAGTTATCCCTCCACCGGCTCCGACGGTAATTTTTATAGGATCTTACAAGAATGTGGGCATCAGATTACCGCATTAGCCCCGGCCCTTGTGCCGATCAATACAAAAGAAAACTGGCCGCGTGAGCTGCAGGGACTGTCGCTGAAAAATGTGGTCCTGACTTTAGCGAAAAAGACCCCGAAAGGGCAAAAGAAAATAAAATCCCTGCTCGGCGAAATGCTGTTTACGCATTTCGGTATTTCCGGCCCCCTGGCGCTGTCGCTCAGCTCCTATATGGCAGGAAATCCGCAGGACTATCTGTTGACCCTCGATTTAAAGCCGGCCCTCAGCATCGAACAGCTGGAAAACCGAATCCAGCGAGATTTAATGAAGTACCAGAATAAGGATTTCGGGAATGCTCTGGGGGATTTGCTGCCGTCAAAAATGATTCCGGTTATGGTTGGCCTCTCCGGCATCGATCCGCATCTCAAGGTGAATCAGATTACCAAAGAGCAACGGAAGAAACTGGTGCAGTGTTTCAAACAGCTTGATATTTCCGTTGCCGATCTCAGGGATTATGCGGAAGCGATTATCACTTCCGGCGGTGTCAGCGTGAAAGAAGTGGACCCCGGAACCATGGCATCAAAGCTGATCAAGAATCTCTACTTTGCCGGAGAAATGCTGGATGTGGATGCTCTGACCGGCGGATACAATATCCAGATTGCGGTTTCCACCGGCTGGCTGGCCGGAAACTCAGTTGAATGAAGGATGAATGGAATGAGGGAGAAGAAAATGCAAGTAGCGATTGATGGTCCTGCGGGAGCGGGAAAAAGCACCATTGCAAAGAAACTGGCAGCAGTTTATGGAATGACTTATCTTGATACCGGAGCGATGTATCGCTGTATTGCCCACTGTGTTTTAAACCAGGGCGGAAATTTTGAAAATACTGATGACATTATCCGGATTGCCGAAAAGGCAGCGATCACCTTCGATGGCGATCGGGTTTTCTGTAATAATAAAGAAGTGACAGAGGAGATCCGGACTCCGTTGGTTTCCCGGCATACTTCAGACGTTGCGTGCATCAGGGAAGTGCGGGAATTGCTGGTACGCCAGCAGAAAGCATATGCAAAAGATCACGCGGTTGTCATGGATGGCCGGGATATCGGGTCGGTTGTTCTGCCGGATGCCGATTTTAAGTTTTTTTTGGATGCCGATGTGCTGGAACGTGCCAGACGAAGAAAAAAAGAACTGGATGAAAGAGGCATCGTCAAAAGTCTGGAAAAGATAGCGCAAGAAATCAACCAACGGGATGACAACGACCGGAACCGGGAAGAAGGACCACTGATACAGATGGCGGATGCCATTGTGATCGATACGACCGGTAAAAGCATTGAACAGGTGTGTGATGCGATGCGAAAATATATTGATGGAGCCAAAGCATGATTTACAGAATCGGCCGATTTTTAACATATTTACTCAGTTTGATTTTGTATCGAATCAACATTGTTGGCAAGGAGAACATCCCCGAAACTGGAAGCGTTCTGATCTGTCCCAACCATATCAGTAATATCGATCCGGTTGTGATTGCCTTTGCCACGTCAAGAGTTGTCCATTATATGGCCAAGGCGGAGCTTTTCAAGAATCTTTTTTTGGCATGGTTCTTCAGGAAGGTCCATGCTTTTCCGGTCAACCGTGACAAGGTGGGCATTGATACGGTTAAGACTTCCCTGAAAATACTGAAGGATCAGGAGATCCTGGGAATATTTCCGGAAGGAACACGTGTCAAAGAAGGGGAACGCATCCCTCCGGCCAGTGGCTTTATTGTGTTTGCTGTTAAAACGAAATCGCCGATTATTCCGGTCAGAATAAAAGGCGAGTACCGCTTCCGTCATAAGATTGATGTCATTATCGGCGAACCGATTTTTCTCACCGATTATTATGGAAAAAAAATACCGGAAGCGGAAATGCAGAAATTGGGTGAAGAAATTATGGACAAGATTTACAGTCTGGAATAATTCAGAGGATAATATGGAAATAGTGATTGCAGAAAAAGCGGGATATTGTTTTGGAATCGAAAACGCCATGAAAATGGTCGAAGATACCATGCACTCAGGCCAGAAAAAGATTTATTCATTGGGCCCGATCAGTCACAATACTCAGGAAACGCAGCGACTGGCAGATCAGGGGATTATCATCATCGATGATGAAGATGTAAAAAAAATTGATTCCGGTTGTGTTATTTTACGTTCACATGGGGTAGGAAAGAATATAATCAGGATTCTTGAAGAAAAAGGAATTCCAATTGTCAATGCAACTTGTCCCTACGTCAGAGCCGTTCAAAAAAAAGTTGAAAAATATTATCAAGCCGGCTATCAGATCGTGATTGTTGGAAATAAAGATCATCCAGAGGTCATTGGAGCAAATGGGTGGTGCAATTATGAAGCATTAATAATTAATGATATAAAACATTTGGAAAATATCAAAGTTTATGATAAAATATGTATCGTGGCTCAGACCACCATTATCGAATCCAAATTCAATCGAATTTGTGATGAGATTAGGTCGCGAGTCAATGAAGTAGTTATATTTAATACTATTTGCAGTGCCACAGCTGAACGACAAGCGGCAGCGGCAAAAACTGCAAAAGAAGTAGAATATATGGTCGTAGTTGGAGGATATCACAGTTCTAATACGCAGAAGCTGGTTGATATTTGTAAATCCTGTTGCGAAAACACTTGTCACATAGAAACCATCAGGGACTTAGATTTCGCTGAAGTAAGGAAATACCAGAAAATTGGTATTACGGCAGGAGCATCTACACCGGATTGGATCGTTAAGGAGGTATTGGAAGGTATGGAAGAGCAAAACAAAATTGCTGAGGAAAACGTGGTCGAAGTAGTGGCGACTGAGGAACAGCCAACTGTTGCAGTTGAGGAAGTGGTTGAAGAAAAAGCCGTTGAAGTGGACGAATATGATGATGCAAATTTCGATTTCGCAGCTGAAATTGAAGAATCATTAAAAACAATTCGTCGAGGTGCAGAAATTGAAGGCGAAGTTATCCATGTCGCTGACGATGAAGTAATCTTAAACATTGGTTACAAAGCAGACGGCATTATCAAAAAGAATGATTTCACATGGAAAAACGATGAGGTGTTATCTGAACTTGTACAAATGGGAGATAAGATCTGGTGTATCGTAACTGATTTAAATGAGGGTTCAGGAAATGTAAAACTTTCAAAAATCAAATATGATAACCGTCTCGTACAAAAACAGTTAAGTGATGCCTTTGATAATAAAACTGTTCTGGAAGGAACGGTAAAAGATATTTCTGGAAACGGATTGATTATTGATATCGGCTTTACTGATATTTATATGCCTGCTTCACAATATCATGTGCGTTATGTCAAAGATCTAAATACCCTTATTGGAGAAAAAGTAAAGGGTATTATCATTGACTATAATCCAAAACGCCGTCGTGCCATTCTTTCACAGAAAATCATTCTTGAAAAAGATATGAAAGAAAGAAGAGAACAGCTTAAAGAAGTTAAAGAAAAACGCTTCGCAGAATTAAACGTTGACGATATCGTTAAAGGTGTTGTTAAAACGATCACGAACTTCGGAATCTTTGTTGATCTTGAAGGCATTGATGGTTTTGTTCATCGTTCTGACTTGACCTGGGAAAAAATCAACGAACCAAAAGATATTGTTGAAAAAGGTCAGGAAATTGAAGCCAAAGTCATCGCCAAAAATGATGAAGATAAGAAAATCAAATTAAGCGTAAAAGCATTACTGGCCCGTCCATGGGATGATTTTATTGCAAATTATCATGTCGATGATGAAGTTGAAGTTACCATCACCAACGTTCTTGATTTCGGCGCTTTTGCTCAGATCATTCCAGGTGTTGAGGGCTTGATTCATGTTTCGGAAATCAGTTATAGCCGAGTTGAATCCGTTGCTTCTGTTTTATCACCAGGCGATGTTTTAAAAGTTAAGATCATTGGCATTAATGCTGAAAAAGAAAAAATCAGCTTAAGTAAAAAAGCGACAGAAGAAGCACCAGCTCGTCCAGCTCCTTCACAGAGAAGCAGTAGCAGCAGTACTGGCAGCAGAGAAAAAAGCAGCAGCTACAGCGGTGAAAGAAGAAGCAAACCGCAGAATCATAATAACAGCAGCAGCCGAAACAAGACTGTTTATGAAGAAACAGCCAATGTAACCCTTGGGGATGCATTCGGTGATATGTTCAGTGGTCTTTTTGACGACGATACAGAAGAATAAAAAAATAACAATTTAAAGAGGTCTGTCTTTGGTGTTTAGCCAAAGACAGACCTCTTTTTTTTGTGCTTTTGAAACGGTTTTCTTAACAAAAAAATATTTTTCAAAAAGCTATTGAAAAATATTTTTTTAGTGCTATAATATACATTAAATCCAGGTGGAATACTCGGAAATAAACGAGGGGGTTCATCATTTGAGACTTTCAACAAAAGGAAGATATGGTGTACTTGCAATGGTTGAGCTGGCAATTCAATATGGGAAAGGCCCGCTATCAATTAAGGAGATTGCTGAACGACAGAATTTTTCAGATTCGTATATGGAACAGCTTTTTTCAGCGTTGAAAATGGCCGGACTCGTCAAGAGTTTAAGGGGTGCTCACGGCGGTTATGTGCTGGCAAGGGATCCCGATGACATTACCATTGGTGAAATCATCAGAGCGCTGGAAGGTCCCATTGAATTGGCAGACTGTCTTGAAGGCTTTGCTTGTGTAAAATCACCGGAATGTGTAACGAAAGGCCTTTGGAAAGAAATTAATGACAGTATCAGCAACATCATCGATAATCGATCACTACAGGATTTATTAACTAAATAAATCATGAAAGAGGTATAATATGAAGCGAATATATTTAGATCATGCAGCCACAACGCCGGTTGATCCGGCAGTTGTGGAGGTAATGGTTTCAAGTTTGAAAGACAATTTTGGAAATCCATCTTCAGTGTATGCTGAAGGACGAACAGCAAAAAAAAGCATTGATGCCGCACGGGCACAAGTAGCAAAAGCCATCAATGCAGATCCGCGTGAAATATTTTTTACGGCCAGTGGGTCAGAAGCTGACAATTGGGCCATAAAGGGCATCGCCATGAAAAATCAGGCGAAAGGAAACCATATCATCACCACGAAAATTGAACATCATGCGATTCTTCATACCTGTCAATATCTGGAAAAACATGGCTTTGAAGTGACCTATTTACCAGTCGATAAAGATGGCTTGATTTCACTGGAAGATTTAAGGAATGCGATTCGCAAAGAAACCATTCTGGTGTCGATCATGTTTGCCAACAATGAAATTGGCACCATTGAACCGATCAGGGAGATCGGGAAAATCGTTAAAGAAAAGGGAATTGTTTTTCATACCGATGCCGTGCAGGCACTGGGGAATATCCCGATTGACGTAAAAGATTTGAACGTTGATCTGCTCTCTGTTTCGGCGCATAAAATATACGGGCCAAAAGGAATCGGCGCACTTTATATCAGAAAAGGTTTACCCATTGACAATTTGATTCATGGCGGTGGACAGGAACGAAAAAAACGAGCCGGAACAGAAAACACACCGGAAATTGTTGCTTTCGGAAAGGCCGCAGAGCTTGCAACCGAACATCTTGAAACGAATATAAACCACATGAAGACGCTCAGAGATCAGCTGATCAAAGGCGTTACCGAAAGAATTCCCAAGGTCCGGCTGAACGGACATCCACAAAAACGGCTGCCGGGAAATGCGAACTTCTGTTTTGAATACATTGAAGGCGAATCGATTCTGCTGAGCCTTGATATTATTGGAATTGCCGGGTCCAGTGGATCAGCCTGCACCTCGGGCTCACTCGATCCCTCGCATGTGCTGCTGGCGATCGGCCTGCCGGCGGGAATGGCCCACGGATCGCTGCGACTGACGATTGGAAAAAGCACCACCCCGGAAGATATCGATTATGTCGTTGATAACCTGGTTGGTATCATTCAAAGACTGCGGGCGATGTCACCGATTGATGCAGACAATCCGATCGATTCGGCTGTCTTTGATAAAGCAGATCATCATCATTAAATTTTATTTTGATTTTAAGGAGAATAGAAATGGAATATACTGAAAAAGTCATCGAAAATTTTTCGTGCCCCAAACATGTGGGTGAGCTTGAAGATGCAAACGGCGTTGGCCAGGTCGGCAGTCCGGCCTGTGGAGACATCATGAAGATCTTTTTAAAGATCAATGATGAGGACATCATCGAAAATGCTTCGTTTAAAACATTTGGCTGCGGCGCAGCAGTTGCCAGCAGCAGCATGGCAACCGATATGATTATTGGAAAAAGCATTGAGGAAGCAGGTAAACTGAAAAACTCGGATGTGGTTGATGCCCTGGGCGGATTGCCCGATGTGAAAATCCATTGCTCAGTACTGGCCGCCGAAGCAATACAGGCAGCGATCCAGGATTATAAAACAAAAAAAGCATAAGTGCTGAAAAAAGCCGTCGTTTTGATATTGAAACGACGGTTTTTTGATGGTGATGAATAAATCGACAAAATGCACATTGCTATTAAAAAAATAATGGTGTAAGATAATAAAAATGACATAATTAAGAAAGGAATACGAAATGAAGGCAAACATCTTACTGAATGTTGAGGTGATTTCCAAAAATAATGGAAGACGTCATGGTTTAGTCAAAAGTCTGGTGGTAGTGAATCACGTTCTGCAATATCTGGTGATCAATCCCGGCGGGATTTTGTCAAAAGCAGAATTTTTCAAGCCGGAGAGCATCGTTGATGTCAATTATAAGCGATTGATCATTGAAGATGATAAAGATATTATCCGGGTTAAGCGAAAGATGGTGAAAGCGTATCTGGAGGAAGCCTTCCCCCTGATGAATTACCCGGTTGTGGACAAGAATGGCGAATTGTTTGGCCGCGTGGCCAATGCAACAATTGAAGCAAAAACCTACCGGATCAGCGAATATGAAATATCAAAAAGCTTTTTCGATGATCTTGACCACGGTTATGGAATCATCAAGGCATCAGAGCTGACCTATCAGGATCAGATTCTATCTTATGAAAAGGCAATGTTCAATCCCGAATTTAAAAACCAGGGAACAGGCATTGCCAATCGACTGTTGGGGGTAAAATAGATGCAGGACTCATCCAAGAAGAAGCGCTTGCTGATTCTGAATTTAATGGTACTGTTAATCATCGGGATCATCGTTTTTATTATATGGCCAACCTTTGCCGGTATGTTTATGCCGTTTCTGATAGCTATTATTCTTGCCTACCTGTTGAATCCATTGGTTGGATTTTTTGAACAAAAGGGGCTCGGCCGAATTCTTTCGGTTATCATTGTCTTCGTGTTGATGCTCGCGATTGTGGTCGGAACATTCATGAGTTTTGTCCCGACACTGATTACCAGTATTGCCGGCATGATCAGCAATATTCCTGATTTCATCAGTCAGATGCAGCAATACAACACCGAGCTCTCGAATTACATTACCAACATCAGCAATTCTGATATATCAAAATACGTCAATCTGGAACAGGCCCTGGGAAATATCGTCAAAGGATTCGGTTCAGCCCTCCAGCAGATCAGCAATGCGATCATTCAAAACAGTGGTCAACTAATGAATATCATCATCATTCCGCTGGTTACGATATTTTTACTGATGGACAAGGAATTTTTTATCAATGGCGTAATGTATTTAGTTCCGCTTCAATTCAGAAGCAGTGTCTTAAAAATGTGCTGTGATATTGATCTTGTCATCGGTGGTTTTATTAAAGGACAGGGCCTTACATCCCTCGTAGCGGGGATAGCAACCGGAATCTGTGCGATTGTATTGGATATTCCCTATGCCAGTATTATCGGCGTAGTCGCCGGCGTCACAACCATGGTTCCGTATTTCGGACCGGTTGTGGGAATGATTGTGATTGTCCTGATGGTGCTCTTTACAAAGCCCGTGATGATTATTCCCATCCTGATTGCCATCGGCGTGGTTCAGGTCGTCTGCGGCAATTTCCTGGCGCCGGCACTGATGTCGGGAAATGTGGGCCTTCATCCCGTCTTTATTATTTTCTCGATCTTCTTTTTCGGGGCACTGTTCGGTGGACTGGGAATGATCATGGCGGTTCCTTTAGCCGGAACCATTAAGGTAATTGGCGGCTATATCATCTCGGTGTTTGCCTCCCGGGAAGAGACAGAATTAAAAAGTGATTGACATTTTAATATGAAATCAATATAATCAAATTCATAGGTTAATATTAAAATGCATTGAAAACGAAGGCGCTAAATCAATTATTTCAGAGAGAAAGACGAGGCTGAAAGTCTTTTATAATGGATTTAGGGTTGCAGCGTTAGAGCAACTGTCAAGAAAATTGAGATTATTTCATTGAGTATTTTCAGTCGGGAGACCGTTATGGATAAAGTGAGTTATGAAATTTCATGACTAATTAGGGTGGTACCGCGGATAAAAACCGTCCCTTGCATTACGTGCAAGGGATTTTTTGTTTGCACGCTGGCAGGAGTGCCAAACCAGCCCGGATTTTTTTATGCAGTCGATGATCATCCCGCTGGTGTGAATATAAACGGGTATAATCCAAGTTATATTTAGAAAAAAAGGAGAAAAAATGAAACCATTAGGATTAAATGAAATTAGGGAAAAATATCTGGAATTTTTCGAGGAAAAGGGACATCTGCGTTTAAAGAGTTTTCCTTTAGTACCCATTAATGATAAAAGCCTGCTGCTGATTAATTCAGGGATGGCACCCATGAAACCTTATTTTACCGGCGATGAAGTGCCACCGCGAGAAAGAGTAACGACCTGCCAGAAATGTATCCGGACCCCGGATATTGAAAATGTTGGGAAAACAGCACGACACGGCACGTTTTTTGAGATGCTCGGGAATTTCTCGTTCGGAGATTATTTCAAAAAAGAGGCGATTCCATGGGCCTGGGAATTCTGTACCAAGGTTATGGAAATCCCGGAAGATAAGATTTGGGTATCCATTTTTATGGATGATGATGAAGCGTATAATATCTGGACCCAGGTTGTCGGTGTTTCCAAAGATCGCATGGTAAGACTGGGAAAAGAAGACAACTTCTGGGAACATGGCTTGGGACCCTGTGGACCGTGTTCAGAGCTTTATTTTGACCGGGGTGAAGAATTTGGCTGCGACAGTCCGACTTGCGGTGTCGGGTGTGACTGTGACCGTTATGTTGAATTCTGGAATCTGGTTTTCACTCAATTTGATAAAGATGAAACCGGTAATTACAATCTTCTGGATCATCCCAATATCGATACGGGAATGGGACTGGAACGGTTGGCCGTTATCATGCAGGGCGTCGACAATATTTTTGAAGTCGACACCGTGGGTCATATTTTAAACTATATCTGTAAAAAGGCCGGCGTAAAATACGGGGATAATGCTGATGATGATGTCTCGATTCGCGTCATCACCGACCATGTCCGAAGCGTCACCTTTATGATTGCCGATGGGGTCATGCCGGGAAATGAAGGCCGTGGCTATGTGCTGAGACGGCTTCTGCGGCGAGCGGTTCGTCATGGAAAACTTTTGGGAATCAAAGACCTGTTTTTATACGATGTGGCCAAAGAAGCCATTCGGGTTTCAGAAGGAGCCTATCCTGAACTCAGAGAAAAACAGGATTTTATTCAAAAACTGATAAAAATCGAAGAAGAGCGATTCAAAGAAACCATTGATCAGGGCTTGTCGCTGCTGAATAAAGAGATCGATAAAATCATTGAGACCGAACAAAGCGTATTCCCGGGTTTCGGTGCCTTCAAGCTCTATGATACCTATGGTTTTCCTTATGAGCTGACCAAGGAAATTGTTGAAGAACGGGGACTGACCATTGTTGCCGAAGAATTTGAGACCGAAATGCAGGCTCAGCGCGAGCGGGCCCGTCAGGATCGTATGAACAGCGATTTAGCCGTCTGGGCAGATGATCCCTTTAATGAATTGGGACCGGATGCCGTTGATACTTTTGTCGGCTACGATAATCTGGTAACTGAAGGAACCATTCTCGGTTTATATGTCAATGACGCATTGGTGGAAGAGGCCAATGAAGGCGATGAAGTTCTAATTCTTTTAAACCAGACTTCCTTCTACAGCGAAAGCGGTGGACAAACCGGAGATCGTGGGACCATTCAAAAAGGCGATGGGGTCATTGACGTGATGGACTGTAAAAAGGGCAGCCTCAGCCGCCACATTCACTCCGGAATTGTAAAATCCGGAAGCTTCAAGGTCGGAGAAACGGTTATCACAGATGTTGATAAAAAACGAAGAGATGCAGTGCAGCGAAATCATACCTCAACCCATTTGCTGCAAAAGGCATTAAAAATGGTATTGGGCGATCATGTGGAACAGGCCGGTTCCTTTGTTTCACCAGACCGGCTGCGATTTGACTTCAATCATTTCCAGGCAATGACACGTGAGGAAAAACGCCAGGTTGAAGAGATTGTCAATGCCGCCATTTTAGAAGCGTATGATGTCAAGATATTTGAAACCAATATCGATAAAGCCAAGGAACTGGGAGCGATGGCACTTTTTGGTGAAAAATACGGAGAAATCGTCCGTGTCGTCAAAGTGGGCGACTTCAGTACCGAGCTTTGCGGTGGCTGCCATATCAGCAATTCTTCAAAGGTGGGGCTGTTTAAGCTGCTCAGCGAAAGTGGGGTTGCGGCCGGCGTGCGTCGTATCGAAGCGGCAACGGGTTTCAACGCCCTGAATGTCGTCGAAAAAATGGATGACACCTTGCTGGATGTGTCAAATCTGATCAAAACGAATCCGGATCAGTTACTTGAAAAAGTGAGTGAATTATCTGAAACGGCAAAACAGAAAGAACGAACCATCAACGAGCTGAAACAAAAATCTGCCGGAAATATGATCATGAATATTCACCAGAAAATGGTCGTGATTGACGGCGTCCAGGTAACCATTGCGGAAGTTGAAAACATGCCGATGGAGGAGCTGCGAAACATTGGCGATTTACTGAAGGATCGGATGGGTTCCGGCATCGTATTGTTGGGAAGTGTGGTCGATGATAAAGTTAATTTTATTGCAACTGCGACAAAAGATATGGTCAAACGAGGCTTCCATGCCGGAAAAGTCATCAAAGAGGTGGCGACAGTGGCCGGCGGAGGTGGCGGCGGAAGGCCGGATATGGCGCAAGCTGGGGGGAAACTCCCAGAAAAACTGGCAGAAGCGCTATCAAAGGGAGAGGCCTGCATTCGGGAGCAGTTGAATTAATTTGTTAAGAAAAACAAAAAATATGTCATTTAACTTGTATTTTAGATAGCTTTAGGTTAAAATGGTATCAATTGATTGTGAAGGAGGTCAGATGACGATGGGAGAAAATACAGTGATTGATCGAGGAACGATTATGTTTGAGGTCGATAACGAGAAATCTCAAACGATCGATGATGTGATGAGAAATGTGCATAAAGCTTTAGTTGAAAAGGGGTATAACCCAGTCAATCAAATTGTAGGCTATGTCATGTCAGGAGATCCGACCTATATCACAAGTCATAGAGAAGCGCGTAATGCCATACAGAAAATTGAACGGGACGAGTTGCTTGAAGAGCTTGTACGTCGTTACTTAAACAGTATTTAGTAGGCTAATAAATTGGGGCTGTCTCAACACGTGAGGCAGCCCTGTTTTAGTTTTGGAGCAGAAACCAGGTAAGAAATGAAAATAAATACATTGGGGGATACCGGAATCAAGGTGTCCCGAATGTGCTTTGGCAGTTTAACCATCGGCCCGACGCAAAAAAATAAACCACTTTCAGAAAGCAAAGAGATTATTGCAGCAGCTTTGGATCACGGTGTTAATTTTTTTGATACGGCTGATTTATACAATAACTATGCGCATCTGAAACAGGCAATTGAAATCAAACGGGATGTTGTCATCAGTACAAAATCTTACGATTACACCGCGGCAGGTGTGAGAAAAAGCCTGCATCGTGCGCTGACCGAATTAGGCCGGGACTACGTGGATCTTTATTTGCTCCACGAACAGGAAAGCAGAAAAACAATTGAAGGTCATTGGGAGGCCATTGCAGAATTGATCAAATTCAAGGAGGCGGGAGTTGTCAGAGCCATTGGCATTTCCACGCATCGAATCGAAGGCGTGGTCGGAGCCACCCTTTTTGATGAATTGGATGTGATTCATCCGCTGATAAATTTGACCGGA
This sequence comes from Acetobacterium fimetarium, assembly GCF_014284475.1. Classification (GTDB taxonomy): domain Bacteria; phylum Bacillota; class Clostridia; order Eubacteriales; family Eubacteriaceae; genus Acetobacterium; species Acetobacterium fimetarium. The sequence goes on along the minus strand of NZ_WJBC01000003.1, from coordinate 162,316 downwards.
ATAGGAATCGAGGACGGAACCGCTGAGGAAATGGTCGCAGCCATCCACGCAGCAAAGAAAAAGGGCAAAGGCATCTACGCCATGAAAGCTCTGGGTGGCGGCAATCTGCTTGCGCAAAAACAGGCCTGCTTTGATTTCATTCTGGGTCTGGAGGATCTGGATGCAATTGCCATCGGTGTTCAGTCGGTGGACGAAGTTCGCTATGACGTCAAAAGAATCAATGGCGAACCCATTTCACAACAATTGGCAGCGGCAGTGGCCGGATCGTCAAAAGTTATTCACATCAGTGACTGGTGTGAGGGCTGCGGGGAATGCGTCAAACACTGCGGTCCCAAGGCTTTGTCGATTGTCGAGGGCAAGGCTGTCATTGACAATCAAAAGTGTATTCTGTGCTGCTACTGCGGCACATACTGCAAGCTTTTTTGTATCAAGGTGATTTAACAGTCATACATAAACAGATGGGATAATAGATGGAGAGAATTTTAGGGATAGATGTTGGTGATAAACGGATCGGGGTTGCAGTGACGGACCCTCTGCAGATTACTGCACAAGGGGTTATGACGGTGAAACGAAAGACCCGGGACGATGATTTGGATGCTTTCCGGCAGCTAATTGAAAAATATGAGATCAAAAGAATCGTCGCCGGTTTGCCGGTGAATATGGATGGGTCGGAATCGGCCCAGACAAGAAAAACGGTCAATTTCTGCCAATTTATCAAGAAACGGCTGGATGTTGAAATTATTTATATGGATGAACGCTTGACCTCTTCCTGGTCAGAAAAAATCCTGATTGAGGGTAATGTATCGCGACAAAACCGGAAAGAGTATATCGATATGCTGGCGGCCCAAATGATCCTGCAATCCTATATGGATCGGGCCGGGAAATAGAAATTGGGTTCTGAATCAGGCGTTTTGTCAGAAAAACGCCTAAATAATGAAAATTTAAGATTCAAAAGGTATAATAAGAAGATTATGAGCGGAAAAATACACGTGAAAGAGAAGTAATGATGGAAGAAAAGATCATGTTGATTGATGATGCCGGCGTTGAAAGACAGTATGAATTAGTTTTAAGTTTCGACATTGAAGAAAAAACGTATGTGCTCGTATCAGAAAACGAAGAAAGCGATGATGTGTATCCGTTTTTCAAGACAGCGGACCAGGGCTTGAAACCGGTGGAAGACGAGCACGAATTAGCATTGGTTGAAGCGAAATATGATGAGATCATGGGACCGGAAGAACATGACCACCACCATGAGGATCAGACAGAAATGATCGCAGTGATGGACGAAACGGGTATGGAAAAGAAGTATGAAATTATTGTCAGTCTCGATATTGAGGATAAAACCTATATGTTGCTTTCAGAAAATGGTGAAAGTGATGTCTATCCGTTTTATGTAACGGAAGACGGAGAAGGCTTAATGCCGGTGGAAGACGAATTGGAGTTTGCTTTGATCGCAGAAGCTTATGAAGGATTAGCAGGAAATAATTAAATAAAATATAAGAGGTGTAGAAATGGATTATAAAATAACAGTAGACAACAAGGAATACCATGTAACGTTAATCGATATGGAAGAAGATTCAATCGGTTTAATTGATGATGACGGAAAAGAAACGGATTATGAAGTGGTGCTGCGATTCAATGTCGAAGAAAAAGAATACGTGCTGCTGGCTGAAGATGAAGAAAGCGAAGATGTCCATGCGTTCTTAATTACGGAAGATGAAGATGGCCCAGTATTGAGCGAAGTCGACAATGAAGCTGAATTCGATATCGTTGCGGCTGCTTATGATGAAATCATGGATGATCTGATGGAAGATGATGATGAAGGTGAAGTTGAGTAAATTCCCCTTAGTTGATGGGATATTTATCAGTCGCCCCGATCGGTTTATTGCAAAATCATAATCAGACGAGAGGCGATCATCGTTCATGTGGCCAATACCGGCTGCATGAGCGAGCTTCTGATCCCGAGAAACAGGGTCATGTCGCCATTAAATCCGGCATCGCAGCGTCAAACGGATGATACCCGGTTTCAACCAAATACAAATAACGGATCTGAAATTTATGCGTTTATTGGGTCAATGTCATAGTCTGGGAATGAACATCCGTGCGCTTTCCTGTGATATTGATGGAGTAAACATAGAAATTATCGGAGCATTGCCTGTAAAATTTCAGAGGTGAATGTTGAAGAGGTGTAATTATCATGAATGATGCAACTCAAATTGTTGAAGCACTCAGAAAAAGAGGAAATAAAGTAACGCCTCAGCGGCTTACGACCATTGAGGTAATTATGACCATGGGACAACAGCACTTTAGTGTTGAAGAATTATTCCAGGGTGTTAAACAACGTTATCCTGATGTGGGAATGTCGACCATTTATCGAACGGTGCAGATTTTGGAAGAAATGGGACTCATTACTAAACGAAATTTTGATGATGGCTTTGCCCGGTATGAATTGTGCGAGTTGGATGAAAAACACTGGCACCATCACTTGATTTGCCTAAAATGTGGAAAGGTGATCGAAATGCAAGACGATTTCCTGGAAACGCTCGAAAAAGAAATAGAAGAAAAGAAAGAATTCATTATAATCAATCATGAACTTAAGGTGTACGGATACTGTTCGGATTGTTATAAAAATATGGAAGGAGAAAAATTTGATTGAAAACAACAACATAATAGAAACAGAAACCCAACGAGTCGAAGGGCGTTCACGTCAGCGAAGAAAACCTCAAGTTAAAAAGAACAAAGATAAGCTGAGGGTAATCCCATTAGGAGGATTAGGCGAAATCGGCAAAAACCTGACGTTATTCGAGTATAAGGATGACATCATTCTTGTCGACTGCGGGTTGAAGTTTCCGGACGATACCATGTTCGGCATCGATATTGTCCTGCCGGATTTCACTTATATTCTGGAAAACAGAGATAAGGTGAAAGGCGTCGTTATCACGCATGGACATGAAGACCACATTGGAGGACTCGTTTATCTTCTGAAGAAAATCGATGTGCCCATTTTTGCAACGAAATTCACAATGGGACTGATCGATAAAAAGCTCAAGGAACATGGGCTGCTGACGAAAACAACACGCAACATCGTTAAACCGAAAGATCGTATTGATATCGGCGAATTCAACGTTGAATTTATCCGGGTTAACCACAGCATCGCGGATGCAGTCGGACTTTGCATTAAATGTCCGGCGGCAACAGTTGTTCATACCGGAGATTTTAAAATCGACTATCATCCAATTGGCGGCGAAATAATCGACTTGCAGCGATTTGCCAAAATTGGCTCACAGGGAGTGGACCTGCTGATGTCGGACAGCACGAATGTGGAAGGCGCCGGATTTACACCATCGGAAAGTACCGTTGGACCGACTCTGTACAACCTTTTCAGAGGTGCTACCGGAAGAATCATCGTCACTTCATTTGCTTCAAATGTACATCGCATCCAGCAGATCATCGATGCAGCAGTGGAATACAAAAGGAAAGTCATTATCTGCGGCCGCAGCATGGAAAATGTGACGGAAGTCGCGATGGATCTTGGTTACCTGAAAATGCCGCCCAATGTACTGGTGCAGCTGAAGGATATCAAAAATTACAAAGAAAAAGAATTGGTCATTATCACGACCGGTAGCCAGGGAGAACCCATGGCGGCCCTTGGTCGAATGGCACTGGGTGAGCACCGTCACCTGACCATTCAAAAAGGCGATCTGGTTATTATTTCCGCGTCTCCGGTACCGGGAAATGAAAAAATGGTTTCAGAAGTCATCAACAAACTGGTTGAACTGGGATCGGATGTCGTCTATGGACGATTTGCGGAGATTCATGTTTCCGGACATGCCAAACAGGAAGAGCTAAAACTGATGATCACATTGGTTAAACCCAAACATTTCCTGCCGGCTCATGGGGAAAGCCGGATGCTGATGCAGCATTCCGACCTGGCTCATATGGTTGGAATGAAGAAAGAAAAAACGTTTATCGGAGAAAATGGCAACATTTATGAAATTGATAGGCGCAGCATGCAGTTAGTTGGAAAAACACAGGCAGAACCGATTCTGGTTGATGGTCTTGGTGTTGGTGATATCGGAAATATTGTGCTCAACGACAGAAAGCGTCTGTCAGAGGATGGCCTCTTTATCGTGGTCTGCACCATGCACAAGGGAAAAGCCGTTTCAGGACCGGACATCATTTCACGGGGATTCGTGTACGTGCGAGAATCGGAAGATCTCATCAACGATGCCCGGGAAGAAGTGAAGAAAGCGCTGCTGTCCTGTGAGTCAAAAGGCATTGTCGATTGGAATTCCATTAAGAATGTAATCCGAGAAACCCTGTTTAAATTCCTCTATCAGAGAACCGAAAGAAAACCGATGATACTCCCCATTCTCATGGAAGTATAGATTTTATATAATTAGGAGAGAAACATGAACGTATATGATGAAGCTAATGATTTAGCAAAGGCCCTGAAAGACTCAACGGAATATCAGAATTTTGTGGCAGCTAAAGAGAAACTGCAGAAAGATCCTGAAAAATTCAACATGACCAAAGACTATATTCGCAAGCAGATGGAAGCACAGTCCCTCCAGATGATGGGTCAGGAACTTTCAGAAGAGCAGATCAATGCCTACAATGCCCTGGGAAATACAGTCATGGGAATACCTGAAATAGCAGAATTTTTTCAGGCACAGATGCAGTTTTCCGTTATTTTCAATGATATTACCGAAATCATTGCCAAAGCGGTTGATTTGGACATGGGCATGTTCACTTCTGAAGAAGAAGGTTGCTAGGATTGAATATTATTTAATATAGAAGCATTTAAAGAGAATATAGGTACCCGCTTTCACCGGAGGTCCTATATTCTTTTTTATAGTTTGCTTGGTGAGTAGGTAATTGCGAAACGACCTGAGCTATAGTATGATTACTGATGTAGTTTTGCAAATGTCTATTCTGAAATAAAATTAAAAAGAGGTGAAATATGAGAAAGAACGAGAAAAATATGTCAAATTCGCCAGGTCAGCCACCACCACAAAGAAAGAGCAGAATCATTGTGATTACTGCTTTTTTACTGGTGATACTTGCAGCCACGGCTGTGTTCAGTTTTAAATTTTTTATCAGTGAAATATTAAAACCGGTTGGAGAAGGGGATCTCGTCTATGTTCAAATTGAAGAAGGGGTGGTGCTCAGCGAGGTTGCGGATATTCTGAAAGAGAATCATCTGATTAAGGATGCACTCGCTTTTGAAATCATGGCTAAAAATGAAGGGGCGGCTAACCAGATTCAATCAGGTTACTATGCATTCAGTCCCAGTGAATCCGCAGAAGAAATTCTGAAACGCCTGGTGGCGGGCGATGTCTATGATTCGGCGGTGATCATTCCGGAAGGCAAAAACATCGAAGAGATCGCTGCGATTCTGGAAGAAAATCATGTCTGCGACGGGGACGCGTTTATTGAAGAGACAAAAAAAGTAGCGGCGTATCAAAAAAAATACCCAATCCTCAGCAGCATCACTTTGGATACCAAAGATGGTGTGAGCCGGACTCTGGAAGGCTATCTCTTCCCTGATACCTACAGCTTTTCACCGGAAACCAACCCATCAGATGTGGTGACGGCAATGCTTGATCGGTTTGTCGAAGTCTACGACCAGGATTATCTGAACCGAACCACTGAAATGGGAAAAACGGTTGATCAGATTGTCATCATGTCATCAATTGTCGAATTGGAAACAAAGTTCGTCGAAGATAAGGCGAATGCTGCCAGCGTCTTTTATAACCGCATCGCGGCCAATATGCCGCTGCAATCCGACATCACGGTCGATTATGCCCGGGGTGAAAAAACCGCGGTGCTGACGACGGAACAGACGCAGATTGCTTCGCCCTACAATACCTACATCAACCTGGGGTTGCCATTCGGACCCATCTGCTCATTCGGAAAATCATCTCTGAATGCGGCCTTGTATCCGGCCGAGACAAAGTATCTGTACTTTGTGGCAGATATGAAAACCGGAAAAATATACTTTAACGAAACCTATGAAGAACATCAAGCCGATGTAAAAACATATATGGGCGAATAAATCTAAAAAAGAATGAAGGACTTAACGTGAGTGAAATTGTACAAGATTACATCGATGACTATATCAGGGGATTGATTCCTCCTGACAGTCCTGAAATGGAAGACTTCAGAAGAAATGCTGAAAAAGAAGAAGTGCCCATTATCCATAGAGAGGTACAAAAACATATTGAAATGTTGATCGGGTCCAATAAGATTCAGTCAATTCTGGAAGTGGGAACCGCCGTTGGTTTCTCTTCCTCCGTATTTGCCCGTGCCATGGGGCCGGCCGGCCAGGTGGATACCATCGAGCGAAATCTGAACATGGTGGCTCAGGCGGACGAAAACATCACGGCCTTGGGACTCAAAAACCAAATCAGTATCATGATTGGTGATGCTCAGGAACAATTGGAAGAACTGACTAAAACCTATGATATGATTTTTCTGGATGGCGCAAAGGGGCATTATATTCATCTGTTGGATCATTGCCTCCGCTGTTTGAAACCGGGCGGACTGCTGGTTTCGGATAATGTGCTGTACAAGGGCATGATCGCTTCCGATCAGCTGGTGATCCGCCGCAAAATAACCATTGTCAAACGGATGCGAAAATATCTCGAGGCGATCTCAAACCACTCTCAGCTGGTGACCAGTATCCTGCCGCTGGGCGATGGTCTGGCCATCAGCTGGAAGAAAGACGAATAGAAATAGAACGGAGAAAACGATGAAAAAACCTGAGCTTTTGGCACCTGCAGGGAATTTTGAAAAACTGAAATATGCATTGCATTACGGTGCCGATGCCGTGTACTGTGCCGGTAAAAAATTCGGCTTGCGGGCGCAGGCCGGCAATTTTGATACAGACTCCTTACGAGAGGCCGTGGCGTATGTGCACAGCCGAGGTAAAAAAATATACATCACGCTCAACATCATTGCCCATAATGAGGATCTGATTGGCCTGGAAGAATACGTCAGAGAGCTGGCGGATCTGGGCGTTGATGAGGTGATTGTCGCCGATCCGGGAGTATTCTCAGTCGTACGTGCGGTCGCACCGGAACTCAAGATATCCGTCAGCACGCAGGCAAACAATACAAACTGGCGCAGCGTGGCATTCTGGCACGCTCAGGGTGCACAGCGAATTGTTCTGGCCCGAGAGCTAGGAATCAATGAGATAAAAGAGATCCGCGCAAAAGTTAGCCCGGAAGTGGAAATAGAGACATTTGTCCATGGCGCCATGTGTATTTCATACTCAGGGCGCTGCCTGTTAAGTCATTATATGACCGGCCGAGACGCCAACAAGGGCGATTGTGCCCAGCCGTGCCGATGGAAATATAAACTGATCGAAGAAACCCGTCCGAATGAAGAGTTTGGCATCGAAGAAGATGATCACGGTTCATTCATCTTCAATTCAAAAGATTTATGCCTGATCAATGCGTTGCCGGAGCTGATGAAAGCGGATGTGGATTGTTGTAAAATAGAGGGGCGAATGAAAAGTCTCTATTATGTGGCTTCGGCGGTTTCGGCCTATCGCAGTGCGATTGATTTTTATTATGATCACCCCGAAGCAACCAAACCCGATCAGGATTATTATAAAGAACTGACGAAAGTGAGCCACCGCAATTACACCACCGGCTTTTTTCATGGCAAAACGACTTCCGAAGATCAGAATTATGGAACCAGCAGCTACACCAGAAACTATGATTTTGTCGGCCTGGTCATGGAATATGATGACAAAACAGGGATGGCTGTCATTGAACAGCGAAACAAGGTTTCCGTTGGCGATGAAATTGAGATCATGATCCCGGGAAAAGGATTTTTCAATCAGAAGGTATCGCTGATGACCGATCCGGCCGGAAACCCCATCGATTCAACGCCGCATCCCAAGATGGTTTACCATATGAAAATGGATCAGCCGGTCAGTCCGATGGATATATTGAGAAAACAGGATATTTAATCGCATCACATAAACCGTTCGCTTTTCTTCAGAAAGTGTGAACGGTTTTATTGATTACAGTGAAAACAAAATTGCCATTGACGTCATCAAAAGCTTGTCTTATACTGAAGCAATTAAAGGTTAACGGAGGAAAAAAATGCCAACAACTCATAATGAAGCATTGATCGGTGAAATTGCCAAAACAGTTTTGATGCCGGGCGACCCCTTAAGGGCAAAGTATGTTGCGGAAACATTTCTGGAAAATCCGTTTCAGTTCAACGCGGTACGAAACATGTTTGGCTATACAGGAATGTACAAGGGTCAGCGGATTAGCGTGATGGGATCGGGAATGGGTATGCCATCGATGGGGATTTATTCCTATGAGCTTTTCCGTTTCTATGAAGTGGACCGGATCATCCGGATCGGCAGTGCTGGTTCCTATCAGAAGGAACTGCAGGTTTATGATCTGGTGCTGGCTGAAAGTGCCTTTAGCGAATCCACCTATGCAAAGGTTCAAAATGGGTGTGAAGAGTCTGTTTTGTATTCAGACCCGGCCCTCAATCAGGCGGTTGAGAAAACAGCTGAAAGACTGGGCTATCCCCTGAAGAAAGGCCGGATCCATTCTTCCGATGTCTTTTATCGTGAGCAGGATCTGGCTTTGTCCCAGACGATTGTCAGGGAACAGGACTGCATCGGGGTGGAAATGGAAAGCTTTGCCCTTTTTCATAATGCCAATGTTACGGGGAAGGCGGCGGCCTGTCTGTTGACCATCAGCAACAATAACATCAGCGAAGAGACGACAAGCCCGAAAGAGCGGGAACAATCCTTCACCCGCATGATGGCGGTTGGTTTGGAGACCGCTAGGGCTTGTGAAGAAGAAGCCGGAAGGGTATAATTTGAATACGGAAAGAAGAATAAAATTACGGGAGGAATTATGAGAATATATATTGCTGCTTCGTGGAAGCATCAGCATGCTGTTGAAATGTTGACCGATCTTTTGGAGAGCCGGGGACACACGATTTTATCATGGATTCGGGAGGGCAGACCAGAAGAAGCGTTTCTGTCACAGAAAGAACTGGCCCGTTTTATCGAATCAGCAGAGGGAAAAAGGGTTTTTGATTTCTGCATTACCTCGGTCACGACGGCCGATCTGGTCATTTATGTCGGGGCTTCGGGATGCGATGCCTGGGCAGAAATAGGGACTGCCTACGGATCGCATATTCCGATCCTGGGGCTCAAAGCCAAATCGGAACAGGTGGGCATCATGCGTCATATGATAAAAAACTGGTACAGCTCGATTTCGGAATTGCTGGCGGCTGTGGATGCCATTAAATTGGAAAAATGAGTAACCAGAAGACAAAATCCAGGATGCGTCGCGCCAGAGCAAAAAGGCAAAGAAATGAAGAGAATAGATACGATTAAATATGCCCGGCGAAAAACGATGGGGCTGTATATCACCAAGCAGGCTGAAATTGAAGTGAGAGCTCCGATCGGAACATCAAAAAAGGTGATCCGGGATTTTGTCGAGAATCATCAAGAATGGATTGATTTGCATCATCGCCAGGTCAAGCAAAAGGTAGAAAAGCAGGAGCGCTTTAAGCTGAACTTCAGTGATCAGCTGCTGTTTCTGGGAGAACCCTATCCCCTCGTTCCGGTTCAAGAAACAAGCACCGGTTTTGATGGGCAACGCTTCTACGCCGATGCCCAGGCAAACCCCGAAGAAATTAAAAATGGCATGGTGAAAATTTATCGCGGCCTGGCAAAACAGGTGCTTGATTATCATGTCAAAGAACTTGGCGCCCAGATGGGGTTAAAACCGAAGGCAGTTAAAATCAACGGGGCAAAAACCAGGTGGGGTTCCTGTTCGGGAAAAGGAAACCTGAATTTCTCCTGGTATCTGGTGATGGCAAAAGAGGAAACGATCCGTTATGTGGTGGTTCACGAGCTGGCTCATCTGCTCGAAATGAATCACTCGGAGAATTTCTGGAAGATCGTGGCACAAGTCCTGCCGGATTACAAACAGGAACAAGAAAAACTGAAAAAACTGCAGCAGCAGCTGAGCGTACAGAACTGGGAATAAAAATCAAGCCTTTCATTTAAACAGACAAAAGTCGTTGAATGAAGGGCTTTTTATATTGATCGAAACAGGCTATTGGCGATAAGTCGATATTTTTCAGGAAGCTGTCAGCAACGTCTGAAATTCCATAAACATATGATCATAGCTGAACGTCGTAACCGATTTGCTGCTGATAATGACCGATACATCCGGCCGGGAGTCAAAAACCGTTTTAAAAAGTAATGGTATATTGGGATAGGTGGCAACTTTTGCCTGGAAGCAAAGATAATCGCCGGCCGGAATAATGCGGATAAAATCGGTATCAAACTCAGGTGCGACAGTTTCCAGAAAAGTATAGGTGGTAACCTGATGACCACGGTAATCTTCGATCGTGCCGTGCGGAAAGGTGGCATAAATGTTCTGCTCCTGGGCAGAAGAAAAAAGTCCCGATAGTTTGGACTGGTATTCAATTGCCGAGAGTTTGTATTGAGAGGGTGTGCTGATGATGTACCGCTTTGGAATATGCCTGCTATAGAGTCCCGTCTGGTTCTGGTAGGCGGCGCTTTCATTGATGTGGTTCAAGTTCAGTTCGATTCTTGAAAGCCCCTGTTCAAGGCTTTTTATTTTTCTGGAGGCAATCGCCTTACCATCCTCGAGCAGGAGCTTTATTTGAAATTCGCCCGCAGCATTGGTATAGTTGTTCATGTTTTTAAGCGGAATGCCCAGCTCGATGCAGAGAAGAATGGTGTCCAGAACCATCAGCTGGTCAAGCGAATAATAACGATAGTTTGTTTCCGGGTTGATGTATGCCGGAATCAGAACACCGATTTTTTCATAATAGCGCAAAGATTTGATGCCAACATTTTTGATTTGGGAAACTTGACCAATAGTCAGATATTTTTTCATTTTTTCACCTTTTGGGTTGACTCTCCCATAATGGGATAGTTTATAGTATATCAGTGGATGTAGTGGATGTCCAGTAAAGTAAAACGCTCAAAAAGTGAGTGGCGGTTATTCGATTAGATTTTTGGCAGCATGCAATGGCGCAGGATAAAAAGCTGAACGCGGTAAAATCATCATGCTGTATGAATAATCAGATTATGTTTAGGAGAAATTATGAACGAAACAGTAACGATTAAAAACAAAGAAAACCCGCTTGGATACGAACCAATTGGAAAACTGATGGTCAAGTTTTCCATTCCGAGCATTATTGCCATGGTGGTCAACGCGCTCTACAACATTGTCGACCAGATTTTTATCGGCAGAGGGGTCGGCTTTCTGGGAAATGGCGCCACCAATGTCATTTTGCCGCTGACGATGCTGGTCATCGCCTTGGGACTGCTTGTTGGTGATGGGTGTGCGGCATACCTAAGCCTGCATCTCGGCAAGGGTGAAAAAGAAAAGGCGGCAAAAGGGGTTGGCAATGCCATTACACTGGCGATCATTTTAGGTATTGTCCTGGCGGTCTTTTCGATCGTCCTACTCGAACCGCTTTGCCGCTTGTTTGGGGCGACAGAAAACATTCTGCCTTATGCATTGGATTACGGCAGGATCATCATCATCGGCATTCCATTTTCAGTGATTAACTGTGCCTTAAGCGGTATTATCCGGGCAGATGGCAGCCCCAGATATTCGATGATGGGAATGATCATGGGGTGCGTCGTCAATATTATCCTCAATCCTCTTTTCATTTTCGGATTGCACTGGGGAGTGACAGGTTCTGCTCTGGCAACGATTATTGGACAGATTTTAAACAGCGGATATTACTTGCTGTATTTAAAAAGATTTAAAAGTATCAATGTTAAAAAAGCGTATTTCCGGTTAAAAAGCGGGATTGTCACGAAAGTATGCAGCCTTGGCATTTCCAGTTTTATTACCCAGATTGCGGTCGTGGCGATGATTGCAATCAGCAATAATGTGATGGTTAAGTACGGGGCCATGTCAGTATATGGTGCAGACATTCCGATTACCACCATGGGAATTACAATGAAGGTCAATCAGCTGATTATGGCCATTGTTCTTGGCATTGCCACCGGAGCGCAACCGATCCTCGGTTATAATTACGGTGCCGGAAACATGGCTCGAACGAAAAAAACACTCAAGATTATGGTGGTTGCATCGACGGTTTGTATGGCGGTAGCGTTCATCGCTTTCCAGGGCTTCCCGAACGCAATTCTCAGTATATTCGGGACAAAATCCGAACTGTATACCGAATTTGCGGTCAAGTGCCTGCGTATTTTCTTGCTGTTCTGTATTCTAAACGGATTCCAGATGTGTACCGGAATATTCTTTCAGGCGATTGGCAAGCCGGTGCAGGCAACCCTGGTGTCGGTATCCCGGCAAATTGTATTCATTATTCCGGCAACCCTGATTCTGCCGATTTTTCTGGGCGTCGACGGCGCGCTGTGGGCGGGACCAGTTGCTGACGGTCTGGCGTTTATCCTCTCTGCTACTTTGCTGACAAGTCAATGGAAGAAAATATTCCATCAGGAATCGGCGCCAAAAGCAATGGCTGAGAGTATTTTACAGAATTCCTGAATAAAGGGACATTAAAAAAGGAACTGCAATAGTCGGCAGTTCCTTTTTTAATGTCCGAAATGCAAAAAAAACTTGACATTCTATATAATATTTGGCATAGTGTACATACAGTATATATACACTATGCCAAATATAAAGAGGTGATTCTTTGGATATTATCATCAGCAATTCAAGTGACAAACCGATCTATGAACAAATTGCCACGCAAATAAAAAAAATGATTATCAGCGGGGCGCTGTCCCCGGGGGAAACTTTGCCAAGTATGCGGTTTCTGGCAAAAGAACTTCGAATCAGCGTCATCACAACGAAACGGGCCTACTCCGATTTGGAACGGGATGGGTTCATTGAAACCGTCACCGGAAAAGGCAGTTATGTCGCCAATCAGAATTTATCGTTCATCCGGGAAGAACAACTGCGATTGGCCGAAGCGTTTCTGCAAAAAGCAGTGGATACAGCAAAAAGCAGTGATATTTCCTGCGAAGAACTTAAAGACATGCTGGAAATATTGTATGGAGGAGAGGAAGCATAATGAATGCGATCGAAATAAAAAATCTAAATAAAAGCTATCATGATTTTCAATTAAAAAATGTCAGTTTCAACGTACCCAAGGGGAGTATTGTGGGGTTCATCGGAGAGAATGGAGCAGGGAAAACCACCACCCTGAAATCAATTCTTAATCTGGTTAGTCGGGACAGCGGCACCATTGAATTAATGGGAATGGACAATTCAAAAGAAGACAAGAAAATAAAAGAAGATATCGGCGTGGTACTGGATGGCTGCAACTTTCATGACAGTTTAAAAACCGGAGATATTTCAAAAATGATGGAAAGTATTTATAAAAATTGGAATACTTCTGTTTATCAGCAATACCTGAAAAATTTCAAGCTGCCGGAAGACAAAACCATCAAGGAGTTTTCCCGGGGGATGAAAATGAAGCTGCAGATTGCCGTGGCTTTGTCACATAATCCGAAGGTTCTGATTCTTGATGAAGCCACCAGCGGACTGGATCCGATTGTTCGCGAAGAAATACTGGATGTGTTCATGGAGTTTATTCAAAATGAGGAACATGCCATTCTTATTTCTTCCCACATCACCAGTGACCTCGATAAGATCGCCGACTATATTGTTTTTATTCACCAGGGAGAGATTCTTCTTGATGCGGAAAAAGAGACCCTGCTCAGTGGTATGGGGGTTCTAAAATGTTCGGAGGATGATTTCAGAAAACTTGAGCAAGAAGAATATATTCGCTACCGGAAGAATCATTTCGGTTATGAAGTCATGTTAAAAGACAAGCATGCGGTTAAGAAGAAGTATCCCGAAGCGGTGGTGGATGCGATCAGCATTGAAGAAATCATGCTGTTTTATGTAAGGGGGGAAAAATCATGAAGGGCCTGATCTTAAAGGATTTAATCAATTTGAAAAAGAGCATGAGGACGCTGGGAATCATGTTGCTGGCATTCGTAGTAATCTATATTCCCCTGGGAAGCGAAAGTTTTATCAGCGGGATGGTCGTGCTGATGTTCGCGATGCTGGTCATCACGACGATGAGCTATGATGACATGGCGAAATGGGATACCTATGCTTTAACCATGCCCATATCCCGGAAAGAAGTGGTGCTCAGCAAGTACCTGCTGATGCTGATGCTGGATTTCACCAGCGTTGTGCTGGCCCTGGCCCTGACTTTCGTCGGCTCGTTATTAACCGGCACCGGTATGACGACAGAAACCCTGCTGGGCATTCCCATCATTCTGATGATTGCCGTCATCTTTGGAAGTGTTTTGATCCCCATGATTTACAAATTCGGAATCGAAAAAGCGCGGCTGATGATCGTTCTTTGTGGTGCGATTCCGACCGCTGTTTTCCTGGTGCTGGCGCAAATGGATATTCCCTTTCCGGCGATCGGTAACGAAGAGACCGCTTTTCAGACAATCATGCTTGCGATGGCACTCATTTCAGTCATGACTTTTATCGCTTCTTATTTTATCGCGGTAAGGATCTATCAGAAAAAAGAATTCTAGCCATTTACACACAAAGAAGTCCCGGTGCGGGTGCCAGAACTCAGGTTGTCGACAGACCCGTACCGATCAATTGTTAATCAGTTGTTTGCTTGCAATTCGTACAGGCTGTCGCCTGTTCGCCTTGATGCAAACAACACGATGTAACAATTGTCGGTACTGCGTTAGTTCTTGGATGACAGTCACAGTCTGGTGCGTCTTCCGGGACTTCTTTTTGTGGCTTAATTCTCGAGACGTTCCATCAGGGCATCTTCAAAAGCGTTGAAACCGATTCGGTCAATCACCGCGCAGATGCGCTCGCCATCCTGGCCGAGAGCGGTATAGGTTTCCAGGATTTTTTCAATCGTGTCCGGAATTTCCGCAACCGCAATTAAATCCGTCAGACGATCTCCAAACCGGTATCCCCGGCCCATGCGGCCACCCAGATAAATGGCGATTCCTCTTGCCTCTTCGGTCATCGCATCGTGCGCACAGACTTTGGCGCATTCGCCGCAGTTAACACATTTTTTTTCATCCCAAACCAGTTTTTTATCCACCATCGTCAGTGATTTAGCCCGGCAGACTTTGGCACATTTGCCACAGTGCTTGCAGGCATCGGGATCATACTGCACATAGGATTGACCGACAAAACCGATATCATTGGTATTGGCTTTCGCGCAATTGTTTGGGCAGCCCACAAAAGTCAGCTTTGTTTTGGCATGAAGTTCCCGTCCGAAGAAACGGTCGTGACAGTCGCCACAGAGCTTCTGGGTGTCATAAAGACCGTGGGTACAGACGGTGCCTTTGCAGGCGACCAGGGGACGGACCTTTTTTCCGGTACCGCCATGCGTTAAACCACCGGCTTTCAGAGCTGCCTTGACGGCGTCAATGTCTTCATACTTGATCCAGGGGATTTCAACAGCCAGCCGGGTGGTTTCACCCAGGTAGCCGCGGCCATATTTTTCAGCAATATCAGCCAGGGTCAGTAGTTCCCCGGAAGTCAGATTTCCGGCGCGGCTTAAAATACGAAAGGAAAAATAGCCTTCCTGCTGTTGTGCGATGATTCCCTGGGATTTCAATGCTGCCATTTCATTTTGTGTGATCATGATATTACCTGCTTTCTTCAATAAAGGTTGAAAATGTCTTTTACATTATTCTATTCTTGTTTTCTAAAAACAATATTAAATTTTGCCCGCATTTTTTAAAACAGATATGATAAAATAAACGTTGCGATAAATAACAAAAAGGAGTTCGGAATGCTTAAACTTGATGAAGTATCAAAAACCTATGGAAACAAGAAGGAAAAAGCGGTCGATAATGTGAGCTTTCATGTTCATCCCGGTGAAATATTCGGGTTTGTGGGACCGAACGGAGCGGGCAAAACAACCACCATCAAAATGATTGTCAGTTTGCTGACTCCCAATAACGGAAAAATAATAATCAATGGGATTGACAATCAGGAAGATATCCAGGAAGCGAAAAAGCAATTCAGTTACGTTCCGGATAATCCCGAACTTTTTGAAAAAATAAAAGGCATTGAATATCTGAAATTTATGGCCGATGTCTATGATGTGCCGGTTGCAGAACGGCAACAACGAACGGAGAAATTTCTCGATGTTTTCGAAATCAAGGAAGCCATCAACGATCCCATTGGTTCCTATTCTCACGGCATGAAGCAGAAACTGGCGCTGGTCGGTGCCTTGATCCATGATCCTCAGCTGTTTGTCCTCGATGAGCCGATGGTCGGACTGGATCCCAAAGCTTCCTTTGAACTCAAAAAAATAATGCGGGAACACTGTGATCGCGGAAGGTCGGTGTTCTTTTCCACCCATGTACTGGATGTGGCGGAAAAGATCTGTGACCGGATCGCCATCATCAAAAAAGGAAAAATCATTGAAGTGGGGACAATGGCAGAAATTCGCGAAAAAGCCGGCAGCCAGGAATCTCTCGAAAATATCTTCCTGGAGCTGACGGAATAATGAAGGAGATATTGAGCTTAACAAAGCTGTTCATCAACGAATCGTGGGGGTTATCGCAATTTCTCTATAACAAGGCCAACAATAAAAAAGAATTCTACAAACAGGTATTCACGTTGATTATCGTCCCGGTTGCTCTGATTCCGGCCTTTTTTATGTATGTCTTTTTTATGATTGCACTGTATGCCGGGTTGCGGATGATCAACCAGGTATCGGTTTTTCTGAGTATCAGTTATATTATGACCGTGGCACTGATCCTCTTTTTCGGGATCATGTACGTGCTTTCGGAATTCTATTTTTCAAAAAATATCGAAGAACTGATTCCACTGCCGATCACTTCCGGGAAACTGATTATTGCCAAATTCTTCAGTATCCTGATACCGGAATACGTTTTTGCGGCCTTTCTGTTCGCGCCGGCGCTGATAATTTACGGTGTGGGAGAGGGCATGGGTGTAATCTACGCCATTCTGTCGCTGCTGGTGTTTTTAACGGTACCGGTGCTGCCGCTGGCGATGCTGACGGTCCTGATCATGCTGATTATGCAGTCCGGCTCATTTAACGGGCGACAGGATGTGCTGCAGATCATCTTTGTTTTTATCGGAATGGCATTGTTTATTGTGGCCCAGATATGGTTTGGCAATCAAATGGGACCGTCTGAGAATGTGGATTTTCAAATTCTGATGAGCAGTCTGTTAGCCAACAATGAAAGCCTTTTGAATACAATCGGTTACTTTGTACCGACGAGTTTACTGATGGCATGGGCACTCAACAAGATCACCCTGATGTCGTTTGTCTGGTCAGCCGCGATAATCGGCCTCACCCTGCTGCTATTTGCCTTGATGGTGGCAGTCGGAAAACAGGTTTATATCAAGAGCATTGTCCGGGGCAAAAGCCAGAAAAAGGGAAAGCCGCTGAGCGGGAGTGAACGACAGAAAGTTCTCGGGAAAAAAAGCCATAAAGCAATGGCGGTTTTCACGATGGATCTGCGGTTGCTGTTTCGGACACCGATATACTTTTTCAATAATGTCAGTATCGTCATCATTGTCCCGCTGTGTCTTCTGATCATGTTTCCCTTTCTTGATCTGACGCCGGAAGATTACGAGAGCATCAGAAGCTTTTACCGCGAATTGCCGCTGTTGGTGAATTTTGCACTGATCGGATTTTTCATTTTCTTTGGCGGCACATCGGCGGCTACGGCCTCGACCTTTTCCCGGGAAGGAAAGGCATCCTGGCTGACCCGGATGGTTCCGGTTTCAGCAGCCGATCAGATTATCGGGAGGACCGGGGTGGCCGTGCTGATTCAAAGCATGGGGATTGTCTTCACCCTTGTAACCGCACGGGTTTACATGCCGATTTCAATCTTCAGCATGATGCTGACGATTGTGCTCGGAATTCTTGGCTCGCTGCCGATTCTGCTGTTTGGCCTGTTTATGGATATGAACCGTCCTTTGCTTGACTGGGACAATCCGCAGAAGGCGGTCAAAAACAATATGAACGTGGTGATCACGCTCTTTGTGGGAATGGCCTACGCCGGAGTGCTGATTGCCGTTTCCGGACTGCTGGGCTATTTTGTGATGCCCTGGCTGGGCTATAGTTTCTTTTCAGCAATTAGTGTTATCATGACAATTGTCCTATATAAAACAATTGACCGCAATCTGGAAACACGACTGCTGAATTTTGAATAGACTATAAAGGTACGAACATTAATTGTTTTGATGTCGGTTTCCGCAACCAATTTGGTAACGTGTAGGCGAACAGTCGATAGACTGTCCGCTGTACAGTGTACATATTTCGCGAAGGCAACGAGCCAATCACAAGCTTGCTTGTAGTTGGCGACTGCCCGCGACCTCGAAGAAATTCGCGCAGCGATTTCTTCTGGTGGTTCGCGGAAACCGGCAGCGAAACTAACGGTTGTTTATATAAAAAGCAAAGGAGTGAGAACCAATGATACATGATGAAATGCAGAAAAAAGCAAATCGTCTGATAAATGAAAAGAGTCCCTATTTATTGCAGCATGCCTACAACCCGGTTGACTGGTACACCTGGTGCGACGAAGCTTTTGAAGAAGCCAAACGACAGGACAAACCGATCTTTCTTTCCATTGGATACAGCACCTGTCATTGGTGTCACGTGATGGAGAAAGAATCTTTTGAAGACCAAGAAGTGGCAGAGGTTTTAAACAAGTATTTTATCTGCATAAAAGTGGACCGGGAAGAAAGACCGGACATCGACCAGATCTATATGAATTTTTCCCAGGTAAGCACCGGACAGGGCGGCTGGCCCTTGAATGTGTTTTTAACTGCTGACCGGAATCCCTTCTACGCAGTCACCTATCTGCCGAAAATTTCCAGACGAAACCACCCCGGGATCATTGATGTGTTAATGGGAATTCAAAACCACTGGGCGAAAAAACAGGAAGACCTCAAAGAATCGGCCGAAAAAATGGCCGCTCTTTTGAATGCATTGGATAAGAGAACCAGTAAAGAAAAGCTTAAAAAAAGCGTTTTTGAAGATGCCTATGCTTATCTCAAAGAGAGTTTCGATCCGGAATACGGCGGTTTTGGGACAGCCCCCAAATTTCCGACACCGCATCAGTTACTCTATTTATTAAGGTACCATCAGGCATTTAATGAACCATATGCCCTGGAAATGGTTGAAACAACCCTGCAGCAAATGTACAAAGGCGGGATTTTTGATCATATCGGGTTTGGCTTTTCGCGATACGCCACCGATGAAAAATGGCTGGTTCCACACTTTGAAAAAATGCTCTACGATAATGCCCTGCTGATCATGGCTTACATCGAGGCCTATCAGGTGACCGGCAAGCCGCTTTACCGGAAAATTGCCGAGAAGACAATCAGCTATGTGATCCGGGATTTGCGGTCCCAGATCGGCGGGTTTTATTGTGCCGAAGACGCGGATTCCGAAGGGGAAGAAGGAAAATTCTATGGCTGGTCGATGGGCAAGGTTGAGAAAATACTCGGCAAGAATCGGGCGGAACTGTTTTTTAAATATTACCCGATGTCAATGGAGGGCAATTTTGAAGGAAAGAACATTCCCAATCTGATTTCGACTGACCTTGATGAAATTGAAAAATATCCGGAACTGGAAAAAGTGCTCAACGAGATGCGAACGGATCTTTTTGAACAAAGGGAGAAACGGATCCATCCCCATAAAGACGATAAAATACTGACGTCCTGGAATGGACTCATGATTGTGGCGCTGGCCATGGCAGGAAGAGTATTCCAGCAATCTGTTTTAACGCAACTGGCAGAACAGACGATGAATTTCATCGAAAAAAACCTGACCCGGTCGGATGGCCGCCTTTACGCCCGATATCGGCAGGGCGAGGCAAAACATCTGGGTTATCTGGATGATTATGCCAATATCGTCTGGGGTTATCTGGAACTGTACCAGGCAACCTTCAATACCGGGTATCTGGAAAAAGCGATCAAACGCTCCCTGGAAATGATCAGCCTTTTCGGCGGTGAAGCGTGCGGAGCAGCAGGATTCAACCTGTCCGGCAAAGATGCAGAAAAACTAATCGCCAATGCCAAGGAACTGTTTGACAATGCACAGCCGTCAGGAAACTCAGTTGCGGCCTACTGCCTGATCAAACTCGGAAAAATAACCGGAAAAAACCAGTCGGTCGATATTGCCAACAGCCTGTTTGACCATTTTGCTCAAAAGATCAACCAGGCCCCGATGGCATGCACCATGATGCTGAGTGCCAAACTGCTTGAAGAACAACCGACAACGGAAGTTCTGTTTGTCGGAGACACCGAAAATCCGATTATGACACAAATGATCGATCGGCTCAACAAAAAATATCTGCCCTTTTCAGTGATTGTTTCCAACAAGGAAAGCCATGATTTAGAACGGGTTAATGAATTTGTCGTCAACCAGAAAATGATCGATGACAAACCCACGGCCTACATTTGCAAAAATTACAAGTGTGAGCAACCGGTGACAACCCTTGAAGATTTCACCAGAATTATGGATGACTGACAACAGACGATGGCTGGCCCGATAGATTAAGCAAGTTCTAAAAATTGCAGAAACTTTCTGATTGAAGTTCATATTAATGGGTAAAACATCCTAAGATATAATTTTATGAAGGAGTGATCTTATGAACAGTTTGGAATTTGCGATAAAGATGGAACTTGATGGAGTAGAATACTACAAGCGACAGGCTGAAATAAATAAAGATAACCGTTTGAACACGGTCTTTCTTTTGCTGGCAAAAGATGAAGCTCGTCATGCTAAAATTCTGGAAAATGAATTCAAGGAACGGGACTATGAATTAACCGATAATGATACCCTCGCTGAAGCAAATAATGTGTTTAAAGGAAGCAGGGATTTTATCAATGAATTCAAGAAAATTCCCAATCAGCTTGATGCGTATCGCTTAGCGTTAGAAAAAGAAAGACAGAGCATTGAGCTATACAAAAAATTTCTATCCGAAGCGATGGATGACAAACTGACTGTATTATTTGAATATCTGGTGCAACAGGAAAAAGATCATTATAAAATACTGGAAGGCCTGATCTTGTTGGTGGAACGCCCCGAAGAGTGGGTTGAATCGGCCGAATTCGGCACAAGAGAAGAATACTGATCATCATGAGAGGATAAATAAATATAAGCCGATGATTTTAAAGTCGTTGAAAAACCGGGAGTTTTTCAGCGGCTTTTTCTTTATATCGGTAAAAACAAATAATATGTCAAGTCATCATTGCAACGCTGGTCTTGCACAAATTGATTTGATAATCATGTTCATTATTTATGCATTAAGCAATTTGGCAATGAAATATGTTGACGCGGTCTAAAAAAAAGGTGTATTATCTATATCAAGTCAAACAGAACAAAAACAGACCAAACAAAATAAATCAGGATGAGGAGAAACGTAATGAAAAGAGTGAAGAAATGGTTGGCGGTTTTATTGGTAGCGGGCATGGCGCTCGGTCTTGTGACGGGATGCAGCAGCAATACCGAATCGAAATCACAGGATACAGCAAAACAGGGAACAGCGCTCAGTGGCAAGAACCTGTTTGTTTATTGCGGCGCCGGAATGACAAAACCGTTTGGAGAGATTACCGATGCTTTCAAAGCTGAAACCGGCTGTGAAGTCCAGGTCGTTTATGCCAATGCAGCGCAGATTCAGAATCAGATTCAGACAACTCAGGAGGGGGATCTGTTTATTGCCGGTTCAGCGGATGAGCTCACCCCGGTGAAAGACATGGTCAAGGAAAGTAAGAATCTTGTCAAACACATTCCTGTGCTGGCTGTAAAAAGCGGCAATCCCCTGGGCATTACCGGATTGAATGATTTGACAAAAGATGGTGTTGAGGTTGTGCTGGGAGATGCCGACGCAACGCCAATCGGGAAAATTGCGAACAAGGCTTTAACGGATTTGGGAATCCTCGGTAATGTGAATGTTATCGCACGCGCGGCCACAGCACCGGAAATTTTCAACGCTTTATCCACGGATGAGTGCAATGCAATCATTGTATGGAAAGAAAATGTTCAGGGATCAACCACCGAAATTGTCAAGACGACCGACCTGGATGCCTATGTAAAAACCGTTCCGGCGGCAAGCTTAACATGCAGCCAAAATCCCGAAGCTTTGGGTGAATTCTTAACATTTCTTGATTCAGAAAAAGCCAAAAACATCTGGAAAAGTTATGGCTATGAATTGCTCAACTAAACGATATTCATGAAAAAAGATCGGCATATTTTCAATCTTTTTGAGATGTTTTCGATGATCACGGCTGTTTTTGTTGTCGGATTCACAGCGGTGTTGATTCTGACAATCATTGTGAAAGGTTTTCCGTATCTGGGAGAGACATTTTTTTCTGAAGAAGTTCAGTTTTCAATTAGAATGAGTTTGTACACAGCGAGTATCTCTACCTGTATCTGTCTGTTTCTGGGTGTTCCAACCGCTTACGCATTGACAAAGACGTCATTTCCGTTCAAGAAAATATGTCAGATTATCATCGAATTGCCGTTGTCGATGCCGTATCTGGTTTTGGGCTTGAGTCTGTTGCTGATTTTTTCATCGGATTTTGGGAAAGCGCTGAAAGAAATGGGTATCAGGGTTGTCTTTGATAAAAATGGGATTATTCTGGCCCAGACCGTTGTCAACTTGCCTTATGTGGTGCGTTTTGTTCGAAATGCATTTGAAGAGGTGGATGAGCGGCTGGAATTCATTTCCGGAAGTCTCGGCGCCTCAAAATGGGAACGATTCATTACGATCACGCTGCCGCTGTCCAAAAATGCCATCATATCAACGATTATTCTCACCTGGTCGCGAGGTCTGGGAGAATTCGGCGCGACACTGATGTTGGTGGGCGCAACGCGAATGAAAACAGAAACCTTGACAACATCAGTCTATCTGAATTTGGCAACCGGGGATACCGGTGCAGCGATGGCTTCGGCAACGATTATACTGATCATTTCATTTACATCGCTGTTTATTACAAATTGGCTGGGAAGAAAAAATGACCCCAAAAGTAGGATGAAGGATGTGACTTTGCGATGAACAAAATGGTAGAAATAAAAGATTTTTCGATCCGGTTAGGCAACTTTGAACTGAAAAACATCAATCTGGATATCTTCGATAACGAGATTTTTGCAGTACTGGGAAAAACCGGATCAGGGAAAACGGTGCTGCTTGAGTCGGTTGCCGGATTCTACCGACGGTTTTCCGGAAATGTGAATATTCAGGGAAAAAGTGTTGTTGATGTTCCGCTGGAAAAACGAAAAATTGGATTTGTCTATCAGGATTTTGGCTTGTTTCCACATATGACGGTATCTGATAATATCGGTTATGGATTGAAGATTCAAAAGCTGGACAAACAGAAGCGGGAAAAAAAGGTTGCTGAAATGGCAGAGATTTTGTCAATCGGACATGTTTTAAATCAGTATCCGGGAACACTGAGCGGTGGCGAACGTCAGCGGACGGCCCTTGCCCGGGCACTCGTTCTCGATCCCAAAATGCTGTTGATGGATGAACCCTTTTCGGCATTGGATCCGGCAACGAAACAGAGTATGTACAAACAGATTGAAACGATTCATCAGATTTTCGGATGCACAATTCTCTTTGTAACCCACGACTTCAATGAAGCACAGATCATGGCTGACCGAATCGGGATTATGGTTAATGGTGAGTTGCGGGGAATCCGAAAGAGTGTGAATTTGTTTGAAAGCTGTCAGGATGAAGAAATAAATAATTTCCTTTGGGGAAATTCGAGAGGAGTAAAAAATGCAGTTTAAAGATGCCCGTGCGGTTCTGGAATCAATATTAAATGAAAATAAAGAATTGAATCAACTAGGTATTGCAGTAAACAGTAGAGCGCTGAAGAATGAGGAAGCCATCGGTCACCCGGACCGCAAGGATTTTCCGCTGTTGACCGGGAAAGAAGTGCTTTTGCAGGCAGAAGTGGATGGCAGCATCGGTCAGGCGTTCACCAGTGATCCGATTGCCTATCAGGGAAACATCCGGGGGGTACTGGATTTGACTTCAGAGCGGTTGGGCAATCATGCGCTTCTGGTCGCAACCCTCAATGCGGTATCGCACAAACTCGGTCTGACCGATCATACCATTCATTGCCTTGATAACGAACCGGAGACCTGCGCCGAAAAAATCAGTCAGACTGTTCTGGAAAGACATGGCCGCTGCAAAATCGGTATCATCGGATATCAGCCGGCCATCCTGGAAAACTGTGTTCGGATATTTGGGGCAGACAATATCAAGATCAGTGATTTGAACAGAAATAATGTCGGCAGCCTTCGCCATGGCGTGAAAGTTCTCGATGGGTTGACCGATACGAAGGAAGTGGTTGATTTTGCCGATGTGCTGCTGATAACCGGCTCAATTCTGGCAAACGGAACCGAGCGAAGTGTGCTGGATGAATTGGAGAACAAACAGTTCTATTTATTTGGAACAACCTGTGCGGCATTGGCAAAGTATAATAATTTCAGTCGGTTATGCCCGTTGTCGAAATAAGCGGATCAACATCGCGAAATAGATTTGATAATAAATGAAAGATATTTTTGCGAATCGGCTTTTTATTCTTTAATTCATTATTAGACAATGGCGCTTTTTAAGACCATCAGATTGAGGATGATTCCTCATCAACTGATGGTCTTTATTTAGTTTAATATTTTTGCAAAAAAAAGCAAAACTGTTGTTGACATATGCCAACAACAGTTTATAATGAAATCATAGATAACATATGCCAATAACGGTTTGGCATATGGCTGCAAAAAACTAGGTGGATGCAAAAAATTATATTAAAACAGCTTTTGTTTGTGATTTCGAATAGAATCCGGACTTGCTTTTGTAGAAGCTTTCAGCAAGGATGGGTATGATAAGGATGGGTATGATATGGAAGTGAGCGAACGAACTGCGTTAATGGGAATGGCATTGAATTTCTTCATATTTGGAATTAAGTATGTATCGGCATCGGCATCTGGCAGTATTGCTTTAAAGGCTGAAGCGTTTCACACGCTTGCTGATTTTATTGCTTCGCTAACAGTTTTTGTTGGATTGAAGATTGCAAAAAGAAAAACAAAGGCATTTCCATATGGCCTTTATAAAATTGAAAACCTAATGTCTGTTGTTGTGGCGTTAGTTATTATTTATTCAGGATATGAAATCGTGCTGGAAGCAATAAATGCTGGCGCGACGGAATTAAAAAACTCACCGATTGCCATAGCCAGTCTGGTAATTGCAATAATAGCGACGTATGTTTTTTCAAGATATGAGAGAAGGGTTGGGAAAAAAATTAATTCACCAATTCTGTTGGCGGATTCGGCGCATATCCATACTGATGTGTTGAGCAACGCAGTTGTTTTAATAGCTATTATAACCAGCTTGATTGGTTATCAACTTGACAAAATAGCGGCTTTTATCGTAGCGGGTTTTATTTTCAAGACCGGTGTTCAAATGTTTTTAGATGGTATCAGAGTTCTTCTGGATGCTTCTTTAGATCATGAAACGCTCAGTAAGGTTGAGAAGATTATTTTGGAGACACCGCAAGTTATTGAACTGAAAAAATTAACCGGACGGAATTCAGGAAGATTCAAGTTCATTGAAGCTGATATTATATTAAAGGCTTATTATTTGGAGAAGGCTCATTTTATAGTGGATGGCATTGAAAACCGGATTAAGGACAAAATTAAGAATATCGACCATATCCTCATTCATTATGAACCGTTGCAGAAGGAAGAAACCGTTTATGCATTTCCATTAACGGAAGATAAAGCTTTGATTAACAGTCATTTTGGAGAATCACCCTATTTTATGTTGGTAAAATTCAAAGTCGGAGAAACGATTGCCAGTGAAGTTGATATTATCAATAATCCCTATATCAAGATCGAAAAAGGAAAAGGTATTCTAGCCGCTGAACTATTAACGCAAAATCTGATTGATTATATTATATTAAAAAATGATTTCAACAGTAAGGGACCGGCTTATGTCTTTTCTAATTCGAATACTGCGATTGTTGTGGTAGACGAAAGAACACCAGAAGAAGCCCTTGAAAGATTGGGCCTTGGTTATGATGCAAATACAGTAGTTGATAAAGAAAAGCTGATTGTAGAAGCTATCAAATTCTGATAGAATGGACGAAAAAAGGTTGGAGGTCTTTCATGGTTGGATTTAAGAATACGGCGCCGGTAGTCTGGCTGCTGGTGGCTGTCGCCGTGTTTATCAGTGGGATGATTTTATTGCTTGATGTCAAGCTTGCCTGGGAAATCACGGTGGCAATGGTGTCCGGGACAATATTTTTTGTAGGCATCATGTATCTGATGTCGTTGTTTCTCAAGCAAGATCAAAGCAAGTTCAAAGAGTTGGGGATCGGTCTGCTCTGCTTATTTGGCGGCGTCTCGATGTATCTCTTCCCGCACTTCATCCGGGTGACTTTCGCTTTTGTGGTGGGAATGCTGGGCATCATCATGGGGGCTTTCGTACTGCTGAGCAGCCTGAAACTGAGAAAAGATGGCGCCGCCTGGATCGGCACCTTGCTGATCGCGCTGGTATATATTGGCATGGGAATTGATATGGCTTTTTTTGCCACTACAGGCCGTCTCTTCGGCCTGATCTTCGGAATCTATCTGATTTTGTTCTCACTCAATATTTTCAGCGATGCCCTGGCGAGTCTGATGAAACATAACGATGGCGCGCAAAAAATGAAAAAGCATATCCGCATTTCACTGCCGGTGGTGATTGCGGCGTTTTTGCCGATCCGGTTACTGAACAAAGTGAATAAATTAGTGGAAGAAGAACCGGATGCGTTGCTGATACTATCCGAAAAAAACAAGCAGCAGGAAATTGACATGGAAATATTTATCCATACGAGAGCAGGTCTGATCCCGGGAATTGGTCATGTGGATGTATCCATGGGGGATCTGGTCTACAGCTATGGCAATTATGACACCGCCACCTGGAAAATGGGTGGATTTTTTGCGGATGGCGTGATGGTGGAAATGGATAAGGCTGCCCATGTCAAACAGGCGCTGGATGTGGAAAAGAAAATCCTGATGGGATATGGTCTGTCACTGCCGCCGGAACAAAAAAAGGGTGCCCAGGATAAACTGGGCGAGATCATCGCGAACCTGATTCCCTGGGAACCACTGGCAGAGCAGGCTGAAAAAGGCGAAGTTGGTGGAAATCCTGAGGACTACAATGATGTTTCCAGCCAGCTGTACAACGATGCCAAAGCCCGCTTTTATAAATTCAAGTTTGGCGATCCATTTAAAACCTACTATGCCATGGGAACAAATTGCGTCAAACTTGTGGATACGATTGTTGGTAAAACCGGCATCGACCTGATGAAAGTCAACGGCATCATCACGCCGGGCGCTTATCTGGATTATCTGGACCGGTTGTATGAACGGGGCGATTCGATTGTGGTTTCACGAACTCTGTATCAGGATATCGAAAATAGAGCCTGAGCTGCTGGTTCTGGTATTCAATGGTCTCAGCAGTGAAAGGGACCCGGGACAGAGCGCTCCGGTCAACAGACAAAAAATCAGCCAGTCCATCGCGACTGAAGGGAATCTCAAATTTGAGGTTCCCTTTTTTTGTTTGCGAGGCATGTTGCCTGATGTTTGCAAAGTTGTGTGGAGGGAGTTTTAAATAGTTGTTGACATATGTTCACAAGAGCGTATAATTTAGATGTAAATGACATATGCTTGAAATAGGCAAAAAAATTCAAAAGACCTGTGAGAAAATGCTAAAACGCTTATATCATGCGGAAAGAAATTGATTTTGCGTTTGATGTAAACCTAAAATAACTTGTTTGGAGGAAAGACAGACATGATAAAAATTGGTTTTCCGAGAGATTTCAGCCAGTTGAAAGTTCTTTTTCCGGAAAAAGAAAAAGAACGGGATTTATATATTGTTGCTGAAAACACCGAAACATCTGAAATGCTGGGAGCCATTCGATTCTTTTATAAAAAAAATCGGGTGGATATTTATGAAGCCATCCGACTTTATCAGGGGGCGCAGTATATGGTGATATTTGATGGAATGGTCAGAACGCTGCTTTATAAAATGGCTGAAGAGGAGTGCACAACGGTCGCAGTTCATCAGGCAAAAGAGGAAGTGGAAAAATATTTTATGGACCATGAATTTACAAAAGAAGCAGAAGTATTGATGCATAAAGATTTCCCCGGTGAATTCTTCAAACCATGCCCGGGTTGTAGTGAAAAAGAAAAATAGCAGATCAGAATTTTATCAGACTGATTGAAAACGTTTGTGTCTGAGTCTGATAAAAAAATAAGGAGGAACAGATGTATTTAGCGATGGCAATGGATGGGCATAATTTGGCCAGCAATGTATCACAGCGGTTTGAAGACTGTGGATATTTGTTGATTGTGGAGACGGATGATTTGAGTGTTAAGGTGATTGAAAATAAAGCGGAGCTCTCAGCTGAAAATCTGGCTCAAAAAATCATCGCAGCGGATTGTGAAGGCGTGATCACCGGAATGTTTGATCATCCGGAAGCCTTTGATGTTTTAGCAGACGCCTGCATCACACGATATCTCGGCTCAGGGCATTCTGGAATGAAAGCGCTTGATTTAATGAAAAAGCGCGAATTGAAATTAATCAGAAATATTGAAGGAACCGATCAATGCGATCCCAATCATCACGAGCATCATTAAATTGAGTAGAAAATTTAATGATTGTTATTGACATATGTTCACAAAGGGGTATAATAACAAGTATAAATAACATATGTCCAAAACAATCAAGGAGGTGCTGGATATTTCAAGACCAAGAAAATGGCGTAAAGTGTGTTGTTTGCCGGCAAGCAGTTTGTTTGGATCGCTCAATGCGACCAATATCAATGACGGAATAATAAACATGGCTGTTGAGGAGTATGAAACAATCCGATTGATTGATTTAGAGGGATATACGCAGGAAGATTGTGCAAGCCATATGAATGTTGCCCGGACAACTGTCCAGTGGATCTACAATGACGCAAGAAAAAAAATTGCGGAAGCATTAGTAAATAATCGGATCTTGCATATCGAAGGCGGTAATTACAAGCTTTGCGATGGCCTCGAAGAATCATGTGGATGCAGCAGTTGTAGCAGACATAAATTGGACAGCAATTCTATCGATGATGGTAATGGAGGTGAATAATCATATATTCTGAAACAGTGATGGAACATTTCAAGAATCCGCAAAATGCCTATGGCATGATCAATCCCGATGCGCAAAGCGCTGTCGGAGATCCTTCATGTGGCGATTCCTTGAAAATGTTTATAAAAGTTAAGGACAATAGAATACAGGAAATCAGTTATCTTGTCTTCGGCTGTTGTGGCTCAATTGCCACATCGAGCATGACCTCTGTGCTGGCAAAGGGCAAAACGCTTGAAGAAGCATTGAAAATCACCGAAGAGGATGTAATCGAAGCGCTGGATGGTTTGCCGGAAGAAAAAAAACATTGTTCAAATCTAGGCGTCAGTGCTTTGAAACTGGCAATTCAGGATTATGAGTGTAATCGTTCAAAATCAAAGCTGCAGAAGGTAGAAATGAATGCATCAAGGAATTGTGAAACGATTAAAAACAAAATCATCGATCGGATGGTTTATCGGTTTTATAAGAGATGATTCGATTTACACGGGATCAATAAATGTGGAAAACTGATGGAAGGTAAATAAGCAATACACATATGATGGAGCTGATTAAATGAGAAACGAAACAATAGGCATTGTCACCGAGACGAAAGGTGACTTGGCTTTGGTAAAACCGATGACGCATCTGAATTGTGATAGTGGTCATTGCTGCCAGGGTGAGGATGTACTGAAAGTAATTCTGGAAATGAACAATGAAATTAATGCCCGCGTGGGAGATAAAATAGTTTTTGAAGCTAAACAGGTCGGGATGCTGTCAGTGGCATTCATGCTTTTCGCTTTGCCGTTAATTCTGATAACTTTAGGAGCGATGACCGGTTATTATCTTTCAGGGAAATTGGCAGTCGCAGCAAATACTGCCGCCATTGTGGGAGGAGTAGCTGCTTTTCTTGTCGCGGCAGTAGTGATAAAAGGATTTGATCGATTTGTAGCGACAAATAAAAGTCTGAGACCAGTAATTAAGAGAATTCTCTAACAAGGACCAGGCTGATTTAAAATAGTTAAAAAAATGATAATACGGAGGAAGAATTTATGAAAATTGCAATACCAGCAGATGAAAATACCCTGGAAAGTGAAGTTTGCATGTCGTTTGGACGGGCCCCCTATTTCTACATCCATGATACAGAAACGCAGACTGGTGAATTTGTTGAGAATAAGGCGGCGATGGCTTCCGGCGGAGCTGGCATAAAAGCCGCTCAAATTGTGCTGGACAGCACCGCTGAGGCTTTAATCACGCCGCGTTGCGGGGAAAATGCCGCGGATGTTTTTAAAGCTGCAAAAGTGAAAATTTATAAAAGCGTGATCGGGTCAATTCAGAATAACATCGACAATTTTAATGATGAAAAGCTGGATGCCTTGGATCATTTCCATGCCGGATTTCATGGCGGTAATTAAGTATGAAAACAGAATTAATCAATGGGGTGTCCCAGGGAACGCTGGAAATTATTTCACGAAAAGTATATGACAAGCAAATTGCTGAACGTATTCTTCAAAATGAATTTACGGCGGTTGGATTGTGTCAGGGAGACGTCATGAGCATACTGGTAGCCAGTGATATCGCTGAAAAAACGTCAGAGGTTGTAGTCAGTGAAATAACCGGAATGTGTCCGCAGCATATGACCTGTCTGGGCGTGTTTGGTGATGTCACATCAGTTGAAGAATCGCTGGCAGCGATAGAAAGCAGGTTTAATAAAAAGTGAAAATAGCAGTACTCAGCGGGAAAGGTGGAACCGGAAAGACATTGGTTTCAGTAAATCTGGCTTCAGTTTCAAAGCATTCCGTCTATGTTGATTGCGATGTTGAAGAACCGAATGGGCATCTGTTTTTCAAACCGACAGAATTAAAAAAAGAAAAGGTTTCAATCAAAATTCCGCTTGTCGATGAGGATCTTTGTATTGGTTGTCGAAAATGTGTTGATTTTTGCAAGTTCAATGCCCTGGCTGCAGTTCTCGACAAATTGATTGTATTTGAAGAAGTCTGCCACGCCTGCGGCGGATGTATCCTGCTTTGTCCGACCAATGCCCTGACAGAAAAGGATAAAGCGATTGGCGAAATACAAAAAGGGGTATCCGATCAGGTTAAAGTGATTTCCGGCATTCTCAACACCGGGGAAGAATCAGGCGTTCCGATTATTAAACAACTACTAAAGGATATCAATGATGAATCGAATCCGGTATTTATCGACTGTCCGCCGGGGAGTGCCTGTATAGCGATGGAGAGCATTCGCGATGCAGATTACTGTATTCTGGTTGCTGAACCGACAATATTCGGGTTGCATAATTTTAAAATGGTTTATGAGTTGGTGAAAATCTTTAATAAACCCCATGGGGTTGTCATCAACAAGTGCTTTGATGATGAAAATGAAAACCTGATCGAAAAATATTGCAATGAGCAGGCGATAAAAGTACTCAGTAAAATTTATTTTGAAAGTGAATTGGGAAAACTCAACTCAAATGCTGAAATTGCGTCAAGAAAAAGTGAAAAATACAAGTTGATGTTCACATCTTTGCTTCAAACCGTGATCGAGGAGGTACCGCATGAAACAGTTACTCATTCTTAGCGGTAAAGGCGGAACGGGAAAAACAACGGTTGCCAGTGCCTTTATCAAAACCGAACATGCCAGAGCTTATGCGGACTGTGATGTTGATGCACCCAACCTGCACCTTGTTCTGGAGCAGATTAATCAGCCCCAATGCACAGATTTTTATGGCATGCCCAAGGCAGAAATAAATCCGGATTTGTGTGCGAAGTGTGACCGCTGCCGAGAGCATTGCCGATTTGATGCCGTATTGGTGGATGATGGCAGGTATCACGTTGATCCGTTTGCCTGTGAAGGCTGTGGGGTTTGCATGGTAGTGTGTCCGGTTCGGGCCATCTCTTTAAAGCCGCATCTTGCCGGCGAGCTGATGCTCTATGCAAATGATGAGTCCGTATTTTCTACGGCGCAGTTAAAAATGGGAAGTGGAACAACGGGGCTGCTTGTCACCGAGGTTAAAAAGCAAATGAAATCGGTCGATGTTCACGCGGACATTGCCATTATTGATGGATCGCCTGGAATCGGCTGTCCGGTCATCGCTTCATTAAGCGGGGTGGATATGGTTCTAATTGTTGCAGAACCATCGGTATCGGGAATCAGCGATATGGAGCGGATCATTAAAACAGCTCAAACCTTTCATACCAGAATAGCGGTGTGTGTCAATAAATACGATACCAATCTGGAGAACACGCAAAAGATCAAAGCGTACTGCGAACAAATGAATTTACCTTATACCGGAAGTATTCCTTACGATGAAAATGCCATTAAGGCCATTAACGATGGCAAAACGATCGTTGACATTGTTTGTGATGCCGGTTTTGCAGTCCGAAAAGTTTTCAACAACACCGTCAGGGTGTTACTTGATAAAAGTCAGTAATAGCATCTTGCAGGAAAATATTCGGGTAAATGCCGAATGTGGTTAATCTGCTTATAAAGTTTATCGATATTAGACAAACTTAAGATAAAATCTAAAAAAGAGGAGAATAGTGTATGAGTGAAACGTGCAGCCAAACGTGTGGCACATGTGATGATGATTGTGATGAAAGAAAAGAGAATCCCGTGGATTTCTCTGAAAAGCCTCATGATTTGAGTAACATTAAAAAAGTAATCGGTGTGGTCAGTGGAAAAGGCGGGGTAGGCAAATCCCTGGTGACATCTTTGATGGCAGTAACCATGAATCGGAGAGGCTACAAAGTGGCCATCCTGGATGCTGACATCACGGGACCTTCGATTCCCAAAGCTTTTGGAATCCATTCAAAGGCGATTCCATCTGAATTGGGATTATTTCCTTCACCAAGCAAAACAGGGATCGACGTCATGTCGATCAATCTGCTGCTGAAAAATGAAACCGATCCGGTGATCTGGCGCGGTCCGATCATTGCCAACACCGTTAAACAATTTTGGACAGATGTCATTTGGGGTGATGTGGACTATATGTTTGTGGATATGCCGCCAGGAACAGGGGATGTGCCTTTAACGGTATTCCAATCACTGCCGGTAGATGGCATTATCATTGTAACTTCGCCCCAGGAACTGGTTTCAATGATTGTATCAAAAGCGGTCAATATGGCAGCAGCGATGAATATTCCAGTCATCGGTCTGATTGAAAATATGTCGTATTTTGAATGCCCGGATTGCGGCAAAAAGCATCAGCTGTTTGGTGACAGCCATATTGAAGAAGTAGCAAAAATGCATGGGATTGATTTGATTGCTAAAATGCCAATTGAGTCAAGTTTGGCAGGTGCCTGCGATAAAGGCATGATTGAATTGTTTGATGGAACATGGCTTGATAAGATAGCCGATAATTTAGAAACGAATGGAGAAAAGAAAATGAAAATTGCAGTTGCAAGCGATAATGGTATGGTAACAGGTCATTTTGGCCATTGTGAAAGTTTTATGATTTATGATACGGTTGATAATCAAATTGTAAAAAGAGAAGTGGTTGCCAATCCCGGACATAAACCAGGTTTTCTGCCTAACTATTTAAATGATATGGGTGTCAATGTCATTATTTCCGGTGGCATGGGTGGCGGAGCAGTCGATATTTTCAATGAAAAAAATATTGAAGTGATTGTCGGAGCCACTGGCAAGGCTGAAGATTCAGCAAATAGTTATTTAAAAGGAATGCTTCAATCCACCGGTTCTGTTTGCCATGAACATCAGCACAGTGATGAATGCGGTGAACATTAAGCAGTCGGGTATTGTAACCGGATCGCGGATTATTCCGAAAATGCTTTTGAATCAAGAAAGTTGATGACAGGAGAAATGAAGTTTGAGCAAACATTCAGATCTGGCCAGAGAGTTGTTTAGAAAAGGCTATAATTGTTCCCAATCGGTCTTTGCGGCTTTCGGTGATGAAACCAAAATGGATATGGACACGGCGCTGAAGATTTCATCTTCTTTTGGCGGTGGAATGGGCAGACTGCGTGAAGTGTGCGGGGCGGTGTCGGCAATGTTTATGATTGCCGGAATAAAATATGGCTATACCAGTCCACAGGATGATACTGCCAAAGCCGAACATTATCAGCTGATCCAGATGCTGGCATGCCGATTTAAAGAGAATAACGGTTCCTATATCTGCCGCGAGCTGTTAGGGTTACCGGGAACAGACAGCCCCGTGCCGCAGGAAAGAACAAATGAATACTATCAGACGCGGCCCTGCGAGCAATTGGTTGGTGATGCCGCTGAAATACTGGATGAATTGATCAGCGGCAAATCGCTGCCGGAAGAAAATGAGTGAAGTGAAGAAGCAGCAATCCCGTCGCTGAGTGAAAAATCTGAGCTTGCCGTTGAAACCGTAGGCGTTATATCAGCAAGATAAAAAAAAGCGTATCGATAGCGAATGTAGCTATCGGTACGCTTTTTTTCATCCTGGACTTAGGGAATGCCGGTTATAAAAGCCGGAAATGCTGGTTCTGGTATTCAATGGTCCCGTCTTTCTTCAGCTGCGAAAGAACCCGGGACAGAGCGCTCCGGTCAACACACAGAAAATCAGCCAGTTCATTGCGGCTGAAGGGAATCTCAAATTCGAGACTCCCTTTTTTTTCGGCCTGCAGGCCCAGGTAGGAAAGCACCTTATCCCGGATTGTCCGCTGTGAGAGCAATTGATTCTTGCTGCTGAGCAGGATGTTTTTGCGGGCCAGAATTTTCAACAGGTTTTCCATGAGCTGACTGTGAAAAATGCAGCTGTTGGGACAGGTGCTGATGATCCGTTCAATGGCGAGAAACATGATGCGGCAGTTGGATTTAGCCAGAATCGTGACCGGACTTTCCTTGATTCCGGCACTGGCGAAAGCTTCTCCGAAAATGTGGCCGGGCTTCAACTCGGTCAGAATCGAACGGTTGCCGTAATAGTCTTCCTGAATGATCTGCACTTCACCGGACAACACAACCCCGACCGAAGTAACGGGCTGTCCGGTCATCAAGATGATTTCGCCGCGGTCATATTTTTTTTCTTCGCTCCCCAGACACTGCAGCATGTCTTCGAGTTTGTCATCGATGGCGTCAAAGAGCTTAACTTTTCTCAAAATTTCAACATTATTATTCATTTTTTTAATTTATTTCCTTTTACGTTGCATATGCAACTGTTATTATGGGTAGATTATATTATGATTGGTTCAAGAAATCAATAGATATCACGAAACGATAGCGAAGAACGTCGGCAAAGTTAACGTAGTACCGGCAACCTGAGATATCAAAAACTGAAATCGATCGGAGGAAAAAAATGATACGCAGAGTAATTTCAATAGACAAAGAAAAATGTAATGGCTGTGGACTGTGTGCTGAGGCCTGCCATGAAGGGGCAATTGGAATCGTTGACGGTGTGGCGACACTGCTGAGAGACGACTATTGCGATGGACTGGGCGACTGTCTGCCGACTTGTCCAACCGGCGCCATTACCTTTGTGGAACGGGAAGCAGCAGCCTATGACGAAGCGGCCGTTCAGGAAAACATGAAAAAGAAGAAAGCTGCGACCGGGTGTCCTGGAACGCATGCTAAAAAAATTGAAAGAGAACCCGTCCAAGAGGACGATGGCCTGGAACCTTTGGCCTGCGGTTGCCCGGGATCATCATCTCAAGCGATTGTTCGGGAAGCAAACGCCGGCGCAAGTGAAAGCAGCAATGCATCAGCCGGAGCGGCTCCGGCATCGCAGCTCAGCCAATGGCCGGTTCAGATCAAGCTGGTGCCAGTAAACGCCCCCTACTTCAATGGTGCCCATCTGCTGGTAGCGGCAGACTGCACAGCCTATGCCTACGGCGATTTTCATAACCGCTTTATCAAAAACAGAGTAACCCTGATCGGCTGTCCCAAACTGGACGCCGTTGACTACGCCGAAAAACTGACAGAAATAATAAAACTAAATGACATCAAAAGCATTACCGTGGTGCGCATGGAAGTGCCCTGCTGCGGCGGCCTGGTGGTAGCCGTCACCAGTGCGATGAAGAATGCCGGAAAAATGATTCCGTGGCAGATATTGACCGTCACCTCGGATGGACAGGTTTTAGAAAACGCATAACTGCGTGATTATTTCCTTGAAACTGGGGTATGAACACACAAGATAAAGATTACTTCCCGCTTTTAGCGGGTTGAGGCCTTGCAAAAGGCCAAATAATAAAGGAAGAGGTAAAAAGATGAAAGATATGTTTTGTTTTCAATGTGAACAAACAGCCAAAGGAACCGGCTGTGAAGTAAAAGGGGTTTGCGGAAAAACTGCACCCACTGCTGGTCTGCAGGATAAACTGGTTGGAGCAACCATTGGTCTAGCTCGGGCCGTACAAAAAACGAAAGCCACCGAAGCCACTGATGTCTGTATCAAGAAAGCCTTATTCACAACGGTTACCAACGTTAATTTTGATAATGAAAGCCTCACCAAAATGATTGCCTGTGTTGAAAAAAAGAAGGCCGAATTGGATCCAAGCGCAGAAAATTATGATATGGCCAAACTATGGGAAGATAATGAAGATATCCGCTCATTAAAAACCCTGATTCTTTTAGGCATTAAAGGTGTGGCTGCTTATGCTCATCATGCTGAAGTTCTGGGATTCAGAGATCCGGTTGTCGATGCATTCTTTTATAAAGCACTGGTTGCCATCGGATCGGCTGATGCGGGAATGAATGATCTGCTGCCGCTTGTGCTGGAAACTGGAACAGTCAATCTCGCCTGCATGGGTCTGCTGGATAAAGCCAATACCGAAACCTATGGGACACCGGTTCCGACAGAAGTGCCACTGACCATTGAAAAAGGACCATTTATCATCATTACCGGGCATGATTTACGGGATCTGCATCTGCTGCTGGAACAGACCAAAGGCAAAGGTATCAATATCTACACTCATGGCGAAATGCTGCCAGCCCACGCCTATCCAGGACTTAAAAAATATCCGCAGCTCAAAGGAAACTTCGGGACGGCATGGCAGAATCAGCAGAAAGAATTCGCCGATGTGCCAGCTCCGATTCTTTATACCACCAACTGCATTATGCCGGTAAAAGACAGTTATGCTGACCGTGTTTTCACGACGGATGTTGTTCAGTATCCATCAATGGTACACATTGGTGACGAAAAAGACTTTACACCAGTGATTGAAAAAGCACTGGCTCTGGGCGGCTATAAAGAAGACAAGGAAATGACCGGAATCAACGGCGGGAAAAAATTATTGACCGGATTTGGACACGGAACCGTTCTGGGCGTGGCCGATAAAGTCATCGAAGCGGTTAAAGCCGGAGACATCAAACATTTCTTCCTGGTTGCCGGATGTGACGGCGCTAAACCGGGCCGTAATTACTACACCGAATTTGTTGAGAAAACACCCAAGGATACTATCGTGTTGACTCTTGCCTGCGGCAAGTTCCGCTTTAACGATCTGGATCTTGGTACCATCGGCGGCTTGCCGCGACTGATGGATATGGGCCAATGCAATGATGCCTACTCAGCCATTCAGGTAGCCGTTGCTCTGGCGGATGCGTTCAAATGCGGCGTCAATGAGCTGCCACTGAGCATGGTACTTTCCTGGTATGAACAAAAAGCAGTTTGTATTCTGCTCACGCTGTTGTCACTGGGCATCAAAAACATCTTATTGGGACCATCACTGCCAGCGTTCATTTCGCCAAATGTGCTGAATGTACTGGTTGAAAATTATAACATCGGGCCGATCTCAACACCAGAAGCTGACATGGCAAAACTTTTATCGTAAGATCGTAATAAATATCAAAAAACCTCACTAAAACTGTTGTTTTTAAAAATGCCATATCCCGAATTTTCGGGGATATGGCATTTTTGTTTAAAGACGGGCAAAAAATAAACCTTTTCATGAGCCGGGCATCATCGTTGCCGGCGTTTGAATTGTTCATGATAACCGCCTTTAGGTAAACAGTCAAAATAATGCAAAAGAGTGGCTTTTTACGACGATTATCGTCAGATTAAATTGTCTTTTATCAGACAAAGTTCTATTGTAAAATTAGAATGATTATGGTATGATAACCCTGTCGATACATATATATACAAGTCGACGAAAATACAAATATTTCCTGTTGTAAGATTTGTCAAAATAACATAGACTAGTCTAAGAACGAAACAATAGGGAAAATATAAAATATCTCGGAGGAAAATAAAATGTCTTTTAATATTGCTATTGCGGGTAAAGGCGGAGTTGGTAAAACAAGTCTTACCGGTATGCTAATCGAATATTTAGTTGAAGCGGGATTGGGTCCGATTTTAGCCGTCGATGCCGACGCCAACGCCAACTTAAATGAAGTGCTTGGAGAAGAAGTTGATATCTCAATTGGACAAATAAAAGAAGAAATTAACAAAGCTGAGGTTGACGGTGTTCCTTTGCCTACCGGTGTTACAAAAGCGGACTTTATGCAATTGCGTTTAAATCAGGCGGTTGCTGAAAGTAACGGCTATGATCTGCTGGTAATGGGGCGGGGCCAGGGTGCCGGATGTTACTGTTATGTAAACGGAATCCTGAAAACACAACTGGATGTTCTGGCAAAAAATTATGAATATCTGATCGTTGACAATGAAGCCGGCATGGAACACTTAAGCCGGGGAACTTTAGGCAAAATTGATATGCTGATTCTTGTGAGCGACTGTTCACGCCGCGGCATTCAGGCAGTTGGACGGATCAGAGACCTGGTTGAAGAACTTAAGTTAAAAGTACCGACGGTTAAGCTGATTGTCAACCGCGCACCAGGCGGTGTTCTCAACGCCGGAACAGCGGAAGAAATTGAAAAAGAAAAACTGGATCTGATTGGCGTTGTACCGATGGATCAAAATGTTTTTGAATATGATTCCTACGGAAAACCTTTAGTTGACCTGCCGGCAGATTCGCCGGCCAAAGCGGCGCTGAGAGAAATCGTCGATAAGCTGGAGATCATTAAAAATAAAAAATAAAGAAAGCTTCAGATGGTTGGATTCAGGCCGGCAAACTGGCAACCTGAGTCCAGTCTGAAATCTTTTTACGAAGACTGCGGAAAAGGGGAGATGAAAATGAAAAAGGTACGGTTTAATATAAAAGGCAAAAGAACGGTTGAATTAGTTGCCACTGATGATGAAAATTTACTGGATGCAGCTAGAAGAGCCGGTGTGATGATCGATTCTCCCTGTAATGGGAATGCCACCTGCGGCAAATGCAAAGTGAAAATAGTGTCCGGCCATGTCAAAACGACGGAAACCAGACATATTTCGGAAGAAGAAATGGCACAGGGGATGGTTCTTTCCTGTAATTCGACAATTGTTGACGATATCGAGGTGGAAGTTCCTGATCTGGCATCATCGTTTGTAAACGAAATGCAGATAACCGATCTTTCCAAAAATGAAAATGACAACATCAAACATGTCCGAAAAAAACTGATAAAAAACGGCATGACCAATGCCAGTCGGCTATGGTCGGAGATCATCCAACTGAATCATCCAACGGTTGAAGACAACATGGCCGATGAAGACCGCTTGAAACAGTATTTCAAACTGAAATTAGGCTATAACGACATCACCCTGAGCCTGAATGTGATGAAGAAGCTGCCGGACGCTTTCAGAGAAAATGGATTTGAAATAGAAGTTGTTTATCTGAAACGCAGGGATGTGGCAGAAATTCTGGATGTTAAGCCGGCAAATGGAAATAAAGCGGTACTGTACGGAATCGCCCTGGATATCGGGACGACTTCCGTTTCAGCCTGCCTGGTGAATATGGACACCAATGAGATTATCACAAAAGTCTCAATGGGAAATGCCCAGGTAAAATACGGCGCCGACGTGATCAACCGGATTGTCTATTCACAAAAACCCGGCGGACTGGAAAATCTCCGTCACGCCATTGTGGATGAAAGCATCAATAAGCTGATCGAAAAACTGGTGAAAGGTGCCGGAATACACAAAGAAGATATTTACGAGGTTTGTGCTGCCGGCAATACGACCATGAACCATTTGCTGTTGGGCGTGAACCCGGACTATTTAAGAAAAGAACCCTTTATTCCGGCCATCAACGTAATACCGGAAATGAAGTGTGCCGAGCTGGGCATCAACATCAATCCGGAAGGGAAAATATATCTGGCCCCATCGGTCGCCAGTTATGTAGGCGGCGATATTACCGCCGGCGTTTTTGCCGTGCCGATCTGGATTCAGGAAGGATTCAGCATGCTGGTGGATTTGGGGACAAACGGCGAGATCGTTTTCGGTAATAAAGACTTTCTGATGACCTGCGCCTGTTCGGCAGGACCGGCTTTTGAAGGCGGAGAAATCAGCTGCGGAACCCGTGCGGTTCCCGGTGCGATTGAAGAAGTGATCATCAATGATGAAGATTTAAGGCCTTTTTACAATACCATCGGTCATCTCAGCCCCGTCGGGATTTGCGGTTCAGGGATTATTGATTTAATCTGTGAAATGAAGCGCACCGGCATCATTAACGGCAAAGGCCGAATGGATCGGACCTTGAATCACCCCCGTATTCGTTTTGATGAATACGGAATCGGACAATATATTTTATACTCAAAAGAACTGGACAACGGCACCAAGGATATTTTTATCACAGAGATTGACATCGATAGTTTTATAAAAGCTAAAGGCGCCGTCTTCTCGGCGATATATACCTTGATGGAGAGTCTTGAAATGCCCATCGATGTGCTGGATAACATTTACGTTGCCGGCGGCATCGGCACCAATCTGGATATCGAAAATGCCATTGCTTTAGGGATGCTGCCGGATATTCCGGTGGAAAAATACTACTATATCGGAAACAGCTCGATGCAGGGCTGCTATCTGGCTCTGACCCTGACTGAAGGAAAAGACAAGATCAGAGAAATCTCTAAAAATATGACTTATATGGAATTAAGCGTTCATCCAACCTACATGGATGAATTCATATCAGCCTGCTTTATTCCTCATACAAATTTGAAATTATTTCCTTCTGTTGGAAACTGAAACTAGGAGAACTAAATGGAAATTAACTTACGGGATGAAGCCGCAATTGAAGAAAAAAGAAAAGACAAAATACCATACGAACATTATAAATCTTTATTGAAAGATAATGATCCTCAGGAAATATCAAAACTGAGCACCTGCCCCTACGATGAAGCAGCGAAAACATTTCTTGTCACTGTGATGGGGGCGCCATACCAGGTGGCTTATCCACAGGGGGATGTGACGGATTCTGATGGCCAGGATTTTGACAATTATAAACTCAAAACCATGATTTTAAGATACCTGATCAATGCCAAGGGGGTTCCAGCGACCGGGCAAACCATTGCCTATCGGGATGTTTCCGGCGGCAATGTTTACTTTGCCTGTTTTGAAGGCCGTTGCCTGAAGCGTTTTGCCTTTACCTTCAACTACGATGTCGAAGGGCTGAAGAAAGCCATGGCATCGATCGATGCCCAGCCGCTGACAACCGGGGATCTGTCCTGGCGATTTGAGGTCATTAACAATATGTTCATGACCGTCATACTCTGGCTTGGTGATGATGAATTCCCACCCGAGGCGCAAATTCTGTTTGACGCTAATTTCCCGTCGGCTTTCAGTGCTGAAGACATGGCGGTAATGGGGGATATATTCATTCCGATCTTAAAAGAACTCAGTAAAAAATAATGAAACAGTCAAAAATAAAGGAAATTGATCCACACTTTTCCGAAAACAGCTATTTAGTCAATCGGGATCTGCTTAAAAATTTTGATCCGGTTATAATGTCAGAAAAATCTCAGTGCCGATATGATCAGGCTCAGGGAATTTTTGAAATAGAAGTGCTGGGAGAGCACTACCAAGTTCATTATCCCAGTGGCGAT
This sequence comes from Acetobacterium fimetarium, assembly GCF_014284475.1. GTDB lineage: Bacteria > Bacillota > Clostridia > Eubacteriales > Eubacteriaceae > Acetobacterium > Acetobacterium fimetarium. Next base: position 120,339 of record NZ_WJBC01000003.1, on the reverse strand, counting down.
GTTTTTAATTGCGAAGGAAAGGAATTTGATAATTATTCAGTAAAAATCATTATTCTCAGATATCTGATGAATGCCGAGAGTAAAGCGAACGATACTGAATTGATCAGTTATAAGGAATTTCCGGATGGAGCATTATATTATCCTAATTTTTATAAACGCTGCATTCAGGTTTTTGCAGCGATCGGAAATGAAATGCCGGATGCACTCAAGCAATATATGGAGACGGTCAAAGCCGTCTCCCTGGAAAAGGGCGATCTTTCCTGGCAGTTTTCGGTAATGCCGGGGGTAAGGGTTGCCTGTATCTTCTGGTTTGGCGATGATGAATTTGAACCGGAAGCGCAGATTTTGTTTGACAAAAATTTGACAAAAGTGTTTAATATCAAAGATTTGGCAATTCTTGGGGATGTATTCATCATTTCATTGAAAACCTTTGCGTTCTCGTTATAAAATGCAAAAAAATATCGAAAACTAATTGACAAACTTTTAACTAATATAGTACAATCTGTGTATACTTATATATACAGGTTAATAGTTGTAATATGTAATGGTTTTAGCTTGGTTTTAAAGTGTCGTGCTTTGAAATAAATAATTTGAAAAAAGGTAACAGGTTAGGAGGTAACAGAGAAATGCCATACAAAAAAACAGAACAAAAATTCAATGGCAAGATCGGCGTATGCGAAATAGGTGCTGGAGATGCAGCTATTAGTATAGGCGGAGAAAAAACATTACCATTTTTAGGCGGTGAAGGATTCAAAACTGCAGTTGGTATTGCAATCACAGATTCCCCAGAAGATTGGGAAGGTTGTTTTGCAGCCGTTTATGGTGATGACATGAAAGATCCAGCAGCTTTCGCAAAAGCAGCAGTAGAAAAATCAGGTGCTGACTTTGTGCTGGTTAAACTAGCAAGTGCAGATCCAAACGGAGCTGACAATTCAGTTGAAAACTGTGTTGCTACAGCAGCAGCAGTTGAAGCTGCTGTTAATGTACCAGTTGTTATAGAAGGATGCAAAAATGCTGAAAAAGATGCTAAGTTACTGGAAGCAGTAGCAAAAACACTTGAAGGCAAAAATGTAGTTCTATTCTCAGCAGTAGAAGACAACTACAAAACAATCGGTGCTGCCGGCGGAATGGCTTATGGCCAAAAAGTATCTGCTGAATCAGCAGTAGATATCAACCTTGCAAAACAATTAAATATTCTTTTAACACAATTGGGTGTTAAACCACAAGATATCGTTATGGATGTTGGATCAGCAGCTGCCGGTTACGGATTTGAATATGTTGCTTCAACAATGGATCGTATTCGCTTAGCAGGCTTAGGTCAAAACGATGATAGTTTACAGATGCCAATTATGACAGACGTTTCCAATGACTCTTGGGGCGTAAAAGAAGCCGTATTCACAGAAGCAGAAGCACCAGAATGGGGCAGCCAGGAAAATCGTGGTATCGGTATGGAAATTGCAACTGCATCTGCATGTGTAATCGGCGGATCAAATGCAATCATCGTTAGACATCCAGAATCAGCTAAAACCATCAAAAGCATGGTTGCTGGATTACTAGGTTAAGAAAGGAAGGCGAATACAAATGGCAGTAAAAGGTTTAGATATATTTAAACTCACTCCAAAATCAAACTGTAAAGAGTGTGGTTTCCCAACATGTATGGCTTTCTCTATGAAAGCTGCTACAGGAGCAGTTCCCATCGAAAAATGTCCATACATTTCAGAAGAATCAAAAGCAATTTTATCAGAAGCAACAGCTCCTCCAATGAAAACAATCAAAGTTGGTAATGGCGATGCTGAAAGAACTCTTGGTGGCGAAACTGTTTTATTCAGACATGAAAAAACTTTGGTTAACAAAAACTTGTTTGCAGTTGAATTATCAGATGCACAAAGTGATGCTGATGTTGATGCAGCTTTCGCAAAACTGGCTAAAGTTAACTATGACCGTATCGGTGAAATGATGTTTGTTGAAGTAGTTGCAGTTCGTTTTGCAGCTGATCAGGCAAAATTCGTTGCATTGGTTAAAAAAGTTGCTGATGCTGGCAAAATTCCAATGATCGTAACCACTGATGCTGAAGTAGCAAAAGCAGCTGTTGCAGTTGCCGGCGCTAAAGCAATCATCATGGGCGCAACTAAAGATAATGCTGCCGCAATGGTAGACGTAGCCAAAGCTGCTGATGCAGTTCTTGGTGTTTCTGCAGACAGCATTGAAGCATTACATGATTTAGTTGAATCAATCGAAAAATTAGGATACAAAAATCTTGTCTTAAACGTTGGCGAAACTTCTATCAAAGAAGCTTTCACAAACGCTGTCGATATCCGTACAGCTGCAATCAAAGGCGACGACCGTACTTTCGGTTATCCTTCAGTTGTTTTCACAAACAAACTGGCACCTGGCGACACCAACATGCAAATTGCTTTAGCTTCTGCATTCCTGCTTCGTTACGGTTCAATCATCGTTATGGAAGAAATGGACTTCAATGCAGCATTGCCACTGTTTGGTTTAAGACAAAATATCTTCACAGATCCACAAAAACCAATGCGTGTTGAACCTAAGGTTTATGAATTCAATAAACCAACAGGTAAAGATCCAGTACTCGTAACGGTTGACTTCGCACTGTCTTACTTCGTAGTAGCCGGCGAAATCGATCGTTCTAAAGTACCTGCTTACCTGGCAATTCCAGATGCTGGTGGTTACTCAGTACTGACAGCTTGGGCTGCTGGTAAATTTGGCTCAAACGTTATTGCTAACTTTATCAAAGAAAACAACGTTGCAGATCTGACAACATCCCGTAAGTTAGTATTACCAGGTAAAGTTGCCGTACTTCAAGGTGATTTAGCTGAATTACTGCCTGAATGGGAAGTAGTTGTAGGACCTACAGAAGCTATGCAGATTCCTAAATTCTTAAAGGATTTACAAGCTTAATATCAAATCCGTGTCCGGGATTTTCCCGGACACCTATTAATAATTTTTTATTCTGAAAGGGGAACAATATGTCAAAATTCATGGTAATTGGTGAAAGAATTCACTGTATTTCTCCAGCTATGCGACAAGCTTTTGCAGACAGAAATCCTGATCCTATTCTTCTTAGAGCAAAGGAACAGTTAGATGCTGGCGCAGACTACTTAGACTTAAATATCGGACCAGCCGAAAGAGATGGCGAAGAATTAATGCAATGGGGTGTAAAATTACTCCAGGAAAACTTCAACAACGTTCCTTTGGCTCTTGATACAGCAAACATGAAAGCAATTGAAGCTGGTATCAAAGTTTATAACCGTGAAAAAGGAAAACCAATCGTAAACTCTGCTGATGCAGGCGATCGAATTGGATACCTTGACTTAGCAGCAGCTAACGATGCTATGTGTATCGCACTATGTTCAAAAGAAGGCGTTCCTGCAAACAATGACGAACGTATGGAATACTGCCAGGAATTACTGGAACGTGGTATGGAACATGGTATGGAACCAACAGATATATTATTTGACCCATTATTCCTGGTAATCAAAGGAATGCAGGACAAACAATGTGATGTTCTTGAAGCAATCCAAATGATCACAGACATGGGATTATTGACAACAGGTGGATTAAGCAACGTTTCCAACGGCGCACCAAAACACATCCGACCATTATTGGATTGTGCTATGCTGGCTATGGCTATGCAATGCGGATTCAGTTCTGCAATCGTTAATCCTTGTGACAAACGATTAATGGAAACCATCACAGCATGCGATATTATCAAAAATAATATCCTTTATGCAGATTCAGTATTAGAATTCTAAGATACCTTTATAAATAAAAAAAGGTATTTAAAATACTCGAAAAGATCTTGTTAAAGATTCCCTGCTCGAGCTTTTAGATACCTTTTTAAAAAAAAGAAAACAGGTATTTGAAGATACTCAAAAAAGCCCCCTTGTTCTGTTACTTGTAGTCGCACGAAGTAACGGGATCAATTCAGGAGCTAAAACTATGTATAATGTATCACTGACTTATTTTTTGTACTAAGATGATTTGACAATGGCAGTAAAAAGTATCAGTTACTCACATTGTATAATTTTTAACAATCATATGTTATCACTTGACTAAATTGTATAACATTTAACAATGTTTGTAAAGCATATTTTTGATAAAATTGTAAATATATTTTTTGTACGAAAAAAAAGCAGCGGTATAAATTATAAAATTTAGAGAGGTAGTAAAAATATGAGCAATGAATATTTGAAATTTGATCAGATGGCTGAAGCCCTACTTGAGAAAGCTCAAAGAGATGGCGCAGAAACAATGTGGGATCGTAGAGCCGCACAGAAAACACAATGTGGTTTTGGTGAAGCAGGAGTATGTTGTAGAATTTGTGCAATGGGACCTTGCCGTGTAAGCCCAGTTCCTGGAAAAGGCGCTGAAAGAGGTATCTGTGGTGCTAGTGCAGATACAATCGTGGCCAGAAACTTTGCCAGAATGTGTGCCGGCGGAACATCTGCCCATTCCGACCATGCCCGTGATATCGTCCATGCAATGCATGCTTCAAAAGCTGAAGGACCTTTCAAAATCAGAGACGAAGCTAAATTAAGAAGAATCGCTGCTGAATGGGGAATCGAAGCTGCTGACACCAAAGAAACCTATGCGTTGGCTCATGAATTGGCCAACATGGCACTTGAAGAATTTGGTAAACCTTTCGGAACACAACGTTTCTTACAGAGATCACAAAAAGATCGTTTAAATATTTGGGAAAGAGAAAATATTGCACCGAGAGCGATTGATATGGAAGTAACCACATTAATGCACTCAACTCATATCGGTTGTGCTTCTGACTATGAAAGCATCTTCAGACGCGGCATGAGAACAAGTATGTCAGATGGTTGGGGCGGATCCATGATCGGAACCGAATTCTCTGATATTATGTATGGAACACCGACAGCAAAACCTTCTTCGTCAAACCTTGGTGTTATCGATAAAGACCAGGTCAATATCCTGATCCACGGCCATGATCCAAATCTTGCAGAAATGGTTGTTCTGGCTGCTGAAAACCCAGAAATGATTGAACTGGCCAAAGCAAAAGGTGCTAAAGGCATCAACATCGTTGGTATGTGCTGTACAGGTAATGAAATGACCATGAGACATGGTATCAAAATTGCCGGTAACTTCTACCAACAGGAACTGTGCATCATTACTGGTGCAATTGAAGCAGCTGTCGTCGATGTTCAGTGTATCTTCCCGGCACTTCCTGCATTAGCTAAAAAATACCATACCCGTTTCATCAGTACTTCTGAAAAAGCAAAGATTTCTGGCGATCTGTACATTCAATTCTCGGAAGCAACCGGTCTTGAAAATGCTAACGAAATCGTAAAAATTGCTGTTGAAAACTTTGTCAACAGAGATGCTTCAAAAGTTGAAATCCCTGATGTTAAATGCGATACAATGGTCGGCTATTCAGTAGAAGCCATCATCGATCATCTGGATAAAGTTGTTAATACCAATACAACCGATAAAACAGGAACCGTTAAACCATTAACCGATGTTATCTATGCTGGCGTTATTCGTGGCGCTGCCGGCGTTGTTGGTTGTAACAACCCGAAACAGGTACATGATTTGGCTCACGTTACTGTTATGAAAGAACTGATCAAACGCGACGTCATCTGTGTTACTACTGGCTGTGCCGCTCAGGCTGCTGCAAAAGCTGGCTTGTTACAGTTAGAAGCGAAAGAAATGTGCGGACGTGGTCTGAAAGAAGTTTGCGAACGTGTCAACATTCCACCAGTTCTTCATATGGGATCCTGTGTTGATATCAGCCGTATCCTTGATTTGGTTAACTTATGTGCACTTGAAAAAGATGTTGATACAGCTTTATTGCCAGTCGTTGGTATCGCACCAGAATGGATGTCAGAAAAAGCTGTATCAATCGCTAACTACGTTGTCGGTTCTGGTATTAATACTTACCTTGGCGTTATTCCACAAGTTTTGGGTTCACCAAACTTCACAAAATTATTGACAGAAGATTGTCAGGAATTCATTGGCGCTCATTTTGTATTTGAAAAAGATCCAATCGTCATGGTTGACAAAATCATGGAAGATTTAGAAGCGAAACGTACTGCTTTAGGAATCTAATTACTAAAAGATAGACAGGTGATAAAAAATGAAAATAGCATTAACAGGAAAAGGCGGTGTTGGGAAAACAACCATCGCAGCCAGTTTAAGCCGATATTTTGCCGACGAAGGATATAATGTACTGACAGTTGATGCTGATCCCGATGCTAATCTTGGCCTTGCCCTCGGCATGAGCGAAGAGATGATTGATACGATCGTACCGATTTCAGAAATGAAGGATCTTTGTGAAGAGCGAACAGCGGCCGATACCGGTTCTTTTGGTTCAATGTTTAGAATGAATCCGGAAGTTGCTGATATACCGGAACGCTATGCCAAAGAGTACAATGGCGTTAAGCTTTTAACCATGGGGACAGTTGACACAGGGGGATCCGGTTGTGTCTGTCCGGAACATGTTTTGTTAAAAACACTGATGAACCATCTGGTACTCTATCAAAAAGACGTCGTTGTAATGGATATGGAAGCGGGAATCGAGCATTTGGGCAGAGGAACTGCCGGCGCAGTCGATGCATTCATCGTTGTCGTTGAACCGGGAGTCCGCAGCATTCAGACCTTTCATAAAGTTAAATCGATGGCGATGGATATTGGTGTCAAACAAGTTTATGTTATTGGAAACAAAATCCGGAATGACGGAGATATCGCCTTTCTTAAAGAGAAAATCGGAGTAGAAAACATCATTGGTTTTTTAAATTACCGTGATGCCATTTCCGAATCTGATCGAAACAATAAATCACCCTATGACGACCCTGTTATGAAAGCAGACATTGCCGTTCTTGGCAAAAGAATTCAGGAAATCGTTCAGGAAAAAAAGAAGTAGAGTCAAAAATCTAATGTTAATTGAACCAATTTAAGGAGGAAAAAGTCATATGAATATGAATCTTTTAGATATTATTTACGACGGTCAGGCCCAATATCTTCAACGTGCTGAAGAAATGGTTGCTAAGGTCGTTGCTGAAAAGGGCAAAGAAACACCCGTTAAATTTCCAGGTACTGCTTACGCATTACCCTGCATCTATGCCATCACCGGCAAAAAAATCACCAATGTAGGTGAATTGGAAGATGCCTTGGCACTGGCAAAAGAATTCATTCATCCAGCCAAGAATTTACAAGCTGGTTTGGATGCTGGTACCGCTTCTGCAATGCTTGCAGAAATTATCGAAGCAGTTAAATTTGTATACGATCCAGTTCCATACAAAGGTCGTGATGCAGAAGATTTAAATACTGCTGATGTTCGTACATTAGGTCACTTGCCAGATGCTGAAGTTCGTTCTTTCGGTGTTGCGCTGGTTACTCAGGATATTCCTGGTGTTGCTGTTCTTATCGGTGAAGCTCCAGATGCTGAAACACTGGCAAATGTTGTTAAAGATTACCAGCAAAAAGGTTTGTTGACCTTCATGGTTGGTAAAGTAATTGATCAGGCAATTGAACAAAATATCAAAATGGGTGTCGACCTTCGAGTTATTCCTCTGGGATATGAAATCGAATCAGTCATCCATGTTGTATCGGTAGCTATTCGTGCCAGCTTGATCTTCGGTGCTACAGCTCCTGGCGATTTCCTTGCTCACAGAACTTATACAAAAGACCGTGTTAAAGCATTCGTTAACGTATTTGGCGGATGGGACAACAAAATCATCGCTGCTGGTGCTGCTGCCATCGAATTAGGCTTCCCGGCAACTGTTGATAAATACATCAACGAAGTACCAACATTATTATTATATCAACCAGATTACGAAAAAGTTGTTGCTACTTCTTTAGAAGCTCGCGGCATCAAAATCAAAGTTACCGAAATCAATTGTCCGGTATCTGTATCGTCAGCATTTGAAGGTGAACGTGTTCGTAAAGATACCATGTTTGCTGAATTCGGCGGTAACAGAACACCAGCTTGGGAACTTGTAACAAGCGTTGATTTAGCAGATATTGAAGATCACAAGATCACCGTTGTTGGACCAGATATCGACGATGCTATGTTCGAAGAAGGAAAAACGGTTCGTTTACCTTTAGGCGTACTTGTTGAAGTTGCTGGTAAAGATATGCAGGCAGATTTTGAAACGGTTCTTGAAAGACGTATTCACTACTTCTTGAACTATATTGAAGGTGCAATGCATGTTGGACAAAGAAACAGCTCTTGGATTCGTTTAACAAAAGAAGCATTTGGAAAAGGTTTCCGTTTGAACCATATCGGTGAAGTACTGTATGCAAAAATGAGAGACGATTTTGACAAAGTTGTTGATAAATGTCAGGTTACCATCTATACAAAACAAGAAGATGTTGACAGACTTTATGCAGAACGGGCTAAACCAGTTTACGATAAACGTGATACTCGAATGGCTGCTTTGACAGATGATAGTGTAGAGGAATTCTATACGTGTTTATTATGTCAATCATTTGCTCCAAGCCATGTTTGTATCGTTACACCAGAACGTTTAGGTCTTTGCGGTGCGGTTTCCTGGTTGGATGCTAAAGCAACCAAACAATTGGATCCGACCGGACCAAACCAACCAGTTGTTAAAGGAACTGCAATTGACGAACGTCTGGGAATCTGGGAATCAGTAAATGAAGCTGTTGCTACCAACTCACAAGGTGCAGTTGAATCTGTAACACTTTACTCAATCCTTGAAGATCCAATGACATCCTGCGGTTGCTTCGAATGTATCTGTGGTATTATGCCAGAAGCAAACGGCGTTGTTATCGTAAACCGTGAACATGCCGAAACAACACCAGTTGGTATGACATTCGGTGAATTGGCTTCCATGACAGGTGGTGGGGTTCAGACTCCAGGCTTCATGGGTCATGGCCGACAATTACTCGGTTCCAAAAAATTCATGTCTGCTGAAGGCGGCCTGGAAAGAATCGTCTGGATGCCAAAAGCATTAAAAGATGATGTTGCAGAACGTATGAATAAAGCAGTTAAAGAAATGACTGGCATTGAAAACTTCGCAGACATGGTTTGTGATGAAACAATTGCGGTTGAATCAGAAGCAGTATTAGCTTTCTTAGAAGAAAAAGGACATCCAGCTTTAGCTATGGATCCAATTATGTAATTAAATTTTAACAAGTGTTAAAATAAAAAGCCTGAAGGCAGAGCACATTCGTGCTCTGCCTTTTTTTATAGGATTAACTTAACGTGAAAATGCAGATAGTGCGTATATTTTTCAAATTAAAAATGGTATAATTAAGGTTATAAAATAAAAAAAACAGGAGGAAATGAAATGTCAGAAGATAAAGAACAACACAGCCACGGCGAGCATCACGAACATGCCGCAGGCCATCCCCATGAAGGATGCGCCGGGCACGAACATAAACACGATCATGACCATGGAAGTGAAGAAGGTCATGAACATGCTCACGAACATAGTCACGAACATGAACATTCCCATAGTCATCCCCACAGCGATGACCATGAACATGGCCATGCTCACCCCCATGGGGAAGAACACGAGCATGAACACACCCATCAACATGCGCATCCCCACCCCCATACCCATGAACATCCCCATCCCCATGAACACGGCGAAGGACACAGCCACGACCATGGTGATGCACATGCCCACACGCATGAAACAAATCCGGAGGTTGGCGACAAGGATCTGGAAATCATCACGATTCTGCTGGATCATTGGGTCTCGCATAACCAGGACCATGCTGCCGAGTACAAAACCTGGGTTGATAAAATGAATAAACTGGGCAAAAACGAAGTGGCAAAAGCACTGAGCGAGGCCATTGAGCTTGTCGCAGAAGCGGACAAACATTTAATTGAAGCAAAAAAAAGCCTGATTTAATTGCGGCGCCGAAAATGCTGGATTTAGAACATAAATCCGGCATTTTTTATTTGATACTTGTATATACTTGTCTAATAGTATATAATATAACAAAAAAAGTCTCAATATGAGAAAATGATGTTATTAAGATGCCTGAAGGCACCAAAATTCTTTAGAAAAGGAAGAGTGAATTGTTATGAGTTTGACAGATCTAATTTATGCTGGTTCAAATGCGGTAGCAGGTTTAACTGAAGGGGCAGTAAAAGAGGCCATAGAAAAGTATGGCGAGGGTCATCCCGTGCTTTATCCGGACACCGCATATTGTTTGCCGATTATTTATGCAGCAACAGGAGTTAAAATCAAGACTTTAGGTGATTTGCCGGCCGCAGTTGGTATTTTAAAAAGCTTGATTACAAATAAAGAAGATTTAGGTGAAGCGTTAAATGCCGGCCTTGCAACAGCGGTTGGTGCTGAAATCATCGAAGCTCTCCGCTATCTGGATGGCGATCCTTATGCTCAGGATTCTGGGATTGGTTTTGTACCTGATCCGATCATTCGTTCGCTGGGCGTGCCACTGGTTACCGGCGATATTCCCGGAATTGCCGTTCTGTTAGGCGAAGCATCTGATCCCAAAGAGTTAGCTGCCATTGTCAAAGACTATCAGGAAAAAGGCTTGTTGACATTCATGGTGGGAAACATTATCGAACAAGCTGCTGGAGCAGGCGTTAAAATGGGGCTTGATTACCGTGTGATTCCATTAGGACACGAAGTAACATCAGTTATCCATGTTGTGTCTGTTGCTATTCGTGCCGCTCTAATTTTCGGTGGTATTGAACCCGGAAAATTACCAGAATTCCTTGCTTATACTAAAGAACGGGTACCGGCTTTTGTTAACACCTTCGGTCCCATCGATGAAGTGGTCGTATCGGTTGGTGCCGGTGCCATTGCCTTGGGCTTCCCGGTTATTGCCGATGTAGAAGTGCCTGAAGTGCCGGGCGCATTGCTGACACAGGCTGATCATGCCAAAACAGTTGAGACTTCGCTGGAAACACGCGGAATTAAAATAAAAGTGACAAAAATTGATGTGCCAGTATCAGTTTCTTCTGCTTTTGAAGGCGAACGCGTGCGTAAAGATACCATGTTTGCTGAATTCGGCGGCAACAAAACAGCAGCCTGGGAACTGGTAACCACTGGGGATCTGGCAACGATTGAAGACCATAAAATCACCGTTGTCGGACCCGATATCGATGATGCGATGTTTGATGGTGTCGATGTTGTTCGTTTGCCATTAGGCGTTCTCGTTGAGGTCGCCGGTAAAGAAATGCAGTCAGACTTTGAAACCGTTCTGGAGCGACGTATTCACTATTTCATGAACTATATTGAAGGGGCTATGCATGTCGGACAAAGAAATACGGCGTGGATCCGTTTGACCAAAGAAGCCTTTGAAAAAGGCTTCCGTCTGAAACATATCGGAGAAGTGCTGTATGCAAAAATGCGTGCCGATTTTGATACTGTTGTCGATAAATGTCAGGTTACCATCTATACCAAAAAAGAAGATGTTGACAAAATTTATGAAGAACGCGTTAAACCAATCTATGCTCAGCGTGATGATCGCATGAGCGCTTTGACAGATGAAAGTGTTGATGAATTCTACACCTGTTTATTATGTCAGTCATTTGCGCCAAGCCATGTCTGCATCGTTACCCCGGAACGTTTAGGCCTCTGCGGCGCGGTCTCCTGGCTGGATGCGAAAGCAACCAAACAATTGGATCCGACCGGACCAAATCAGCCGGTTGTAAAAGGACAAGCAGTTGACGAACGACTTGGCATCTGGACTTCAGTTAACGAAGCAGTTGCCACCAATTCCCAGGGTGCAGTTGAAAAAGTTACACTGTACTCAATCCTTGAAGATCCGATGACTTCCTGTGGCTGTTTCGAATGTATCTGTGGCATCATGCCGGAAGCAAACGGTGTTATTATCGTCAACCGTGAATTCCCGGATGCTTCACCAGTTGGGATGACCTTCGGAGAATTGGCTTCCATGACTGGTGGTGGGGTTCAGACTCCCGGCTTCATGGGTCATGGCCGTCAACTGATCGGTTCCAAAAAATTCATGTCAGCCGAAGGCGGTTTGGAAAGAATCGTCTGGATGCCGAAGGAATTAAAAGATGACGTGGCAGAACGATTGAATAAAGCCGTTAAAGAAATGACCGGTATTGAGAACTTCGCCGATATGGTTTGTGATGAAACAATCGCCATTGATTCGGAAGCGGTTCTGGCATTCCTGGAAGAAAAAGGGCATCCGGCACTGGCTATGGATCCCATTATGTAATACTTAATTTAAAAAGAAAATAACGGATAAAATAGAGAAGCAGTCGCCCCTTAACTTGTGTTAAGGGGCTTTCTGTGTTAAAATAATATCAGTTAGAAGAAAGGAGACTAAGAATATGTGTGAATCTTCAGCTTATATGGTTACTCCTGAAGGAGAAACAAAAATAATGGACTATGTTGTCGATATTGTTCCAAATGATGACGGCAGTTTAACCCTGTCAGATTTATTGGGCGGGACAAAGATTGTCGAGGGCAGACTCAAAGAAGTAAAATTGCTGGCCCATAAAATTATCATTGAAGGTAATGTGGTTTAATTTATGAATATCGTTGTGCTAGACGGTATGGGAGGCGGCATCGGATCGCGAATTGTTGGAATTTTAAAAGAAGAAATGCCATCATATATTGAAGTATATGGATTGGGCACGAACTCCCTGGCGACAGCCTCTATGTTAAAAAAAGGTGCCAATAAAGGCGCTACCGGAGAAAATGCGATTGCCGTGACGGTTGCGAAGGCGGATTTCATTGTCGGATCAATTGCCATGACCATTCCCAATTCCATGATGGGAGAGATTACGCCGAAGATGGTTGAAGCCGTTGGAAACAGTGAAGGAATAAAAATCTATATCCCGATTTTGCCGGAAAATCATCATATTGTGTCATTGGAACAAAAGCCACTAATGCTCCAGATTAGAGAAGCAGTTGACTTTATCAAAAAAGAACTGAACCTGGGAGATGAGTAAATGGATGATCAATTAAATATTCAAAAAGCCGAAGAAATTTTCGTCGTGCTTCTTGCTCATTGGATTAATCATACTGGCGATCATATCGATGGTTATCTGGAGTGGGCAGAAAAGCTCAAAGGCACATCAAAAGATGCGGTTTCCGAAGAACTGTTTCTGGCGATTGAAAAAATGCGGGATGTCCAGAAGAAAATGATGGAAACAAAAATTCTTTTCAGAAGTTAAATACATAAACCCATGCTTGAAAGCAGGACTTATTTGGTGCTGTCTTTTTTTCTTAAGAGAACAAAAAAGACAGGACCTTTTTTCTTTTTGATGCCGCCATTTCAGTAGCAGCTTTTATTCCTAAAAAAATGTTTTCAAAAATTTGATTTATTGGTATAATGTCTAAGAATCCTGTGCGCCCGTAGCTCAGGTGGATAGAGCAGTAGTTTCCTAAACTGCGTGCCGGAGGTTCGAATCCTCTCGGGTGCACCATCAAACAAAATAACGAGTCGTTTAAAAACGATTGATCCGGAGCAACCTCGCAAGTGGTTGCTTTTAATTTCGCGGTTTAAGACTTGCGATAAAAATCTTGAAAAATGAGATCGCAGGGTTTATACTGCTAAATGTTATAAAATGAAAGATAGGGGTTGGATGCGTGGAAAATTATAAAAAAGTATTAATTGTCTTCGGATGTCTGCTGCTGTTTGCACTGATTACGCCAATTATTCTGGCCTGGTTAAACATCATCCTTTCACCTTATATTTCAACAGTCGGCTTTATTGCCATCATTTTTATAGCCACCATCATTATTGCCTGGTACGGAAAAGTCGGCCGGAAATAGATGACCACCATCGAAATACGAGTAGGAGATTAAGTTGAAGATAAGACTAGTAGAAGAAAAAGATTACCAGCGGGTATTGGATATACTGAATGAAGCCATTGCCGCCAGAAAATTCACGGCGCAGTTATCGCTGGCGACGATGGAAATACGCAAACCCTGGTTTGTTCACCATTCCGGCAAACGGCATCCGATGTTTGTTGCGGAGCTGGATGGAAAAGTGGTGGGGTGGATTACACTGACCGAATTTCGGTCCGGACGTGAAGGATTCCGTTTTACCTCAGAAGTCAGCTATTACGTTGACAGCAGTGTTCAGGGAAAAGGAGTGGGATCAATGCTGATGGAACGCGCCATCGAAGCCGCCCGTGAAATAGGCTATCGCAATCTGGTCGCCGTTATTTTCGACAGCAATGTCGCCAGTCAGTCACTTGCCAAAAAATTCGGCTTTGAGCGATGGGGACATATCCCCGATGCGGTGGATATTGACGGAAAAAAATTTGGCTGCGACCACTGGGGATTAAAATTGCAGAAATGAGAATTCTTGCTTGATTATTCGGGATAATGCTGATATAATAGCACTGTTGTTCAAAAGGCTATGAGCCTTTTTTTATTGTGAAAATTTTAATGAGAATACGCGAGAATTATCGATGTTAGTCTTGACAAAAATAAGCTAAACGTGGTATTCTATGTTAGTGACTATGAAAATAGGGAGCGTGCGCCTGCGTGTTCCTGCGGGTGTTGATATATAAAGGATGTAGGAGGTGCTGGAATGAGAGTAAAAGTTACTTTAGCATGTACAGAATGCAAGCAGAGAAATTATGATACCATGAAAAACAAAAAGAATAACCCTGATCGTTTAGAAGTGGAAAAATATTGCAGATTTTGCAAGAAGCATACACCACATAAAGAAACGAAATAATGGATAAAGAGGTATATCATGGCAACAAGTAAGAAAACGAAGAATGCCAGTAGTACACAAGAAAAAAAGGATAACACCCAGCAACAGGCGAAAAAAACCGAAGATAAGGCTGCTAACCTGGTAAAAGAGGATAAAAAGACGCCTCAGTCAACGGCGAAAAATGAGAAAAAATCGAAAAAGAAGTCAAGCGAAAAAGGAAATAAACCAAATATTTTTAAAAGAATGGTGGACTTTTTTAAAGGTGTTCACCACGAATTAAAAAAAGTTACCTGGTTAACAAAAGATGAGTTACTGCAGCGCACCGGCATAGTAGCAGGGGTTGTGGCAATCTTCACTTTTCTCGTTTGGGTTGTTGATTCAGGATTAGGTGGACTTGCCGCGTTATTAATGAACAAATAGGTAAGGGAGAACCATGGATAGTAATCAACACGATCAAAACGATCAACAAGATCAGGCTCAATGGTATGTCGCACATACTTATTCTGGCTATGAGAACAAAGTAAAAGCCAGCATTGAAGCCACTGTGGAAAACAGAAATATGGAGGATTTGATCCTTGAGGTTCAAGTTCCTGTACAGGAAATAGTGGAAAGCAAAAACGGCAAACGCGTCGTGAAAGAAAAGAAATTATTTCCTGGTTATGTTATGATCAAAATGTTCATGACAGATGATTCATGGTATGTAGTCCGAAATACCCGTGGTGTCACCGGGTTTGTTGGTCCGGCATCGAAACCTGTACCGTTGTCCAAAGGTGAATTAAAAAGCATGGGCATTCGTCAGCAGCGTGTTGAAATCAGCATGCAGGTTGGAGAAGAGGTTAAGGTTACTGAAGGACCGCTGGAAGGTTTCACTGGGATTATTGAAGAAGTGCATCCAGAAAAATCAAAAGTTAAGGTCAATGTTTCCATGTTTGGCAGGGAAACCCTTGCTGAGCTGGGATTTGAACAAATAGAAAAAATAAACACTTAAGGAAAAACTATTCTTCATGCTAACTCCATTTGGAGAAAAAATACTAAATTGAAATGAAGGAGGTGTTAATATGGCAAAGAAAGTAATGGGATTAATAAAATTACAAATACCTGCCGGTAAAGCAACACCAGCACCACCAGTTGGACCTGCATTAGGTCAACATGGGGTTAATATTATGGGATTCTGTAAAGAATTCAATGCAAAAACTGCAAATGAAGCAGGAATGATTATTCCTGTCGTTATTACTGTTTATCAGGATCGTTCGTTCTCATTCATTACGAAAACTCCACCAGCAGCTGTTCTGTTAAAGAAAAGCGCAGGAATCGAGTCAGGATCTGGCGTACCTAACAAAACAAAGGTAGCTAAGGTTACAAGTGAACAAATCAGAGAAATCGCAACATTAAAAATGCCTGATTTAAACGCAGCATCAGTCGAATCAGCAATGAGAATGATTGCTGGAACAGCCCGTAGCATGGGTATCACAATCGAAGAATAATTTTAGAAGGTAGAAACACCTTAAGTGGGAGGGAAACCGCTATTACCACAAGGAGGCAAAGATGAATAAAGGAAAAAAATATCAAGACTTGGTAAAAAGCTATGATAAGCAAGAACTGTTCGATATCGATGCAGTGATTCCGCAAGTAAAGAAACTTGCAACAGCAAAGTTTGATGAAACAATTGAAATGCATATAAGACTGGGTGTAGATTCACGTCATGCAGATCAACAGGTTCGTGGAGCTGTCGTTCTTCCACATGGTACAGGAAAATCAGTTAAAGTTCTTGTTATCGCCAAAGGTGATAAATTGAAAGAAGCTGAAGAAGCCGGTGCAGATTTCTTTGGTGAAGACGACATGATCGATAAAATTCAAAAAGAAAACTGGTTTGATTTTGACATCATGATTGCTACCCCAGATATGATGGGTAAAGTTGGTCGTTTGGGTCGCGTTTTGGGACCTAAAGGATTAATGCCGAACCCTAAGTCCGGTACGGTAACCATGGACGTTGCCAAAGCTGTCGCCGATACAAAAGCTGGTAAAGTTGAGTATCGTTTAGATAAAACCAATATTATCCATGTTATCATCGGGAAGGCTTCTTTCTCTGAAGAGCAATTGAAAGAAAACATGATGGTTATATTGGATGCTATTAAAAAAGCAAAACCAGCTGCTTCCAAAGGTCAATATTTCAAAAGTGTTACCTTGGCAAGCACGATGAGTCCTGGCGTAAAAGTCAACCCAGGAAAAATTTAAGGGTTCATTATTTTAATAATACCCTGAATCGACTTGACATAGAAAATGACTAATGATACAATAGCGTCGTTGTCAAAGAATATCATTCATCCATAGACAGTAGGTGTTCCATAAATCCTACCGAGGCTGAAGAGAAATAGCTTATAACAAAGCTCTCTTCACACTGTGGAGTGAGCTTTTTTGATACGATTTTTTAAAGGAGGTGCAAAAAATACATGCCAAAGATTGAAAAAAAACAAGTTGTTGTACAGGAAATTGCAGATAAATTTCGCAGCGCACAAACAGCCGTAATCGTTGATTATCGTGGGTTGAATGTTGAAGAAGTGACTGAACTGCGTGCTAAAGCACGAGCAGCAGGCATTGACTACAAAGTTTACAAAAACTCAATGATGCGGTTTGCAGCCAAAGAAACTGGTTTCGAAGGCCTTCTTGATGTTTTGGTTGGTCCAACTGCTGTTGCATTCTGTGATTCAGATCCAGTAGCGCCAGCAAAATTGTTAAGCGAATTTGCAAAAACACATAAAGCTTTAGAAATTAAAGCCGGTATGGTTGATGGTAAGGTTTTAGACGTTCAAGGCGTCCAGGATCTAGCTGAATTACCACCACGAGAAGTATTGGCTGCCAAGGTTCTTGGTGGCTTAAACGCACCAATTTCAGGTTTTGTCAACGTTTTAAACGGAAACTTACGTGGATTGGTTGTCGCTTTAAATGCGATTGCAGAACAGAAACAAGCCTAGTTCAATAGGTAAAAATTAAAATTTTAGAAAGAATATTTGGAGGTATCATAAAAATGGCAAGTGAAAAAGTAACACAATTAATTGAAGACGTAAAAGGTTTAACTGTATTAGAATTATCTGAATTAGTAAAAGCTTTAGAAGAAGAATTCGGCGTTAGCGCTGCTGCTCCTATGGCTGTAGCTGCTGCTCCAGCTGCTGGTGGTGCACCTGCAGAAGCTGAAGAAAAAACTGAATTTGATGTTGTTTTAACAGCTGCTGGAGATCAGAAAATCAAAGTTATCAAAGTTGTTCGTGAATTAACTGGTTTAGGCTTAAAAGAAGCAAAAGCTGTTGTTGACGAAGCTCCAAAGCCAATCAAAGAAGGCGCTACTAAAGAAGAAGCTGCAGAAATCAAAGCTAAAATTGAAGAAGTAGGCGGAAGCGTAGAAGTAAAATAATTACTCTATATCCTATACAAAAAATCACTTGCTTGCGCAGGTGATTTTTTTGTTTATCCAACAGCAGGTTGCGAGACGTAACCGCGACTTTGATTTACAGACTCAGATCTGGGAAAGAAGAACGAAAAAATGGGAAAAAAACAGTCGAATCAAGTTAAAGAAATCACACCCATGGAGGTGGATTTTCCCCAATGGTATACGGATGTCATATCCAAAACGGAACTGGTTGATTACGCGCCGGTAAAAGGTTTTATGGTGATCCGTCCTTATGGTTATGCAATTTGGGAATTAATCCAGAAAGCATACGACAAGCGTTTCAAGGAAACCGGTCATGAAAATATGTATTTTCCGCTTTTGATACCGGAAAGCCTCTTGAAAAAAGAAGCGGAACACGTGGAAGGCTTCGCACCTGAGGTAGCCTGGGTAACACATGGCGGCGATAAGGAGCTGGGAGAGCGTTTGTGCGTCCGTCCGACTTCAGAGACGATTATCTGCAGTATGTACTCTAAATGGCTTAATTCCTACCGGCAGTTGCCATTCTTATATAATCAGTGGTGCAATGTTGTGCGCTGGGAAAAAACGACACGACCGTTCCTGCGAACATCGGAATTTCTATGGCAGGAAGGCCATACGCTACATGAGACACCGGAGGAAGCGCAGGCTGAAACCATGCAGATGCTGGGGATTTACCGGGAAATTGCCGAAAACTATATGGCCATGCCAATGGTGGTCGGTCAAAAAAGCGAAAAAGAAAAATTCGCAGGTGCCGATGCGACCTATACCATGGAAGCGTTGATGCATGACGGACAGGCGCTGCAGTCAGGAACATCCCATAACCTCGGACAGCATTTCACCAAAGCATTTGATATCACTTATCTTGACCGGAATAATGAGCAGGCGTATCCATACCACACCTCCTGGGGAGTATCAACCCGGTTAATTGGCGGTATCATAATGGTTCACGGGGATGACAATGGCCTGGTTCTGCCACCGATGATTGCCCCAATTCAGGTTGTCGTCATTCCGGTCGCGCAGCATAAGGAAGGCGTTCTTGATAAAGCCTGGGAAATCGGCAAGACACTTGAGAAAGATTTCCGGGTAAAAGTCGATGATCTGGACGGCTATTCACCAGGTTGGAAATTCAATCAATGGGAAATGAAGGGCGTACCAATCCGACTGGAAATTGGACCGCGTGATATCGAAAATGGCCAATGTGTGCTTGCACGTCGCGATACCGGCGAAAAAGTTCAAGTCAGTCTGGACAATCTTACCCAGACAGTCGATGCTTTATTAAAAGAAATCCAGAAAAATTTATATGACAAAGCACTGAAAATGCGGGAAGAAAAAACATCGACAGCTGAAAACATGGATGAATTCAAAACAAGGCTGAAAGAAAATCCCGGTTTCATCAAAGGCATGTGGTGTGGCGAGCGCAGCTGTGAAGACAAAATCAAGGAAGATACCGGCGCATCGATCCGTTGTATTCCTTTTGATGATGAACAGGAAGTTCTATATGAAGGCAAATGCATCTGCTGCGGCAAGCCGGCGAAAAAGATGGCTTATTTCGCTCGTGCATACTAAATTTGGGAATGCGTGAACGCGTGAGCAGCATTGAACTGACTAACCTTGGATTTGTATTAAATGAAACTGAATTTTATGAACGCATCCGCATGGAGAGAGGAACGCGGCGAGCGATGCCGATTGAACGGATTCTGGATGCCGCCAGAAACATTCCCAAACCGAAAGCGATGTATTGTGTTTCCGAGGCGAAAATCATTAATGAATCACAGTTTACACTCGATGGTGTTTCATTTATCAGTAAAGCGTGTGTTGAGAAGATAACAAATTGTCAGTATGTCTTTCCTAATATTGTCACAGCAGGGGTAGAGATCGAGAATTACTGTTTAACCAGGGAAAACATCCTTGAACAATATATCATCATGGAACTGTGCAATTTTTCATGCCAGTATGCCAAAGATGCAATGATCAGGGATATCAAGAAACGTTTTGGATTAGAATTGAAAGACTGTATTTACCCTGGGGAAGAAGGATTCCTGCTCGATTCCGGGAAGAGAATATTTGATCTATTTGATGATGTTAAAGATAAAATTGGCGTTACTGTTTCGGAGCTGGGCCTGCCAACTCCGCATCAGACCGCCTATGCGATTTGTTTTGCTTAAATAAAAAAAGAGGTTCATTCAGAGCCTCTCAGGTTGTCGCTAAACCCGTACCGACCAATTGTTAATCAGTTGTTTGCTTGCAATTCGTACAGGCTATCGCCTGTTCGCCTTGATGCAAACAACACGATATAACAATTGTCGGTACTGCGCTAGTACTTTGTCAACAGTCTAAGAGACTCACGAGAGTCTCTTTTTTTAGTGCGTTAGGCTTTTTTAAGTTGTTCCCAAATATCAATCATGCGCTGATTGAAAACGGGGTGAACATAATAGGGGGCGATTTCTGCCATCGATTCCATGACAAAGGACCGCTCGTGAACTCGCGGATGCGGCAGCAGCACGTGGGGATCATTGCTGATCAGACGATCATAAAACAACACATCCAGATCGATGGTTCGCGGTCCCCAGTGAATGGTTCGTTCCCGCTTTAATTCCAGCTCGATCGCCAGCAGCCGGGTCATCAGCTCAGTCGGCGGCAAAAAAGTTTTGATTTTCAAAACGCAGTTCAGGAATGGGTCCTGATCGGTATAGCCCCAGGGTTCGGTTTCAATGACCGTGGATTGCACCAGAACCTGAATTCCATCGGTGCTTTTGATTGCTGCAGCAGCAGCTTCCAGATTCTGGGATCGATCACCCATGTTGGTGCCCAGACCGATAAAAGCTTCATGCCAGCTGCGATTGATTTCGATGGCGACGGTATCGAGTGATTTCAGGATCGGAGCCCATGGCTTTTTGATCATGATGCTGACCTGCGATACCATCGCATAATTGTTTAAAACATAGGTGGCAAGCATTTCACCGGCTGTTTCGATAAGATCGTAGCTTTCTTTTTTGAATTCAAGCTCCAGAGCCTGGCACAATTCACCGTAATGAACGGATTTTGACAAATCGCCGGTGATGGCAGCTTCCCGCATATCCAGGGTCAGGGTAACCGAGATAAGGAATTTCTGCCCCAGTTTTTTTTCTTCAGGAAAAACGCCGTGATAGGCAAAAACCTCGAGATCTTTTATATAGAGCTTGTCCATATTTTTCCTTTCACAATGCCTGCTGTCATTTGGGCGGCACGTTTGTTTTCTTTGATATCATGCACCCGAATAATGGAAGCACCTTTGATAATTCCGATGACGGTGGTCGCGACGGTGCCTTCCACCCGTTCGGTTACCGGCAGATCGAGGGTCTGACCAATAAAGCCTTTTCGTGATGTCCCGAGCAAAATCGGGTAACCCAGAGCTTGCAGCGATTCCATCCGGTTCATGGTTTCCATATTCTGATTGTAGTCTTTGGCAAAACCGATGCCGGGATCAAGAATGATCGCATCCGCAGCGATACCGGCTTTCAGGGCGATGACAATGGACTGCTCCAGATCGCGGTTGATATCGGCCAGCAGGTTTGTGTAATTCTGGTTATCCCGATTGTGCATCAGAACACAGGGCACCTTGTATTTTGCGGTGACCTCGGCAAGATAGGGGTCATACTTGAATCCCCAGATGTCGTTGATGAGATCGGCACCGGCTTTAAGGGCGGCTTCGCCAACCTTGCCTTTGTAGGTATCAACGGAAATTGGGACGTCAAAGCGCTGGTGAATGGCTTCAATGGCCGGCAGAATCCGCTCGATTTCTTCTTCCTCACTGATCATGGTATAGCCGGGACGGGTGGATTCACCGCCCAGATCAACGATGTCCGCGCCTTCGCTGATCATTTTCTCGACATGTCTGAGACTGGTGTCCAGGGAATTGTGGGTGCCGCCGTCAGAAAATGAATCCGGTGTGACATTGAGAATCCCCATGATGTAAACTTCATTTTTCAAATCAAAATTTTTATTTCCTATTTGCATTTTAACTCCTTTGTTGCGCGTTTCCGGTTTACGAGTGAATGTCCGCTGTTGCCGGATATCAATGGTATTCAGCAACAGCGGACATTCGAAGCGGTTATTTGCAGTATTCTTTTTCTAGTAACTTATTTCAAGGTTCTTTTTTTGCTTTGACCAGTCACATTCTTTTTCCGCCGGGCAGGCAAAACATTCCCGCGAAATTTTATCACTCTCGTAAAAAATTCGGCTGAAACCCTGCGCCGTCGGATTCCGGTGATTAAGGATGGCCGCCAGAATCGTGCTTTTTTCGGCTTCAGAATAATCGAGTGTGTCGAGCAATGGAATAGCCAAGGCATGGGAGGCAATTTCGTGCGGCGTTTTGTTTTCATACTGAACAAAACGACCGATATCATGCAGCAGTGCCGTTGTATAAATCAGATCCCGAGAAATGCGAAGCTCAGATTCCGTTACCTTAATTGTGGCAATTCGGGCTACTGCTAAAAAATGGGACACATTGTGTCGGCAGAACTTCCGCTGCGCTTCACAGCGTCTTATTTTCTCTAAATAGGTCTGATAGCTGTTATTGTGCAAGAGCTGGTTGGTGTTTCTTAAATGATCCATTAACCGGTTCCTACTTTATACTTAAAAGTTTATGCACTTCATCTTTCAATTCTTTATTATTGGTAAAAATACCTGCCTGCATGGCCGTGACGGTTCTGGTTCCCGGACGCTTGACACCACGCATGTTCATGCAGAGATGTTCCGCTTCAATGATAACCATGACACCGCGGGCATGAAGATAGTCCATAATGGCTTCACCAATATCGGTTGTTAAGCCTTCCTGAAGCTGCGGTTTTTTTGCGCATACATCAACCGTTCGAACAAGTTTTGAAAGACCGGCAACCCGTCCGTTGGGGATATAGGCAATATGAACCTTGCCGTAAAATGGCAAGAGGTGATGTTCGCACATGGAATAGAAGGGAATGTCCCGTTCGATAACGATATCATCGGATTTGACAGCAAAAGTTTTTGACAGATGAACTTCCGGTGTTTCATGCAGTCCAGAAAAAATCTCTGCATACATCCGGCCAACCCGGGCCGGGGTTTCAATCAGTCCTTCACGGGTCGGATCTTCTCCGATGGCTTCCAAAATCATCACGACAGCTTCTTGAATTTTTTTTTGATCAATCATTTTTCTCCTATCGCCAAACCAATTATGAGTTGATTCGGAATGGTTTTTACTAAAACCAAATAAAAAAAGCATTACTTAAATAAAACAAAATGTTTTAAGCAATGCTCCCGCAACCCTTAATTTGGCAGCTTAAGGGGACCAGCGGAAGCAACAAGATATCGCAATGAGTTCATTTCGTTTAAAGGCAACTTCCCATCCTCTAACACTTTACGCATCTTATCTACTCTGTAATATTTAATTGAGTGTATTTTAACATGCAGCCTTTAGATATTCAAGAGTAATATTAAGTATTCGAAAAAACGCATGAATGGATAACGATGCCAATTTGCCGTCAAAAAAACAGCAATTCAAAAAAATGAACACCGATTGGGTGTAAAGTGAAAAAATTTCACCCCTAAATCAGTGAGAGGATGATAATAAATGTAATCGAACATCACTAATTTTATCGGTAGTGACGAAGCAGCAAAATACAATGCGCGCAATTCATAATTTCATAGTTTAATTAAGAACCCTGTGTTAAAATGATAAGACAAAACAGGCAAAAAAGGATGAGGCGATGAGCTGTTCTGAAATAGAAGCAAGTGATAAATATACAGTTAAAAAGTTGGAAATGCGTGGGATTCCAAGAAGTGAGTTTGAACGCTATCTTAAGAAAACGGCAGAAAAAGTGATCAAGGACACATATTATGGCGATGGCTGGCAGGTAACCTTGTCCGATCAGCGACAGGAAGACTTTGGCTCTTTTTCAATTGTGGTCGTGGAGGTAACGATAACAGCAGAAAAGCATCAATTCGAAAGTTTTCTGCGGACCTTTCGAATAAATTTTTTGCGAGGAGGCGGCTGATGATGGAAGAAAAAAACCACCGGAATAAATTTTATTCGCTGGATAATGCCGGATTTTTGTATACGTCCATTGCTTCTTCACGGATGTCGACCGTGTATCGGATGACGGTTGGTTTAGCTGAAGCGGTGGATAAAGCGGCGCTCCAGCAAGCGCTGGAGCAGATCATCCATCGGTTCCCCTATTTCCAGGTGACACTGAAGCGGGGCCTTTTCTGGTATTATTACGAACACACAGAGGTGATTCCGCAAGTGGAGGAAGAAGCTTATTATCCGTGCAAAACCATGCGACAGCGACAGGGCAAGACCCTGCCATTTCGGGTACTCTATTATAAATCTTACATTCATGTTGAGTTCAATCACAGCCTTTGTGATGGCGGCGGCGGGCTGGTATTTTTCCAGACACTGCTGGTTGAGTATTTTAAGGTGAAAAAGGGAATCGTGCCAAAAGATTTGGGAAATGCGATGGATATCCATTCTGATGTTGATCCCAAAGAATTTGAAGATTCTTTCAAAGTGTATCACAAAGAAAAAGTGCCGCCGCCTCCCGGTGACAGAAAAGTTTACCATTTTCCCTTTGAGCTGCTTGATAAAGGGGAGTACCTTCTGCTCACCGGAATTGTACCGGTAGCGCCGCTTCTTGCGCTTGCAAAACAAAACAAATGCTCCCTGACCCAGTATCTTCTGGCGCTATATATGGAAAGCATTCAGGAATATATCCAGGGTCTGCCGATGAGTGAAAAAAAGAAACGCCATCAGCGCATTGCGATCAACGTGCCGGTTGATTTAAGAAAAATGTTTCCTTCCATCACGATGCGAAACTTCTTCATCAGTCTGAATCCGGAAATCGATTTGGCGTTGGGGTATTACACCCGGGAAGAAATCATCGAACAGATAAAAAGCTACATGGGCCTTTATATGAATCCAAAATACATCAATCGCTATATTTCCAGAAATGTGCGAAACGAGCAGTTCATTTTTTTAAGAATAATTCCGCTCTGGGTAAAGAAGCTGTTAATGCCGATTATTTATAATCGCTATGGCGAGCGGGGATACACCAGCGGTCTTTCAAATCTTGGCGTGATCACCGTACCCGAGGAAATCAAGCCCTTTGTTAAAAGTATTCAAGTATTTCCGGCGCCCAGTGCGGAGAGTCGGCTTAAACTGGTGACGGTGAGTTATGACGGCAAGCTTTCACTTTCATTTGGAAAAACCTCCGGCGTGACGGTGATTGAAAAAATATTTTTCAGAAAAATCAGACAGCTGGGGATTCCCGTAAAAATAGAAACGAACAAGAGGTGAGAAAGTATGGCTTATTGTCCAAAATGCGGTGTTGAAGTTGAGCACGGGGTAAAGAAATGTCCATTATGTGATTTCCCGATTCCCGATCTGGATGAAGCGGATGAGCAGGAGAACAGCAAATACCCGCAGGCGATCAATACCTATTCGGAAGACCATCTTGGTAAAAAGAATCTGGCATTCTTTTCGATTGGCATCATCGCCTTGAGCATGGTGGCGATTATCGGGGTGGTTTACATGGTTTATCCGTGGAATCATGTGCTGCTTAAATATATTGCCTTGAGCATCATCAGCGTATTTGTGATCGTTTTTTTTGCCATGAATTATTTAAAACCCAACTACAATTTTTGGGGCGCATATATTACCGTCGTGATAACCTGCTATTGCATTTACCGGATCGGGGAGACTCAGAATGGCTGGTTTTTGAATTATGCCCTGCCCATTGCGACACTGGTATATGTGGGAATCAGTTTGTTTCGTTTTGTCTATCACCATACCCGGCATAAAAGTAAATTTGTCTTCATACCAACGAATCTCATTATCTTTATCATTATTATGGCGATCGGCCTTGACGGCATCATCAGCCTGAACACGCAAGGCTGGCTTCACTTAACCTGGTCTTTGATTGTGGCGGCATCCGGAAGCTGTATCATCGTGATACTCCAGACGATTTATCATCGGATTCCGGAAAAAACCCGAAAAATCATCGAAAAGAAAATGCATCTTTAGAACTGAATAAAGCTGGCCTACGGCCAGCTTTATATTATCGGCAGAGCACTAACATAGTACCGACAATTGTTACATCATGTTGTTTGCATCAGAGCGGACACGGCGAAAGCCTGTCCGATTCTGCAGCATACAACCGATTAACAATTGGTCGGTACGGGGTTTATCGTCAACCCTAATTTTAATTTAGACGATATTTCCGGTTCAGCATGTCTTCCCGTTCTTTCCAGTCAGACATCAGCGTGGCCAGAGCACTGTAGAACGAGACATTATGGTTGGGAAAACGAAAATGAAGCATCTCGTGAAGCGCAATATATTCGATGCATTCCTTGGGCGTTTTAATCAACTCAAGATTAAGAATGACACGCTGACTTTTGGGAGAACAGGAGCCCCAGCGGTCATCAAGTCGGTAGATCTTCAAATCAGGAAAACTCACTTTGTATGGCGCGGCTTTGACAATCGCCGAAGCCATTGCGTCAACAAAAATATCACGGGCCTGTTCGCGGTACCACATATCCAGAACGAATTCTTTCTGGGAAGTCGAATGAATGTCCTGAACCGCAAGAATCATATTATAATTTTCAATCAATACGCCAGTTTCATCGGACTGCTCAACCATCAGACGGTAGTAGTCACCGAGGTATTTATGTTCTTCGCCAGTTTTGAACTGATAATTTTTTAAAAGTTCAGGGACGGTATCAAGATTGCCAAACATTTGGTTACCTCCACTTTTTTGTAACGGATTGATAAGGCTATTATATCGAAAAAAAGTGCCAATCAGAATGAAAATAGTTGTCAGTATAGGGCAAGAATTAGTGATCAGATCGTAAATTTTTGCTTTGGGTGTACAATTATGAGAAAAATGTTATAATGAGATACTAAAACGAAAAATCAAAAATAGCTTTAATGAAAGGAGAATTTATGGAAACAAAACTAAGTGTGACGCTGATCCAGCATACCCCGGAACCGGAAAAGCTGGTGGCGGCAGCGGCAAAGCTTTGCTATTCGAAAGCGGGTGCCGGGGAGATCATGGAAGATCTTACGGATGAAAATGTCGATCGTTTTTTGTCCCGATTAATGGACATGGGTCATGCATCGCCGATCGAACATGCCACATTTACCTTTGCGATTGAGGGCGTCAGCCGTTCGCTGACTCATCAGCTGGTGCGTCATCGGATGGCCAGTTTCAGTCAGAAATCACAACGCTATGTGAGCGAAGGCCAGTTTAACTATGTCATTCCACCGGAAATAAAAGCACTGCCGGATGGGGAAAAAGTATTTGTTGAAGGCATGAAAAATGCTCAAAAAACTTATGATCTCCTGGCAGAAAAACTCATTGAAAAATACACAAGGGATTTGGTTGCGGCCGGCATTCCAGAAAAAAAAGCGGTCATGGCGGCTGAAAAACAGGGCATTGAAGATGCGCGGTTTGTCCTGCCCAATGCCTGTGAAACAAAAATTGTGGTGACGATGAATGCCAGAGAGCTGCTGCATTTTTTCAATCAGCGCTGTTGTAATCGTGCCCAATGGGAAATAAGAGAGCTGGCGACTCAAATGCTGGTTGAATGTAAAAAGGTTGCGCCACTTTTGTTTAAAAACGGCGGTCCCCGGTGTGTTGAAGGTCCCTGTCCGGAAGGCAGCATGACCTGCGGACACATTAACGAAGTGCGGGAAAAGTTCGGAAAAATTTAATCGAAAAGGTTGTGAAAAAGTATGCTGGAAATTAAAAATCCTGAGAAACAAAACATTGTGTTATCTCTTATGGCAGCTGTTTTAGGGATCATTGTTATTGCGGTTCCGTTTATTTTTGCAAGTATGGCTGTTTATAATTTTTATTTTATCTACTGCGGAGCGATTGTGGTGATCATTGCCCTTGGCTATGGTTATTCTTTTTATCGGCGTTATCGGGAATTCAATGCTTTTCTGGAAAAACAGGATCAAGCATTGGTGTGGGAATACGATGAAGCACAATACACTTCATTTATTGGAGAAATGAACAGCATCCAGAAAACGTCTGACAAGAAACAGGTTTGGATACTGCTGGGAATTGAACTGATCATAGCGATTTTGCTGGCCCTGACCTTTGATGGGGTTATGAAATTGTGGGGTGTCGCATTTTTTGTTGTTTTTGGTGCCGGTTCTTTGCTGTTTACCCTTGTGCTGCCGCATAGTTACGAGACGCGTGCGCTGGTTAAACCGTATGTCACCATTATCAATGAAGACAGTGCCTATATCATGGGACATTTTCATAAATGGATGAAGGCCGAAGCGAAAATTAAAAAGACGGAGAATGGCGAAAAGGTGTATAAGGTATTGGCCATTAACTATGAAAAATTCACCAGAAATGGAAGAATGTACGAAGAATGGTCGGCTTTAATACCAGATTCAGACGATAAGGAAATACTGGCCGAAGCAAAAAGACAGGCTGGCCGGATTAACAAGCTGTCAAGACAGCGTGAAAAAGAAGGCGCAGAAATCAATACCTTCCAGAAATGGTTTGGAAAAAACAAAACGAAAGAAGCAAAATCAACCGAAACCAAAGCTTTAAAATAAAAAAAGCCCGCAAGGGCTTTTTTATTTGGGATAAATCATGTTTTCCGGCTGGATGTTCTCAAGCACTTCGGTGAGAAATTTACTGGCTTCAAAGCGGGCCATCGGCAGGTTCATGTCCAGGTAGTTACCACAGTCTCTCGGAGCAGCGCCGGGAATTTCGGC
This sequence comes from Acetobacterium fimetarium, assembly GCF_014284475.1. Taxonomy (GTDB): domain Bacteria; phylum Bacillota; class Clostridia; order Eubacteriales; family Eubacteriaceae; genus Acetobacterium; species Acetobacterium fimetarium. Next base: position 91,528 of record NZ_WJBC01000003.1, on the reverse strand, counting down.
ATCAAATTCAGCCATGAAAGTGAACAATTTTCTCAGCAGCGGCAGGATATCCGCAGGACTCAGTTCACCCTTCATCAGCAGATAAAAGCCGGTCCGACAGCCCATCGGCCCAAAATAGACGATCTCGTCACTGAGAATCGGATCATTTCTGAGAAAGGTGGCGCCCAGGTGTTCCATGGCATGGAGTTCGGCCGTGTTGATAACCGGTTCCCGGTTCGGCTCCTTCATGCGAATATCGAAGGTGGTGATGCAGTGGTCGCCGCAGTAGTCCTTTCGGGATACGTAGACGCCGCGCAATAAATCCAGATGATTGACGGTGAAACTTGCTATTTTTTTCATTTCTGTTCTTTTTCCTTTCCGGTAAGATAAAGATTGATGGCCTCCAGATAATGGAGGCGGATATTATGTGAGGGATAGATCCGCAGGTTCTGATCAAAATCAGCATAGGGAATCGACTTGCGACCGTCATTCTGGGCATGATCCCAATAGGTTTTTAAGACTTCAAAGGGCAGCAGGAAGGTCTCATTGCAGAATTTAAAATGAACAATCAGAAAAGAGAGGCCTTCCTGTTTTTTGAAAGCTTCCATGAATGCGATCTGATGCCGGTGAATATTGGCGATCGGCAAGCGTTTCTGATTGGTTTCCTTGGCATCGAAACAGACCGGGATGCCCTGGATATTTCCTAAATAATCGACCGTGCTTTTCTCTTCAAAATACGCCAGCTTGATGGTTCCCTTGCCGGGATCCAATTCGACCGGCTTGATGGCAGTCGGTATTTTTTGAACCACGGCCAGTCCCTGCTCCAGATAGATTTTATTGGTAATATTTAAATTTTCTTCAAGCTGGCTTCCCCGAAGCCCGCGGCTGGTCCAGTAACCCATATCTAAACCTCGGTCAGAAAAGCATCATCGAATCCGAAATTCTTCAGTGATTTCAGGAAAATAGGCGGAAACGGCGCGACAAAGGTTTGATCCATCGTCGTCAGTGTGAAATTCGCACTGTGAAGCAGCTGGCTTTTCACCCCGAAATTTTCGTATAGGCGGCTGTTGACCTGGCGGTTTCCGTATTTGGGATCTCCGAGGATCGGGTAACCCACGGTGGAAAGCTGAACGCGGATCTGGTGCGAACGGCCGGTCATTAGAGCGATTTTCAGCAAAGAATAATCCCCGCGGCTTTCGATGGTCTGATAGCTGAGCACCGATTTTTTATCCGTGGCGGAGGTCTGCTTTTCGGAGAACGTAACCATGTTTTTGACAGGATCTTTTTTCAGGTAGCCGATAATTTCGCCAGCCTCTTTCGGTTTTCCCAGCACCAGCGCGTAGTAAACCTTCCGGGTCTGATCTTCCCGGATTGCTTTGGTGACTTCCTGAAGGAATTTGTAATTTTTCGGAACCAGGATAATGCCGGTGGTGTTTTTGTCGAGACGGTTGGCGCAGGCCGGGGTGAAAGTGAGATTGACTTTTGGATCGTAATCTCCTTTTTTGATGAGATAATCAATCGCATAATCGACGAGCGACGCCGCTCCAGTTTTATCCGGCTGCGTCAGCATTCCGGCAGGCTTATTAAGCACCAGAAGATTAGCATCTTCAAATATGATATCCAAAGGGCTGCTGGTTTTGGAAAGATTCTTTTTGGCGGCATCCGGCGACCTGAAATTGGCGATGGTTTCCTCTGAAAAATAAAGATGAAGGACATCGCCGGTTTCAATTTTGGTGGCCGGTTCGGATTTTTGGCCATTGAGCTTGATTCTTTTTTTACGCAGCATCTTCTGGAGAAATCCGGTGGATGCCTGGGGCATGAGTTTTTTCAGAAAGCGATCCAGTCGCTGACTGCTTTCATTTTCGGTTATAATAATTTCTTTCATAGTTATCCTTTTAGTTATTTTGTGCTTATTATACCATGGAATCAGTGAAAAGAAACGTGTTTACGCATCATCATGACAGCGACTAAAAAGAGCGCATCGCATTCTGACTTCAAAAGTCATCCTGCAATACGCCCTAAAACGGAGAACCATAGTAATTTGTCAGGGATACAATTTATCGTTTATTACTGCAACCCAAAACATTTTTGATTTTATGAGCAACCATTGCTTTGATGGCGGCACGACCTGGTCCAAGATACTGACGCGGATCAAACCAACCGGGATTTTCGACAAAGACTTTTCGAATTGAAGCCGTCATAGCTAAACGCAAATCCGTATCAATGTTAATTTTGCAGACACCAGATTTGGCAGCTTTTCTGAGCATTTCTTCAGGAACACCCTGAGCGCCAGGAATTTGGCCACCGTATTGATTGCACAAATCCACAAATTCTTTTGGAACCGAAGAAGCACCATGAAGAACCAGAGGATATCCAGGCAGAAGATTTGAAATTTTATCCAGTCGTTCAAAATCCAGACGAGGTTCGCCTTTGAATTTAAAAGCGCCATGACTCGTTCCGATTGTTATTGCCAACGAGTCGCAACCGCTTCGTTCAACAAACTCAACCGCCTCATCCGGATCAGTAAAGGTAGCATTGGGAGCACTTACATCAACGTCGTCTTCGACACCGGCCAGTTTTCCAAGCTCAGCTTCTACCACGACACCGTGATCATGCGCATATTCTACGATATGTTTAGTTAAAGCAATATTTTCTTCAAAGGGATGCTCAGAGCCGTCAATCATGACTGATGTAAAGCCGGAATCAACACACGCTTTGCAAATTTCGAAATCGAAACCGTGATCCAGATGTAAACAGATATCCAAACCGGTGACTTCGATTGCAGCTTCAACGAGTTTTCTTAAATAAACTGGATTGGCATATTTACGGGCACCAGCAGAGACCTGAAGAATAAGCGGCGCTTGTTCTTCACCGGCAGCTTCAACAATACCCTGGATAATTTCCATGTTGTTGACATTGAAAGCGCCAACTGCATAACCACCCTCGTAAGCTTTTTTAAACATGTCAGTTGATGTTACTAATCCCATTTTTGGAAAACCTCCTAAGTGTTATTCAAATTTTACAACTTTTTTTTTGTGACAATGTTAGTATACTCTCTTTTGGGGCAATACTCAAGCATTGAGATGAAATTAACAAAGAAATTAGAGATATTAAAAAAGTGTCCTGTACAGCGATTGTTATCAATGGTGACAACAAGCCATACGGGACACTAATTGAACTTTGAAACAGAAATTAAAAACTAGCTTTGTCTGATAAATCCTGGAAGTGTTTTCAGCAATCCGACCAGAATGATGGTATAAAGCGGAATCAGAAAGATATTGGTAATGATTCGCGCAGGGAGCAATACGGCAATTGCCTGTCCATAAAGAATACTTAAAAACCACGTGTTCAATAAAATTGATGTGACCATTTGTGAAACACTAACGATAAACAGAATGTGATCGCTTCGATATTCACTATCAAGATTTGATTTCTTTACAACAATAATGGGGAAGACAGCAAAAGCAATCATTAAAGCAATAAAGATGACAAAGAAAACCAGGTTAAGTGGTTCCCCCGCATAATAAACACTACCATTTTCAAAACTGAATACACCAAAAACAGCCAGAATAATCCCTGCAAAAGCGACAAAGACTAAGTTAAACCATTCCAGGTATTTGGTTTCCTTCTTTTTCAAAATCATGAAAAGAAGACCCGGGATAAAGCCTGTAAGGCCACTGGCCAGGGTGAAGCCAATAAAAAACGGACCGCCCGGCTTAATGATAAAGCACATAAGGTCTGAGATGAAACCAACAGCGAAACCAGCAATGGGGCCGAGTAGAATACCACTGAGCATAATGGGCAAAGCAGTAATATTTAGCCTTAATGATGGAAAACCACCGAGAGGAATATACACCTCAAATAAAATCTTCAGCACGATGCTGACGGCAATCAGCAGACCACAATTGACAACTACTCTTGTTTTTGTGGGACTACTAATAAAAGCATTACTTTTCATAAAATCCTCCTTCGATTTCAAAGTAATGCTTCCGCGCCTACAATTTGCATTGTATCAGCGGAAGCGACAAGATATCGCAATGGTCACATTTCGTTTAAAGGCAACTTCCCATCCTTTAACACTTTACGCATCTTTGTCTACTCTGGTATTAAGTTAAGGCCATTCTAACACGAGGATAGGGCCAGTACAAGGATAAATAATCAACGAAAAAGTTTAGAAAGATTGTTAGTTGATCATTAATTAGGTACATAAATTACTATAGTTGAAAACATTTACGAATTTATAAGTGATGGAGGGTAAAAAATAAAGGTACTTTGGAAATCAGGGATATACGGTTACACAAATGGCAGTGCTGCAGCGCCGGAAAACTGTCCGAAATACAGAACTGTTCCGGAAAAATGCATAAAAATAAAGAATGATTCGGCAAAAAAAGCTGATCCATCTCAGCATTCTGGTGAGATGGATAGGGAATGGACCGATTTATCGGATGATTTGGCTGATTTTGCAAAGACCAGGCATCATATTAATTTAGATCCTCCTTATGTCGCAGTTTTTCAAAGCGCAGAAGAATTAAGCGGTCTGATCGAAGGAAACAAGAAATCGAGAATGGCCGGCTAGATTGGAAAAGAAAAGAGAAAAGAAAAACGAAAAAGATATTGAATTGAAGTGAGGGTTTGTGTTATGATAGATCAGTAAGTTTTACTGCTGGCGTGGCACAGATGGTAGCGCAACTGATTCGTAATCAGTAGGTCGGCGGTTCGATTCCGCCCGCTAGCTCCAGTAAGATCTATCGAAAATGGCTTTTTAAAGCCATTTTTTTTATGTTTGGTTAGTGTGTCAAAAGTATTTTCAACCTCATTGATAATTCTCGCCAACTGAGGTGTGAATTTTTGGTAAAATAGACACAGAATCAAATACAGCAGAGGATACATAACGATGTCATTTAAGAATCCATCCTTTAGTGGCATCAAGAACCTCGTTTGTTAGTTTATCCTATACATTATGTGCTAATGGATCAGCAAAAACCATTTCAGGCATCATTGAAAATAGAAATATGTTGCTTAATTTTTCCTGATTTCCAGACAGTTGCGCAAATTAAGAAAAGGCCCAATCCCAACAGAACCATATAGGTTCATAGCTGGGACTGGACCTTTTCTAAAATTATACAGGATGAATAAACTACAAACTGCTAATTCTTTTTTATTTGCATATTGACTTTTTTCAGTTCATCTTCTCGCCACTGTCGCATACCCTGATCCATCACGGGCATGATCTGTCCCATCATTTTGTTAATATTCTTTTGGTATCCTTCTTTATCAAAGGCAGGATCATTTCTAAGGTAATCGCCTAATAATTTTCCAAGTTTCTTTCCTTTTTCAAAGACGCTTTGAGTTTCAACATCAAAACAATTGGAATCGGATACGATCCCATTTTCACCTACCTGCATAGGGGCGGCAGAATTGCCACAGATGTCTCCCTTACCACAGGTAAAGCAGGGAATGGTGCCATTAATAACGAGCTGATCGAGTAGGATGAATTTTTCCATGACCATTTCCATCATGATCTGCTGGTTGACTTGTTCAGCGGTATTTTTATTAGCAGATGTTACCACGGTAATGGCAAACTTGCCGCTGTTCAGGCTATTGATATGCCGCATTGACCATAATCTTTCAAGCAGCGCTTTTGAAAAAGCATCAATCATGCCATAGGGTGTGTACACGCCAAAAATAACGACCTCTGCCCCTAAAATAAGATTGCTTATTTCCTCAAAATCATCTTTCTGAACACATCGATTGGTTGTAACACAGGCTTTACAAGCCAAACACGGGCGGACAACCCAATCACTTAGTTTAATAAAATCATATTCAAAACCGGTTTGATCGGCAATGGTTTTAAGCATTCGATCAGTGTTGCTATTCTTAATCGGTGATCCACTGATACATAGTATCTTTTTAATATTAACCTCCAGAGTTATAGTTTGAACGCACATTATAACAGAGATATTTTTAAACACCTATACTTCTGGGTAATATTCTACTTTTCCAGTGTCAAGATCATATCTGGAGCCGGTTAAATTGACGGCTTATATCAGAGCGTCCACTTTTATCGGGGTAAAAATAAGCTGCTTATCTTTGACTGTAGCTGTGCCAGTGAGACGATAACCTTCAGGACCGTCATTCATTGTGGCTCCTACAACCCATGCGTTTATGTTAGTCTCCAAATTCTTCTGTGTTGTTTCCATTTTGTAAATGCCAAAGACCACTGCATCATCGATAACTTCACCTTTGCCTGCAATAATTGGGTGGGGAGTGCCATCTGCACCCAGTGTGACAAGAGAGAGGAATGCTGAGCCCTCAATAACTGCTTTTATTTCCTTACTAATAACCATTTCGCCATCTCCTTAATATTTTTTTTAGATAGTCATATACTTTGGTTTTACTACCTGGTATAATAATACTACGGAATATTTGATATTTCAAGTACGCAGAATATTATGAGTAGGTGAGAAAAAAATGACTTTAATTGACGATCAAAATAATAGCCCTTGTAAAGACAATTGTCCGTGCATGGACTATTGTCCATTAGGAAGTGCGTTAAGTCTAATTGGCGGAAAATGGAAGATACCCATTTTATGTGCTCTTTTTCAGGACGGAACAACGAGATTTAATGAGCTGAAACGCAAGATCAGAGGGATAACAAATACTATGTTGGCAAGTTCATTAAAAGAGCTGGAAGAAGAGGGGCTTATATCCCGGGAACAATTTATGGAAATGCCATTGCGGGTCGAATATTCTTTGACTGACGATTGTCGTGATTTGATGCCGATTCTTAATCAACTCGCACATTGGGGAGCTCAAGTACATATAACAAAATAATCATAAGTGCATTGAAAAAATGGTTACTACGATTCCAGATAAAGAAATCTCATTTTCTTATATTTTTGAAAATGAGATTTCTTATCTTGGTGGGTGTATTTTATTTTTTGTATAAAGACATGATTTGTGCTTTGAAATGATCAAGTGAAGTTTCATATGGTTCAATCGGTACTTGTGTATACTCAAAAAAGTCAAATTGATCTTCATCCGAAACTTCACCAATTCCAGTATCCACAAAGACTACTCTTTCATATGACCCAAAATTCTGGCGGGCATCGCAGGCATCCCATTTCAACCCATCAACAAAAATATTTCGCCAATTCTCAAGCCATCCGCATGAAACGTAAAAACTGTTACACTCTGAATCCAGCTCTTTCATCTTATCACCAAGTAGAAGATCCGTGCAGTTTGCTTTTGGGGCTATTTTTGCCTCATATTTTTTCGCGATTTCCATCATCTTAGGATGGCAGCTCGTACCAATTAACAATCCGATTTTATCATTTCTGCTTTGTGCTTCATTTAGTTTCTCAATCAATGCTGCTTCTAATAGCTTATCATCAATATGCAAGGCTGGATCAATAAAAATGACCTCATCTTGTATTCCCAATTCTTTCATGGCACACTTTATTTCTTCTGCCAGAATGGCACATGCAACAAAAACCATTTTATCCCTTCTTTCATAATAGTTATTTTGTAAAAGTTCCTTTTTGGAAATTTAATACCGCATTCATCAATCCTTTCATTTAAATTTGGTAGTAATACATTTTTAATACCTGATACAATGATACTACCGATAAACTAACTTGACAAGTACGCAGATAATTGTTATTAGATAAGAAAAGAATGACTTCACAAAATGTATAAATTAGTCATGACATCTGGAAAAAGCAAAAAGACCATCTTAGCTCCTAAAGGAACCAGATATGACGATGCAAATGATTACTCGATCGTTGTAAAAGCAACCTATGAGAATACATCACTCTTATTAACAGGAGATGCAGAAGCGGTCTCAGAAAGGCAGACAGTATCAAACGGTTCAGATTTAACGGTAACTGTCCTAAAAGTCGGGTATCATGGCAGTCGAGCATCCACAGGTGACAGATTCCAGGATAAGGTCAATCATAAGGTTGTTGTTATAAGCGTGCAAAGGGAATAACTATGGTCATACGACACAGAAAGTGATGAATAGACTTCAAGCCAGAGGTATACTGGTTTACAGAACCTATGTGAATAGAACCATTGTCGCTACCAGCAATGGAAATGAGGTGACATTCAATACTGATCCTGGGAGTCACAATGGTATGTCCTCTGAGCCCGCCGAAGTGCAATATCTCAATCTGTATCAGTGCCAGAGCTAGTTCCGGTTGCTGCACTCAGTGAAGATCAAAGTGTAACGGTCTATGACACGAGTACTGAAACTAAATATCAGCTACCACAGAGAGAGGGTCTATTTATGAAGATCGGATTAATCAGATGTATGCAGACGGAAGATATGTGCCCGGCAACAACGTGTTTTAAAGTAATTAATACTAAGAAGCTGGCTTTTGAAGGAATTGAGGAAGATAACGAAGTTGCCAGAATGAATACCTGTGGTGGATGCCCAGGGAAAACGCTGTTACAAGAGCTGCTGAAATGATTAAAAGAGGTGCGGACACGATTGTTATTGTTTCATGTATCACAAAGGGCAATCCCATTAGGTTTCCGTGTCCGAATGCAGAACAGATGATAGCTGCAATAGAAAAGAAGGCTGGAGGATCAATTAGAATCATTGATTATACACATTAATTTTAATGAATAAAACCAAGGAAAGAATTAAAGGCCACTGAAAAAGTGGTCTTTTTCTAGGTGTGAGCATAGGCGTAATCGAACGGGTGAAAGTTCCGAACATGGGTCAAGTGCATAACCATGGGCAAGGGTGTTCCCGCCGACGAGGAATCTGAATTATCCCAATAATCTCTAGAAAATATCGGAATTTTCTTATATATAAAAAAGTTTCTCGGATAATAAGTACGGTTTTATTGGCTAATTTATTTTGAAATTAATTCAAGAAAAGGCAGTGATGGGCAGTGTAAACTAATTGTATCCTTTTTATTGACTTGCCGGAAAATCGATGTATAATGCAATTAAGGGACAAATTGTGGTTTGTCGCCATTTATTCATTAAGATTAAATCCCACTATATCAGTTTTGAGAGTTTACACAAAACTTGAAACATTCCCAATTCGTAAGCATACGATTTATTACTATTGCTTAATTCTTGGTGGTATACCATTGAATCAGATAAATATGTTGAACATATGATTCGACTGACACATGGTCAGGATTAATCGGTTCATCTTCCACTATTTTGAATATTCAATAAATCACACATATTAAAAGCATGACAATTCCAGAATTATGTTCAGTTGAACAAGGAATTTACTCAAATATAAGGAAGAACCACTATCAGATTGGAATACTCATTCCGGCAATGATTTTTGGCATTTCTGAGTTTTTTCTGTTTCTCAAGGGAGGAATTACGCTTTTCCAGCTGGCCATTTATATGGATGTTTCCAGAATTAATAATTGGTATTTCACAGGTAGAAAGAATAAGTGAAAAATTTCGATAAACCTGTACGTATGAACTTCGAAATGATAGAATAGAAGTGTGCTAGTACGGAGGTGCGTTATGGGACAGAAAGATCAAATAATGGATTTAATTAGACGTAAAAATGGTCAGATTAAGACAAAAGATGTAGTAGATCAAAAGCTGCGCAAAGAGGTATTGTCACGGCTAGTTGAAGAAGGGGCGTTGATTCGGGTTAAGCGAGGTGTTTATATGCTGCCGGAAGGAACAGTGGATGAGTTACAGATCATTCAACTCAAAATTCCGGATGGGATATTCTCCTTTGGAACCGCCCTTTATTTTAATGGTTTATCCAATCGAGTCCCGGAAATTTATCATATCAGCGTACCACATGGTAGAAATATGACGCGTATCAAAAGGGAAAACTCAAATATTGTTTTACATTATCCTAAACAAGAATATTTCGAACTCGGGAAAAAAACGGCTCAAACTACCTTTGGTGCATTCATTTTTATATATGATGCCGAACGCTGCATTCTAGATTTGATAAAATATCGCAAAAAAATGGATATGCAGTTATTTAATGATGCATTGAAGCTATATTTTGAAAGTGAGGAAAAGAACTTGTTAAGGTTGAGCATTTATGCGCAAAAATTGGGGCTGGAAAATGCTTTGAGGGTATATACGGAGGTGTTATTATGAAATCGCCGGAGCAATTAAAAGGGGCCATTCGAAAGATGGCGAAAGAAAAAGAAATTGGGGCTGGTTCTTTACTCCAGATGTTTCTGTTTGAGCGGATTCTTGAGCGACTAGCGCATTCAAAATATCGTGATGCATTTATTTTAAAAGGTGGACTTCTGATCGCATCAATGATTGGTGTAAATCAGCGAACAACAATGGATATGGATACCACTATTCGAGGTTTACCAGTTAATGAGGAATTGCTGACAAAGATTTTAACAGAAATTTTACGGTTTGAATCCGATGATGAAATCGTATTTTCCCTCCAGGGACTTAAATCGATTCGTGAAAAAAGTCAGTATGAGGATTATTGTGCAACAATATTTGCGGATTATGGAAAGATTCACGCTGTTCTTAAAGTCGATATTACAACAGGTGACGCAATCACCCCCAGGGAAGTCGCCTATTCATATCCATATTTATTCGGTGACGGCGAAGCTTCAATTATGGCTTACCCGGTTGAAACGATTTTGGCAGAAAAATACGAGACTATCTTGAAACGTAATATCTTAAACACTCGAGCAAGAGACCTGTATGACTTATATATGCTTTATCATCTTTATTACTCGCGAATAGAAGTAAAAACGCTGGCATTGGCGATTGAAAACACGGCAAAAATACGGAATTCTCTTGAGGAGATTCGTTTATATGAATCAATTTATGAACTGATTAAGACAAACTTGGCACAACAGTCTCTTTGGGAAAATTATCAAAAGGAGAATGAGTTTGCCAGAAGCGTAAAGTTTGAGGATACTCTTGATTGTGTGATGAAAATAGGCCAGATCATCAAGATAAGTGGTTAATGCGTTTTATAGTCAAATGAATTAAGAGGATACGACTGACGACAGAGACTTCCCAATCCACTCACGAACCGGAAAGTCGGGAGTTCGGATCCCGCAAGGAACGCCATATAGATGAATGATTAATTCAGATTAATAATGTCGATAATATTTAATACAAATTGTCATCTTAAACCGGTACGGACCGCCTCCATCAAATAAAGTGACAATGAAGATATAGTGATTTTAAATTAATTTGCATATTTCCTTTGGCAACAAGTGTCTGACATAAAGGATGACGACCCCTATGTGTTAGCAATTGAAAAAAAGAGATAAGATGTGTCTTAAAAATGTAGCAAAAGGCAAATAAATGGCTTTAATATGCCATTTTACTGCTGATTCGTAATCAGTAGGTCGGCGGTTCGATTCCCCCCGCTAGCTCCAGTAAGGATATAATATTTTGTTAAAAGAATGGCTTTAATTAGCGATTCTTTTTTTATTTTTGTTTTATCTTTCCACTTAAAAGTATGACCGACTGTGAAAAATCGAAAAATTCTGGCTATTTCTGGCTATTTTGCCCCTATTTTTGTCTCACTTTTATCCTACTTTTTTAAGACCTTTTGGATAATCAGTACGTTCGCTAATGACGTAAATATCTTCATTTATATGCTCACCGAAAGCGTGGCCATGCGGTTAAGAGAAACCGGATGCTATTGCCAGACAGTGGCCATTCACGTTCGAAATAAAGAGCTGCACAGCTTCACCAGGCAAATGAAGCTCCAGAAACCATCGGATCTCACCAATGAAATTGCCAGAGCTGCCATTGATCTGTTTGTGAAAAGCTATGATTTCAGTTCGAACATCCGCTCCATGGGCGTGAGGGTTACGGATCTGGTACCGGATTCAACACCCATACAGCTGGATTTGTTTGGTAATGAAGAATTACGGGTGCGACAGGCAAGACTGGATGATACCATTGACGGACTGAGGAAACGATTTGGCAATTTGTCCCTCCGCAGTGCTATAACGATTGATGATCCGATGGGCTGCTTGGATGCTAAAAAAGATCATGTCATCTATCCTATTTCATATTTTTAGAAGGAGATATGTTTATGGCCGTGAAGAAGTTTGTACCGGTGATTGCAAAATTTGAAAAAGATGGAAAGATCATTCCAATGAAAATTTTATGGGGATATGGCCGGGAGTTTGACGTTGACTTTATATTTGATATCCGGCCTAGATCGTCTTTGAAGATTGGCGGACAGGGGACCCGGTATCTCTGTCGAATTAAGAATAAAGATGTTTATGTTTACTATGAAAAACCGAGATGGTTTGTTGAGGGCAAAGAGCATTAGTTTCATGATTAAATTCATAAGTTGACAGAAACGCGCATTAATCTTACAATGAATACAATACTGATGTGAAGCATAACTTAAAAATAATATACTGCAATATTTACGGTATGTTTGGACAGGCTATTTATTCAGTCAGAAATATTCAATTTGGAGATATTGAGTTATGGATAATATATTTAAATCAATTGCGAATGGAGATTATTTAAAAACGGTTTATTTTAATGTTTGCGTTCTAGAACGCTATTTTAGTAATCCAAAATATTATATATCTTATTCTGATTATCGAGGTAGTATATCAGTAAAGGATGAGTTTAATAATAAACCTGAAGACAGCGAATATATAAAAAATTTTGGCCATGCTTATGAGAAGGATAATCCAGAGAAAAGATCTATCGTAGCATTTGCATCTGATTTGGCAAAATTATCAAAAAAAGCACAAGGACATTGGTATTCACATTTACTTGAAAATTCCGAGGATTATTATCCAAACAATGGTTTTATAAAAAATCTTATATATGGTGAATGGGTAGAAGATATTTCAATCTTCGATGCTCTGCTAATGGAAATTCATTATATTAACAAAATGTGTGAGTGTATTAATATTCCAAAAATCTATAAAGAAGAATTTGAGTATAATACTATGGATAAAGAAGATAGGCCAATTAATTATCATATTATTCTATTGCCAACGCGAGATAATTATTATAATTTTATAAACACTTTAGAGAAATTAGTTATTAATAATTTAGAACCAGAAGCATTTACTAGAGATGCAAATCTTATAGTATCAGTTGAAAGAAAAACTGAGGAAGGTTTTAATAAGGGAACACTAGTGTTGATGAGTGAATGGTTTTCTAAAAATGTATCGGCTGAAAAAATAGAAGAGACCATTATTAGACCATTGAAAATGCTTAGGAAAATCAGGCAAAAACCAGCACATCAGCTATATGATAATCTGTACGATGAAACAATATGGGAAGATCAAAAAGAATTAATGCAGAGTGTTTACTCAGCTGTAAGAGCGATTAGATTATTGTTAACGAATCATCCTGATTGTGAAAAGGTAATAATTCCAAAAATTCTTTTCGAAGGTCGAAATATAGTTCAATATTAAACTTTAATGAATTGGATAAGCATATTGAGATCATGTATGGACATGTTATTGTTATAATAAAGTGAATTATAAAATATTTGAAAGGTGCTTTAGTTTTTGATGAAAAATCGGAAAATAATTACAATATTCTTTAGAGATGTACTCGTTCATATGTCCGATAATCCTTGATGATAAATTTCACAGTGAAATGTTTATGGACGCTTCCGTAAAAGATGATGTGAAGCCCCTTTTGTGTTAATCTGAAGTATTAGAATAAAAAGAGTCAAAAACGGCCGTTTTGATTCTCTTTGGTTTTGAATGTTACTAATGCAATTTCTGGATATATAGAAGTGTTGTAACAAGTGTCATAATCAAAGGGTTATTAGAACGCTGCACGTTTTTGACACTTTTTAAACTGTACGTTTATGATGACATTCCAGTTCCGGTGGTTTGGGAGGTAGGTCATTCGCAAGTGTTTTGCTATTTCTTTCGTCGCTTTACAAAAAAAAAGTGCATCCTGGAAAATCTCAATTTCCTCGTAGGCTACCAGTAATTCTTTTTCGAGTTGCCATTGGAACATTCCTACGTACTGCAGCAAATCAGGTCTTACCATTTTTGGCTTTGCTAATCCAGGAATACAATGTGTCCAACTTAATACCTAACCGTTCTGATGCAGCTCGGTTTTTGATTTCATCCGCTAGTTTTAATGCTAACAAGCGTTCTTTTGCGCTATATGTTTTTTTATAAATAATCAGACCTTTTTTCTTTTACCTCATTTCATTGCAATTTGGGACTGCACTTTTATGATATCACTCCACTTATATTACACCAATTACAGGAGGAGAGGAAATTTATATAGATTCGCGTAAAAACAAACTGATAGCAATGGGTTTTGGCATTTCGCAAATGACTAAAATAATATTACATAGGAGAGAAACATAATGGACTTGAAATTTGAAGATTTCAATGGTAAATATAATACTTTAAATGGAATCAAAACGATGGATATTAATAGATTAGAATTGTGTCGACATATTATGCAAGTAGGGTATAATAATCGGCGTAATTTTATTGGAGCATCGTGGTATAAGCACTTACAATTATTTTTTATGGTATGTGCAAATGTTAAAGAAGAAAACGGAAAACTAGTATTAAAAGATGATTATTTTGATCTGGATCAGTCTGAAAAGGTATGTGTATCCTATCAATTAGGTCAAGGATTAACAAAAGCAGTGGCAGAAGAGTATTTAAAAATTCCTTGGGTTACGCATTTTAAAACGATGAAAACTATGGGGTGTACATTTAATGTTGGAGGTAAAAAAAAGAAAATTATTGATTCTAACGAAAATAGTGGCAGTGAGCCTGATTTAGTAGGATATGATAAAAATGGCGCCATACATCTCTTAGAATCGAAAGGTTCTTCACGTAATACTACGACTGATAAGATAATTCAAAAGGCTATTAACCAAGTTTCTAATATTGTCGACATTACAAATTCAAAGGTTAGATCTAATTTTTCCACACGAAGCGCGTGTATTTTTAATTTTAAAGATAACTTTCATGGGAGAATTATTGATCCTCCTGTTGATGGAAATGAAATTAACGAAAAAAAATATTTTGGGCTAATGCAGTGTCTATATGATTACTATTATGACTTTTTCTATGAATATAATAACGGAAAAATAGAAACTATAAATATATTGGATAGGAAGTGGGAAGGGTGTTATTTTTCCTTCGGAAATGAACAATATTTTTGGGGGATAGATTTATCATTTCGCAAATTTCTTATGGATCAGATATTTGGAAATCCTGATTTAATAGAAAAAATTATTTCTAAGCCTAAGCCTTCCAAGCCTTCCAAGCCTTCCAAGCCTTCCAAGCCTGAGCAATCAAGTGAATCAGAAGAGTGTGAAGGATATTATGATGCTGACAAAGCGAAGAAGATATTGGATTTTTTCAATAAAACGGAGATATTGGATTTTTGCGAAAAAAAGGATATGGATCGGGACCCTAATACTTCGGTAGGACTTGACTTCTTTATGTTGCATCGGATTTAATGATTAAAAGTGTTTTTGACCTGTTGAACGGGGTTTGTTACTATGTTAATAGAAAGTGGCGTTCAAAATAAAGGAAAACGGACATTTTTGACACGTCAAAGGCAGTACAACTGACAATATTAGCATTGAACTGTTTTTCCGATCTTATATGTGGGACGTCTGTATTTATTGTACCCGGAAACCGTCACTGAAGTGAGAGCCATGACAAAGGAATAAATCTACTAAATATAACCATGAATGAGGTCACCAACGATTCGATTATAAAACACCGGCAGCTATATTTTATGACAATATGGCATTAGCTGATTATTCAAAATGCGAATGGAATTTTATCTAAAAAAATTCTAATTTCGTGTCTTGACAAGCGTGTGCATTATAACGCCAATTGTCTTCTCAGACCGGTACGGGACGGTGATGAAACTAACAATCTTTTGACAGTTAATGATTATTGCCGGGAATATAATCAAAGGGAGAAAAGTGATGAATCAATTTACTGAAAATGACTTAATAAATAACATAATCTCTGCAAATAATTTTGCAGAGATTATGTTAATTTATCATGATAATATTGAACAATTATGGGATTATACGATACTTATATTTGATGACCCGATGACACAATCAATTAATAAGGAACCGCCGTTAGCGCAAACAATGAAGTTGGAAGTAGTGAAAGTAGTATCCATTTTCAAAAGTAGTTTTTGTTTAATAAATAATGTGGTTTGTAAAGAAATGATGCGTAATTCATGTGCGGATTTTGAATACAAAAATTGCTTTGATTTAGATGTGAATATGATGAATATGTTAATTGAAATCCACGATAATAGAAAAAATTCAAAATCAAACCCTATTATGACAGATTTGAATTTATTTTGTAATGATGTAACTTGCTTTCCATATATGTTAGAAAATGCGGGAAAAATAAGCGATAGTTATGTAGAAGAATGTGCAATTCGAACACTGCTCATATATAATAAATTCAAGCATTCCGATTTGCATTCATTTTCAGTAGATTATCAACATGAAGAGCAGGACTTTCAAGATACCAAGAAGTCGATTGATTTTATGAAAGGAATTTCCAATGGAGAAAATGAATTTGATAGAATTCTTTTGTTACAGAAATCAATTTATGCTTTAATATTAAAAACTACAATAATTTCATTTCATAACAAGAATGGAATTAAAAAAAAGATAACAGAACTTTTAGAATTCGTAAACAAGGACTTGGGGATTTTTTTAGAGCGAGAAATAGTTTTTTGCTATTGGTTTTTAAAAAACAGAAATGATGACCGAATTAAAGAGTTTTTTAAAAAAATACAAACTAATGCGAATAATATTGTTGAAACAATACAAGGTATGTCATGGGATTTATTTCACTTGAGGTTTTGTACTGAAATTGGAATGGCAAATGATATTGATGACGGTGCAATATGTATGCACTATTTAGTTACTAAAGATAAAGGATTAGCTAGATTAGCTAATGAACATCCAATAAAATATTTTATTCACAAAAAAGGAGATATATTACCTACAATAGTTTTTGAAAAACCGATATATGAAGTAATAAAAGAAATTGATATTATTAAGAATCTTTCGGAGAATAAAACGGAAAGAAATGAAAATTTTAAAAACGGAAACATCGATCAGTTAATCAAATTTTTAGAGAATCAGCTTATTTTAGGAAATACCGATATCATTTTATGAACAAATGGCAATATATCAAGTACTGCTAGTATCATTATCGATTAGGGTGTATTTGCCTACTCTTAACGTTTTTTTGCAGGAAGTTGCAAGTAAAAATACAGAAGTGGTCGATTTACTTGACCATCAACAGAGGAGAATACCGAATGGAAAAGAAATTACCAGTATATACTCAAAATCAATAAGTTGGAAATAGGTCCGCGTCAATATTAAATATGATTGATGATTATCCGGGATGGGTTTAAATGAAAGTCATTTTGATTATAAAGTGGAAGATGGTTGGGTTGGTTGTGGGAATTTTAAGATGGGATTAGGAAATCCTGTTGATGGCTATGAAAAAACATTTGTAAAAATTGAAGATACTTGGATATATTTATAAAAGGTGGAGTGAAATATAAAATACGTATAGATGGAACTTACAAAATAGAAATTGAGTAATAGTGAGATTATATAATGCATTAACCAAACTTCAAAACAGATAAAAGTATTGCATCTTGATATTCTTATCGACAGTTTGTTAAAAATCAAGTACAATTTAATTAACAAAAGTTAATTTATTCTCGATTTTGTTCAAGGAGGGATAGTAATTGAAAATTAAAACCATTCATATATCCAATTATCGAAAATTTGATAATGTTAAATTAAATATGGAAGATAATATCACTGTTATCGCTGGTGCGAATAACAGTGGGAAAACTTCACTTGTCGAACTTTTTAATTCTATATTCAATAACACTAGAAGTAAATTATGTTGTGATGATTTTTCAATTATTGAATGTCAAAAATGGAGTAATAGCATATATCCTATTGTCTATTCTGCTTTTACAACGGGGAAACCAAAAGAAGATGTAATAACAGATATCTGCAAAGAAGTCTTGTCTGTTACGAAATCAGAAGAGGTAGCGTTGATGCCCCCAATCGAAGTGAAAATTCAGGTGGATTATAATGGAAATGAAGATGATATTCGGCATTTTGCTGATTATATCATGGAATTTGAGCCAAACAATACGAGTTTTTATTTTATCTATCGTTATGCATTGAATGTTGAACTCTTCAGAAAAACCTTAGATAATGAATACGAGAAGTTTTTAACACGGTTTATTAAACTAACGCGCGATGAAAATAAGGAGATTGATGCTATTCGCATTATTAAAGAAATGCTCGTTCTGCTATATGCCAACTCATGTGAGGAAACAGCAAATTTTTCCGATAAGGCATATAAGAACATAGTGGCTATGGACATGTCGTCGTTCAAAAGCCTATTTAATTATCATAATATTATGGCTGGGCGAAATTTAGATGACGAAAGTTCTGATAGAACAAAAATTTTGAGCAAAAACATGATTGATATTGCCAGTCAGGAAGATGACTGGAAGGATTTGATTAAAAACCTTCCAGATCAGATTATTCAACCTATTCAAGACGCAAAGATTCAGGAAAAAGTACGGATCGCTTCACTTGATACTCTGAGTGAAACAATGGAGGCAATTTCTATAACTAATGGTGGTCATGCGGGAAACATAGTCATTGATATGAATGTGACTGAGGAAGCAGTCCACTCTTTACTAAAAAGCATTACATGTGCTAAGTATCAAGCGGATGATCATTATTTAAGCGAATCTTCACAAGGTCTAGGATATAGTAATCTTATCTATATTCATCTTCAATTAGAGAAATTCAGGAAAACAATTGATCCGCTAATTGTGAACTTCTTTGTAATTGAAGAACCAGAAGCACATATGCATCCTCAGATGCAGAATGTCTTTTCACAATATCTAATTAACTATTATAATCGTGAAAAAGGTATTCAGGGCGTATTAACTACGCACTCGCATGAGGTTGTTCGAACTGCTTCAATTTCTCAACTCCGAGTGTTACGACAAGTTAGCCCTTTCAAATGCAACACATATGATTTGCGTGAGTTCCAAAACTCAATTGCGTCAAATAAGGAATTGTTGGATTTTTATGATTGGTTTTATACCATCAATTTTCCCGACATTATCTTTGCGGATAAAATTATTATGTATGAAGGGGATACTGAGAGGATGTTAATAAAGTACATATTGCGCTCAAAAGAATTCGAACTGTTGAGAAGTCAATATGTTTCTTTTGTTCAAGTCGGAGGAGCATATGCATATAATTACAAGCCTATTATTGAATTTTTGGGTATTAAATCGGTCCTAATAACTGATTTGGATTATGATAAAGATTCGTCTAATATCGCAGACGTTTTGATTTCTGGAACTACGAATACAACAATTAATAAGTTTTCAGAGATCATTCTAGATAATCCAGCGCCAACGGTACAAGTGTTGTATGACTGGAAGGAAAAGTCTCCTCTTATTGTAGTGGGGTGTATTTGTCTTGCCTTTCAAGGAAAAAGAGACTACTATTCTCGAACACTTGAAGAAGCAATGCTTGCGCGACATTATGGTGTTACAGCTTTAGATGTCAAACTCAAAAAAGAATGGATAGAGAAACGAAATAAAGACAAATTGAAGTTTGTTATTCCTCGAGAGGGAGATGAATGTAGTATTCGTACGATCGTTTTACACACATCAAATAGAAAGACAGATTTTATGTATTCAGTCATTCTCAATAATCTGGTAGATTCTATGCTGCCTGCGTATATAAAGGAGGCATTATTGTGGCTGACAGCTTGAAAAACTGTTTTCTTGTTAATGCCCCTGCTGGGAGTGGGAAAACGACACAAATAAAAGCAATGGTAAAGAAGTGTATCCTCGAGAATCCGAGAGATAATATTTTATGTATAACATATACAAACCGAGCTGCCGATGAGCTGTCCAGAGATGTAGATGCGAAGAATGTTTTTATTGGAACGATTCATTCATTTCTCAATAGCTTCATGAAAAGCTACTTCTCACATCGTGATATTTTGGATTTGTATTATGAAGTATATGAGGACAAGATCAAACAACGCATAGATAATTCAGGTCAAGATGATCACATTATGGCAAGTAACAATAAGTATAAAGACAAATATAGTGAACTTGACTTTGAAACCGTTAAGAAGAATATAGAGAAGATTTCATATAATAAATCTCCATTTAATACGTTATATTATGGAGGGCTATCACACGATGACTTAATAAGCTTTTCAAAAAATATTTTTGATCATTACCCTATTATTAGTAAAAGAATATCATCTAAATATCAATTTATTTTCATAGATGAATACCAGGATACCATGTCTGATGTTCTGAAAATATTTTATAATAGTGTTGCTGGTTCAAACGTTCAATTGTATTTGTTTGGCGACCGAATGCAGCAGATTTATAAAAATTACGATGGATCATTTGAAGAACAATTCGAATGTTTTGACACAACACAAGCCTTATTAACAAACTATCGCTCTGTTACAGATGTTGTGCTATTATTAAACAACATCTATAATGATTCGCCTTTTAACCAAGACAATTCACCTGAAATGAAACTACTAAGCGCTGATTTTCAACCCCGAATAGTCATAACTGATAATATTTCAACATCGATAGACGATATAAAAAAATCTGATTCAAATACTTTAGTTTTATATCTATTTAATAAAGAGCGCTTTTCTGATATAGGCGCACTTAACCTTTATCAAGCATTTGATTGCATGGAGAAATATTCATTTGGTAAAACCTATTCGGCAGTAAATGTGTTGACTACGCACTATGATGACAACCCAGACCCTTTGATGAAGTTATTGTATTGTTTAGTAGAAATGGTAGACAACTATCAAACGCAGAAATATGGTTTGATAGTTCAAACCTTCAAGTCCTATAAGTCGATATTTTGCGAAGATGGATGGTATATTAAGACACATAGTGACAAACAAAGGCTATTTAATATCTTGAAAGAAATCTTTGATGTTTTTCAGGATGAATCAAAAACTATATCTGAATTACTTACTGTACTTGAAAGAAATTCAATTGTTGATAGTGTATATATGGAGGGCGTTCAGTCTGATGATGAAAACAAAGAAGCTTTTAACGTACCAGTTATTGAGCTGATACGGGTTGTTAAATATTTGAGAAACCCAAAGGTATCAACCCAACACGGTGTAAAAGGAGAAAGTCATGATAGTGTTTTATTTGTCGCAGACGACAGTTACAAAAATCCGATAGTACATATGTACCGATTTTTCGAAATGTGGGGACAATTAAGTATTTCATTAAAAGAGTTTCATCAATTCTATTATGACTATATTAATGAATTGTCTGATTTGCAAAACACTATTGGTATGAAAATAAGCGAATTGAAGAAAGATTCTTTTGTTAAACATGAAAAAGTAATTTGCGAAAAGATATCTTCAATATTGGATCAGTTTAGGTGTAATCCTTATTTTGAGTTCATTTGTAAGGAAAGATACCGTCAGTTTCTAGTAAAGCCAGGAGTAACTAAAGCCAAAGATTGTTTAAAAGAAAGCTCAGTATTCGGTGTTCTTAGCGCTTACAAATTATTTTATGTTGGCTGTTCCAGAGCGAGAAAGAATTTGACTATACTTATGGATCAATCAAAAATAAAAGGTGATTTTGAACCGCAGAAAAATAAATTCACTGAGATAGGGTTTAAGATAGAATGAACCAATTATGGCTTCAAGTCATTTCACGGGTTTTGAGAGGCTTTATGAAAAATGATATTAATAAACACTGTGCTTTATAGGAGTGTCATATAATGGAAGAAAAAATTAACGCGTTAAAAGAGAAATTGCAATATAAAAGCACACGTGAATTGTTGGGGATGATTGGTATCCATTTTATAACATTTGCGAATGGTAAGAAGGGTTTTGCAGAACAATCTGATATATTTAATAAGACGAAATTAATCTCGCCTCAAAAGCAATATACATATCTTGCGGGCTTGCTTATGAGTACAGAGGATAAAAGTGAGGTACACACTACAAAGGATAAGGATAAGGATAAGGATAGTAGGATATACGATGAATTAGAAGATGATGTTCAAGAGATTACTTTAGAATATACAAAAAACTTTCTTGGCATAAATACTAAATTGGATAGTGTTGATATAAAAAGGAACTTAATATCAATGCAGGCGTTTACATCTTATTTTGATACAGGAATACTGAGATATCCGGAACAGACAATAGATCTAATTCGAATATTGTATAGTGGATTTGATTCAGAATTGGAAGATTTAACAGGATTAGTAACAGAAGACTATATAGCATTCTATCAATTAGTTTGGGATACATTTGAGACTGCGATGAGTTCATCTAAATGCGCAGTAGAGAATATAAAAAACTTTTTATATTCTCTAAATCCGCATGCAGTTGATGTGGAAAAAGAATATGAACGTTTAATGAAATTTGCTCAAGGATCTGCAGGTGACAATCTTCAAAATGCAATGGATGGGTTAAGTACAATTAAGGAATCATTAGTCCTGGAAGCTTTTGGAATTGAAAAAGGGAAAAGCCTGTTAGAGATTTTTGGACTGCACAGACAATCACGAGATTTTTCTTATTACAATGGAAAAAATCCTTTTGCAGAACATCCACTATGCTGGATTGATGAAGGAGAAAACTTATTTATTGTCCATCCGCAATTTCTATTAAACGCAATTTATAATTATATTACTGAGATATTAGAAAAACCTCAAAATAAATTTGCAGATAAATACAAAAAAGCAAAAGCGGAAACGGTGGAAATTCAATTTCTTAAGTTTTTTAAGGATTTATTTGGTGATAAAGCAAAATACCACGCGAGTGTGTGCGAGGAAAGAGGAACTAAAGAACATGATATATTAATTGAATTTAATAACTATATTTTAATAGCAGAAGTAAAAGCCTCAAAAGTTAGAGAGCCATTCTTTAACCCAGAAAAAGCTTGCAAACGAATCCAAGATCACTTCAATTCGGATACTGGAATTGGAGGTGCTTATAAACAAGCAATAATCCTTAAAAAGTTTATTGAAAATAAAAAAGATGTTGTTTTGTACGAAAACAAAACTAACAGATTCGCAATCGAAAACGCAGATGAAAAAAGGATATTGCCAATAGTTCTAACATTGAATCAATTTGGTAGTCACGCAGTGAACACGACTCTATTATTGGAAAAAAACGAAGAACAACCATATCCGTGGGTATGCAATTGGCATGATTTTGAAAATATTATTGAGATACTCCGGTATTTGAATAAATCAGCACAGGATTTTATAGATTATCTTATTTGGCGAATCGAGAACCATCCCAGTGTGCTGTCTTCAGATGAATTGGATATAATAGAAGGGTATTTTTTAGATTCGCAATTAAAGGACAGCATAAAAAAAAGTGCGATATTTTTTCCGCCAAATGGTCCAAGTATTATCGATAAGATTTATTTTGAAAAGCAAGGTATACCATATGGGGCATACGAGCATCAGGTAATAAAGCCTAATACTATTCGAAAGAAGAAAAAAATTGGTAGAAATGATCCATGTCCTTGTGATAGTGGAAAGAAGTTTAAGCGATGCTGTATTGGGAAAGTCATTTATGATTAGCAAAGCAAGGGAGAAAGATATGTTGTTTCCAGCAACGAATGAGAGAATGAAAATAGTGGTAGATTTAGTCGGGCTAAAAGTTAAAGTGAAAGTGACTACGAAACTAAAATTGGAGTGACATCATAAAAGTGCAGTCCCAAATCGTAAGGAAATGTGGAAGATCAACACTTTTTCGGACAAAAGAATAAGCAAATTTAATAGAAAGGTTATAATAAATAAACTAGACACAGAGTTAAGAGAAAATAGTGGATTGAATAGTGAAAAGTTAGTTTCGATATTACATTTCTTTATGTCTATAATCCCCAATATTAATTGTCACCTTGAACTGGTACTGATCGCCTCCACCAAATAAAGTGGCAATGAAGATAAAGTGATGCTTAATTTATTTGTATATTTCTTTTGGCAACAAGTGTCTTACATAAAGGATGACGGCCCCCTATGTGTTAGCAATTGAAAAAAAGAGTAAAACGTGTCGTAATAATGTCGTATATCATATATGGATGTATGTAATATGCCATTTACCTACTGTTTCGTAATCAGTAGGTCGGGGGTTCGATTCCCCCCGCTAGCTCCAGTAAGAATCGCATGAGAGAGCCGAATAGGTTCTCTTTTTTTAGTTAAGCAATAGTTGCCGAAGCTGAAAATTAATTATTTGGCGTCCGCTTGGCGTCCGTTTAAAAAAAAGCGATTCTACGGTTTGTGTACGCTATTCGGTTTTGGGGGGAGAAATAAGAATATCTTCCAGCGAATCGCTTGCCTTGGCATCAGCAGATTTTATAAAATGAGTGTAGATGTCCATTGTAGTAGACATATTTCCATGGCCAAGTCGATTAGAGATTGATTTAACATCCAGCCCACTTGCGATTAGAATTGATGCATTGGAGTGGCGTAAGGCATGTGAGCGAACTTTTTTTAAATTATGTTTTTCTGATAACTGTCCCATATACCAGCCAATCGTATCAAGGTTCATCGGTAATCCATTAATCTGAGTAAAGACATATCCAGTTTCATACCATTTATCCCCCATATTAGCTTTCAATTCCAGTTGAATTAACTGATATTCTTTGAATAACTCAAAAATGAACGCAGGTAATTTAACACTTCTGATTGAGTCTTGATTCTTTGGAGGACCAGGGAAAGCAGGCGAACCTGAAATTTTTTTTAATGCTTGTTTTACTGTAATAGTATTTGACACATAATCTATATCAGTCCACTTCAATCCTCCAATTTCACCACGTCGTAAGCCGCTGAAAATAAGTACATTTATAGCTAATTTGTATTTTAGAGGTCCCTCTTCGAGAGTAGCTAGAAATTCAAGAATGAAAAAAATGATGGGTGCGTGTCATGTCAAGTCAATGCTTTATGTGATTTGAATAGTTAAAACGAGTGATTTTTGAGTGATAGAATTAAGTTAAAATGCATAACTGTTAGAAATGATAAATCTATTCAGTTGTGTATTTTTTATGGGCAAAATTTAATTGATCGGGTTTCAAGGGTTATTAAATCTAATCCAGATACGTTGATATTTTCAATTTTTCATTCTTGTTGCAGTAAAACAAATTAAGAAGCAACAGTCGTCAGGCATTCGATTGATTAAAAAACAGCTAAATAATTGTTCGATTTAAAAGAAAAATATCTGAAAAAATTAAAATTCAAATGGAATATTGTAGCTTTTTAATTTTAAAAATCCCGAACAACATCTTAAAAATATGCGTTTGTCAGTTCCAGATTTTGTTTATCTGCGATTATTTTCTTTCGTGAAAAGAGAAAAAGACACCAACTCCAATTAGATTTTTGCGGTAAAAATCTGTTTCATAAAGCAATAATTCTATAGTAAGAAAGTCAGTTAATAAAGATATTTGCCAGGATTTGAAGCAAAAAAGGGGTTGTGAAATTATAAAAAACAAAAAAAGACATTGAAAAATTTAATAAAAATTATTAAAGGAACAATAGCATGTTCTTTTTAATTTGATTATCCGGCATAAAATCTCTTGATTCAAAATAGTATATTCAGTTAATTAAAAAAATATTTGGTCTACACAAACATAGAAAAATGAAGAGATCCGTCTTAATAAAATAATTTTTGAAAATTATTTGAAGGGGAAAAATCAAGCCAAAATCTTTAAAAGAATTAAAAAGCAGTGTTAATATTGAATGAGAAGTATGCAAAAATTTGAGTGAACGCTGATAAAAAAATAAATATTTGTGGTGGGTATTTTGATGATGCTGTCATTGTTGATCATTGAATTACTTAATCAAGACCCGTATCAAATAAAAAAATATTGCAATTAACAGAGTCTAAATCATCGTGGTAATAAATAATTCGATTGTGATTTAGTTATAAATGCGTACGGTTTAGCTTGTTATGGCTAAGAGCGTTTTTTCAAAACCGTAGTACAATGCAACGAAAATCTATATAAATAACATTTGAATAAAAACAAATTAAATATGATTTATATGACGGAATTCAACAATCATAAGCAGAAAAGAGAATAAAGTGAAAGTAGAAAAAAATCGAAGGCGTGTGGAAAAAACGTGGGTTTGGCATGTAGAAAAAACAGGGCTTAGGCATGTGGAAAAAAGTGGGGTTAGATGTGTGGAAAACACACTAATTTAAAAAATCGGTTTTCCACACGCGTTATAAGACCAAATTTGGCATAAGAACACAAAAAAACGATGAAGAAAATGGCGATTTAGGAAGAGGTGGATTGGGTTGGTTCCTAAATTGTAGAATTATCTGTTTAGTGGCGAGGGGTCAGAGATGGTCGTATGAAAGTTTTTTTGTGTTGGAACACTGCTATAAAGTAGCTGAAGAACTGTTTATATTATTGACAGAAAAATTTGGTCCGCGCATATTATGCAGCATGGTTTACTAAGCAGATTTTGATTTTATCGAAGAACCTGAAGGTGAGATAGAAAAAATAACGGAGATTTTGTTCCAATCTACAATATTCAATTTGAGGAGTGTATAGATAATCGTCAGCAATCAACTTATCGGGAGGTTGTCGATTTTATTGAAGAATTAGTTGATATATAAATAGGAGTTAAAATTAGATGCGTTTTAATTAATTCAACAACGTAATGAGTTCCCATCCATAGTATGAATGGCTGGTATCAACCTTTGACTTATCGTATGGCTCTTTATCAAAATGAACAACAAGTACGCATAGCGTTTAAAGTGTTTATTATTGGTTCGAATCAAGGATGTATTCATCATCTAAGAATATAGGATAGATAATTTTGTAGGTTTTGAATGAACTTAAATTCACAATTCCACTGCAAACCTATATTATCCAGAAACAGACGTCGACTGTTGAGCTAAGGCTTGACCTCCTGTCAAAAAGAACGATATCCATGATTAACTGAGAAAGAGCACAAAGCCTGTCTTTCACAGTTTTTTTTGATGGAATGATAAATTTATACTTTATTGGCAATGCAGTACACTGCTCTGGCTTCGGTGATGCCGTCAAATTAACTCAATACGGAAATGAGTTGTTCAGTATTCCAGAAACAATCCTTCAAATGGGTACAGGGGACAGGGAATGTGATAATCAGGCAGGCAGGCAAGGCCACTGGTGGTGGAACGGCCAATGATTGCCCACAGGGATGATCGGATTTCGATGTGAATTTCATCATGACTGCTGTGGTGTTTAAGGTTGATGATTTGGCAGTTCTAGACTTGTGATATCTGATATATGAAAAGTTCATTTTATTATCGGGTCTTTCAATGACAACTTGGATTAAATGATCAGTTTCAGCATATAATCATCAATCAGGTGTTTTGCCTACTGGGTACCGAAAATCAGGCACTGGGTACAAACTTTGTTGATCAGTCGAGTCAGACCACCATTGTTTCTTGAAGATTTCTTTGATGATGGCCGCTGTAAAGATTTCACCGGTTTGTCCGGCATAATGCAGATGGCAGGCAGATGGAGGCACATACTTGGGAACAATCAATATCAATACACTGTCGGATGGTGGCATAGGATTACAACTGGAGTCGATGCTTTCCATACCATCGCCTACAACAACGTCGGTATCACCGGTTTTTATAATCTGGGTAGCCATTAAGATTGTTTTAAGTAAGTCAATCACAGAATTTATTGATGGTGAGGACGGGGACGCTATGTGGAAATAGGGATAACTATCACGACATCGATATCAAAATCAATTCAAGAAGATAAAGAAATGCCGATGATTAAAGTGCGACTAGCTGTGAAGTATTAGTACCTGCTGGATTTATATGAGGTGGCATAATAAATATTTTAAGCGTATAAAGTTAGACGATGCTGGAGCATGTATATTTCTCAGTTTACAAAAGAAATTTGAGAAAATTCTTAAATAAAAATTAATAAATAAAGTGCTTAAAATAAAAATAACTTTTTGGCGAATTGATCTGGTAGCATTATATTAACAACAGTATCGTTTTTATTTATTGTTAAAAAAGTAAATAAGAATAATTTTTACGTATGTTGAATCTAAAAATCAAAAAAAGAAGGAATAAAGAATGAATAAAAAAATGAATTATTTAGATTTCAACTATGATGCAGTGGCATGTTATGATGCAGAATATAAAAGTCTAGCATTAAGTACTGCTCAAATAGACGAAGGAATTAGAGAATTAGCTGATGCGATTAATCAGTGTAAATGTCTAGTGACGATCAATTCATGTCAAGGATTTTTAATTGAAAACGAAAAATCGAAGCACTGTCCAATTGCGTATGTTGATTTTTTTGTTTTGGAGCACTGTTATACAGTGGTCGAGGCACTTTTTATGTTATTAGTTGAAGAATTTCGGTCTTGTATTATTTGTAAAATGGAATATCAAGCAGATTTTGATATTATTGATGATCCGGGAGGAGAAATTGCAGAGGACAACGGATATGTGATTCCCAGATATCATATCGAATTTGAAGAATTAAAAGATAATCTTCACGAATTAATGTATCAAGAGGTCGTCGAATTAATTAAAGCATATGTAATAAGTGTCAATAAATGGTATGAATTAGAGTATCCTGATTTTTTTGAAGAGAATGAAGAGGACCACATGGCTAGTTTATGAGTGATCAATATCAAGGTGCCACAAATCAGTATATTCCAGAGTTAGATTTAGTCTTGCTTTTTATTGACGTCGCTGAAAAAGCCTTTGCGGCCAATGATTTTTGCCGAGATGCTTTCGGAATTTCACACTACTTTGGGCTATCTTTTCAACGCACAGTGGGATCAATATATTGCCATTCGTGAGAACATCGTATCGAAACCCGAATATCCGAAGAGTCACTGACCACCGCTTCAAGTGGTGGTTTCAGAGCGAAGACAAACCCGACTACAGCTTTGTTTGCTTGTAATCGGGTTTGTCTTCGTTCTGAAGGGAGTAATCCCTTTTCTTTAATCGATTACGTTTCAAAAGAATAACAGAAAGCAACGGCAAAAATGCAGCGTAGTTATTCTAAAAAGGCATTTACTAGGGATAATGCCTGCATTGAATCCTTTCATGCAATCATTAAACGCGGCTGGCTCAATCGTTTTAAAATCCTTGATTATAACCATGCTTACCGGCTGATCTTTGAGTATATGGAAACCTTTTATAATACAACCCGTATCCATAGTTATTATGATTATATGTCGCCGGATAACTTTGAAAAACTCCTTACTAAAACGCAAAATGAAGATTTACGAATAGCAGGTTAAAATGGGGGTATCAAAATTCTCATTTTAATTTGTACTAAATCTTGACATAGGACCACTTTTTGTGGGCCAGTGAACGGTACTCACTATTTTTATTTGTTCATTCTTTGACATTATTTACCCAGCTGATCTGCAAACTATTCAGGAATAGTAATCGAGATAGCATGAAATCAACAGATGAAATCGGGTTTCCGCATCATCAAGGGAGATACCAGTGATTTCCTCGATCCTGGAAATACGGTAGGCAAGGGTATTTTTATGAATAAATAACTGTTTAGCGGTCTCTGTATAATTTCTTTCATTAAATAAAAATAGCCAAAGTGTTTTTGATAGGTTTGAATTGTGGAGAGTATCATAGTTGTTCAACTTTCGAATGCCCGGATGTCGTAAATCGGCATGACTGGTAGAGCGTAAGAGATTGATACTATATTCGACGGCACAATCGTTACAGGATTGAATGTCACCGGGAATATTTGTACCGTAGGTGATGGCAATTTCCGCTTGGCTGTAAGCATCTTTTAATTGATTGATATCCTGAAAGACAAAGCTTGAACCACATCGACTGGCAGCTTGCTTCAATAGGAACTGCAACTGTCTGATTAGAACATCATGGTTAATCAGCGTCAAATTTGAGATAAGAATAATACTTTCATCGTGATGAAGGAGAATGCACCCGGTTAGGGCAGCTTCCAGCTTTCGCAGCAAAGCCAGGCTCAGATCTCTGTTTTGATTGCAGTCGATGATTTTAGAGATAAGTTTGTCATCATCAGGTTGCCAATTAATAGCCATCATTTTATGATTGATGGAATCAGGCATTTCGGTATCATCGAAAAGAATATCCACAAACATTTTCTGATAGGAGAAAATTTCATTAACTTCCTGATCGTAACGGGCGTAATCTCCTTCGATGATATCGCCAAGGATATCTAAAAACTGGATTCTTCCAGGTGTGATTAAATGTTTTATTTCGACCAAGATCAACCAACCGATGTGTTCATGGTCAAGAAAAAGATTACGGCTGATGGTCCGCTTTGGTAGGGTGGGATAATCCACCACATAAGCACGACTGGCAGCATTTTTGATGCGATCATCATTGTTGAGCACTAAAATTCTATCCATGGGTATCATGTTTTCTGCTAATATTTTTTCGACTAATTCGATTTCTCTGTTTTGGGGAGTTTCGCAACAATGCCCTTTGAGTAAATAACCGGAATCGGTAACAAAAGTAAAATCATCTAAAATATGGCTGCTTTGATCAAGCAGAACCTGGACGGTGCACCCATCATGAATGGCACGCCTGATATGATCATGCCAATTCCAATAAAATTCAAAGGCATCTGAAATTTCGTTAAAGATCGCTTCAACATCACTCGTTTCCAGCAGAATCAGATCGTCACCACTGAAACAGCTTACCTGACTAGATGAAGCGGCCGCCATATTTTTTGAATGACCAACGAAAACACAGGATTCGTACCGGTGTTGTTCATCAGTAAGAAAACGAACCCGTTCCAGCACACAGGCTCCCTCTTTTATATGAATCTCCGGATTGTATTTCGTTAACCAGTCTGCCAATATCCACATACTAAGTTTCATCAATAATTCGATCCTTTCTACTACAATATATTTATGGTCATAGTACCTAACAACCAGTTAGGACCTTATCCATCTTGTTGCTTAAGCTGTTAGAATGTAAGAGCAATAGGTATATCGTCTGCCTTTCTTGGACTTCGCGTCCGTAAAAAAGACTGATAACCGGCTCCTCATTCGCAGCGTTCGTTTTATGCAGGTTGAACTGCTGTCCCACAGTACGTTCGTGTCACACCACAGTAGATTGAATAGGCAATGAGTCAAACTGGTATTTATCCATTGCAATAATTTTAAGGAGTGACAAATTTATGAACATGAACGCAGTAGGTATTGATGTTTCTAAGGGCAAAAGCATGATCGCTATTATCCGCCCGTATGGTGAGATTGTTTCTTTGCCTTTTGAGATTCGCCACACTTCCAATGAAATCAGTTCTCTCATCGCTCAGATCCAATCCATTGACGGCGAATCCCGCATCGTTATGGAGCACACGGGTCGTTATTATGAACCTCTGGCACGTGAGCTTTCTCAGGCAAATCTTTTTGTGAGTGCCATAAATCCTAAGCTTATTAAAGATTTCGGTGACACTTCTCTACGCAAAGTTAAATCTGATAAAGCAGATGCCATAAAAATAGCGCGTTATGCTCTTGACAGTTGGAATGATTTGAAACAGTATAGTCTTATGGATGAAATACGTAATCAGTTAAAAACAATGAACCGTCAGTTTGGTTTTTACATGAAGCACAAAACGGCTATGAAAAATAACTTTATCGCGATACTTGATCAAACCTATCCGGGTGTTAATACTTACTTCAACAGCCCTGCTCGTGATGATGGCAGCCAGAAATGGGTTGATTTCGCTACTGCATACTGGCATGTAGACTGTGTTCTTAAAATGTCTCTTCATGCTTTCACCGTCCATTATCAGAAATGGTGTAAGCGAAATAAGTACAACTTCAGTCAATTAAAAGCTGAAGAAATCTATGGAGCAGCAAAGGAACTTGTTCCTGTACTTCCTAAAGATCATTTGACCAAACTCATTGTCAAACAAGCGGTCGATCAATTAAACATTACTTCCAAAACTGTAGAATCACTTCGTACTCTGATGAATGAAACCGCATCCAAACTTCCAGAATACTCAATCGTCATGGGAATGAAAGGTGTTGGATCATCTCTTGGCCCTCAGTTAATTGCTGAAATCGGCGATGTTACACGGTTTACACATAAGGGTGCTCTTACTGCCTTTGCAGGCGTTGATCCAGGTGTTAACCAATCTGGAACCTATGAACAAAAAAGTGTCCATACTTCAAAAAGAGGTTCTTCGTCTTTGCGTAAAACGTTGTTTCAGGTCATGGATGCTCTTATCAAGACCAAGCCACAGGATGATGCTGTTTATCAGTTTCTCGATAAGAAACGTGCCCAAGGCAAGCCTTACTATGTTTACATGACCGCAGGCGCTAATAAGTTTCTGCGTATCTACTATGGACGAGTAAAAGAATACCTGCTATCTCTTTCATAACACTCACCACAAATATTCTTATCTTCAGACCAACGATAGTTGCTGGTCTTTTTGTCGTGCTTCATTATCTTGAATATAACTTTTTACAAAACTTTCAATTTCCTATTGACTTTTTATTTGCAGGCTTTTTTAAAACAGTTTTAAGCGCCGTTAATATTTATCGGGCTTGTATTTGTGTGTTTATCACAAATTGAATCATGAAGATTAAATTGTTTTTCAGTATAAATGAATAAAGCATTTTTGTAATCGTTTTGATATACTCGTATTATAGTTAAAGAGATTGAAAAAAGCAATGAATTACGAAAATAAAGGTATAACTATTATTTTTTCATTCTTTGGTTCAATCATACAAATCCAATATTACGAAAGCGAAGGAGTTTATTATGTTAACACCGAAACAAAATCTTCTTGAAGTATTGAATTGGGGAAACCCGGAATATGTACCGCTGACATTCGAAGCCATGAAAATTGTTGGCTTTCTTTCTAATGGACCAATTGAATCACCAACTGACAAAGATGGGCTTGATCCTTTTGGCGTATTATGGCACGTTACCTCAGAAGGGTGTATTCCTGATTCGAGTAAATTTATATTAGAAGACATCACCGAGTGGAAAGAATATATCAAGTTTCCGGATACTGATGCAATTGATTTAAAACCATTTGCAGAGGCTGAGTTAAAGGATTTTGACTCAGAGCAGCAAATGCTGACTTATTATCATCCCAATGGTTTATTTGAAAGACTCAGTGCTTTCATGGGATTTGAAGAATGTCTGATTTCACTCGTTTCTGAACCGGAAGCCTGCATGGAGTTCTTCGAGGCGCTGGCCGATTATAAAATCGCCTGTATGAAAAAAATCCATAAAGCTTACAAACCTGATATTTATGTCTATCTTGATGACCTTGCCACGGCAAGAGGAACATTTATGTCCCCACAAACCTATCGCGACGTGATCAAACCAGCGCATAAACGAATCGTCGATGCCTGCAAAGAATTGGGGATGATTTTCTTCCAGCACACTTGCGGAAAATGTGAAGATCTGCTAGAAGATTATGTAGATATTGGCATTGGCGTTTGGAGTTCGGCTCAGATCATGAACGATTTGACCGGTATTCAGGAACGTTTTAATGGACGGATGGTGATTGAAGGCGGCTGGGATACAGTTGGAAAATGCAGTCAATTGGGATCATCTGCTGATGAAATTAGAGCGGAAACCCGTCGAGCCATCAATGAATATGGTCCTCGAAAAGGATTCATTCTTCAACCGACATTGTTGAATGAGCGCGGAAATTCACTGTTTGTTGGAGATGATCGATTAGCGGGTTTGTTTGAAGAATGGGCGATGAATTGTCGAATCTACTAAGAGTATTTTGACAGGCAGAAATAGTTGTCTATCAGAACTGTATGGAAAGTGAAATTGAGAGGAAATTAAAACAACATGATTATTATCGGAGAAAAAATTAATGGAGCCATTCCTTCAACTGGAAAAGCCATTGCAGAAAAAGACGTTGAATTTATTCGGAATCTAGCCATCAAACAAACAGAAGCTGGAGCTGACTTTATCGATGTTTGTGCATCCGTTGATGATGACATTGAACTGGCAACCATGAAATGGCTGATTGACATTGTTCAGGAGGCTACGGAAGTCCCTATTGCGGTTGACAGTCCCAATATATATACCTGTTTGGAATCCATGAAGTTTTGCAATAAACCAGGTTTATTTAACTCAGTATCAATGGAAGGCAAAAAAATTGACGAAGCCTTTAAAGTGATTGCAGACACAAAATGGGAATGCGTTGCGCTGTTAAATAGTGACAAGGGGATTCCCAAAACTGCGAAAGACCGCCTGGAAGTTTTTGCAGATTTGATGAATAAATGTAAGGAATATAATATCGATCCGTCCAGAATGCACATTGATCCACTCATTGAAATGTTGTGCACCTCCGAGGATGGCATTAATATGGTCACGGAAGTCATTCGCGAAATTAAAAGAAGCTATCCAACCATCCATGTCACCGGTGCCGTGAGTAACATTTCCTTCAATCTGCCGGCCCGTCGGATTGCCAATCAGGCCTTTGCTGTGTTGGCCATGAATGCTGGAATGGACAGTTTCATCCTGGATCCGCTGAATAAGGATATGATGGGAATGCTTTTCGCAACGGAAGCGATGTCAGGTGAAGATGAATTCTGTATGGAATACATTGGCGCTTTCCGAGAAGGAAAATTTGTGAAATAAATGACCTCTGTTCGCATATATCACACAAATAAATCGAACAAGAGATGGACTGTTGACTACCGTTCTTCGGTCAAAAAAAAGAATTTAGAATAATTTACAAGGAGAAAAAAATGTCAAAAATTATAGAAGTAAAAGAAAAAGTAGAAGCTGGAAAAGCAAAGCTGGTACCGGGACTGGTACAGGAAGCTTTAAATGAAGGATGTTCAGCACCGGATATTCTTCAGGCGATGGTTGAAGCCATGGATGTAGTGGGCAACAAGTTTTCGAGCGGCGAAATATTTGTGCCTGAAATGCTGGTGTCGGCCCGAGCCATGTCAAAGGGTGTCGAAGTTCTAAAACCAATTTTAG
The DNA here is from genome assembly GCF_014284475.1 of Acetobacterium fimetarium. Taxonomy (GTDB): domain Bacteria; phylum Bacillota; class Clostridia; order Eubacteriales; family Eubacteriaceae; genus Acetobacterium; species Acetobacterium fimetarium. The sequence continues at coordinate 56,549 of NZ_WJBC01000003.1, read as the reverse complement.
CCTCGTCCGGCTCTGTTTCAAATGGTTTATGTATTATGGGAACAGTTGCTGGTGACCTGCACGATATTGGCAAGAATCTGGTAACCATCATGATCGAAAGTGCTGGATTTGATGTCATCGATCTGGGTGTTGATGTACCCATCACTAAATTTATTGAAACCATCAAAGAACATCCTGAGGTAAAAGTTCTGGCATTATCCGCCTTATTAACAACAACGATGCCATCACTTCGAGAAACAGTCAATGGCGTTCGAGAAAGCGGCTTAACTGGCTTTAAAATTCTTGTTGGTGGGGCGCCAATTACCCAGGCATTTGCTGATGAAATCGGTGCTGACGGTTATGCACCGGATGCTGGTAGCGCTGCTGTTAAAGCGAAAGAATTGATTGCATAAGAAAGAAATATAAGCATAAATTTAATAATAAAGACACTCTGATTATTTCAAAAGAGAGATTATTTTAACTACATCTGGCTATTATGATCGATCAACTGAACATTATGACAACACAGTATTTATTAAATGCTGTGTTGTCTTTTCGCGATTAAAGAGCATAATAGTTTTAAAAACAGAAAATGAAATTGACAGGTCATGATAAATACAATAGACGGGATCAGTTTCGAAAATTTTTGATAGGAATGGTTGATAATGTGAAAAAAAATATAAAAATTTTCTCAACGATGATGGTGACAATCTGCTTGCCAATTACTGTAATCTTCAGTATGTTCAGTGTTATCATGTTAACTCTGTCGAATGATAAAGGCAGCTTATTTTATGAAAATATATCCCTTCAGATCATCAGTGCTTTGCTAGGGTTGGCAGGAATCGTTTTCGTTTTTATCTTGACAGCACGTCGAATAAGTAAAAAAATAGAGATCATTGATGATCTGACAAGGGAAATGTTATTAAGAAATACAACGACATTTGCCTCTGACAGTAATATGCCTAAGCTTGATCAAATTATTGAGAATTGTACGAGACTAAAAGATCGTATCGACCTTTATCTTAATCAGGCGAGTTCATTAAGTGAAGGGCAAATTATATGTAATGAAAGTGATGAATTGAACCAGTTTGATCCGGAAAGTCCAATCATATCAATCGGTCTTTCACTTGCGTTGCTGCTCAACGAAATCAAACGAGTATCGGAAAGTATAGAAAAGGGGGATTATTCAGCAAAATGTTCAGAAGAACAACTGAGTCAAGATTTCAAAGAAATAATTATTAATATCAATCGTATTATTGATGCGCTCAAAGAAAAAATAGAATTTTATGAAGCAGTTTTTGATGTAATTCCATTCCCGATTCATGTGATGAATAATGACATGAAATGGTTATATATGAATAAAGGCCTTGAAGAAGCATTACATGAGGCTGGTTTCATCGCTGAGCGAGGGAAATACGTGGGGATGGATTGCTGCAACGCCAATAATCCGGTTTGTAATACTGATGAATGTGGAATACGCCAATCCGTTGAGAAAGGTATCAACGAAAGCACTTTTATGCTGGCGGGACAGTATGTAAAACTTCAAATATCTTATTTATTGGATAAATCTGGAAATCAAATCGGCTATGTCGAAGTATGTACCGATATTACTGACATTGTAAAGGTGAATGAGTACATCAGAGTAGAGGTTGATCGTTTTGAAAGAAACTTGCTACGTTTGGCGGAAGGTAACCTGGATTTTGATTTGAATATTGTTGAATCAGAAAAACATACGGAAAAAATTAATGGTCAATTTTTAAAGATCAAACAAAGCCTGATGCGAGTAAAAGAATCGATGGGCGGTCTTATTAGTGAAGTTTCAATGATAACATCATCGGCAATTGAAGGAAAACTGGAAGCTAGGGCAGATGAGACTAAATTCAATGGCGCATGGCAGGATTTGATTATCGGGATGAATAATATTCTCCGGGAAATCGAAATGCCGATCGTAGAAATTAAAAGAACAATAGATGAAATGTCACATGGGAATCTGAACGTCAGGGTTACCGGTATGTACAAAGGTGAGTTTGAACGCTTGAAAAATACTTTGAATTCGACATCCTGTTATTTGAACACCATCGTCAATGATATTTCAATGCGGCTCAAGCATTTAGCTGACGGAAATCTTGATATTGATCGAGCAGATGAATATCAGGGAGATTTTCTGGCAATATCTCATGCACTTAATACGATTGTTGAGTCCTTGAACAAGGTAATAATGGATATTCGAGATGGTGCAGAACAAGTCACTTCAGATTTGAGTCAGATATCAGACAGCACTCAATCCCAGGCACAAGGGGTCACCGAACAAGCAAGTTCAATCGAGGAGCTCACGGCATCCATTTCAGAAATTGCGGATCAAACCAAACAAACTGCATTAAATGCAAACAATGCTAAAGAGGTGACTAAAGTGGTGATGGATAATGCTGAAAAAGGAAATAGACAGATGATTCAAATGCAGAAATCGATGACCGCAATCAATCAGTCCTCTGCGGGCATCTCTAAAATAATAAAAGTTATTGATGACATCGCTTTTCAAACAAATATTTTAGCCTTAAATGCTGCAGTTGAAGCAGCTCGAGCAGGACAACATGGGAGAGGTTTTGCAGTTGTGGCTGAAGAAGTTCGAACACTGGCTGCCAGAAGCTCTGAAGCAGCTAAACAAACGACTGTTTTAATTGAAGGTTCCATTACAAAAGCACAAGAAGGAACGAAAATTGCTGATGATACTGCGGTAGCTTTAAATGATATTGTTGGTGGTATTGAGAAAGTCACTGTTTTGGTAAGTAATATAGCTAATGCAACTAATGAGCAGGCAACGGCTATTTCACAGTTCAATACGGGTATTGATCAGGTCGCTCAGGTTATTCAGCAGAATTCGGCAACAGCCGAGGAAAGTGCTGCAGCAATCCAGGAGTTATTTGGTCAGGCTGAACGTCTTAAGCAGAGTATTAGTCAGTTTGAATTAAGATAATAAATATTGAATTTATTAAAACAAAGCATGGATAACTAGAAACGGAAAAGATGACTATAGAAATGTATAAAAGTTCAGAAAGCTGGTGTTTATAGAAATGGTAATGGTTCAACTATATGTTACATCGATATCAAAGCTTTCTTTTGATAACTGGTTCAGACTGCCGTCTGAAGAGGTTGTCGTTCGAGGTGAGAATAACTTTAATGTTATTCAGCAAATTATTCGCTTTAAATTTCATCATTATCAGTCAAAATAAAAGAAGGTATCGGATAAAATATTCTGCAGCATAATGCGTCAGATTGTTTGATCCGGTACCTTCTTGTGTTATCATGAAAATATTACTATTGATTGAGTGGCAGAAACAACCCTAACAAAGTCAACTTTCTGCCACTCATGACATCACAGAGAGGTTGTAGCCTCGCTATAACAGTTTATATGATAACGATTTTTACGGATAATTGCAATCCCATTTCGCAAATTTTATATGATCATACGCTTAACGCTCTTCAGTTCCACCAGCTTACATGCAGCTGTGGCTGTTCAGGGGGTCTTTCTGTCCATGGCTACTACCGGCGCAACATCAAGGTTGGAGTTTGCCTGGTGCCACTGCGGATCTGTCGGGTGAAATGTGCCGTCTGCAAAAGAACCCATGCCCTGCTGCTGTCAGCGATTGTCCCTTATTCTCAGATTGGTCTTTCCGAGCAGATCCGAATCCTTTCCTGTTATGAATCTTCCGGTGACTTCGCTGCGATTATGAACGGACATCCCACGATTGATGAAAGCAATATCCGTCATGTGATTCGCCAGTATCGTTGCCACTGGCGCCAGCGGCGGCTTGCCATCGGGCTGACACTTTCGATGACCAGTCACTTCATCAGCCAGTGTTTTTCAGGCTTCAGCCGGCAGTTCATGCAGATTAAACCGACACCGAATGTTTTCTTTCCAAAACCCACATAAGCTGACACGATCCCTCCGACATTTTTTCATATAATGGATGAAAAAACGAAGGAGGATTCCACCATGAACCAGAATAAAGCTCAGGCAGTCGCGCTGATGCGCTATGCTGTCATCGCGCCCCTTATTTCAGGCCTTTCGGATGCTTATCCGTCCAACGAGGCTTTCTTTCGTGACGCTTCCCTTAAAGGGGTGCTGCTGGCCGACGGATCAACCCGGCACTTTGCACCACAAACGATCAAGTACTGGTACCGCAATTATCTGCATAAGGGCTTTGATGGCCTGCTCCCTTCGTCCCGGTCGGACAGCGGCCAGCCACGCAAGCTGGATGACGATCTTCAGGCCCAGATCCGGTATCTGAAAGTAAACTATCCGCGGATGTCGGCGGCGGCCATTTTCCGCCAGCTTCGCGAGAACGGCAGCGTTACAGCTGGTGAACTGTCTGAATCGACGGTCAACCGTTTTATCAAACAACTGGCGCTGGAGATGAAGACCACCACCAACCATGACATGCGACGCTATGAACGCCCGCATATCAATGAAGTCTGGTGCGGGGACAGCAGTGTCGGTCCCTATCTTAAAACGCCGGATGGAAAGAAGCATCGGGTTTTCATTGTCGCCCTGATTGATGACGCCAGCCGCCTGATTGTCGGGATTGATGTTTTTTTCAATGATAATTTCGTGAACCTGATGTCGGTCATGAAATCAGCGGTCGCCCGGTATGGTCGCCCACAAATCTACAACTTTGACAACGGCAGCTCCTTCAAGAACAAACAGATGGAGCTGTTGGCAGCCCGTACCGGTTCGGTCCTTCACTATAACCAACCTTATACGCCAATCCAGAAGGCCAAAATTGAACGGTGGTTTCGCACCATGAAAGATCAATGGCTGGCCAGTCTGGATATCCGCGATTTCACCTCGCTTTCGGGGCTGCGTGACCACCTGCGGGCTTATGTCCTGCGCTATAATCAGACCCCGCATTCATCGCTTAAAGGCCTGTCACCCCAGGACCGCTTCTTTTTGGAGCCCCAACACATGCGTCGTCTTTCTGATGAGGAAATCGAAAAGCATTTTCTTCTGGAGATTGAACGGCGGGTTTCCATCGATAGTGTCATCACCATCGATCAGGTGGAATACGAAGTGGACTGCCGTTTTGCCAGGCAGCGGGTATGTCTGCGTTATTCCCCGGACATGGAAAGAATCTTTATCGCTGAAGCGGATGGCACCCTGACGCCCATCCGTCTGCTCAACAAACACGAGAATGCCTTTGTCAAACGGGAAAAAATCCATTTATGTCGGGGTGATGCATCATGAACTATACCACGCGCTACGGGCTCGAATTCAACCCCTTTCTGAAGAATTCAAAAGAGATCCTGATCGATACCAGCGAATACCGGGAAACCTGTTTTCGTCTCGATTATCTGGTTAAAACCAAAGGCTTCGGTCTGCTCACCGGTAGCCCCGGACGGGGCAAGACCACGGCAATCCGTAACTGGGCCGCCGGTCTCAATCCTTCCTTATTCAAGGTCATCTACTCCAGTTTTTCCACCCTGACCCCCAATGACTTCTATCGCCATCTGGCGACCGAATTCGGGGCTCAGCCGTCTTATCGGAAACCCGATAATTTCCGGATTATTCAGGAGGAAATCTCCCGTCTTGCCCTTGAAAAGCGTAAAACGCCGGTCATCATCATTGATGAAGCCAACCATATCAACAGCGCCATCTTAAATGATCTGAAGATTCTTTTCAACTTCGAGATGGATTCAAGAGATCGGGCGGCCATCCTGCTTGCCGGTCTCCCTGCGCTTAACTCAACCCTGCGCCTGGGGATTCATGAACCACTCCGCCAGCGCCTTGTCATGAATTATGATCTGGGTAGCTTGACCGGTGAGGAAGGTCGAACCTATGTGATCGATAAACTAAAAGGTGCCGGCTGCCATCAGCCTGTTTTTGAAGAAAGTGCCCTTCAGGCCATTCTTAACGCAGCCGACGGAACCCCGCGGATGATCAACAAGTTTTGCAACGCCAGTCTGCTGATCGGCGAAAGCCATAAAGCGGCCACCATTGATGCCGATATCGTGATGCAGGCCATTAACGATACTGAGCTTTAGGGGGGCAGGCATGACTTTTGATTATTACTGCTCTGATGGGCAGTCCGACACTGCTTCCTGGCAGGGACAGGTTCGTCTGATCACAACCGTTAAACCCTATGAGCTGACCGTGACCGCCCGCAACAGCTCTTTTCATATCATTTGCGGTACCTATACCTACGGCAACTTTTTATGCATCCCGGATCTGGGGGTATCAACCCCACTTGCCGCTTTAAATGATAGCTTCTGGAATCTGGAACAGCTTACCATCAACAATCCGGATTTATCAGAAACCGATGCCATCAGCATCATCTGTGCTTTAAAAGCACTCAAATCCTATCTACCTATCTGATGAAAAGCAGGGAAACCTGCTTTTTTTAGATCTTTTAATTTGCTTCGTTAATATCGCTGTTTATTTAACCTGCCGAATCAGGTGTTAATAATGTGCCTTGTTAACCTCGTTTCCCGTTATTTTGGTTAAAATAAAATGCCGGATGGTGGTGCTTATAATGTTAATGTCAAATAGACTACACATATTTCACACTAAAGATTCATGCAATAATACCTTCATCAGATTAATAAATGGAGGTATTTTTTAATGTCCAAAGATGAACTGCACGCATTTCGACGCCAGCAGATTGAGGATTATCGCAATTCCAGCCAATCTGCAGAAACCTGGTGCTATGCGAATGCAATGAAGTTATCCACGCTACGTTACTGGCTGCGACGAATCAAAGACGCCGATCAGCCAGAGCCGGAACAGGCCTGGGCTACCATGAAACTGATTGATAAAGCAACGAGCGCTGATTCAACCCCAATAATTATCCGGGTTAATGCCTTTGAGATCAGTCTGTATCGGGGTTTTGAGCCAGCCGTTTTAGCCGCTGTGATCAAAACGCTTCAGGGGATATGATTGATACTGCGCTGATTGATGAGGTTTTTGTTGCCTGTTTTCCTTGTGATATGCGAAAATCGATCAATGGACTTTCTGCACTCGTGCAGCTGACTTTCGATATGGATCCCTTTGCCAATCATCTCTATGTCTTTTTTAATAGAAAGGGGGATAAGGCAAAAATCCTCCGCTGGTCAAACAATGGCTGGTGGCTTTACTATCGTAAGCTCAGCCGTGGCACATTTAAATGGGTATTTAATGAGACCCAGACGGTTAAAGGCATTTCCGAAAGGCAGCTGCGCTGGCTTCTGGATGGCCTTTCACTGGAAACAACCGCAGGCTCACCGGGCCGTTAGCAAGCGCTTGATAATATGATTTTTTCAATGTTTGAAACTTCTAAAAAACAGCACTGTTATGCGGTTTTGACGATTTTTAAACTGTTCTTTTTAGTGGTTTTGTGGTATAATAAACTCATGAAAAATCAATCGGAACCACCTAAAATTCACTCCTTAACGACACAATCGCTACCCTATGATGAGCTGCTCAAAACCTGTAAGGAACTGCAGGTTCAATTGATCCAGACGCAAACCCAGCTGACCTGGGCAATGGAACAGATCCGACTCCTGACCCACCAGAAATTCGGATCAGGCTCTGATAAAGTTGCTTATCCCGATGGCAGTGATCAGCTCTGCTTTTTCAACGAACCCGAAGCGACTGCAGATTTTTCTGTTGCTGAGCCGGATCTTGACGATGTTCTGACGGATGCTCGTAAACCCCGTAATAAAAAAAGCATGGGTAAACGGGAAAAGGATTTTTCCAATCTGCCGACCATTGTTTTTGAACATGAACTGCCAGAGTCGGAACGCATTTGTCCCAATTGCAGTCATCCCCTTCACGATATGAAAGTGGAAATCACCCGCCTGCTTAAATTTATTCCCGCCCGGTTTGAAGTGGAGGAACATCGTCGGCATGTCTATACCTGCCGCGAATGCGCCAAACATGACGATGGGATTGATTTAAGAATTCCCTTTATTCGTGCGGCTATGCCAAACACCCTTATTCCCGGCAGCTTTACAACGCCGGAGCTGGTCGCTGCCATTATCAATGCCAAGTACGTCTGTGCCATGCCGCTGGCCAGACAACAGCAGGAGTTTGAACGCTACAGTGTGGCACTCTCCCGGCAGACCATGTCAAACTGGTTGCTGCGCTGTGCCGAAGACTACTTTTTACTGCTCTATCAGCGGATGCGGGAAATCATGCTTACCCGGGATATTTTGCATGGCGATGAGACCACCGTTTCAGTTGCCAATGAAACCGATCGCCCGGCAACCAGCCAAAGTTATATGTGGGTCTACTGTACCGGAGTTCATGATGAAACTCCGATGGTCTACTATGACTATCATCCCACCCGAAGCAAGGAAGCGGCGCTCAGCTTTCTGGGAACCTATAAAGGTTTTCTTCATGCTGATGGTTATGAGGTTTATCATCGGCTGACTCCGGATATCACGGTGGTCGGCTGTCTGGCACATGTCAGGCGGGGCTTTTCCAACGCCATTAAATCCTTATCAAAAGAAGAACAGAAACGGACGGCTTCGTATGAAGGGGTTCAATTTTGTGATACCATTTTTCATATCGATAAGAAGCTTGCCGACTGTACCCCAGCCGAACGACAACAAAAGCGGCTGACCTTGCTGAAACCGGTGATGGCGGCGTTCCACGACTGGCTCGTCAGAATGAAGGCCAATGCCCTGCCAAAATCCTATCTGTCCGATGCCGTGAATTATACCCTGAATCAATGGACTTACCTGGAGAACATCCTTAAAGACGGTCGCCTGGAATTAACAAACAACCGTGCGGAACGCAGTATCCGCCCCTTTACAATCGGACGTAAAAACTGGGTCATGCATAATACCCCTGAAGGTGCAACAGCCAGTGCCATGATTTATAGTCTCACCGAGTCAGCTAAAAGCAATCAGCTTAAACCCTACAACTACCTGGTATACATTCTCAAAGAGATGGCCAACACTGATCTGGTGAACTACCCTGAATTAATTGATCAATTTCTTCCCTGCTCAAAAACACTTTCGCCGGATTGCTACAAAACCAGTTGATAAACATCAAACTACGAGTCCCGCTCCTCCAGGAGTTGGGCTTTTTTTATGGATACGTGCCTACAGTTTGACATTTACCTTGTCATGTTTATCTGGTACTCTGGCAACGTGGCAGCGGCTGATCGACTTGACATAAAAGTTGATATGTTGTATACATGGATCGGCAAAGCTAAAAGAGGCAAGGTTGGTTTTTGCGAAGAACCTGGGGATAGTACGACCAGTGATACAAATAAATTAAAAGACTTGAAAAAGAACTAAGGGAAGCCAGAGAAGAAATTGAGATTTTACAGGATACAGGATGCGCTTGTTTTTTTGTCAAGCGCCGAAAGAAATAGCAAAAAAATAACAGGTGACTTTCATTTCAAGCAGATGCAGCAAATGGCCCGTCGCCCAACTTTGTCAGGTAATTGAAGGGTTCTTCCTTAAATTTGAGTAAATAAATTGAAATCATTCATATGGTATTGATAGTTTCAGTGTTTTAAAAGAGGAGAATTATGTTTTGGCGCTGATGTGTACTAATGATTATACTCAAAAAATTGCAGGAAACTATCTGCGGATTTGCGGTGGAATATCAGCGTTTTTCATCATTCGGTATGAAAGCATAATATGTGCCCGGACTTCTTCGTTAGTTAAATCTACATCTACTAACTCATTAATACGGTGCAGCCGATAAAGCAATGTATTTCGATGAACAAAAAGTTTGTCTGCGGACAGAGAAAGACTGCGTTCGTTTGATAAATAGACGTACAGCGTCAGTAAGAGCTGCGCGTTTTTTTTACGATCATAGTTGGCAAGGGTAATAACAGCAGGGTGAAAAAGCTGTGAAATATTAACCATATCCTCCAGTTGATCAAATAAGTATTCCCAAATATGATCGATACACAAACTAATACGGCTATTTTGATCACAGTATCGAATTGAAGTTTCAGTTTGCTTGAATTGAACAGAAAGCATATCCCAACGGGAAAAAGGCATTGAAACACCGCAAATAAAGGAAAGTTCATTGACTAATTGTTCGATTTGCACCTTTACTTCGGCAAAGTCGGATTCGCAGATCAGCATGAGGGGTCGTTCGTTCCAGATAAACATTTGCCCCCGTACTAATGAAGTTTTAAGCTCTCCGCAAAGTACCTCTGCTGTAAGTGAGCCCTCGCTATTCCAAAAGCTCAAGAGCAGAAAATGATCGCATTTTTCCCAGCCCAGTGTAACCAGTACCCAGTTCAGCTTTTCTGGATCGACTGTTTTTTTGTCGAGCAGATCACAGAACAATTCAGAAAGTGAGGTTGCCTCTTGAGGCGGGTTTATGCTTTCCAAGGCAGAAAGAAGCGTAGTAGCCAGAACACAGGTTGTATCGGTGACTGGTGTTTTACATTGCATGATCTGCAGATATAAATGGTAATCCAGCGGGCTATCCACCTTGCCAATGATGCACTTGAAGTCATTATCGGGAAATTCAAATATGGCAGTGGTATTTTTATGGGTAACGGTATAATAATTGGGTGAATTGCGCAAGGTCTGAACTGAAGACAATGGGAGCCTTCGTTTTTTTACAATATGGCTCCAGGCAGAACGAAAATAATCGTTTGCATAAGCTTTTGTAAAGGCAAAAACTTCGCCATGCCAGTTTGCAATAAAGGCAGGATTTTTAAAATAAGGTTCGGTAAGATCAAGCAGTTCCTGCATGTCGGCACCCCTATAAACCGCATTCATGAGCTGATTTTCATAGTTGCGATAATAGTCAAAGGCAGCTATGGCCAGATTGAGAATTTTAGGAAGGCATAATTCGTCGAGAATCAGAAACATATCGTCGGCAACACACATCACCAGCTTATTTTCTTCCGGCAAGGGTTGAAACGCTGCACCCAGCGATCCGGCCAATTCGCCACAGCGGCCGATAGTAAGGTAATTTGGCAAACATGCACCATCGAACAATCGAACACCGGCAAGCGGCGTATATTTTTTACCAGATTCCCGCAGTACGGCACAGCTTTGCGAAATAAACCGTTCCTTGATCATATCAACTGAAATATCCATCGTGGTATCCTTTACATTACTTGTGCGATGCGCACAATTTATCGAGATGCGGAGTGCGAATTGTTATTCACTCCGTACATTGTTATCGTTTTAACACTATGTATAATATAACTAGATGCATAGCAAAGTCAACAGCAATGTACAAATGTTTGGGTAGTTTAAAGTTATGTGAATAGGCGAATCGGTCCAGAAAGCCAGTGGGCAGAGTGTACAAAATTTCTGAATGGCCTGTTTTAACATAGAAGTACAACCGACATTTTCCAAAGAGTTGGCAGAATAGAGAGGAGATCTAATGAAACAAGAAACGAAAAGTGGTCATGAATTGAAAAACGCAATTGCGGCGATTGTCGGACCAAAATATGTGATTGATGATTATTTTGCACTGATTCCATATGCAAGAGATATTAGCGCATTTCCTGGCGTAATGCCTGGTATCGTCGTACGGCCGAAGTCTTCTGAAGAATTGGCGGAGATTGTGAAGCTGGCGAATCGTACCGGCTATCCGATTACAGTAAAAGGCGGCGGTCAGGCAGGCGGCGGTGTCACCAAAGGCGAGGCAACCCGGAATATCATGGTTGATATGGGTCGCATGGATGAGATCGAGGTTGATATTGAAAATTCAAGGGTAGTTGCCGGGGCTGGATCCCGTTTAAGTACCATCGATGATGCGCTGAGACCCTATGGTCATTTTATCAATACCGTCATTGGGCCTTATTACACAGCAACGGCTGGTGGGCTTACAAGTGGCATCGCTGGCGCCGGATTTGGTAAAAATGTGTCAACTTTGGGATGTAATTGGACCTTTGTACTGGGCTTAAAAGTCGTCCTTCCGAATGGCGATATTATTACAACAGGCGCCGGTCCGGATTCAAATGTAAATCGCGAAGACATCTATTTCAGAGAAGTAACCGGTCCTGATCTGACCGATTTGTTTGTTGGAAGTGGCGGCGCATTTGGATTGATCACTGAGGTGGTATATCGAACCCTGCCGATACCGAAGCATATGAAGGCGATCAGCTATGTAACGCCTTCCATGGAGGTTACCTGGGCGATTCAACTGGAGCTGAGTGCCAAAGAGCGCGTCCCCTACACCAACACCATTATGTTTGAAATGACAAACTACATGGTTAAGGCAATCGCTGATGGAATTGAAGGCTATGGAGCTATTTTTTATGCAGTGGAAGGCGATGATGAAGCTGATATCGACAGCAGAATCAAAGAGATTTCAGCAGTCTGTGAAAAGCATGGGGCCATTCATGGAAATGAAAAAATGGATCATTTTGCGATGACCGGCACAACCGGAACATTGGAAATGGTTCGGGATGTTCCGTCGAATTCCTGTCCGTTTATGACCTGGGAATCAATGTTCCCCCGTTCAAAATCGCTTGAATTCACAAAGGGCTTACAGGATGCGTTCAAAAGTGTTGAAGGCCATCGGGAAAATGCCACGGCGGCAGGTCTTTACCTGGTACCGATGGGACATATCTTCTTGACTGGCATAACCATCAGAAGTGGGTTTTCCACACCTGAAGCGGAAGAACATTTGCGAAAGACATGGCGTGTAGGAGAGGAATATATGCGAAAGGTTGGAACCTGTTCGACCTATTCACAAGGAACAAACTCAAACTTTATTGCTGAATCCTGGTCACCAAACCACTCTAAGATGATGAATTCAATCAAAAAAGTACTTGATCCGAAAAATATCATGTGTCCAGGGCTTTGGAATTTCTAAAAGAGGAGATATAAATCATGTTGGATAAATATAAAAAAATGGCATTTGGATGCAGTCGCTGCGGCATGTGCATTGTCGGAGAAGCGGGTTACATCTGTCCGATTCAGCAACATACTGGTGGATTTGATCAGTACGCAGCGCGGGGACGTAATCAAATTGCAAAAGCAATCCTGAATGGCGAATTGGAATACAGCGAAGAACTGATGGAAAGCACTTTCACCTGTCTTGGCTGCAACAGTTGTCATGAACAGTGTACACGAATGGATCCCTTAACCGGAGAAAAAAATATTATTGATGAAACCAAACTCACGAATGCATTAAGAGTCGACCTGGTGAAAGCCGGTTTTGGCCCGCCAGAAGCGCTAAAAAGTGTCGATGCCGGGGTGCAATCAAAACATAATGTATTTGGTGAACCCGTCGAAAAACGCACCAAATGGGCCGAAGGACTTGACTTACCAAAGCAAGGGGACACGGTTTATTTTGCGGGTTGCTATGCTTCTTACCGAAACACGAAAATTCCTAAAGCGACCGTCGCGGTGCTCAAAGCTGGTGGGGTTGATGTGGCGTACCTCGGTGAAGATGAATGGTGTTGCGGGGTTCCCCAATTAGCAGATGGTAATATCGGGCTGGCCGAAGAATTAATTCAGCATAATGTGGAAGCACTCAAAGCTGCTGGTGTTAAAAAAGTTATCACATCCTGTGCCGGTTGTTTCCATGCATTAAAAACAGAATACCCAGAAATTATTGGCAAACTTCCCTTTGAAATCGTTCATAGCAGTGAAGTGATTGCGGAACTGATTGATAATGGGAAAATTAGTCTTGATACCGAAATTGAAAAGACCTTTACCTATCATGATCCCTGCCATCTTGGGCGTCATGAAAATGTTTATGAACAACCACGAAAAGTGCTGAACGCAGTTAAAGGGGCAACCTTTGTTGAAATGCCAAGAAACAAAGCAAACGCCTGGTGTTGTGGTGGCGGTTCGGTGGTTTCAACAGCGTTCCCGGAAATATCAAATGAGATTGCCGCCGGCCGTGTCGCCGAAGCGAAAGGGACATCTGCAGAAACGATTGTTTCGACTTGTCCTTCCTGTGAAAATGGCCTGAATGCAGCAGCAAGAAAATCAAAAATTGAAGTAATCGATCTGTCTGTTCTGGTGGCCAATGCCATGGGTATACAGATTTAAGAAAGAGGTGTTGAAAATATGGCTGAAGAATATGAAGTAAGAGGAATACCTTCCTATACGAAAGAAGATACCTGGGCAAAAGTTATCGGCGACGGGGCGGTGAAGGTTGGTATTACTGATTACGCGCAGAAGATGCTCAGTGAAATTACTTATGTGGATCTTCCGGAAGTTGGGAGTGCGGTTGTGCAATTGGAGTCTTTTGGATCGGCTGAATCGTCCAAATCGGTTGCCGACATCTATTCCCCAATCAGCGGCATCGTTGTAGCAGTAAATCAAGATCTTGCTGATGATCCTGAGATGATTAACCGGGATCCCTATGACGCCGGCTGGATTATTGAGATCACACCATCAAACCTGGACGAAGAGCTTAAGAATTTGCTCAGCGCTGATGAATATAAAGCGCTGATCAAAGAAAAAACGAGTTAATTGGCGGTCAATTAAAGTCGGGGAAATAATCCGGATCTTTGTGAAGGAGATCCGGATAAATAAGTAAGTTTGATGACTTAAACCAGAAATTTAAAGACGAGGTTCGATAAATTAGAGAACTCAGTCTTTTTCTGGTTTGAGTCATTGTGCTGTATATGCCGATGTCCGGTTTTAGTCAGAAACCATTTAACAAACCAGGGCAGGTAAATGACGGGCATCAAAGCAATTGAACTAAGAATAACAGACAAAGAAAGGCGAAAGAGAATAATGAAAAATTCATTACTCAAAAAATTAGAAATAGGCCGATTTGCTGCAACGGCAGCCAAAGGCGCAGAAGAAAACGCACCAAAAAGCATCGGTATGGCCAGAGTACAACGGTTGGTGACGATATGCGGATAACAGTTATTGGAGCAGGCCCAGGCGGATATGAAGCGGCCATTATGGCGGCAAAACTTGGTGCTGAAGTGACGATTATTGAAAAAAATTCGCCCGGTGGAACGTGTTTAAATCGCGGTTGTATCCCGACAAAAGCGCTTTTGGCTACTTCCGACGCATTGGAAACCATTCATAATGCCAAAGCCTTCGGCATTAATGTGGAAGGCACGGTAGCCCCGGATTTTAAAGCGGTGATGGAGCGTAAGGCCAAGGTGGTCAGTGGTCTGGTTAAGGGAATTGAATACCTTTTTAACGCAAATAATGTGACCATGATCAAGGGAACGGGTAAGCTGGTTGACAAAAATACCGTCACCGTAACAAAAGATGATGGATCAACGGAAACCATTGCAACGGATAAGATTATTCTGGCGACTGGATCCGTGCCAATAGTTCCCGCCATGTTCCAGTTTGATGGAAAAAAAGTCATCAGCAGTGATGAGGTTCTGGACCTTCAGGAATTGCCAAAATCCATGATCATCGTGGGTGGCGGGGTTATCGGCTGTGAAATTGGTCAGTTCCTCAGTCGCATGGGAACACAGATTACCATTGTCGAAATGGTTGATCAGATTCTTCCGTTAGAAGATGCTGAAACGGCCAAACAACTGGCGCGACAATTTAAAAAAGATAAGGTAAAAGTGATGACGGGTAGCGGCATTGCTGGGGTTGAAGTGACTGAAACGGGAGTCAAAGCAAATCTTGCCGATGGCAAATCGGTCGAAGCTGAGTTAATGCTGGTTGCCATTGGACGTCGCAGTTACCTTGATCAATTGAATGCACAGGGAGCAGGCGTCGAGCTTGACGAACGTGGACGGATTAAAGTTAACGATAAAATGGAAACAAATATCCCAGGCATTTATGCCATTGGTGACATCGTTGCGACACCATTGCTGGCACATGTTGCCGCTAAAGAAGGGATCGTCGCAGCTTACAATGCCGTAAAAGATGCCGGAAAAACAGTAGCATATCAAGCTGTACCCCGCTGTGTCTACACTGAACCGGAAGTGGCAGGGGTCGGTTTGACCGAACTGGAATGCGTAGCCCAGGGGATTGCCTATAAAGTCGGACAATTTGATTTCAGAGCCCTTGGCAAAGCGCAGGCAATGGGTAAAATTCAGGGGTTTGTTAAAATTATTGTTGATTCCAAAGATGTCATCATTGGTGCCGCGGTTGTCGGTGCTCATGCCACCGATCTCCTGGCAGAACTTTCGCTGGCAGTACACCTGGGATTGACGGCAGAACAGATTGGGGATTGCATTCATGCCCATCCAACGTTATCAGAAGCAATTATGGAAGCAGCCCATGATGTTCATGGGGTGTGTGTACACAAAGCCTGACCTTTAGTATTTAATTTTTTCTGGCGTTAAGTATTTTGTACCAGCGTTACACTCTCAATTAAATAATTATTTACTCAAACTTCGCACATTAAATAATGAATTAATTCACTGTGAAGAGCTTTTCTGTTTGAAAATATTGGCTCATACACGCAGTCGATGATTTATGTGCGAAGTTTGTGTGATAAATAAAAAGAAATAGGAATAGGATATGAATAATAATCAAAAAGCAAACATTTTTTCAGATAATATGACAGTTTCTCTTGATGATGTCAAGGTGAAAATCCGCTTGACCACTAAAATGGCAGTGTTTACAGTGACATTGCTTTCATTAGCGGTGATTCCACTAGGTATACTGGCTTACTTTGGAGCGCCCAAAAATATCATTCTTGTTCTTACGCTTGGTGTGCTCATACTTGGTTGTGTTGCAGCCTGTGTTGCAGCTAATAAAATTATTGGTCCCATGACCGCGTATAAGGACACCTTAGATCGATTGGCTAAGGGTGATGTATCGATGGAAATACCGGAAGTAAAAACCAAAGATGAATTTGGGCAGCTTGCTCAATCTTTTAAACGGATGGTCGATATCCGCAAAAGTCAGGCAGAAATTGTTCAGGAGTTAGCAAAAGGCAATCTGCAAGTGAAGATTATACCTCAGTCCAGCGAAGATGTTCTTTCTCATGCGCTGATCAGTCTGGTGAGCACCCTGAATCATGTTTCCGAGGAACTGACATATTTGGGAGAGGAAGCCACTGCTGGCAGGAAGGTTGATGTAATAACTGAGAGCGTCGGATATTCCGGATCGTACCAGCAATTTATGATCAGCATTAAAAAAGGTTATGAGAATCTTTCAACCATCGTAAGTCTCGCCGGCAGATATATTGCGCAAATCGGAGCAGGGGTGGTACCGGATAGAATTGAAGAAACATATCCCGGTAATTATCAGAAAATCATTAATTTTATGAATTCCGGAGTTGACGGATTAGGGGCTTTGGAAGAAGGAAATAAGGTTTTAAGACTGATGCGCGTCAATGATATCACCCAGAAAATTGAAGGCGATTATCCCGGTATTTACGGAGAAATTGCGACTTCGGTTAATAGGGTCAGAGAAACAATTATTAATGTAGTTGAAATTAATAAGGCAATTGCCGCTGGTAAATTTAAAAATGAGCTGGAAATGATGAAGCAACATGGTCAACTAAGCGAAAACGACGAATATCTTCCGAGTATGATTGCCCTGGCAGAAAACATCTCCATGCTGGTACAGGAGACCAGCCAATTAACTGATTCTGCCATTGCAGGTAACTTGGATAACCGTGGCGATACAAGTCGCTTCTCAGGAGAATATGCTCAGGTTATTGCAGGTTTTAATAATGCTTTGGATGCTCTCACAGCCCCAATGCAGGAAGCTTCTGTTGTTCTAAATGAATTATCTCAGGGAAATCTTCGTGCCGCCATGATCGGGAGTTACAAGGGGGAAAATGAACAAATCAAGAATGATATGAACAAAACTATCGAGTTTTTGAACGTTTATGTCAGTGAAATCTCGAAAACTCTGGCGGCGATCAGTCGAGGAAATCTTGATCAGGAAATCACCACCGAGTACTTGGGTGACTTTATGGAAATTAAAACTTCACTCAACGGCATTGCAAAAAGTTTGAGCGAAACCATGAAAGATATCAGCAATACTGCCGAACAGGTAGATTCCGGTGCGCAGCAGCTTTCGGCTGGGGGTCAGGCGGTGGCGCAGGGAACCACCGAACAGGCGAGTTCCATTCAGGAATTAAGTGCTTCGATCGAAGAAGTGGCCGATGAAACAAAACGAAATGCCAATAATGCCAATAATGCCAATGCTCTTACAGAAAAGGTTCGTGAGAATGCTCAGATAGGGAATGCACAAATGGCGAAAATGGTCCAGGCCATGACAGAAATTAATGATTCATCCAACAATATTTCCAAAATTATAAAGGTAATCGACGACATTGCCTTCCAAACAAATATTCTGGCATTGAACGCCGCCGTGGAAGCGGCCAGAGCCGGTCAGCATGGGAAGGGATTTGCTGTTGTTGCCGAAGAAGTAAGAACTCTGGCGGCTCGGAGTGCTGAAGCCGTTAAGGAAACTACCGCACTAATTGAAGGTTCCATCGAAAAAGTGGCAGATGGCACAGCGATTGCTGGTGATACAGCTGAAAGTCTAATGGTAATTTTAAGCGATATTGAAATGGTTGCTGGTCTGGTGGCAGAAATAGCCAGAGCATCCA
The DNA here is from genome assembly GCF_014284475.1 of Acetobacterium fimetarium. Classification (GTDB taxonomy): domain Bacteria; phylum Bacillota; class Clostridia; order Eubacteriales; family Eubacteriaceae; genus Acetobacterium; species Acetobacterium fimetarium. Next base: position 38,143 of record NZ_WJBC01000003.1, on the reverse strand, counting down.
ATGATCAGGCCTCGGAAATTTCACAGATTACCATTGGTATAGAACAGGTTTCAAGCGTTGTTCAAACCAATTCGGCCACCGCAGAGGAAAGCGCGGCAGCCAGTCAAGAATTATCCAGCCAGGCACAAATGCTCAAGGATATGGTTGGTTTTTTTGAACTAAAAAAGTAAAGCAATAAATATCGAATTATTAAAAAAGACATGTTGCAGTTGCAAAGCAACATGTCTTTTTGCGTTGAACTTTTCTTTAAACAAATCAATTATCTGAACAGCTAGGTTAAAGACAGACTTCCGGAATGTTTTAAATCCGGAAGTCTGTTTGTGATTAAAAAAAACAGAAAAAAATTAATTTTATAGTATAGTAGATAATGAAAAATTAGCGGATTGACAATACATCATGTCTTGGTCAGGTTTGAAAATCGCTAATATTTTCAAAAATAATTTGTAAAATTTAAGGAGTGAAGGACATGTTAAATATCGTCCTGCTTGGTCTGGTGAGTTTTTTTCAGACCTCGGCTCAGAAATGGTTTACCCTTTGATCCCCTTGTATCTGACATCGGCATTTGGAGCGACGCCAGTACTTGTCGGGATCATCGAAGGGATTGCAGAAAGTATTGCCAGCTTATTAAAGGTCTACAGCGGTTATATCTCAGATAAGTACAAGCGGAAAAAAATTCTGGCTTTTGGTGGGTATTCCACCGGAATCATTTATAAAATAGCGCTGTTGATTGCCTCCTCCTGGACAGGGATCTTGTTTGCCAGAGTGATTGATCGGATTGGAAAAGGGATCAGGACAGCGCCCCGGGATGTTTTAGTCTGTGAAAGTGCGGATACAAACAAGATGGGGAAGGCTTTTGGTATACACAAAGCTCTGGACATGGCCGGATCAGCCCTAGGAATCTTAATCGCTTTTTTCCTCCTGTCACAGGCGGAAGGAAACCTTGACTATAAAACGCTGTTCACAATTTCTATCATTCCCGCAGCAATCGGGTTGGTGATCCTACTGTTTGTCAAAGAAAAAAAAGAACTACGAGAAGTCAAAGAGCGAGAACCCTTCTGGAGAAATGTGAAAAATTTGGATGTAAACTTAAAACTTTACCTGGCTGTGACGTTTATTTTCACACTAGGCAATTCGTCCAATGCTTTTTTAATTCTCAGAGGAAAGAGTCTAGGCCTAACTGACGCAAATGTGATTTTGCTCTACTTCATTTATAATGTATCAGCAGCTTTATTTTCCGTGCCTTTTGGTCATCTGTCGGACAAGTACGGCCGGAAAAAGATTCTTGTTTCTGGGTATATCACCTTTGCCTTGGTTTACGTCGGGTTTGCTTTTGTCTCAAATGCAGAGGTGCTGGTGATTCTGTTTATCATTTATGGTCTTTACACCGCCATGACAGCAGGCGTTGAACGGGCTTTAGTCTCAGAAATTTCACCAGTCAATCTAAAAGGGACAATGCTGGGACTTCAGGCCACCATTGTAGGGATTGCCCTGCTGCCAGCCAGTGTCATTGCCGGCCTGTTATGGAACGTTTTTGGACCTCAGGCACCATTTGTTTTTGGCGCCGGGCTGTCTCTGTTTGCCGCCGGTATGCTGATTTTTCTGATGAACCGAAATCCTAAAAAACTAATTAAAAATCAATGATGAAAGAATTAAGAAGTTGAAACGGGGGCTGTCATTTTCTGAAAGGTCTCTTACTGATGAGGCTTACTGAGCAGGCCATTTGTTTGTCGAGTTTTCTTAGCCACTTATCCATAAAGTCACCGTTCTAGCTGCCCATCGTCTATCAAAAAAGAATCAATCTTTTCCGGGCAAAGAAGCTGAGCTGCCATAACCGCCTGTTTCTTTGTCAAGGCGCAAAGTGGGGCAGCACAATCGCATAGCATCGCCATACATTCTTCTAGTGTCTTATATTCAATTTCCGTGGTGTCGAGTGCCAAGTTTAGGCTGTCCGTCATGAATGATATTAAAAACCGAGGCGTGGATGGATATTCTGATTACATCCGCTGACGGGCCTATTGGATTTCAGGAAACTATTGCTGGGGTTGAACCGTCTAATCAGAAATGTTAGCAAAAGAAAACTGTTTAGCCAACTGAAAATTACGATATCCAATTATTGAATACTAATCATGAATGGTTCAATGGTCAAAATTTTCATTTTTCTATAAAGAACATATGATTTCTCAAGAAGATCATCGACAGTAACCTCAGGAATGTGCATAAAAGAAAACATAAGTTTAATTTCAAAATTTAAACACCCATCTTTGGAAAGGTTATCAAAAAAATTCTCCAACCATTTTTTATGAACACCAAACGATATCGATGTAGTGGCGACTCCAAATAATTCAATATCAGTTTGACTAAGACCCAGGTTATATTCATCAGAGTGGAGTTTGAAAAAATAATTAAGTTTGTCTGCAAATGAATCTAAGAAAAGTCCATCAACACAAAGATCATAATAAAATCGTCGATAAGATTCATTGGTTTCAATTAAATCTAAAAAAATAATTCTTTCAATGATCGTTCCAATTCTAAGATTGTATTCTCCACAGGTATCTATTAAGTATTTCTTTGTTTTTTCTTTTATATCAATCAGAAAGTCAGAATAAATCTCAATGCCAATATTCTTTTTGGAATCGCAGTGTCGTGTAATCGTTCTTGGATTAACAGTTGCTTTTTTACAAATATCCTGATATGTCGTATCAGCATAACCTTTTTCGTAAAATAATGTTCTGCAGGTTTCCGTAATTGTTTTTTTAGTAAGGATACCATTTTTATATGTTGCCATAAATTCTCCTAAAATTCTATGTCTATTAAAGGCAGGGTAAATATTTAGATAGGTCAAAATAATCTAAATATATTGAAACAGTATACTATAACAGTACAAAAAGATCAAATTTGGTAATATAAGGTATTTACTAAAAAAAAGGCTTGACTTCTGCAAGGTTAAGAATATAATTAAAAAAGGTAGTGCACTTACATTTGGAAAAGATGCTAATTTAAGAGGAAAATGATTTTTGAATGAAAAATAAAATAATTTAGAAAAATTATTAACTAATATTAGACAATTATCATAAAATCTCATCGTTACAAAGTATTGATTTCCATTATGTGATGCAAGTTAAAAAGGAGGTTAAAAATGACAAAGTATCAATTTGATGAAAAAGAAGTAAGGGACATGGGCATGTATGCAGCGGTTCCTGGTATGTATGGTTTACCAAGTGGACCAGTGAGGAAATTTGACACGCCGATAACCCCAAAAGAAAATTTTCTACGTATCTATCGGGGAGAGAAATTAGTATGGCTGCCAAATATGGCAACAGATTGCAATATGTTGCAGCCAGAAGTAATGCCGGATGCTTATGCGAGAAACCATGGTGGCATTGATTGGTTTGGTATTGAGTGGGAATATGAGTCACTAACAAATGCTGCGATGGTTAAGCCAGGTACGCGAAGATTGTCAGATATTACAAAGTGGAGAGAAGAACTGATATGGCCAGTCTTGAATGCAATTGACTGGGAAAAGGATTATAAGGAAAATTATGAGCCAGTTATTGATTCTGATCGAGTTACAATGTTTGCAATTGTAAACGGTTTATTTGAGCGAACGGCGGACTTAACAAATTTCGCTGACACCTTTTGCTATCTGCTTGAAGAACCAGAAGAATTGACTGCTTTTTTTGATAAGCTCGTTGATTTTCATATTGATTTAATAAAAATCGCAAAGAAATACTACCACGCTGATATTATTACCTTTCACGACGATATGGGATCTCAAAAAAATTCTTTCATGTCACCTGAAACATTTAAAAACATGATGATGCCGCATTATAAGAAAATCACTTCAGCAGTACATGATCTTGGTATGTTTATTAACTACCATTCTTGTGGTAGCGTGGGAAATCTTTTACCCTATTTTATTGAAAGTGGCTTTGATTCTTGGGAAGGTCAGGATTCGGCCAATAACAAAGTTGAATTGATGAATCAATATGGCGATCAACTCATTCAGGCTGGAATGATATTTTTCCCTGAAGATGCCACAGATGAGCAGGTTGATGAAATGATTGATGAGGCTCTTGAAACGCTTGGAAAAAAAGAACGGTTTTTTCTTGCTTATTCGTCTGATATGAAGATTGAACGTAATTACCATTCGATGGGCAGACTTTATGAAAAAAGTCGAAAATTCTACAATCAATAGCGGGTAAAGTCGAATTTTATCTATTATTTGGCTGTTGAGAAAAAATTTACTACACAATAAAATTGAAATATTCAATTAAAGTAGAATAATAATCAAATTCTTAATAACCTTTGTTCCTATTGCGAAAGAGCGTAAGCAACGAGAACGTTGTTTACTGAAAAAAATAAGGAGTAATCAAAAATGATTAAATATCCATTTGATGAAAAAGAGATAAGAGATATTGGTATGTATGATGCAATTCCCGGTCCCAGTGGACCAGTACGAAAATTTGACACACCAGTTACACCAAAAGAAAATCTTATGAGCATATATCGGGGAGAAAAACCGCTGTGGGCACCAAATTTAACGGTAGACTGTAATATGGTTCAGCCGGATATTATGCTGGATGCTTATGCACGAAATCATGGCGGCTTTGACTTTTTTGGTATTGAGTGGGAATTTGAGCCTCTGACGAATGCAGCGATGGTTAAACCGGGAACCCGGAGACTTTCGGATATTACGAAATGGGAAGAAGAAATTATTTGGCCGGATCTGAAAGCAATTGATTGGGAAAAAGATTATAAAGATAATTTTGAATCTGTTTTAGACTCGGATAGGGCCACGATGTTTATGATCCTCAATGGTTTATTTGAAAGAACTGCAGATTTAACGAGTTTTGCGGATACTTTTTGTTATTTGCTTGAAGAACCGGAGGCATTAACGGATTTTTATAATAAACTTGTCGATTGGCATATTGAATTAATTACAATTGCAAAAAAATATTATCATGCGGATATCATTACGTTTCATGATGACATGGGGACTCAAATTGATTCCTTTATGTCTCCAAATACATTTAAAGAAATTATGATGCCGCAATACAAAAAAATTACCGCAGCTGTACATGAACTTGGAATGGTAATCAACTACCATTCCTGTGGTAGTGTAGGCAATCTGATCCCTTATTATATTGAATGCGGTTTTGATTCATGGGAAGGGCAAGATTCAGCAAACAACAAAAATGAACTAATGGAAAAATATGGCGATCAACTTATTCAAACTGCAATGCTTCTGTTTCCCGAAGAAGCCAATGATGAGCAAATTGACGAAATGATTGAGAACGCTTTGAATACAGTTGGAAGAACCGGACGTTTTATTGGATGGACAATTGATATGAAGCCTGAGCGAGTCAATCAGACAGTGACGAAATTTTACGAAAAAAGCCGCAAATTATATAATCAATGAAAATGAAAAGTTTAGAATTGAAGATTTTTAATATGGAAATCACATATTACACAATCCAATTTGGAAGGAAAGTTTAAGATGATAATTATTGGAGAAAAAATTAACGGTGCAATTCCCTCAACGGCGAAGGCCATTGCAGAAAAGGATGCAGAATTTATCCGAAACCTGGCAATTAAGCAGGCTGAAGCCGGTGCGAATTTCATCGACGTCTGTGCCTCGGTAGATGATGACATCGAACTGGAAACCATGAAATGGCTGATTGATATTGTCCAGGATGCTACCGATGTGCCCATTGCGGTGGACAGTCCCAATGTGTATACCTGTATTGAATCGATGAAATACTGCAACAAACCGGGACTGTTTAATTCGGTATCACTGGAAGTGGATAAGGTCGATGTCGCTTTCAAAGTAATGGCCGATACCAAATGGGAATGTGTTGCTCTGCTAAATAGTGACAAGGGCATCCCCAAAACCGCCAAAGATCGTCTGGATGTGTTCACTGATTTAATGGCAAAATGCAAAGAATATAAGATCGACCCCTCCCGGATGCATATTGATCCCTTGATTGAAATGCTCTGTACCTCCGAAGACGGCATCAGTATGGTTACCGAAGTGATCCGGGAAATCAAAAGCCAATATCCAACCATTCATGTCACCGGGGCCGTCAGCAACATTTCTTTCAATCTGCCAGCCCGACGGATTGCCAATCAGGCCTTTGCTGTTTTAGCGATGAGTGCCGGGATGGACAGCTTTATTCTGGATCCCCTGAACAAAGACATGATGGGGATGCTGTTTGCCACCGAAGCGATGATAGGTGAGGATGAATACTGCATGGAATATATCGGTGCTTTCCGGGAAGGTGTTTTTGTAAAATAAGAGTGTCAAATTTCGGAAGCGTCAAAGTGACGAGCAGATTTGCTGGGGAGATTCGAGATCTCTTAAGAGGCTCAGAACCTTGACTAAACGATACAGAAACGATTATTCACTGCAATAACCATTCAACAAAAGAAGTTTAAACAATACTCGAAACACACACAGGTTACGGGTAAATTAAAGATAAATCTAAGGAGAAATTAAGATGTCAAAAATTGAAGATGTAAAAGTATTGGTCGAAACTGGTAAATCAAAGAAAGTAGCCGCTGCTGTTCAGGAAGCTCTGGATGCTGGCGATAAAGCGCAGGATATTCTGGATGCGATGATCGCTTCCATGGGCGTTGTAGGTGATAAGTTTTCTACTGGCGAAATCTTTGTTCCGGAAATGCTGATTGCTGCAAAAGCAATGTCTAAAGGGGTGGAAGTGCTAAAACCTGTTATGGCAGGCGATATCTCAACATCACTGGGAACCTGTATCATGGGAACCGTTGCAGGAGACTTGCATGATATTGGTAAAAACCTGGTTATCATGATGCTTGAAAGCTCAGGATTTGACATGGTAGATCTGGGTGTGGATGTACCAGCAGAAAAATTTGTAGAAGCCGTTAAAGAAAATGACAATGTTGTACTGGTCGCTTGTTCAGGTCTATTAACCACAACCATGCCAGCATTAAAAGAAGCAGTTCAGACAATCAAAGCAGCTTATCCAGAAATGAAAGTAATCGTTGGTGGCGCACCTGTCACTCAAGAGTATGCTGATGAAATTGGTGCGGATGGTTATGCACCGGATGCCGGAAGTGCAGCAACAAAAGCAAAAGAAATGATTAGTGCTTAAGTAAGAATATTATTTCAGATAGTACTTAAAAACTTATGTAATTTCAATATATTATTCGCACTTAACAATTAATACTGAAATAGCAAGCTTTACCAGACTTGCAATGACTGAAATAATTCACTTTTAAGTTTATTACACTGCTCATGTGCAGCTGCAAGCAAGATAGATGCTTGCCGCAGAACCTATCTACCTGGGTTTGTATTTAATACATGTCCCAGGTGGTAGGTGTAATAAGATACATGATACATTGCATCTTAAAAAGAAAAAAGAAAACCGTTATGACAAACTAAAAAGCCCGATGCTCTAAGAAAAGCAAGAAAATTATTTCTTTGTGTAAACTTACTTATTTCGAAAGGAATATGGCGTTTAATAAAAGCCTAAATTAAAGAAACAGGAGAAACAACATGAATGGAAAAAATAAATATTTGTCGTTTGCTGCTATCTATGCAGTGTTCTTTTTAACTAGCGGTCTCGGTATTGTAAATCCCGCAATCCAGTCAATAGCTGAAGCTTTTCCAGATCTTCCATTAACAACAATTATGATGATTTCCACACTTCCATCTTTATTTTTAATACCAGCAACAATTATTACTGGTGCTCTAGCGGGAGATAAAGTTAAGTTCAAAACACTGGCAGTAATTGGAATCATTGTTTTTATCATTGCAGGTGTTGCACCGGCATTTTTGAACAATTTTTCTGGTATCTTGGTATCGAGAGCGTTTATTGGAATTGGCGTTGGTATAGCATTTACAATATCCAGTTCAATTGTTTTAAGACTCTTTGAAGGCCCTCAACAAGGAAATATTTTAGGAGTGGGGAATGTTATCTCCAGTTTAGCCAATGTTCTTTTTGCGTTAGTTGCAGGGGTACTTGTTTCAATAAGTTGGAATTCCATATTTTATATTCATTTGGTTGGTGTTGTTGCGTTAATACTTGTTATATTAGGCCTTCCAGAGCCAGAAAAAATCACTAAAACCAGTTCTGAAAGCGGTCCGAAAGGGAAAATTTCAATCGGAGTATATATACTTGCATCATTAGCTGGAATTAGTATGCTATTAGTTTACCCATTAATGACTGGTATTTCAACGATTGTCGTAACAAAAGAATTTGGTACTGCAGCAGCGGCTGGGTTAGCGTTGTCATTTCTTACAGTAGGCGGGATGATTGGTAATTCATTTTTCGGAAAATTACATCAGAAACTAAAAAAGTTTACTTTAACTTTTGATTTTATTGTAGTAATTATTGGACTGGCTGTTGTATATTATGCTTTTAATATTATCGTAATATATATCGGAATGGTCATCATCGGGATTGGATTCATGTTAGTCGTGCCAACTTTGATGATGGATATCGGAAGTATTGTTTCACCCGAAAGAATTCCATTAGCCTCCAGTTTTGTGATTGCGTTTATGAATATAGGGGCTTTTTTATCACCTTATTATATTAATCTAATTGGATCAATAACAGGAGTTGTCGATGTCAATTTTGTTATTTTTGCGAGTTTGGTCTTATTTATTGTAATGGCTGTCGTATATACAATAATCCAAATGTTCCAGAAAAAGTCAATTAAATCGTACGAATGAAGAATGATTAAATCACTCTAAAATGATGATTAATTTTTAATTTAATTTGCTCCAGTAGAGTTTACCTCTGCTCAGGTAAAATGCTATATTCTAATGTTTCGAACAGGAGCAGGGCTCCTGTTCGAAACAAAATCTGATTGTCGCAAATGTCGGAGGCTCATCTGATAATAATCTGGAATCGCCACTTCGAGACATTGTGGTGAGATCGACAGATGAAAGTCACATGTTGGTTCTCAGCTATTGCAGAGTTGCAACCTGCACTTATTTCCGGGCCATGTACGCTATGCAGAAATCCTGTATCAATGATTTATATCGCTCAATCTAAGACAATCAATTAAACAACAACAAAAAAACTCGTGTAAATTAGCTGATTCAGATTGAAAGTGACAAGAGAGTTTGTCTGCTCTCCCTTTTTAATGAAAAACAAATGCAAAAGTAATCGGTTTTCAATAGCTTTGTATTAATAGAAAAAAATAGTCTCTATTAGGGACGTCTGCAAATTCAATTAGATTGTGATGATTATTTGCGAATTTCGATATATTATTGATGACTTTTTCGGAAGCATAAGCAAAACTTATGAACAATATTGCCTTTTGAATTTTATTTTCAAAAAAGAACGATATTTTGGTTTAAATTGTATTAAAATAATTGCTCAAAAAACGTTTGAAGTGAATACGTTTTCGAACTACAGCAATTTCTGCTCAATCAATTGAAATGTTAGAATTTCCTTTACAAAACTATTATACGAGGTAAAAAATCATGAAAAAAAATATACGAAAACAATTATTACAATTATGTATCCCGATTTTAACGATCTATTTATTGATTGGCTGTGTGGCTTTAGCTATTTTTAATCAAAATGGTCCATCTGAATTCTTCATACACTATTATTCGACAATCATACTGGCAATTTTGGGTGTTGGTTTTTGTTTGAATTTGGGCTCGCTGCTTAGTTTATCATCTAAACATAATGAGCGATCATCAACATTGGCTGATGTCCTGGAACGACTTTCAGTTGGAGAGATAGACATTGATTTGATAGCGATTGATGATGCTACAGATAAACTGGGCCAGGCTGTTTTGGCAATGACAAATAAAATGAGAGTATACGTGGATGCTGCTGACCGATTAGCAAAAGGTGAATTTTCTTCTGAAATGCAGCTAATATTGGATAATGACTTACTGGGAAGAAATCTCATCTCAATTGGGGAATCGCTCTCCATGTTGGAAGAGAATGTTAGAAAATTGTCGGCCAGCATGAACCCTAACGAAGCAAGTCCAGCGGGTTCCAATCTTACAGGCATTTATTCTGATTTGGTTGATACTATTAATAAAACAGTCATTAAATTATCTGATAAAATCGCATTGTATGAGAATGCCATGGATGCCATTCCCTTCCCCATGCATATTCTGGATTCAAATGCCCATGCTTTGTTTTACAACAAAACCCTGGAGAACTTACTGCAGGCGGCAGGACTTATTGAAAACCGGGAAACCGCCAATGGCATAAAAGTCTGCAGTTATGGCGTGGAAAATTGCAATTCAAAAGAATGCTCGGAGAATTGCAGTATTTATCGGCTGATTACGAAAGACCTTACAACCTTTAATTTTGAGTTCATGGGGACTCACAATCAGAAGAATTCCCGTTTTATAAAAAATAATCAAGACGAAAAGATCGGTTTCATTGAAATAACCATCGATCTAACGTCATTGGTGAGTTTAAATCAATACACGAGCGCAGAGGTAGCACGTCTTCAAAAAAATTTACTGCTGCTGGCGGATGGAAATCTCGAATTTGATATGAATCTAGAAACAGGAAATCAGTATACAACCGAAATTCATGAGCATTTCAAAGATATTAACGATAGTCTTGGTATTGTGAAAATATCAATCGGCAATTTGATCTCAGACACAGGAACCTTATCCAGTGCCATCATTACGGGTGATCTGGCAGTGCGCGCAGATGAATCAAAATTTAGCGGCTCCTGGAAAGCGATTATTTCAGGGATGAATAATATTTTGAAAGAAGTCGAAAAACCTCTACATGAAGTTTCGGCTGTAATGGATGCAATTTCTGCAGGAAATTTAAAAACCAGCATCACTGGTCAGTATGAAGGTGCTTTTGACCAACTGAAGCAATCTGTTAATACGACCGTCAATCAATTGAATCATGTTATTGATGAAATAGCGACAGTGACAGGAGCGCTTGGAAATGGCAATTTAAACATTGAAGATGTTTCGGAATTTAGTGGTGATTTTGTTGGAATCTCACAGTCTCTGAACATTATCATTAAAATATTAAATACATTGTTAAGTGAAATTTATACGGCGGCATTGCAGGTCAATTCAGGTGCTGGACAGGTCGCAGCCGGCAGTCAGTCTTTAGCCCAAGGAGCAACCGAACAGGCCAGTACCATTGAAGAACTCACCGCATCGATTACGGAAATTGCCAATCAGACAAAAGAAAACGCAAAAAGTGCCAATCAGACTCGCGAATTAACCGCCTTAGTGCGTAAAAATGCCGATATTGGCAATCTTCAAATGGCAGAAATGCAGAATTCCATGGTCGAGATCAATCAATCTTCAAGAGATATTTCAAAAATCATCAAGGTTATTGATGAAATTGCCTTTCAAACAAACATTTTGTCTTTAAATGCAGCAGTTGAGGCGGCCCGAGCGGGCGTCCATGGCAAGGGTTTTGCTGTCGTGGCTGAAGAGGTGCGAACCCTGGCAGCTCGGAGTGCCGAAGCGGCAAAGGAAACAGCGTATTTGATTGAAGGCTCCATCAGCAAAGTTCAACATGGCACCAGAATGGCTAATGAAACAGCAATGGCTTTGCAGGATATCGTAACGGGTATTTCACAAATAACAGACTTCGTTGGCAATATCTCATCGGCTTCAAGTGATCAGGCAACAGGTATCGCCCAGATCAGTATGGGAATTGAGCAGGTGGCGCAGGTCGTTCAGCAAAACTCAGCAACGTCTGAGGAGAGTGCGGCTGCCAGTGAAGAGCTCTTCAGTCAAGCGGAACTTTTAAAAGAAACCATTAGTCAATTTACGTTAAGAAAATAAAATAATAACTGCTGACACAGAGTATTGATCAATTTGCGTTAAGACAATAAATAATTATTGAAAAAGCTCCATTGGTTTATCATCATTCTGTCAAATAACAAGAAATAATTTTAATGAATGCGGTAACAGGAAGAGTCAATTGCTCAAAAGTGAAGCCTTCAAGAGGTGAAAATTTGCAAAAGATACAAGTAAAAATATTAGTGATTGATGAGGACCAGGAAAATGCAATGGAAATAGAAGCTACTATATTAAGCGTTTTTCCTGAATGTCTTGTATTTATAGCTTCAGATGGAAAAACAGGAAGTCAAGTTGCAAAAATGGAAAAACCGGATATGATTCTTTGGGATATTATTAAGCCGGAACTTTATGGCTTTGAAATGTGCCGCCAATTGAAAGCCGATGAGAATCTTGTGGATATTCCGTTGGTCTTTATTTCTTCATATCGACTGAATGAAGAACAACAAGTTCTTGCTTTGGAATGTGGCGGGACAGGGTTTATTATGAAACCCATCGATGAATATGTATTGGGTTCTCAAATTCGAGCAATGAAAAAGATAAAAAATGACAATGTAAAAAAACGTAATGAACTTGAGCGTTTGGATACCCTTATCAAAAAACAGGATCAAGTCTTAAAATTAGCTCAGGAACAATCGATTCAATTATTCAGATCACTTGAAAAAGAATATAGGGTCAGAAAAAAATCACAAAAAGCTTTGCTTGAAGCCCAACGACTGGCAAGTTTAGGAAATTATGAGTTCAGTCAGTCTTTTGAAGAAGTCTCCTGTTCAAACGAGGTGTTAAAAATTTTGGGAGTTGAGACAATACAGGAAGTGAGTTGCATAGAAAATCTGACTAGTCTCATTCATCCAGAGGATCGGACCAAGGTTTTGGAAAATATTAAAAAAACAAAAAATACAGAGTCTATTGTTGATCTTGATTTCAGAATACTAAAGCCAGATGGTGAGGAACGGATTGTTAATGCAAGAATATGCCCCCGATTTGATCAGACTAAAGGATATGTTGTCAATTTTGGAACGATTCAGGATATTACCAAAATCAAAAGAAAGGAGGAAGAAATTCGATATATCAGTTATCATGACTACCTGACGGGATTGTATAATCGACGCTATTTTGAAGATATGCTGAAAAACCTTGATCAGGAAAAAAACTATCCTTTGACACTGATCATGGCAGACGTCAATGGATTGAAAATAATTAATGATTCTTTTGGTCATGCAGTAGGGGATGAACTGTTGAAAAAGATATCAGACATTTTTAAGAACAATTGCAGGGAAGATGATGTGGTAGCCAGATTGGGAGGAGATGAATTTATTTTTATTCTGCCTCGGACGGATAAAGAAACAGCAGCATTATTGATAAAAAGAATGGAAACACTAGCTGCTAATGAAAAAATCAGAGGAATTAATCTTTCAATTGCTTTTGGAAGTTATACAAAAAAGACAAAAGATGAATCTAATCAGAGAATCATTGAAAAGGCCGAAGATGAAATGTATCGCAACAAACTCTACGAAAGAGCCAGCACACGCAATATAACGGTTGAGTTGATCATGAACATCCTTTATGAAAAAAGCAGTCGGGAAATGATCCATTCGATGCGTGTTGCACTCATCTGCGAAAAAATTGGACTTTATTTCAGGATGAATAAAGAAGAAATAAATATGATCCGTACAGCAGGTCTGATTCATGATATTGGGAAAATAGGGATCGATGAAAATATCTTGAACAAGCCGGAAAAATTGAATGATGATGAATGGGATAAAATCAGAAAACATCCTGAGATTGGTTATCGAATTCTCAACTCTGTCAGTGATTTTTCAGAAATGGCGGATTGTATTCAGGAACATCATGAGCGATGGGACGGCAAGGGTTATCCGAAAGGTCTGAAAGGCGAAGAAATATCATTGCAAGGACGAATCGTTGCTATAGCAGACTGTTTTGATGCCATGACGAGTGATCGTCCTTATCGGAAGGGGATCAGTATGGAAGAAGCGATTACAGAGTTAAAAAAGAACTCAGGAACACAATTTGATCCAATAGTGACGCGGGTTTTTGTCGAAAAAGTAATGAGGACGGAGTTTTAATTTAAATTATTTAACATGGAGATCAGTATTAAACCTGAATTATTTACAAACCTGGATAGTTCGTGAAAATGAAAAATACAAAGAGACCGTTTCAAAAATTGTGTAAACCTCCAAACTGATGTAGAATAAAATCAGTTTGGAGGTATTTTTATGGGAAGAAGAGATGAAAGTCCAGAGAAAAAACGAAGGAGGGCTTTGATCGGAGAATTCTTGAAGGAAAACCCGATCAAAGATGGTAATGACATTAACGATCTCGTCAAAGAATTAATTGCCCAAGTTGTTGAGAACAGCCTGGAAGGTGAACCGGATGATGGACTGGGCTACACGAAATATGATTATCGAAACAAGGAGACCGACAACAGCCGAAATGGATATTTGAAAAACTGTACATTCGAGCTTTGGTGATATGGCAATTGATGTTCCTCGAGACAGAAAAAGCGAGTTCGAGCCGCAATAGATCCGGAAGAATCAGAATACCTTGTCCCAGGATATTGAGGCGAAAATAATATCCATGTATGCCAAAGGCATGCCCACCGGAGATATTGAAGATCATGTTAAAGATCTTTATGGACTGGATATATCAGACTCCACGATCAGCCGGTTTACAGACAAAGTTCTGCCACTTGTCAAAGAATGGCGATCACGCCCGTTGGAAGAAATCTATGCCTATTTTTTTAGATGCAATCCATTTTCATGTGAGAAGTGAAGGACGGTTTATAAAAAAAGCCGTTTATATCGCTATTGGCATTAACATGCATGGAAGGATTCCGGGATGTCCTGGGGATGTGGGTTGGCGAAAATGAAAGCGCCAAGTTCTGGTTGTTAGTCATGAACGATCTAAAAAACCGGGGCGTGGAAGATGTTCTGATCGCCGGCATTGACGGCCTTACCGGATTTCCCGAGGCGATCGCCGCTGTTTATCCGAAACCAGAGCTTCAGAAATGCGTGATTCATCAGATAAGAAATAACGTACCAGATTTGTCTCCAACAAAGATCTTAAACCGCTTATGGCCGATTTGAAACGTGTCTATACGGCTCCAGCTGAAGAAACAGCGCCGTGCGAACTGGATTGCCCTGCTGCACGCCAGCGTCATCGCCGGCCTGTTATGGAACTTTTTTGGACCTCAGGCACCGTTTATTTTTGGTGCCGGGCTGTCCCTGTTTGCTGCCGGGATGCTGATTTTTCTGATGAACCGAAATCCTAAACAAAAATACGAGCAATTATAAGCTAAACTGGCTAGAATAGGATAACTATGTAGAGAAATTAAGGTGGAGATAATGAGGGTTGAAATAGGTCTTAAATTGTGCTACTTCTGTTAGTGTTTTGCGATGCGTAAATAGGATTTCAATAAAAAAAACAGCACTTTGCGGTGCAACATCAATTTTTTCAGCAACTTTTTCTGGACAGAAGTCGGCAACCAAAGTGATCTGTTTTTGAAGTTCCAACGGTTTATTGAAAAGTAATAAAATATCCAAATCTGTTTTTGTCAGCAATTGATTTTTATTTAATTGAAAGTCATTGGCATTTTCAAAAAAATACTGTTTGGTGGCATAGCATATGTTTTTTTTATCAATATCAAAAGTTTTATTGATGACCAAAGATTGTCGTTTGGATCCAACCGGTGTGATCGAAAAGTCAAAATCATTGAGACCGGCAAACATACTGGAAAGAAGCTCATCCTCACGGTAATGTAAACTGAAATGATCAAGTGCCGGTCTGGTGATGTAATTTCCTTTTCGCGGAATCGTCAAGATATAGCCCTCGTGAGCAAGAATCATCATGCTTTTCTCAATGGTTGATTTACTGGCGTTGTAAATATCCATTAGTTCGTTTTCTGAGGGTAAGCGACTGCCAGGTTTCAGCTCGCCTGAGATTATTTTATCTGAAATGTCTTTGACGATTTGTTTGTATAGCTTAGTATCCATAATTACTGACCTCGAATTTTGAAGGCGTTCCCTTTAAAATAGCTCTTTCCATAGCGTATGATTTGACTGACCTCATTTCGGGCTGTCGCTTCGATTTGAATAATCGGAAAGCCAATTTCAACTTCTAAAATTGAAGAAATGTGCTCATCAGAAGACAGGACAGCCAAGGTTACATGCTTTTTAATTTTTTCACCAGTAGCAGCATTTTCGTCAATATTGATGTAATGAAACTCTTTTTCCAGTACCGGTTCTTTAGGATTGTAATGGAGATAAGTTATATCATATCCGACGATCTCACCATTATTGAAGATGCGTTGTTTAACTTCAATGATCTTTTTTTGAGTGAAATTCTGCATGCGAATACGAAGATCGTCGCTCATATCAATAATATCTACAGACAGCAATTTATGTTCAAAATCCTGATCATCATGTGTTTTGAAATTGATGTCAAAATGAGTGAAGTCTGGTTTGCTGACAAAGTGACCTTTTCCCTGAACGCTGTGAATATAGGTTTCATTGATCAGTACCGCCAGAGCCTTCCTCACCGTCATCCGGCTGATTCCATAGCTTTGACTCATGTAATTCTCGGAAGGAAGGGGATCACCTGGCCTTAAAATGCCATCTCCGATGTCTTTTTTGATAGCATTAACAATAATCTGATATTTTGAGAGGGGTGTTTTATTGGCCATTTTTTTCGCGCATCCATTCGTTACATTTTGTAATCCCGGTTTCCGCAGATTTTGTTGCAAAATCAGCTCCGATATAGTTTAAAAGATCATCAGAGAGGGAAAGTCCTCCGATGATTATTTTAAAATCATTTCTGATAAAATTTTTCTTGAACAGGTTGACTGTTTCCGTCATGGATTTAATGGCATTTGAAATGATACCACTCATGGCTAAAATATCCGGCTTTGTTGTTAGCGCCTCTTCAAAGAATCGATCCGGTTTGACGTCAACCCCCAGATCAATTACCTCATAACCTTCAGTTAACGCCAGGTTGGTAAAAATAGACTTTCCAATATCATGGATATCATTTTCGACAGTACCAATTAGAATTCTGCCAGTTCGCTCAGTTGCTGTTAATGACGAACCCGTCTGTTTCAAATCATCAAAGAAATTTAAGACGCTTTTAAAAACGCAGCCGGCCATAATCAGGTCCGCAATATAATAGTCAAGGCTTTCGTAGAGAATCCCGATTTCATTCATCCCCAGGATGACATAACGGATAATTTCTTTACGTGTTAAACCATCGGCTACAGCCTGGGACACTAAATTTAAGACCAAATCCTCATCCAAATTGCGGACTGCTTCAACAATTTCATCTTTTATCACAGAAGTTCCCCTTTATAATGATTTGCTTTGAACTATACTATATCAAGCATTCAATAAAAAATCAAATCCTGTGATGGATTTGTTAAAAAATAATATTTTACAAAAATAGTTGACAAATGTGCTAAATAGAATTAACATGTACATGTACAGGGTAGTCGCGATGCCAGATTTTATTTTATTAATTGGAGGTACAAAATGAGTGATCAAAATATTTATGAAGATCGCATTAAATTATTCAAAGATACCATTGAATTAAAGAAAACCGAAAGGGTTCCCAATCTGTCAAATTTCTTTACCTGGAAAATACTGGATTCACCTTACAAACTGAGTGAAGCGATGAATGATTACGATAAAATGGAAAGAGTTGTATGTGATTTTCATGAACGGTATCACTTTGATGCTTATATGGATTTGGGCACACGAAATCCCATTCGTGTCACTGATGCACTAGGTGGAGGTGATCACGAGGTCAACGACAAAACGGAATCAATTAATTATTATGATCACGTATTGATGAAATCAGATGAATATCAGGAATTATTAGATAATGAAGTGAAATTTTTATGGACAAAAGTATTTGCCAGAAAGTTTCCAGATACAACACCTGAAAAACTCATAAATGCTGTTCAGGAATTGATGGCTTATGGTCAATTCAATGATAAGATGACGAATAAATTTGTTCAGGAATATCATTGTCCATCTGTTTTTAATATGAATGCAGTTTTAATGCATCCGTTTGAGTATTTACATAATAATTATCGAGGGATAAAAGAAGTATCAATTGATTTAAGAAAACGACGAACGGAATTGAAAGACGTCATTGAAAAAAAATTCGAAACCCAAATGCTGCCGGCTTTGGATGCAGCTTTAGATCTGGATACAAGTGCCTATGTGTGTGATACTTACTTTCCAATGCTGGCTCATGCCATCCTTAGTCCTAAACAGTTTGAGGATATTTATTGGCCCCAATTAAAACAAATTATTGACAAGGTCGTGGAAAAAGATAAGACCATTTACATTTTTTGTGAAAGTACCATGCTCCGCTTTAAAGATTTTTTTCAGGATATTCCCAAAGGACATGTTATTCTTCATTTAGAACAAGATGACATCTTTGAAATTCATAAAGAACTGCCTAACATCTGTCTTGCTGGGGGAATGACAACCGATTTGCTCGGTAATGGAACGCCCCGTCAATGTATCGATTACTCAAAAAAATTAATTGATGAACTGGGAAACGGATTTATTTTTAGTCAAAACAAAATGGTTTCATTTAGAAATGATTGTGCCCGGGAAAATCTACTGGCGGTAAATGAATTTATTAGAAATTATTAAGAAGGAGGACAAAATGATGTTCGAAGAAAAAGATTCAGCAATAGATAACCCGTTTTTAACTTATCCGGAGGGATGGAATCAGGCGGTTGAAAGTTTGGTGTTTCTGCCGGAAGAAATGCGGGAAGGCTTCTTGATTCAATTTATAACAACTGTTACCAGTATGTAAACGATATTTAGATACTGAATGAGTAATTTAACAATTAAGCTGTAGAACTCTCTGCAGCTTATCATATTCTGATTGAAGAAGGTGTTATTGTTGAAAAAAAGTACTAATTCATCAATGAAACGATGGATGATCTGTGGTGGGTGTTTTTTAATTTGTTTTATGGGATATGGATTAGCCTATTCATCAATCAGTCTATATTCGGTGAGCATCTGCGAGGCGTTTGGTTTCAGTCGCGGGCAGTTTTCTGTTGTCATGAGTCTGCTAAGCTTATCCATGAGTATTGGGGCCTTTTCTTACGGTAAATTATCCCAAAAATTGAGTCTGAAGTTCTTAATGATATCCGGCGTAATTATGATTGCTGCAGGGGTACTGTTTATGAGCTTTTCAACGACTCTTCCGATGTTTTATTTCGCTGGTATTCTGATTGGTCTGGGGCTCTCTGTCGCTACGGTTATTCCGGCAAGTATCCTTATGCTGAACTGGTTTGGCGATAAAAGGGGTGGTGCGCTTGGAATTATTCTTGCATCAACCGGAATCGGAGCGATGGTTTTTAGCCCATTAGTCATTTATTTTATTGACTTAAAATCATTCGAATACACGCTGGCATTTTCAGGAATAATTCTGGCCGTTTTACTGGTGCCCGTTGTTGTTTTTGTAATTAAGGAAAAACCAGCTACTCAAAATAAAGAAGAAAGCCAAGCTGAAACAACTTATGAAGAACAGAGACAAGGTCAAAAAAGTGGACTGTCACTTAAAGAAGCCAGAAAAACATTCGCATTTTATTTTTGTACGATAACTGTTGTGATGTATTCGATTGTGTTTGTCGGGGTAACCTATTTTATTCCTTCTTATCTATTGGATATTGGTTTAATGCCAATGGTGGTGGGTGTTATGATCTCACTATTGAGCGGAGCTAATGCCATCGGAAAAATAATAATGGGGAAAATAAATGATGTTTTTAACGTCAGTATTTGCGTAACTTATGGGACCGTTTTATTTATCATTGCCATGGTGATTGCATTATTGATTCAATCACCAGTCATGGCAGGGGTTTTTGCCATTATTTATGGATTGTCCGTGTCAACAGCCTCATTTCCACTAACCATCATCGTTTCAGACTTTTTCGGGGAAAGGGCTTATGGGGAAATTCTGTCATTTATTCAAGGTATCGCTGGTCTTGTTGCAGCACTTGCCATTCCTATTGCAGGATTAATATATGATACAACGGGTAGTTATAATCTGATTTTTATGATATATATTGGACTCAGTATCATACCATTTGCCACTTATTTTATGGCGTTAAAGAAAAAGCCGGTAATTGAATTTTAAATGAAAAATGGACGCGAGAATGCGCCTGATCTTTTTGAATAGAAGATGCGGTATAAAGAAAATTTAATTTTTGATGATGAGGATGCCGATTTAAACTACGGAAATTCTCATAAAAAAAGATGAACGACAAATTAAAGAGGAGAAAAATATGTTAGACTTAAAAATTTTAACACAAGCTTTGGGAGATCTTGAAGAAGATCTGGTTATGGAAATGCTGAAGGAATTTACGGATACAAGTCCTTCAGAAGCAGAAGCGCTGGAAGCAGTTGCGGCTTGCCAGGCAGGGATGACAATTGTCGGAGAGCTTTTTGAACAAGGCGAATACTTCGTTGGTGATCTGATTTTTGCTGGGGAACTATTAACCGAGGCCATCAATGCTTTAAAACCAGCTTTAGGCGGCGGTGCTTCAGTTGTAATTGGAACGATTCTCCTAGGCACCGTCCATGGTGATTTGCATGATATCGGTAAAAATATTTTCAAAAGCATGTCGGAGGCAGCGGGATTCGAAGTGATTGACTTGGGGATTGACGTGGAAGTGGATACCTTTGTTAAAAAAGCTCAGGAGATCAAACCTCAGATAATCGGCATGAGCGGTGTTTTAACCCTGGCTATTAATTCTATGAAAGATACCGTAGAAGCCCTCAAAGCTGCTAACGTGAGCGCAAAAGTTATCATCGGTGGAAACCCTGTAACCAAAGAATCCTCCGTATTTGTCGGTGCTGATGCTTTTACTACTAATGCCGCTGAAGGTGTTAAAATCTGTCAGGGACTGGTCTAAATTTCAGGAATCAAAACACTACTAAGGAGCGATTATGATTATTATAGGAGAGAAAATTAATGGTACCATCCCAGTGGTCAAGGAAGCCATTGAAAAACGAGACGCCGACTTTATTGCTGATCGGGCGGTCAAACAGACAGAAGCTGGCGCAAGCTTTATTGATGTATGCGCCAGCACCGCCCCGGAATATGAAATTGAAACCTTGAAATGGCTGATGGAAGTTGTTCAGGACGCCACCGATACCCCACTGTGTATCGACAGTCCCAACCCCCGGGTCATTGAGGCAGTTTTTAAATATGCCAACAAACCCGGGATGCTTAATTCCATTTCCGAAGAAGGGGACAAGTGCGAGGTGCTACTCCCGCTGATGGCAGGCAATACCTGGGAAGTGGTGGGACTGACCTGCGACAATAACGGGATTCCCTGTGATTTGGATACCAAAGTGGCGATCACCAGAAGTATGGTGGAAAAAGCGGCTAAATATGATATCACCCCGGATCGGATTCACATTGATCCCTGTGTCATGGCGTTGTCCACTGAAAACAATTCGATGTTAAATTTTGCGGCGGAAATTAAAGCCATCAAGGCACTGTATCCAGCTATCCATGTGACCGGTGCGATCAGCAATATTTCCTTTGGCTTACCGGTACGACCGCTACTGAATAAAACCGCCATGGCCTTTGCCATTGAAGCCGGCATGGACTCTGCAGTGATGGATCCGCTTAATCGGGATCTAATGGGTACGATTTTTGCTACTTATGCATTAATGGGACAGGATAAACACTGCCGGAAATACAGCAAGGCGTTTCGGGCAGGGCAGATTGGACCGCTGTCGAAATAAAAATGACGAAAATGATAAGTAAATTTTTGTGCGTTCGTATTTGATTTTTATTATAAAAAAAGGGATGGGGGTGTCGTAAAATAACATTTTGTTAGTCAGTGATACCCCCTTTATTAATGATCACAAAAGAAACCGAAGCTATTCTGGTCAATTTTCAGAAGAGCTTTGGTTTCTTTTTTGGTACACTTTAATAAACCATGGGTTTATCGAAACGATTAAGGCTGTTGTTTTCGGGACATGCGGATGATGTCCGAATTGATTCTATATCTTTCTTTCAGCAACGCAAGCCAAAGGACCCCGTATTTTGTATTAACTTCGTCGACTAATTTATTCCTATCTAAATCAGAAATTATACCAAGTATTTACAATATTAATATCGAAGATGAGACCGGTAAACTATTGGTTCAAGACGTATTCTCATATTTAATTTGAATAAGGAAATTAGCCTCGAATAATTTATAAGGTTGACTATATTCATAAGACTGAAAGTATTGGAGTTTTGAGCTATAAATAGTAGACAGATGCTAGTATTCTAATTGTATAAATAATTTGGTGCTTTATTGTTGTCCAGATTAATGAAAATTCGAAATGAAAAAGTTGTACTGAAGATTAAAAGACATAAATTCATACATTGCTAGCTATCATTTAGAGGCTAACAACATTCAATATTGGCAGCATTTAAATGATAGAAAGAATTATGTTTAAATTTTAAAAGATGGGAAATGTGGAACAGCTATTGGAAGTGGTCAGGGCTGAGCTCTATTCGACTTTCTCAGATATTGTCGCAAGGTTACAAAGTCTCACCGAGAATGCCTTGGATCGAGAAATGTCGATCACCGATCTGATTGAAGAAGATGGTGAGTACAATGCCGTTCGAATCATGAACCTCCACAAAGCCAAGGGGCTTGAAGCTAATGTGATTCTTCTGGCGGATCCTTCAACTGGTGTGTCCGGCTTCAACGACACGATGCTCTTTATCGAGGACGATGGGATTAAAAAGGAATTTATCATCCAGAAAGATAAATATGGTAGTTACATTGGAAAGCCGGATGGTTGGAATAAAGCCAAAGCCATATAGGACGCCTTAAAAAGGGAAGAACATCTCTGGTTACTTTATGTGGCATCCACCCGGGCAAAGAAGCGCTCATTGTTGCATCTGGGGATCGCATCGATAGCCGGGGGAAAGTTGTAAGGAATACGGCCTGGAAAGAGTTGGAACCCATGATTGCATGTCCCCAGGAAACAAAGCAGATCTGTGACGGAATGCTGGATTATCCCGGGGTTGCTGAGAATATTATCAATCATGAAAAAGATCAACTAAAGCATTGGGGGATTGTGGATGCCCATAGCGAATTTATCAAGCATCAATCGGCTTTTGAATCCTGCTGTTTAGAGGCTCAAAAACCAGTGGCCGGGCACATAAATCCCAGTAAGTTCTTAAATCATCTGGCTTCCAGTTGTGCGGATGCTGTTTATACTGAACTGCCGTTCCAGTTGCAGGTGAAATCAGAAAAGGCATCGGAGTTGGTTGATCTTCTGAATTTAGAAGAAGTGGAAAAAACAAAACCACTTTATATGCGTGGGATCATCGATCTGGTGATTGTTAAAGACAATGACTATACCATTATCGATTATAAAACCAATGCCAGAGGAGAGATAGAAGATCTGGTTAAATTTAAAAAGAATTTAGAGGCTATCTACAAACCTCAGCTTGATTTATATGAGCCGGCACTAAAGGAAATGGTTGGGGAGGCAGAGGTGGAAGCGAGGATTTATAGTTTGTACAATTAGTTTGAAAAATGAAACTATAGATATGAGAAACTAATTTAGAAGACCCATTATTTACAGAATATATGTGGAACTTGTATTGGAATGGGTCTTGAAAAAAAGAGGGAGAAAAGATTATGGAAAACTATTCTTTACAATCAAACGAGGTAGTGCTTTACAAAGGCAACGCAAGTATTGATGAAAGAAAACCAAATACCGAAGGATTTCTAACAAGTATTACTCATAGAGAAGTTATACTGACAAATATAAACATTGTTCTTATACTAAAATCAAAGAAAATGTTTTCGAAAGAGGAGGTTGACATAAAAATATTTCCAGTGGGTGATATAAAAATTTTTAATGACATTCCTCAACTCAAGTAAAGTGATTATAAAGTAGAAATAACATTAGATTTTCTATCGAAATCTGAAGCTCGAAAGTTTGTGGGGGCTGTCTATGAATTTGTGACGGGAAAGTCGACGTCTGAAAGAGGTGCATCAAAAGTAAAAGGTATTATAAATGTCGTAAATGATGCTTTGGGTATTGATGCCTTGACAGAAGGTGTAAGTGTCACAAAAGGTCTATTAGGAAAAAAAAACAAGTGAAGAGAAAACACGAAGAGTGTGAGAAAAATTGAAAGGTCTATTGATGATCAAATTGAATCTTTAAAAAAATTAAAAGAGTTATTGGATTGCGGTATTCTCACTCAAGAAGAATTTGATATAAAGAAGAAACGAATAATGGGAATTAGTTAAATTTACATTATAACAGCATCAGGTGGTGCTTTTGGGATATGTTGAATTCAAGGCGCTGGATACATCAGAACGGTTAAGCGCTTGTTAATAGTATGCTTGGCTTGTATGAACTGACACAGAAGGAAATGGTTGGGGAGGTAGAGGTGGAAGAAAAATGTATGGCTTGAATAATTAAGTGGTGATTTTGGATTTTATGGTGAAAACAAGTGAAAACCAACTGTGAAACACCCAACTTTATTAGTAATGAAATATTTTGAAGCCATTTGATAGTGGCTTTTTTGTTTGCAAAAATTTAAAAATGAAAGGATGTTTATGGAATGAAGAGAGAATCTGGTAATCATCATCGTAGTATCAGAATGTTAGTTTCGGGAGTTCTTACGTAGGTAGACTTCATGGAGATATAAAATATCAAAGGAGAAAATACTATTAGACGGTCGCTTTTGAAAAAAGTCTTAATAAATTCTTGAATAAAAATTAAAAAAAAGAATGAGCAAATAAAAATAACTTTTTGTTTAATAGATCTGGTAACATTTATAATAACAGTATCGTTTTTATTTATTTAAAAGTAAATGAGAATAGTTTTTACTCAAGGCGAAATTAAATTTAAAAACAGAAAGCAGGAAAAAATGAGTAACGATTATTCTATGTATGATGCGGTGGTATATTATGATGATGAGTATAAGAGTCTTTTATTAAGTGATGCTGATATAGACAAAGGAATTAGAGAATTATGTGATGCGATTAATAGCTGTGATTTTTTTGTCACGATGAATTCATGTCAAGGGTTTTTAGTTGAAAATGAAAAATCGGATCATTGTCCGCGTGCGTATGTTAATTTTTTTGTCTTATATGATTTTTATAATGTAGCGGAGTCATTATTCATATTGTTAGTTGAAAAATTTCGATCTTTCATTATATGCAGTATGGAATACCAAGCAGATTTCGATATTATCGATGACCCAAAAGGCGAAATGGCAGTAGATAACGGACAGGTGATTCTTAGATATCATATCGAATTTGTCGAACTTATAGATAATCTTCATCTTTCGACTTATCGGGAGGTTGTCGATTGCGTTAATGAATTCGCTTATAATGAAAACGAAGAGTATAGATTATATGAACTTAAACGTAATGAGGCAATAAAGAAGTCCAATTTATAATGACTAGATTGTTGTTAATGTGATTTAAAGCTATTGACTTGAATAATGGTGCTAGATAAAAATTCTTTGAGTAGATATACAACCCGAGACCAAGTTGGTGAATATATTGACATTTTTTATGTGGGATGAAAAAATCAATACTAATGTCGATTTTAATCGTAAAAACGAAACGTTTTTAAAATTATGCAGACCTCCAAACTGATGTTGAATAAAATCAGTTTGGAGGTTTTTTTATCAGTGTAACCGGGAGGAAGGCAGGAAAGCCAACAGCGAAACCTACACGTGGGCGATCCGTAGTGCGGCATGCGAGAATATCCAAGCTGTTTTCTAAGCGCAAAGGGGCGATCGCCAGGCAGCTGCTTTCCGGGTTCAAGGGCTATTTAACGACCGATGCTTATTCCGCTTATAAATAGTTGAGAATATCCGACGCAACTTATGTTGGTCGCATTTTCCGAGAATAATCCCTAGAAGCCGCATAAGCGCAAAAGATTCTATTGTTTTTCTCAGATAATCGCATCAGGCATTCGACTACAAATTCAAAAAATTAGGCATATTATATTTCTTGACCGCTTCTTCTTTTTCACTAAACTTCTGTGGAAACAATTTATGGCTCCATTCCTTAAAGTATTTATCCACAGTGTTCTGAGATAATTCAGCATGAATCTGTGTCGTTTAAGCGACGTATGACCTACAAAATTTTGATAACAACACTCGGTACACCAGCCTCTAACATATGACTGGCAGTTGAATGCCTCATGGAATGAGGCGGATAGCTATCTTCATCGAACAAGGATGGGTTTTCTTTTTTAGCAACGTGCATATATTTTTTAAAGATCTCTCCGATACATGAAACCCTCATCTGCTCATGGGTTTGACTCGATTCGTCTGTGTGTATTTCCTAGAACCTGATTTCAAGAAACCAGCCGTTGGTTCTGCATTCCGATAATGGTAGCCCGATGAAAGGAGCCTCCTTGATGGAAACACTTCATAAACTGGGCATCATATTATCCCAAAGCGGTCATTTTACAACTATTTTTGTCTTACTATTGTCGTGATTTTTATTTGTTGGATTTTGTTCCCAACTATTTGTAGACATTATATTGGAATGGGAAAGAACTTTTTAAACGTGAAAAAGATTGTTATGAATTAGAAAAGCGGTATTTTTAACTTGAGAGATTAAGAGCTAAGCTGTATAATAAAGTAAATATATCCGCTCGGAAATTTAAAAGAGGTGATATTAACGGTGGACTGCGAGAAATACAAAAGAGTATTTGATGAAAATAATGGTATTATAAAATTATCCGATTTTACCAAGGCGGGGTATCACAACACAGTTATTGATCGATTGATTAGAGAAGGAAAAGTAATCAAGATACGTCCTGGATTCTACGAATGGCAATATGAGGACGTCATATCCGAGGCTATCATTATCAATAAACTCTATCCTGACGCAATTATCTGTATGGATTCAGCACTTTATCTTTATGATTATACAGAGAGAACGCCCCGTGCTTGGCATTTGGCAGTGAATAAAAACAGTTCTAAGTCGAGATTTAAAATCGATTATCCTAAACTAAAAATCTATTATATTGTTGAAAAATATTTTAAAATAGGTATATCTGAAATTGAATTTGAAGGTCAGATGCTTAGAATCTATAATCGGGAAAAAACAATATGTGATATTATTCGATATGAGAAAAAAATGGATAAAGAAGTATTTAATAAAGCGATTCGAAGCTATGCAACAGATTCGGATAAAAATGTGGCCAGACTGGTTGAATACGCAAAACTGATGAATGTTGAGAAAAAAACTAAAATGATCATAGGGATGTGGATGTGATGGTAAAGGTGCAGGGACTGCTTCAGAAATTAAAAGAGAAATCCAGAAAAGAGGGCATATCTTATCAATTTATGCTCCAGTTGGTTTGTCAGGAGGAGTTCTTAAGGCGATTGGCAAATTCAAAGTATCGAGAAAATCTAATTCTTAAAGGTGGTTTATTTATTTTTGTATATACCGAGTTTAGCAGTAGGCCAACAATGGACATTGATTTTTTAATGAAAAATTTGTCAAATAATCAAACGGACATGTTAAACGTCATTAATGACATAATAAATATTGAAACTGATTATCCTTTTATTGAGTTCCAGATAAAGACGATTATGAATATAACTGAACAAAAAGACTACCACGGTATCAGAATCAAAATGATGGGTGCAATATCAAATACTAAAACACCATTTGATATTGACATTGGCATTGGCGATGTCATTGTGCCGCATGCGGAAAGTAGAAAAATTGGTGTCCAGGTCGGTGGGTTTGAATCACCAAATATTTTGACTTATTCTCTGGAATCAACTGTTTCTGAGAAATGGGATGCCATTATAAGTCGCATGGAAACCACCAGTAGAATGAAAGATTACTATGATATTTATTACTTGGCAGGTCATTACGATTTTGATGGAAAAATATTGAAGGATGCGCTATTGAATACATTAAGCAATCGAAAAACGTTTTTTGATGAAAATACGATTATAAAAGTCTCAGATATGTATAATGACACTGATATGCAAAAAAGATGGGAGTCATTTTCTAATAATTCATTGGAAATAGACTTGGAGTTTAAAACTGTAGTTGATATAGTTGTACAATTCATAGGGAAGCCGATGGATGCGATTATTAATAAAATAGATTTTTCAGAAGATTGGTATTCACATGAGAAAATGTATAAATAAGTGATAGCGACTAAGTTAGAAAATTAATGAACTGTCTGAGAAAAGATACATTATCATCGACAGAATTGATGCAACACTTTGGATTATCCTACCGGACGACATTCCGGGCAAATTATTTAAATTCTGTCTTGGAGACGGCCTTAATTGAACTGACAATTCCAGAAAAACCAAACAGCAGCAAATTGAAAACTCGGACGCCATAATTCTGGGGCATTAATTTAGCAACTTTTTTGAAGTGTCTGCTTCTGTAGTAGGGTTTAACATATAGATCTGAGATGATTAAATTCAACTACTTCTGGCGTCTATTTCTATGGAAAAACTATTATACTATGAATTTTATTAAAAAGGTCGTTTCTAAAGGTAATCGTTATGAGTCCGGATGACTATTCAAAAATTAATGAAAGCGGAACCAAAACCAAAACCAGCAGCGCCGGCTACACCTGAAGCTCCAGTTGGGAATTTATCTTGGAAAATAACATGTATTAATCCAGGTCATGGCGGATTTGATCCTGTGGCTAGTGTTATATATACGCGAACTACTGATGAACATGTTTACCAGTCAGATCGTCCTGTGATTGCCAACAGTGTGGGGGGAGATATTTTTGTTTCAATTCACCACAATAGATCAAGTGATTCGAGTTCTTCCGGAACTTGTGAGATCTGCTAACCAGGAAGTGAAAGCTGGATCCGTTTGGCCACGCTTTGCCTGAATGGATTGTATAACCGATTAGGTTTACAACAGCAGGGGACTGATCCAGCGGGATGATTCAGACGTGACTTACACGGATGTGCCGGCGGTTTATTACCGAGGTTAGTTTTGCCAGTTTCTCCGCTGATTGTGCGCTGTTTAATAATGGCGGTGTAGAACTGGAAGCGCTGGGGATCCTTGAGGGAATTCTTGCCTATTTTCGATAGAGTAATTCATTGCCACCATCGGGTGGTCTTTTTTTTATTTAGCAAAGTTAAGTGTTTTTAAACCGATAATGAAAATTTATAAATGAACGGCGCAATAAGCTGTTCCACAATTAGATGAATGATTAATTCGGAACAAAATAATTGACAAATGGCTTTATTAGTTATATTATAATTGCACCATAAATAATAAATAAAGGGAGTGGAGCGATGGATGCATTTGATTTAATTCCCAAGCTTGTGCGTTCAAGCTTGGAATGTGATAGAAAAACAATTGAAGCGACAGCATTGATGATTGCTAAAAAAATAAAAAAAGAACGTCCGGAAATTGCAATTGAGATTACAAAAGCTTTATCATATTCTGGCTATAGGGGATCAATGGCTAGATCTATCGATTTACAGCCATTGCCAGTTGACAAAGAGAGTCGATATTCGCTAGTTAAAGTTGAAGAGCCAATTGAAAGCATGGAACCTATACTAAATGAATATACTCGAAGACAACTAGATGATTTTATAAGTGAGCGGAAAATTCTTGATAAATTTTTAGAAGAAGATATAATTCCGCCAAATAGCATTCTTCTAGATGGTCTTCCTGGGGTAGGCAAGACGTATATCGCAAAATGGATGTCGTATCAACTGAATTTACCACTAGTCACATTAGATCTTGCTTCATCAATTTCAAGTTATCTCGGAAGGTCAGGTCAAAATATTCGAAGTATATTTGAATACGCAACCTCACAAAATGCGATTCTGTTCTTGGATGAATTAGATGCTATTGCAAAACGAAGGGACGATGCTGGAGATTTAGGTGAATTGAAACGCCTAGTAAATGTGTTGCTAAAAGAATTAGAGGCATGTCCTAGCTCATGTGTAATAATTGGAGCTACAAATCATCCAGAACTTTTGGACAAAGCTATTTGGCGGCGTTTCGATAGAAGTTTAACTATTTCAATGCCAGGAGAGGAAGAACGAAAAAAACTTCTTGTTAGACATTTGGGTAAATTTGTTAAAGAAATCAACAAAGAAACATTAGAGTATTTAGCTCAGAATACAAAAGAAATAAACTCGGCAGATATATGCAAACTAAGTGAACATATAAAAAGACAAATTCTTTTGAATTCAAATACCCCAAAAACATTTATTGCTCTTTCAGAATTGTTCAAAATAGTTCAATTAGGTACTCGAGAAGATAAAGTGAAATTGTGTAGAAGATTAAAAAAAGATTTTACGCAATTATCTCTACGAGAAATATCACAAATAACACAAATACCACTTACTTCAGTTTCGAGGTATTTAACAACGAATAAGGAGGAAAATAATGGCTAAAGAAAAACATCCGATATTAGCACATGGAGAACTTTACGTGGAACCAATTGTAAAAAAGAAAGCCGGCGGTCCTAAAAAGATACCTCACGAATACCAAGACGCCAAACTCCGTATTTTAGATGAAATCGATAAAATACATGATAAAATTATTAGTAATGCAGAAGTTTTTATGAAAGAAAAAATTATATGCGTTAGAATGGAACCAAAGTTTGAAGCGAAATCTTATGTTCCGACAGCTCTGATTCAATCAAATGATAGTATGAAAATTGTGGGAGGAAGAAAATATAACTATTTTGATGGACAAGGTGAACAAATATCTGCAAAATTATATTTTATTAAAACTAATGATATGGGGATTCGAAACTTGCGAAGTACCCTTGAGAGTGGAAGCAGGGATAATATCGAAACGTGGCGCAATCAAATTGGATCTATTCATTCACTTGACTTGCTTGAGCCAGACGAAAAAGTTATGGGATTTGAAGAAAAATGGGATCACGGTTCAGTTGAAATAGTGTTGCATCCACTTGGTGCTGAAAGTGATGATTTGCTAAAGTTATTCTATGAAACTAGTAACATCGCTATTGAACGTACAAAAGTAAGAAGATATGAGGATGGACTAATATTCATTAGTGCAAATTGCAGCAAAAATGAAATTGAAAAAATTAAAAAAATAAACCCCCTTCGAGCAATCCATCCATTAGGCAGAGTAGATATTGCACCAATACGAGAAGCTACATCTGAAAACGCACCACAGATTAAACCATCTCAACATAAGTCAAATATTAGTGTTGGTGTTTTTGATGGAGGAGCAGATGTGTCAGTTCCATTATTAAATGGTTATGTTAATGCTAACGATTGTGTAGAAACTCACCCTGATTTGGATTATATTTCCCATGGAACAGGCGTATGTGGCGTAGTTTTGCACGGAAACCTTGCAGGAAAAAGCAAAAATGATCTTTTAGAAGTACCTTGTTTATCGATTGAAAGTTATCGAGTGTTACCATTGAAAAATGAAAGTGATTTCGAACTTTATGAAGCGATAGATGCAATTGAACAAGTGGTTAAAACAAGAAATGATTTAAAACTGTTCAATCTTTCATTTGGCCCTATTGGAGCTATTGTTGATGACAGTATTAGCAGATTTACATATGTATTAGATCGTCTTACATATGATGTTCCTGAAGGAGAGACCAACCCATTGTTTTGTGTTGCGGTAGGAAATGATGGTGATTTGGGCTTTCCATTTAATAGAATTCAATCACCATCAGATATGGTAAATGGTTTAGGTGTGGGAGCATATACAATTGATCTTGATGGAGAAAAACAAAAGGCCTCTTATAGTTGTATTGGCGGAGGAAGAGAAGGGGCAAAAATAAAACCAGATTTTCTTGAATTCGGTGGAAGTATTGATCGTCCCTTTGTTTTAGTTGGGACTAAGCCAAATACTTTAGCAGCTTCTGCAGGAACTAGTTTTGCATCACCATTAGTGGTTAATAAAATTGGAACACTAATGGCTCATAGTGAAAATATAGAACCGCATCTCGGAAGAACATTGTTGATACACAATGCTGAACGTGCTTGTCATTTAACACAAGAGGATCAAGGGTATGGGTTTTGTCCAGATAATGTGCATGAAATATTGACATGTGAAGATAAAAAAGTAACTATTTTATATTCAGGAACATTAGAACCTAAACAAACGGTACAGCTCCCTGTTTTTGCACCACACATCAATAGAGTTGCTGGAAATGTGACAATATCTTGGACAATTACTACAATTGTTGATCCTTTTGTAAATGACCCTGATGCTTATACCAATAATTGCATCGAGGATGTTTTTATACCACATGAGATGACGTTTAACTTTTCTAAATATGGACATCCTACAAAAAAACTAAACTTGTTAAAAAAAGATAGTATTATACAAGCGAGCGAATTACTTGATAATGGTTATAAAAAATCAAATTTTCCAGTCAGTCATCCAAGTAAAAAGTATTGGGAAGAAACTGATTTAAGGGCTACTGATTTGAAATGGGACACTGTAATCAGTAAGTATCAAAGAATGCGAGGAGCATCTTTACTTAATCCTGCTATTACATTACATGCAATTGGAAGAAATGATTTTGACGCACGAGAGTTAAAGTATTTTGTAGCAGTTTCGATTGAAGCCCCTAATTTTGAAGGAAGTTTATATGACACAATTTTACAAAACTATCAAAATTTAGCACCTATTGAAATAAGAAATATAAATCGAATTATGGTCAATGCAAATTAGAATAAATAGTTTCTAGAGAGTTGGTTTGGAAGAGGGAGAAAATGAATTTATTAATTATTGGAAATGGTTTTGATTTAGCTCACGGTCTACCAACATCATATGAAGATTTTCATAAATATCTAAGAAATAAGTATCCGTATACAAATTGTGATGAATTTATAATTCCATGTAGTTCTATGAATGGAAAAGGAGAAGAAATATATTATGATGATAATGAGATTATCTCATTTATTTTGTTTTTAATATCAAATGCGGAAGGGATGGGAGAAGAATGGAATGATTTTGAAAATTCTTTAGGTTTGTTAGACTTTAATGAATGCTTTGAAGATGTTCCAGAATTTTATAATAAGGCTGGTGATCTGGAAGATTGGCAAAATGCAAATAATATCGAACTGGCTGCCATAAATTTGGTGCCATGTATTAGTAAAATTGATAATTACTTTTCAGAGTGGATACGAACAATTATAATTGGTCAAAATATTTTGAGAAAACCTGAATTATTAAACTTAATTGACAAAAACAATGACGTGTTTTTGACATTTAATTATACAAACACGCTAGAATTAGTTTATGAAGCTAAAAATGTGTATCATATTCATGGAGAACAAAATGGTGAAATAATATTTGGGCATGGTAATAATTTAGATTACATTGAGGAAGAAAAAACCTATATAGGTTCGGAAGATAGTTTGCAAAAAATGCATGATTCTTTAAAAAAGGATACAAAGGGATCTATTGAAAAGAATCATGAATTCTTTAGTAAACTTACATCATCGATAACAAAAATATACTCATATGGCTTTTCTTTCTCCCCAGTTGATGAAATATATATCAAGGAGATATGTTCCAAACTTCCAACTGAAAGTATCACATGGTATTTGAATAATTATGATGAAATAGAAAAAATTAATGAGTATAAGAAAACAATTTGCAGCTGTGGTTTTAATGGAAGTTTTGAGTTGTATTCGATTTAAAAACTCTAAGCCATGAAAGATAATTTAAGTGTGAAAATAATTTTTGTTGAATATGAGAACTATCGATTAATAGTGTCAACTTTATGGAGTCGTTTGCTTTTTCTAGCTTAACGGCAATTTCCGGAATAAAAATATTTTTAGAACCAATGGTTGATGCAACACTGACAGAAGAACCATTAAAAAAGCATTGGAATAGCAAAATGGAAGTGTGGGAAATGGCATTGTAATTATTTCTAATGATACTTTGACTTAATCAATTACAGGTGTTTTCTGGCGTCCATTTGGCGTCCGTTTCTATGAAAAAGCATATTAAGTTATGAATTCTATTGAAAAGCATGAAAAGAACAATCACTTAGACGGCATAATAAAGCCGTTTAAGTGATTGCGTGAAAGTTATTAAAAGTTGACCATATAATTCGTAATCAGTAGGTCGGGAGTTCGATTCTCCCCGCTAGCTCCAGTAAAAATCACATAAGAGAGCCGTTTTGGTTCTCTTTTTTTTATGTCTGAAGATGTGGAGAGGGCAAAAAAACCACGAGTTGGGGATTATTTGGGGATTGTTTGTATAAAAAAAAGCTCCATAACCACAGTTATAGAGTTTTATGAGAGTGCTTAATTAAAATGTTTTCCATGGCATCACTTGCTTTTGCGTCAGCAGAATTAATTGCATGAGCATAAATATCACCAGTTGTTGATACATTAGAATGACCTAACCGGGTAGATACTGTTTTGAGGTCCACACCACTAGCTATCAATATTGTGGCATTTGTATGCCTTAACGAGTGAAGATGTACGGGCTTTAAGTTATGTTTTTCAGTAAATTTTTTTAGATATTTGCCGGTAGTGTCAAGATTCATTGGTTCGCCGTTCCACTTGGTAAAAATATAATCAGCATTGATCCACCGATCGCCAACCTTGAAGCGTTCTTCCAATTGCCAAACCCTATAAGATTTAAACAATTCAAAGATGAAATCTGGTAGTTTAATACTTCTCATAGAACCGTACGTTTTAGTATTGCCTTCAAAAGTTTTTTCACCGGGTATATACTTTAAAGAACGTTTAACGGTGATTATACTGCTTTCAAAGTCGACATCATCCCATTTCAAACCGCCAATTTCTCCACGTCTTAAACCACTGAATATAAGCAAATTAATAGCAAGTTTATATTTTATGGGTTCATTGTCTAATAGTATTAAAAGTTCTAGGGCTTCTTTATCATCCATGAATTGAGGCTCTTTTTTTTCGAGTCGTGGCAGTTCTACACGTTTCTCAATAACATTAAAGGGAATCACGCCCCACCTAACAGCCGTATTCATAATATTATTCAATAGCCGGTGGTAATGCAAAACCGTATCATTGGTGACAAGTTTTTGTTCACTTGCAGAAGCGAATAATATATCAAAATCCAGTTCCAAGGCTTTTGTTATCTTTTGGGCAATGTCAAGAGTTGTATTACCACCTTTTTTTAATCGCCTCAGAGTGTCATCACTTATTCCGGCTTTTGATGAAATATCCTTTTGTTTCATGGTGGATGTTAATTTTAAGTAGTGATCCGTAACCTTGAACTTTTTCCCACCTTTTACGCAGATACTATTTTTAATTTTTGCATAGAAATCTTGAACATGTTTAGGGGTAATCTTTCCAATTTTAATATGCCCCAGTTCTTCAACAATTTTTATTGAAAGTGCCTGATAACCGTTAATGGTTACCGGGGAAAGGTTTTTACTATTTACATAATCTTTAAACCAGATCTCAATGAAATCAATCAATTTTACATTGCTATCCAGAACGTAACCCAGGGTACATTTTTCTTCAAACTCAACTGCTATTTTATTGAGTTCTTTATCTAATTGTTTTTGGGTTATTCCTTCAGGAGGATTATAAGTTAAATAACGCTTTATTTGCTTTCCGAAAGTGTCATATCCACAAGAAACAACAATTCTATATGCGGTTCCTCTTTTTTCAATATTAGCCATGGTTACCTCCTTATGAGAGATCTTTTTATTTAATCTTGGGACTCACTTGATTCAAGAAATTGATTCAGATATATTTCGCTTTGTATAGCATCAGCTTCCATATAGTCTTCTTCTGTTTCGCAATTAAAAAACATGATGTTCTTTTGAATATCATCAATGAGTAAGAGCTCTTCATAATTTTCATGTATTGCATCGCTTAGAACGTCTTTAATTTCCTCTGCAATTTTATATAAATCGTATTTAATATCAAATTTATCCAGCCTTCCTATATTTGCCGTCCATTTCCTTTTTTCTAATTTAAGAGATTTAAAAAACTCAATACTATTATCTAAATCCAAGGTTTTTACCCCATATATAGAAAGTTCTTCTTCATTAATACATAAATTATTTTCTTTAACATATTTTTTAAAAAAGTTTTCCTCAAATTCATGTTCTGAAACAGCGTCAATCATGTATTGGCGAATTGAAATAAACAATCCAGTAAAACGTTTTGCAGAAACAAAATAATTAAAATAATTGATGCCCCAATTAAGCTCTCTTTCTTTTATTTTTTTAATTGTATGAATTGCTCCGTCACTAAGACCTAGTTTATTACTAATTGCAATATCGTCAATTTCAGTGCTTTCAGAATTTGTTTTACCTAATAAATAATCAGCTGATACCTTGAAGTACTCTTTTATTTTATAAAACTTTTCTATATTAGGCTGAACCGAACCGTCTGCATATTGCGAAATTGCTTGTCTTGATATTCCAACTTTTTCAGCAAGTTCTTTTTGAGTAGTGTGGTGTTCTTCCATTAGTTTCCTTAATCTTGTTGCAAAAGTTCCATCGTGACCGATAATAATAACTTCACTCATTTTCAACCCCCCCCTGAATGTTTGTTTTACTTGCACTTGAATTGCAGTGCACTTTTTACTTGCTATACGCAGCATTCATCAACAAAATCATTGACAAAGAATTGGCCAGTTACGAGAAAAAACTCAAAATTGACAAATCGAAAGTGATTGAAGTGAAAGACAAAGATAAATATTTTAAATTATTAAAATAAAGCTGGCATTAAAATGAAAATCTGATTGCTTCCGCAATCCGGGTGGAAATCTGTACAAAGTAGTGCGATACACACGATGTACGATTCGCCAAGAATCATTGAGCATTTCCTATCTCCTTTTTTAAAATTAATGGCTTACGCCAGTTGTCAACTCTGATCCGCAGAGTTGACAATTTTTTTTCAAAACAATTCAGATTGCCTCCGCAATTCGGGAATGAAATTGAACATCATTTGGTTTATGAAAGATTGGATGTTCTGGGGCTCACATTGGGCGGGCGACCACCTGTGAGGTGGGTTATTAAAAAGAGACAACCTGTCAGCTAAACGACTGATCGTGATTGTCTCTTTTTTTATAGCAAGAGTGCTTAACTTGTCGATAAATATTAGTAGAACATGTTTTCACAAACAAACCGCTATATAAAGCCATTTGCTAACTTGCTGGTAACTTGCTTTAGGGTTAACAGCAAGAGTACAACACGTAGCAGCTAAAAACGATCAAGAATGTTGAAAATTTAAGATTTACACGTTATTGTATTACAAAGTGAGATTCAAAAGGAGGGTTGACATGGCAACAAAAAGTGTATTGAAAAGTGTTGATGTCAAAGACAGAAGGCTATGTCGTCAATTTGTCAATGCTTTGGAGAATGCGAAAGGCCGAAAGGCAAACGGAGCATTAACGTCAAAATGAGCAAGCCTGTGAGAGAAGTTCATGGGCAAGACATTAAGGCTTTGTTTAATTAAATATTTAATCAGAACAGAATTCTTAACGAAACAAAAAAGAGCAACCAGTCAGCTAAAAGCCGATCACGGTTGCTCTTTTTTATACTATGCTCAGAATGAATAGTGCGTCCACATACTAACAATAATCACAATTTTGTCATCTTTCTGGATTTTATAAACCAGCCGATGCTGACGATTAATACGACGCGAATAAAACATTTTGAAATTTCCACTAAGTTTTTCATAGGGTGGTGGATTTTTGAACGGGTCTGTTTTTAAAACTTCAATCAGTTTGTCAACATTTTTTTTGAGAGCAGGAATAGCTTTGATTTTTTCCTTGTCTTTCAGAGCTGATTTCAAAATAATGATTTGATAATTGTCTACCATTCAAAATTCACACAATCGTCAACCGTTGCATCAATCCCCTCATCAAGTCGATCTTTCATGCCGGGTATTGATGTCAGATAAAGTGTTTCAACAAGACTGTTATATTCGGCTTCGCTGATAATGACGGCATTACCTTTTTTTGTATTCACATTAATTACATCATTAAAATCAATGGCTGAATTTAAATATTCAAACAGATTCTTTCTTAAATTAGTAGCATTAGTATTTGTCATATTGGCACCTCCCGTATATGTACATTATAGCGTACATATACAATGAAGTCAAATAGATTGTTTGCTAATTACCATGTGCTGGTTTTTCAGCGCCATCTATTTGCACCACATTTCGCTTTTTAGCCGTATTCTCAACAAAAACGTACGCAAAGACCAATACAAGATTAGGGTGTCAAAAGTATTTTCACCCCATTAATAATTCTCTCCAACTGAGGGTTGACTTCTGGTAAAATAGATACAGAATCAAAAGCAGTGGAGGCTACAAAACGATGTCATTTAAGACCAACAA
>NZ_WJBC01000039.1 GCF_014284475.1 Acetobacterium fimetarium | reverse complement strand
CTCTGAGTAATCCTGTCAGTTTCAATGCTTTAAAAGCTTTTAAAAATGCAATATTTGTCTGTTCAGATGGGTTGTTTTGGTTTATCATAGTGGTATGCACCTTTCCTGTCTGATTTTTGTTACTTTGTATTTTCATTATATCAGACATTGGGTGCATTTTTCTGTCAACTTCTGTTTTTCAGAAGCTGCAGATGGTGTTGTTGTAAAGTCTCAGCTGAATTTTCAAGCTGGGAAAGTTGAGATATTATATTTTGATTCATCATCATTAAATCCTGCAAGATTAGCAGCCAAGTGAAATTCATAACCTAATTTCTGTGCAGCAAGTATTGACGGAATGGAAAAATTCGATACATAATTCGTGATGTTGCTGATGAACAAGATTTTTCTCATTTCAATCCTCCTAAAGCGCATTATTGCTTTTATCCGTTTTATTTTCAGCTACTTCATTTGTATATAGCCCTTCTCTTTTAAAAACGGTACTAATCGTTTTTAAAAATATTTTTACATCCAGCCCAAAACTGATATGATTAGCATACCAGGCATCCAACACACGTTTCTCCCGGCTTAAAATTCCATTTCGATAATACGCCTGGGTAAATCCGGTAATCCCTGGTTTGACATTCAGTTTATCCTTTTCATCCTCTTTGAATGTTCCCATATCGCTTGGTAAACACGCTCGAGGTCCAATGATACTCATGTCACCTTTCAAGACGTTTAATATCTGCGGGATTTCATCAATGCTTGTTTCTCTCATTAGCTTTCCAATCCTGGTAACTCGGGGATCATCCTCTGCATTATAGGTACTTCCGTCTTCGTTAAGTATGAACGGAGCATCAACTTTCATCG
This sequence comes from Acetobacterium fimetarium, assembly GCF_014284475.1. GTDB lineage: Bacteria > Bacillota > Clostridia > Eubacteriales > Eubacteriaceae > Acetobacterium > Acetobacterium fimetarium. Next base: position 9,187 of record NZ_WJBC01000039.1, on the reverse strand, counting down.
ATCTGAACTTATACATTTTAAAAAACCGGCTATTTTTTCCGATCCGCTCAGATTTGTAAAATACTGGTCCTTTATCCATCATTTTTATTAAACTCCCAAACACGATATAGAACAACGCAAATACCGGAAGCCCAATAATACATATGATAATATCTAAAATATTTTTTATATATTTTGCATACATCTGAGTCTACCTCGTTAAATTTTTATAAATACGATACCCTGACAACCCCGTCATCGATTAATTTTCTGGCCAATTCAACATTTTCGATTGCCTTCCTTCTGTCTTCCGAAATAGCCAGCACATAACCGCAACCATCAAGATTATTATGGTATGCTCTTATTGTATCGCCAATCTCCAGATGGTGATAGACTACAACCTTACACTCTTCCTGAATCGCATTGAAATCAGGCAAACCAGCTATTTTTCCGGGCTTCAATGCCAACACTTTTGTAGCTACACATGGTTGGGGATTTTTTACTGAAAGATCAATTTCATCTCCGACCGAGGCTTTAATTATGCTGCCCATATAGTCGATTCCGGTTTTTATGGGAATAATGTGCGAACCGATTAAATTACCTCCCATTCTCGCCCCCACATCAACGATACAAACACGATTCTCTTTCGTCACGAGTACATCCATATTCACGGCGCCAAAATTGATTCCCAACACTTGAACTGCATTTTTTACAATTTCTCTGAGCCGGCTTTCGATATCAAGATTACTCGGCATCATATGTCCCAACTCCGCATAATCCGGAGGGCTGGTCATGTATTTGCCCATCACGCCAAGGACATAAACTTCGCCATTGTAGATAAAAGAATCAACGCCATATTCCTTCCCGTCTATAAAATCTTCAATCAATGCCTTTTTTATCAATGAGGCATTGATCGCTTCAGTACAAGCATCTTTTAATTCATTTTTTGAGTTAGCTCGTTTAACCGCTTTACTTCCAGAACCATCACAGGGTTTTACCATAACCGGGTAATGAATATTTTCGATAATCCCGCTAAGATCCTCAATATCGCTGATCTCATAATACTGCGAAATATCATCTATCTTCTTTTCATAAAGAAGATGTCTCACCAGATATTTATTTTTCACCACTTTAGCCGTATCGTATTTTATTCCCGGCAGGTTCATCTGCTGAGCGATAAAAGCTGTTGACAATACACCATAATCGGTTGCTGCTGTCATAACACCATCCACTTTTTTTTCTTTGGCAAATTTCAAACAGGCTTGCTGATCGACGATATCAACCACGCCGTATTCATCGGCGTATTTAAAACCTAAAGAATTTGGATTCTTATCAATTGCAATGGTGTAATAACCGATTTCTTTCGCTTTTTTTATTACAAATGACTGAAGAAACCCAGCTCCAATAATTAGTATTTTTTTCATGTTCTCAGCCCCCTTCCACAAAATCTGACCGGTGGTCTATCAAGTTAAACGCATGACTTTTTTCTGATGCAATTGATCAGATAGAATTCATGGCATCCTTTTTTTAACTTAACGGCTTCTACAGCTTCTTTCAATTTCACAACCACATACGCCACATCCTCATCGCTAAGCAAGGTATGAAGCGGCAATGAAATCTCATTTCTGTATACATTATAGGCATTTGGAAAATTCTTAATCTCAAATCCCAGCTTCTGGTACGCCGTCATCATCGGCAAGGGCTTGTAATGAACGAGTGTTGCGATGCCATTTTCTGCCATTTTATAAAAAATAGCATCACGCTGTACAGAATCGATATCAGCGATGCGTACCAGGTACAGATGCATGCTCGATTGGCTATCATCCTTTAAATGCTCAACCGGTGTCACATCGATATCTTTGAGCAACTTGTTATAAAGTTTTGTAATTTCTTTTCTTCTTTCCAGTAATCTTGGATATCGTTTCAATTGTTCCAAGCCGATGGCCGCCATAATATCAGTCATATTGTACTTATATCCGGTGCACTCAATATCAAATTCCCATCCGCCAAGTTGCAGTTTGCTTAAAGCATCTTTACTCTGTCCATGCAGTGAAAGCAACATCAGGCGTCGATAAATGTCATCGTTGTCTATACCGGGAATGTCTATCCATGTACACGCGCCCCCCTCTGCGGTTGTCAAATTTTTTACCGCATGAAATGAGAAGCAAGTGAAATCGGCAACTGAACCACAGACATGGCCTTGATAGGTGGCGCCAAAGGAATGGGCGGCATCAGCGACAATCACAACCCGGCCGATCGCCTTCTGCATAGCATTTTTTCCTGTGAATACACTCTTTTTTCTTTGTACAATTTCAAATATTTTGTCGTAATCGCACATTACGCCTGCGATATCCACCGGAATGATTGCCTTTGTCTTTGAATTGATGGCTTGCGCCAACTGATCATAATCCATTTCATAACTGTCAACTGCCGTATCGACCATGATAATTTTCGCTCCAACGTGGTCGATGACACTGGCTGAAGCAGTATATGTATAGGGGGTAGTAATCACTTCATCGCCCGGGCCAATTTCCAGCAAACGCAGCGTCAGCTCCAGTGCGGCCGTACCTGAATTGAGACAGACGGCACGATTGGTCGTACAATAAGCTGCGATTGCTCTCTCAAACTGCTTCGTTTTAGGCCCGGTCGTTATCCATCCGGATTTCATCACCTCAACAACCGCGTTGATTTCGGCATCGGTGATATCCGGTGGTGAAAGCTTGATATCTCTGCCGGTCATTTTAAAACAGTCCCTTCCTCTATTTCAAAATCGATGGGCGTCAAAAATCCATCACGCAGCTTTATTTTACCTTCCTGTGCGTTCGTCGTTGCTGACCAGATGCGGATGATCTTGTTGCCGTCATTAAAGAAGGCCCCCGGATAGGGATGTGTTACTGCCCGGGCCATCTTGTCCGCTGCATCCATTGTCATCGTACTTAAGATAACGCCATCTTCCGGCTTTCTGCCGGGCCACTCGGTAGCATCGGCATCATTTTGCCTGGTAAAAACAACATGATCATTCACAATATCATCCCAATACTTTGCGATCAGGCTGATTTGCATCTCATCCACCTTTTGATAGAGTTCTGTCGCCGTTATCTTTTGATCCAGTTCGATGATCCCCTGACCGATGATATCACCGGTATCAACGCCTTCCTCGAGTTTGAACATGCTCACACCGGTCTTATCCAGCCCCTTGATAATCGCCCATGGAATCGCAGCTCGACCTCTTCCTTTCGGCAGTAATGTCGGATGCATTCCAATCGCGCCTTTTCGGGGCGTATCAAGTACTTCTTTTTTCGCGATCTGTGACCACCCGATGATAAACAGCCAATCAATTTCATGTTCCTTAAGCGCTTCAATTGCTTCTGCATCGTTAATGCTGTCTATCTTTACAAGCGGTACTTGATGTTTTTTTGCAATTTCATCAAGATAAATTCTGCCGGATTTATTTTTAGCTTTCTCATCTTTAAGCGTAATGAGCAAATCCAGTTTTCCGCCGATTTGATATATTTCTTCGATACAATCAAGTCCCAATTTAACGCAGGTTGTAAATGCCATTTTCATTTTCATATCTGATCCCCCCTTTTTGTTTAGAATCCTCTTCTGAATACGCTTTCGAAACTTTCGGCGTAAACCATACCGGCCTGACCACCCCGGTAGGCCGCCAGCCCTTTTATTGCTTCATGACTCCTCGGATGAGGGAAAGGCCTCATAACCCCTCTGTATTGAGCCAAAGCTTTTAACTTCATATCAACAGCTATTTCTCCAACTTCTATGAATGTGTTTGGCGTGAACTGACTGATCCCCTTATTCAACGACCATTCCGTCGATGATGGAACTTCCATAAACAGCAATTCTTTTAGCGGGGTTATTCCAGATTTTCTTTGAAATAATCTGACCGCGACCTGACAGGCAAGTGATGTGTGCAAATGATCATTGTTTAAATCTGCCGGATGATGTGTAAAGACCGTTGTAGCCGCTGTTTCTGTGATTGCGTTTTCGATAAACTGCACCATCTTTAAATGAGGCACGATGTTGAATTCGATATTGGGAAAATCACCTTTGATGATTTGATCAGCACCCAATAAATTCATCGCATTGTTTATATCTTTATACAGTTCTTCGGTCGCGGGCCTGTCCTTTCTGGCATATACTTCGCCTGAAAGCATACAGACATTTACCGAGTGGCCTTCCTGTGCTAATTTATACATCGTCGCTCCAGCACCTAAAACCTCATCATCTGGATGTGCCACAACTAATAAACACTTCATGGCTAAAACCTCACTTTATGCTTTAGATTTTTATTGCAGCTTTTATATGCTTATTTTCTACCCGATTCTTCCCTAATCAAACTGCTTTTTCACTTCGCATATGGAATTATGCTGTGCATTTCAGCGATAATTTATTCCCTTCCGTAGTCATCACCAAATCTTACGATATCGTCTTCTTCCAAATACGCGCCCATTTGAATCTCAATAATCTCCAGTGGTATTTTCCCGGGGTTTTCCAGTTGATGCTTTTGGCCAGCTTTTATATCGATACTTTCCCCAGCGCGAACAAACTGAACTTCTTCATCAATGGTTACCCGAGCCATTCCTCTGACCACGATCCAGTGTTCACTCCGATGATGATGCAGCTGATAGCTTAGTTTTTTGTCTTGATTTACCGTAATTCGTTTGATTTTAAATTGCTCTCGTTCTTCCAGAATTCGATAATGACCCCAGGGACGATAGTCATACACATGATATTCCGTTCGTTTATCTTTCCTTTTTTTTAAAATCTCAACCACATCCTTGACTTTCTGTGATTGATTTTTTTTGCATACTAATAGCGCATCTCGATTGTCAATAATAATCAGATCATTAACCCCAACAGCCGCCACTATTTTTCCATTGTTTGATAGTACCAGATTGTTGACTGAATCAATCAGGATATTTTCTTTGCGTGTTGCGTTATTGTTTTCATCCTTGTCAAAAACATTATAAAATGAATCAAAACTTCCTAAATCATTCCAGCCGCAATCCGCCGGGACGACCACCACTTTTTTGCTTTTTTCCATGATTCCATAGTCGATTGATATATTGGTTTTAATTTTTGAAAATGATTCATTTAAATCTTTGCTGAACTGAAACGCCTGATAGATTTCCGGGACATATTTTTTTGCCTCTTCCACAAACAGCTTTGAATTAAACATGAAAATGCCAGCATTCCAGTAATAGCCTTTTTCAATATATTGAGTTGCTTTTTCACGCGTTGGCTTTTCCTTAAATGAAGTGACCGTGTAACCATTGCCTTTAACAACTCCGGGTGATATGTATCCATATCCAGTGTTCGGTCCATCTGGCTTGATCCCGAAAGTTATCAGTGAATCGTCTGTTTGAATTTCTGAATTCTTGATCAAATCAACAAATGCCCGATTATTGATAATAATATGATCTGACGGAAAAACCACTACCGTATCATCTCCGTTTTTTTGAATTTCACTAATTCCTGCATAAATCGCCGGAAGGGTTCCTTTCGCTTCAGATTCTACCAGAATGTTATTTTCATCGTATTCATAATCAAGCTCATTAATTTCACCCATCACTAAAAATTTATACTTTTTATTCGTGACCACGTAGATATCTTTTCCGTCAGCTAACAGTAAACTGCGCTTAAAAGATTCTTGAAACAACGATTCTTTTTTATCCTGGAGTTTAATAAATTGTTTCGGATAACGATCACGACTTAACGGCCATAGACGTGTTCCACTACCACCAGCCAGTATAATAATTTTCATCACAAACCTCCAAAGGTTTATCCTTCTTTTATCGATTCACTTTTTTAAGCACATCAATCAGAAAGTCAATGTTCTCGCGATTATCTTTGCTGTGGTTTCCGACAAAAAAACCGTTTTCATGAATATCATCTGCGTTCTTTAATTCTCCGTGAATAGAATAATTCATGAATTTTATTGCCCGGTTTCTTGTGAAATTGCCAGCGACAATTGGCCTGACTTCGATGCTATTTTGTTGCAGCATCTTTACTGTTTCATTCCGTCGGCCACTATTTTCTCCTTCCAGCACCATGGCAAATCCAAACCAGGAGGATTTACCAAGCTCTTTTTGAGCTCTCATATTTTCCACTTCTTTAATCCGTTCAATGAAATATGATGCGTTGTTTATTCTGTTTTGAATGATTCCATCGAGTTTTTTTAATTGCTCAATACCAATTGCACCTTCAATCTCTAACGGCCTTAAGTTATAGCCTGGTACAATAAAATTAAAGCTTTCATAAAACACGTCATCCCTTTTTATATATAGTTCACTGTTTTCAGGTAGATGTCTTGTCCAGCCATGTGAACGGATGCTCAGCAAATAATGATAGAGTTCATCGTCATCGGTCACGGTAATGCCCCCTTCGATTGTCGAAATGTGATGGGAATAGAAGGTTGAATAAGTTCCCAGCAAACCAAAGGTTCCCAGTTTTTTATCAGCATACTGCCCACCCAACGCTTCACAATTATCTTCAATAAGAATCAAATTTCTGTTCTTGCATATTTTCATGATTTTTTCATAATCATTGGGGTTTCCTAATAAATTAACGGCAAAGATGGCTTTTGTTTTTTCGCTTATCGCTTCTTCTATTTGAGTGACATCGATATTTAACGTATCCTTATCAATGTCGATAAATTTTAATTTCAAGTTATATTGACAAAGGGGAAAATAGGTTGTACTCCATGAAACGGCAGGCACGATCACTTCATCACCTTGCGAAAGCTTTCCCGAATAAACCAGTGCCGCGATGGCAAGAAGATTTGCCGATGAGCCAGAGTTTGACATGACCGCATGCGTTGTGCCGACCTTTTCTGAAAATTGATGCTCATATTCTTCCACTTCTTTGCCCATCGTGAACATATCGGATTTAATGACCCGGTTGATTGCTTCCAATTCTTTCAAATCCCAAGTATTGTCTGACAATTTGTACGCCACCCTTAATCCCGCCTTCTTGATTAATCAAACTCTTTGCGAATTCGTTCTTCCTGTTCCACCATTTTTACATCACTTTTGATCATAATTCTGATAAGTTCCTCAAAACTCGTACTTGTCGGATTCCATCCCAGTTCATTTTCAGCTTTACTTGGATCGCCCAGCAACTGTTCTACTTCCGTTGGTCTGAAATATTGAGGATCTACTTCAATGAGTACTTTTCCGGAACGTTTATCAATCCCTTTTTCATCTATTCCGACGCCCTGCCATTCGAGTTCAATCCCGACTTCTTTAAATGCCAGCGTCACAAATTCCCTGACCGAGTGCATTTCACCAGTGGCAATGACAAAATCATCTGGTATCTCATATTGAAGCATTAACCACATACACTTAACGAAATCCTTGGCATATCCCCAGTCACGTTTCGCATCAATATTTCCAAGGTATAATTTCTTCTGCGTTCCCTTTTTAATCCTGGCGGCAGCAAGGGTTATTTTTCTCGTTACGAATGTCTCTCCCCGTCTTTCCGATTCATGATTGAAAAGGATGCCATTGACTGCGAACATATGATACGCTTCGCGATAATTCCTGGTGATCCAATAGCCGTATAGCTTGGCGACGCCATAAGGGCTTCTTGGATAAAATGGTGTTGTTTCTCTTTGAGGGATTTCCTGTACTTTTCCAAACAGTTCCGAAGTCGATGCCTGATATATTCTTGTTTTATCCTCGAAGCCAAGAAATCTCACCGCTTCCAACAATCTTAATGTTCCCACGCCATCGGTATCAATGGTATATTCTGGAACTTCAAACGATACCTTTACATGTGACATCGCCGCCAGATTGTAAATCTCATCCGGTTCAATCTTCCTGATCAGTCGGATCAAATTGGTTGAGTCTGTCATATCGCCATAATGCAATTCTATTTTGCGTTTAATGTGCATGTCCCTCAGTAACTCATCAATATAAAGATGTTCGATTCTGCCGGTATTAAATGAAGAACTTCTCCGGATTATTCCATGTACTTCATATTCCTTTTCTAATAAAAGCTCTGCTAAAAAGGATCCATCCTGACCGGTTATCCCGGTGATTAATGCGATTTTGCGCATTTTCTTTTCTCCTTTGCTATGCGTATTGAACTTTATAATCTATATTTTTATCCACGTATCAGGTACAATATCAATTGGCGAACCATCTGCAAACCATCTTTGCGGGGCTATGATTGTCTTTTGTTCGTTTTCAATGAGCCAGGCCCCCCACCAATAAAATGTGCTGTTAACGATAATTGCATGTTTGCACGCTGACATAACAAACAATTCTTCGGTATCACTGGTCTGATCTTCAAATTCACGATAATTCACCTTGCAATCGAACCTCATATTCTCTTTAATCCAATCGATATCATTGGAGAACACGTAAAACACTGGATCAGCAACTTTTTCTTTCATGATTCCAATCGCTTTATTGAAATAGGCGTTGTCATAGCTTCCAAAGTGTCTCCGTAGTCGACTTGTCGCCAAATAATCGCCTCTTCTGATCCCAATAAAAACAGAATTTTCACTGCTGAATTTATCGATTGCATTTCGACTTTTTTCGCTCATTTTTTCTTTTAGGGTGATTTCATTTCTTAGCTCATTTTCGATTCCATTCAAGTGTTTCCATGACTGCCAGTATCCGTCGTAATATTGATAACCAAGTATACTTTCGATATCTCGATGCGCCCGGTCCGATTCCAAATAATACTGGTGATTGAATATTTTTTCAAAAATTATTCCTGCTCTGTAAATAAGCGTTGATGGATCACTTGTATGCTTTAGGATACACACCGTTGACAAATCTGCCTGGGTAGCTCTGTCTATCTTAACATTCAATTTTTCTATTCTCGGAATATAAACGCTGTTTTCTTTAATTGTGGAAAAATATGCTAAATCTGCTTTTACATCCTCACAGTTGTATTTCAATTGCAATTCTCTAAGAAAAGAATATTGAAACAATTGATTTCCATATCCGCCTCTGAATTTTACAATTTTCATATCTAAACCTCGTTTTTCCTTAATTTAATCAAAAACTTCGTTGCGGCTTTTAAATGTCAATATGAATACCCTATTTTTGCAAATCAGCACCACCCGTCTAACGGGTGGTTTGCTCTGAGGCTATAAGCCTCTGTTACCGGCCGGCGCCTCAAGACGCTGGCCTTCACTTCGTTCAGGCTCTATGGCCTTTGCCACTTTTGCTTGCCC
>NZ_WJBC01000038.1 GCF_014284475.1 Acetobacterium fimetarium | reverse complement strand
CTCTGAGTAATCCTGTCAGTTTCAATGCTTTAAAAGCTTTTAAAAATGCAATATTTGTCTGTTCAGATGGGTTGTTTTGGTTTATCATAGTGGTATGCACCTTTCCTGTCTGATTTTTGTTACTTTGTATTTTCATTATATCAGACATTGGGTGCATTTTTCTGTCAACTTCTGTTTTTCAGAAGCTGCAGATGGTGTTGTTGTAAAGTCTCAGCTGAATTTTCAAGCTGGGAAAGTTGAGTAAATTAGATTTTCATCAGTGATTCATTCCTTTCGGTAACTGGCTGCCATTTTACAGGCCCTTTAGCTTTGCGTCCCTGCCTTTCGACAGGTTTGCCTTTGTCGTTGAAAATTCATCTTGCCACATTCATTGTATTATTATAATTTAATGTTTTTCTAATTTGTTACGCAATTGTAGCATGGTGATTTTCAATAGTCAATACTTTTTTAGATTTTTAAGATATTTAAAATTCACCTGATGTTCACGGCAAATCCACTCATTTTTAAGCACGCTGAATTAATCGTCTTGCAAACGCAACGATTTCATTTCTGACATCCTTAAACAAAGACAGCATTCCAAAATAAAACAATGCACAAATCACAATCGAAAAAACTCGCCAAATAATACTTGGATTCAATTGTTGTAGATAATACCCTAAAATTCCCATGATTATCGCTGAAATGGCTGTTGGAAAGACATTTTTGATTGTTTCCAAAATTGGAAATCCCATTGCAAACTTCATAATTAAAAAATGAACGAGGACAAATTGCATTCGTACTAATGATCTTGCATAGATGAGTACCCAGAAGCCAAATTTCGAACTAATCACAATGACTGGTACCAGAAAAACCAAGTGTAATACCTGCGCCAGAAAAGATAATTTGGGTTTTCCCTTAGCTCGATATACCTCGCTGCAAAAGTGACCGAGTACAATCATTACCGCGCTTGTCAGAGCCCAAATTCCCATGATCTCGCTTGCTTCGCGCCATTGACTCCCTAAGATAATTTCAGTTGCCAAATCGCGGTAAACATATATCCCGATGCCAATAGGGAACACTAAGACCGAAACAAGACGCTGCATTTTAAAATATGTTCTTCTAAAATTTATCTCATCATTTTGTAAGCGCGATAAGGTCGAGAAAAGAACGGGAATTATTGCGGAAACGACAAGGGCCATTAAGGCGTTAACCATCATTTGTGAAGTTTTATATAATCCCAAATAATAGGAATTAAAATAACTGCCAATAATAAAGGCATCGATCCAAGATGTTGCCCAAATTGAAATAGCTTCAATTAAAGACCATATGCTGAATGAAAACATTTCTTTAAGTATTGCTATTTTATAAAAAAGGAACGGTTTCCATTTTGATTTAATGGTCAGTATCACCGCATTTGTGAGTTGTGCAACAATTGAACCGATGATGATTGACCAATAGCTTAAACCTGATAATGCAAGTGGTATTGTTACGGTAAACGGCACACAAATCGCAACCATCCTTACCAGAAATAGCGTTTTAAAATCAAAGTCTCTTCGATATAATGCCATTTGGATACTTGAAAATGATGTCAGCAGTAATTGCACACAGGCGATCGCAATAACATTGCCAAGTCCGGGATTGCCAACCATTGTCGCGATCGGATTACGGAAAAGAATAATGATCGCCCATAAAAAAAACGAAATTCCTAGATTGGTCCAGAAGGCAACATTGGTATTCTGGTATTTTTCTTCGTCATCTCTGAATTCGTGTTGAATCAGATATTTTTGGAACCCTGCATCCGTAAACATGTCAGCAAAACTCATGATCATCGTTGCAATTGCGACGACGCCAAAGGCTTCCGGCGATAGAATTCTAGCCAGAACCATATTCGAAATTGGGCTGACCAGTTTCGCCGCCGCCTCAGTAGCGAGCGACCATTTTCCAGCATAAATTGCTTTGTTTTTTATGTTATTTTCATTCAATTTCAAAACCGCCTTTAAAGCCAGCCAATGCCAGCCTGGTATGCTGCAGATAAAGAATTATTCTTTGATATTTTCTTTTAAACCAGCCAGTATCAGCTCCCGATGCGCTTCACATTCAATAATGTTCTGTACACTCAACAATTTTTTGCTATTATATTTTTGTTTAATCAAGGTCTTGTTAAACACTCGTCGATTGATACGCGAAAGCCATTTTCCCTTTCCGGTTAATCTTGTCAAATATGACGCTATATTTTTCTCTGCAAGTTTTTGATATTCCTTTTCCACAAAATTTTCATTCAAAATCTGCAGGGAACGTTTCGTAAAGCCTTCCAATATTTCCTTTGCTAATGTCCCTTCAGCAAGACGCACAACATTTTCTTCTTTTTTAACTGGAACGTATTCGATGCTGAACGTTTCTTTAATCTCTACCTTAATTAATAAACCGGTCTTCCAGTATTCGTTTTCCGAATTATCAAACAAAAAATTTCCTTGTCCATAAATAATTGTTGATTGATTATATTTTTCAAAACAGCCAATGCAATGACTATGCTGACAAATTACCAGGTCCGCGCCCTTTTCTGTCATCTTTCTGGAGACTTTTTGAAGGTAAGGCGATGGATATTGATAGCGTTCTTTTCCGCCATGATAGAATACTATCACGAAATGGCACTTTTTTTTAAGCGCTTGTATATGATCAAGGCTTTCCAGTGGGTCAAACGGATTTGCTCCCGGGTTCTTTTCATTTGCAATGCTGAATTCATGTTCTGCACAGGCGTAAATGCCGATTTTGACGCCTTCCTTTTCAATAATATGAGGCTTACTCGCTTCACTCAGATTATCACCGATGCCAACATAAGGAATCTCATGCTGTTTAAAGAGATTTTCTGTTGATTTAAGACCTTTTTCTCCTTGATCTAAGATATGGTTATTCGCTGCAATGATCAATGCTGGCTTGAGAGCCTTAATTCCATTGATTGCACTTGTTGGGGCAATCAGATTTGGCCCACACTTCTTAATCGGATACTTTTGGTCTGCAAGAGGCGTTTCTAAATTAAAAATTCTGATGTCGGCCAAATTCCATAAAGAAAGCAATTTTTCACCAAGCAACGTTTCCACGTCTGCGTTGTTAAATAACTCAATATTTGATAGCGTTGGTACTAAATCTCCTGCAATAAGAAGTTGCATCTGCCATCCTCCCTTATCTGATAAAATCTGAACATGGATCTTGTCATCATAACCCAAAGATAATCCGCTTCTTCATTTTTTGCTGTCGCAAAATGAACTTTATTCGCCTATCTCCGGATCCTCGGCATGATCCCTCTTAATCGTTTTCGCATTACCTGCAACACTTTCTTTCCCGTTTCGACGGCACCGAGTTTTCGGATGACTCTGAACAAACTGCCTTTAGGATTGATCGCTTCTATTGTCACAATCCCTGGCACTAAAAGATCCATTGCCCGCTTTTGAATCACATTATTCCGACGATCATCAACCGATACCGAAAGCAGTACCTCAATCAGGCTCCATGAATTTGCAAAGATAAGCCAATCAAAAGCAAAGCAGTCCTCGGCCTGTCTGTTAGCAGCTCCCCATGCTCCTCTTCGTTGATCAATAAAAAAACTATCCACCCAATCCACCCCTTCTATTGAATGCTCTTTTCGGTAAACAAACCATTCTTTAAGCGCCCTTTGCTCTTTCTCATCAAGTTTTTCATCGAAATCTCTCTCAAGGTCAATAACCATTTTCTCTGAATCGGAAAATCTGACATCCCTGAAAGCTGCTTCATAGCTTCGCTGACCAATTTCAAATGCGCCCCCATGCAATACAATGGCATCATCCGGCAGATTCCGGTAGTAGTTTCCCAATACGTATTTATCAGCCCGGTCTCCGCCGCAGCCTCCAGAATGTTCAGTAAAAATGTCAAGCTCATCCTCATGACCAGCTTCAGCACCAATGCTTTCATGTTGGATGTCAAATCGTTGACACAGTGCTGCGGCTATTCTTGCATCACTGCTGCTTATTTCATCATCAAGCAGCAGGGTAAATGCTTTAAAATCAATTTTTTCTTTAATCAATGCGCTGAAAACCGTACGCGAATCACTCCCGCCAGTCAATGCCAAATATATTGGTCTTTGGATATTTTTGAGTCCCGATGCGATGTCGACAAGTTCTTCTGCCAGGCGCGAAGCCCCTTCTTCCGAATTCATCGTCTTTAAAACAAAACGTTGCGATACGCTGATTGATCCATTTTTAAGATCAATTTCCTGATCGATAAAAAGCCTTTTCATTTTGGCAATGCGTGCCAATGGAGAGGGATCCCAATTCATGCGATGAACACCTTTCAGTCGCGATACGCCCAGCCCCCGACCTGAAAGCGGCTGTCGCGTTACTTCACTGATAAGGGCACAACTTGATCCGCAGATAATTCCTGAGGTTTGACTTCCGGCTTCAGTTGAATAAAACACCCCCATCGATCCGGTAGCATCGAGTGACAGTATTCCAGCGGTAATGGCAACAAAGCGACCACAATTATCATGCATGGTTTCTGGTGATTTCGGTATCCCGATGATTAAACCTAATACAAGCGTTTTTCTTCCATCGGGCCAATCATAATTGCTTAGCTTTAAATCACGATCATAATGAAGCACCATCTGCTCGCCGATCGAAATCGTCTGGAAATCAGCCAAATTTTCCAATTGTAGATTTTCATCGTTTGATATAAACCATTGTTTGCGATGTTTTTTTAGATTAGCCATCTTACAGCTTCCTTTCAATTAGATATCTTTCTCCGGCATTATGCAGCACTCCACACCAGCCTTTAAGTCTATTGATATGGCAGCTTGATCCAATTTCCCATTAAATAATCATACGACTCCGGTATGAAGCCAACAAATCCTGAATCTGGATGAAACGTTATTTCGCCAAAATACAAATGCCCGTTAATTTCATAAAAATCGACTCGCGCAAAAGACATATTCCTGGTCAATTTTTCCGCAAATTCAACCATCTTTGCATATTCTTTCGGCTTGGATATTTTTTTTCCGCTATTGGGATGATTCTTTCTTTCAAAAGGCATCAAATTCCAATCTGTATCATATATATCTATTTCTGAGCCACCCGGAGTATTTCTGTTCGAACAAACAAACGTGCATCGAACTTTCCCGTTAAAGCACATGAATTTATAATCTTTTAATTCAGTACCCGATTCATCCACCATATATTTCTCACAGATAACTCTTGGCTTAATATTCTTATACTGCCACTCTCTGCCAAACCAATACCAGTTATATTTCATCCATTTTCGCAGTTTTTTCTCAGCAAGTCCAATATCGAGTTTATTCTTGTCGCTACAAATTATATTTGATCCAGATCCATGGGCGCATTTTAATACAAATTCATTGGGAAGCTCACCCCAGTTTATCTGATCAACACAGTCAAATACATCAATAACCGGGATCAGATATTCCGCACCAATTACATTGGCAATGTATTTTCTTACCTCATATTTGTCGGCAAATTTTGTATACTCCGGTTTTCGGTCATACAGTTTTAGCCATTGCAACTTCTCATTGAATGTCTCCGGTTTTTCAAGATTCAACTTTTTTCCGATTGCAACCTTGTATTTTAACTTAATAAAGATTTTATCCGGAATTAGTCTTGTCATTCTTAATACCAGAAAATAACGGATGATGTTTTTTTTCTTTTTCCCTTTTGATTCTCTGCTTTCACTCAAACTGGCACCTCCAATAATCTTCTATCCTGTCTTATTCATAAGCTGTCCACTCATTCCTGCTGTTTCTCATTTTTTGCTAGTCGGTAAATGACGCTACCAAGCGCTAACATAATGCTGATATGCTTCTGGTAATAAAAAACCAACGCCACCGACATAAACATATACCCAACGATCACTACGAAAAAGGAATAACATAGCGTTTTTGAAACAAGCTTTGATGCTTTAATGATATCTTTAATCACAATAAACGCCGCCAGATAATACAACACCGCACCAACAATACCAGTTCCAACTAAAAGTTCAATAATATTATTGTGTGAATACATACCCGCGCCGCTGGTGACTGAATTGTACAGCAGTTTATAATTGTCAATTCCATATCCGAATAACGGTCTTTCTTTAAACCATTCCCATCCCCAAAAGATCATTCCCGACCTGACATTAATGGATCCCTCCGACGTGCCTCCTCCGAAAACAAAATCGAACATATTTGTCATTCTTTTGCCAATAATATCGTAAAAAACAGGCACATTATTTATCGCATAAAACACCACCGCGATGATCACTGCACAAACCAGTACTGTTTTCAGCTTGCTTCTAAGTTTTCCTTTTTCCTGAAATATCAAGAGGAATATGATCGACATGGTTATAAACAGTAACGCTTTTCTCGAACCGGTAAGTAAAATAACAATAAAATTTGTCAGTAAAATGAGAAAATACCAAACTTTCATGGTCTTTTTTTCTGACTTAATTATAAAGTAAAAGCAGAAAACTGAAGATATTCCAACAACCATACCGATTGCGTTTACATTGCCAAGTATGCTTCCGTATCTCACTAACGTCGTAAAATCAGCATTGACTAGTATATAGCAACTTGCCACAAAGCCTGAATATGCAAAACATTTCATCATAAAATATATTTTTTCGAATGAATCCATATAATTAATAAGCGATACCATGAGAATATAGACTAATACTAAAGTCTGGACTTTTGCAACTGACTCGCCTGGATCAATCGAATAAAACACTGAAATCATACACGCCATAATAAACAGCAAGAAAACGAATAGGAAATTATTGAACACCAGTTTTTTTCGCAACTTCATATTTTCCAGCCAAATCAGGCCGATCAATATGGCCGCTAAAGAATTACTTAACATTGTCCATTCTGTCCGGAATGTGAACATATATAGACTAAGTACATACATGAACATTACGAAATTTATAATGTGATTCAACCTGATTCTTTTCATTATGTATTAACTCCTGTCCAGTGTTTTTTACTCATACTGATCATGTCTTCATCAATCAGTTTTGTTCTTGCTTTCCATCCACTTTAAAATGTCGATTGCTCTCTTTTCTATCGTGAGTTTCTTTGATATTTCAAGCGATTTTTCACTAAATGTACTCCGCATTTCCGCTGATTTCATCAATCTTGCGATCGCTTCGTATATTTCGTCGACATTTTCAGGCTCGACGAGAATAGCATTGTTTTCATTTAAGATATCATAATTAAAGGCTCTGTCGGAGCTGACAATCGGTAACCCGCACGCCATTGCCTCGATGATGGCATTGCTGCAGCCTTCATTCAGAGTGGGCAAAACAAAAATGTCACAGGCGCTCAGCATTAATGGCACTTCATTGTGAGGTAAAATACCTTTGAAGACAATATTTTCTCCTTCGGGTTTAAATTTTCCATTTCCGATCAGAGCCAGTTTTATTTTTTTATCCTTATTTGCCGCTTCCAACAAACGCATCACGCCTTTTGATTCGTTGAAGTTTCCTGTAAAAGCAACAATGAAATCTTCCTTCGAGAACCCGTATCTTCTTCTCATCGCTTCTCTGGATCTTGGATAAAATACTGTTTCATCGATGGCATTGAGAAAAATTGCAACCTTATCCTCTGATACAATACTAAAGCTAAGCAGTTCATTTTTTTTTGCGGTGGATACCGCTACCACCCCATTTATGCTTTCAAAGTATTTTTTCAGCCTTTTTTTTCCGAATATCTTGATTCCCCATGGTGTACTTTCCCCGTAGGCAAAAAACACCGGCAATTTCAGTTCATTTCCGATTATAGCGGCCGTAGCCCCGGCCGGAAAAATGAAATGTGCATATAAGCAGTCCGGTTTGATTTGATATTTTTTTAATGTCTTCTTTACCGCCTTCTTGAACAAATGAAAAGTGAAGATTCCGGTATTGAATTTTCCCACTTGCTTCGTATAGAAATACAAATACCGCGGACAGAATAACTCAATTTCGTTTCCTTTCGCTGTTTTCTTTTTCCATCTAACCGGGGGCATTTCATTATTTTTATCAAAGGTTTTTCCAATCGGATTGATGACCGTACACGTCACATCCTGATCTGCCATGGCACAGACAAGTTTATCCACAAACGTATAGGAATGTGGTTTTTTATCAAATGGGTAGCCGTATGTAATTATACATATGTGTTTTTTCTTATTCATTTTCCATTCCTCACGTCTCGTCATCAGATTAAAATTTTAAAGTTTAAATCCATAGGCCTTTTTTGTAATTGCGCGATGGATAGCATAGATACAATATCTTATTAATTCCATTACAGACACGTTATTGATCCATAGATTCCTGAAGCCATCCGACACCTTATTGAATCGAACGGAATATCTGAATCGCTCCAGTGCAATCATGACAAATACCTTGCGTTTATTTTCCGGCGATACTGCGTCAATTTTATCCCTGAATTTATTGATATAAAACGTATCAGTCGCCACTGAATCTTCATATGTCCCTTTTTTTCCCCTGATTTCGTAATGAACAATTAAGGTACACTCATCAATATAGGCAAGCTTATAGTTCTCAAGGAGACGAGCCAGAAATTCAAAATCCTGATTTCTTTTAAAAGATTCATCATAACCGCCAATCTCGTCGGCGATGCTCTTTCTCACCAGAAGATTTGATCCTGAACCAATATAAACGGATCTCATCAGTGCTTCAACGTACAGTTCACCTTGCCTGGTTTCTGAAGAAATCTGTACATCGTCTTTTCCTTTTATTTTTTTGTATTTTGTATAACATGCTCCCCACGTATTATCCAACTGCTCCATCAAATCAACTTGCAGTCTTATTCTAGCAGGTAATATTTCATCATCGTCGTCCAGGAACATGATATATTGTCCTGATGCAAACTTTAATCCCGTATTTCTGGCAGCTGACCCATTCTTATTCGTTTCATGCTTAAGATAGATCACATTTTTAACCGAAGAATAGCTATTGAGTAATTTCTCCGTTTCAATCCTGTAATCACTATCTGAATCATTGTCATCCACCACGATGATTTCGGTATTCTTATAATCTTGCGCCAGCGCACTGTCGATTGCACGCTTCAAGTAAATCGGTCTCTCATACGTGGGAATGACAATGCTGATCAATATTTTTTCATTTGAATTATTCATATCAGCACAACCTCACTTGACTTTACGATCATTTTAAGCCATTGGCAACCGCATTCCTATGCCAATACGCTATTGTAGATTTCCTGCATTCTATTTTTAACGATTTCGACATCGTATTTCTTTGCTTCATTCAAATTTCTCAAACCCATCGTTCTTCTCAACGCTGAATCACGCATGATTTCATCGATACTTTTTGAAAATCCTTCAATATCATTTGGCTTAATTAAGAATCCACCTTCACCATTTTGGATCAGGTCAACATTTCCCCGTATCGACGAGCCTACAACCGGAAGACCTGCCGCCATGGCTTCCATGACTGCCACCGGTAATCCTTCTTGAAAAGATGGAAAGACGAAAATATCGGATGCTATGCAGATTTCTGAAATATCATTTCTGAATCCAAGAAATTTAACCCGGTCCTCGATCCCTAGTTCTTCAGCCCGTTTTTTAAGATAACTTTCGAGTTTTCCTCTTCCACATATTAAATACAGATAGTTTTGATTTTCTAGTTTTGCCAGTGCTCGCAATGCCGTTTCATGGTTCTTCCGTTCTATCATTTCACCAACAGACAGCAGGACCATCGTCTCTTCCGGAATTTGAAGCTCCGGTCTTTTTTTATTTCGGTCAATTTCAATTTCTTGAGTGTTTATCCCTATTCCGGGAATGTACTCTAGCTGACAGCTATTAAAATATTTTTTGGCTCTTTCATAATCCTCTTTATTCATCGTGATTAAAACATCTGTATCTCTTGCCAGAAAGCGCTCAGCCGGAAAATATAACAACCAATTTATCAACGGCGCACCTTGATAAAAATGGAAGCCGTGGGCTGTATAGATTATCTTCGGTACCTTCGCTTTTTTCCCGCACAGTCTTCCAAGCAGTCCTCCGATTGGGGTATTGCAATGAATAACATCAAATTTTTCTTCTCTTATTAAATTCAACATTTGTTTGTAGGCGATGCGATTCTGTTTGAAATTATACGGATTTCGATCCAGGTCAATATGATGAGTTATGATATTACTCAACTTTCCCAGCCCAATTGACCAAACAAAGCCTTAATAAAAGAGGCCTGAGAGTCAATCCATAGTTGGAGTTGATTTTTTAACAGCGTAGACTTTCTCGAGCCTACCGAATTTAATTGTTCGACAAATAAGCTCATCAGACTTTGAAGAGCGGTTGAGAGTGCCATATCCTGAATGTCATCGCAAAGTCTGAAGAATAATTCACACAAGGTTTTATCATCATTTTCGTTTCGACGAAGCCATTCCAGCAGGATGTATCGGGTGAAAACAATGGTTGTGTGGCTGATCATCATGTCATAGCTTCGCCCCTGAAATTCGGTGCCAAGCTTCATCAGGGACTTGGTGGATTTGAAGAAAACTTCTATCGACCACCGGTTGCCGTAAATGCGGATGATTTCTTCGTCTGAGAGTGATAAATCGGTACTGAGTACCGTCAGCCAGTCTCTTTTGTTATTGCGGTTTCTGACAAAAACCAGTTTAACCGGAATCCCGGTTTTCGTTTTTACAATGATGGAACCAAACTGGTTTCTGGGTGTATGTTCAGGTA
>NZ_WJBC01000037.1 GCF_014284475.1 Acetobacterium fimetarium | reverse complement strand
TGACATCAACAGCCACAGCGACAGTCAATTCTGCAAAGAAACAATCAGCAAGCTGGGACATCAGGATGAAGCGGCCACCTTGCTGGCCGATGGCGCCTATGCAAGCACCGGCAATCACGAACAGGCCGCCCAAAAAAATATCGAACTGGTCACCACTGCATTAATCGGAAAAATACCCAATCCCGTACAGGGCGATTTTATCATCGATGCTGATCCACATGAAGTGATCCAATGTCCAGCCGGAAACAAACCTTACAAAAGCAGGTACTACGAGAAAACCGGTATGTACCGGGCATCCTTTAATAAAAAGACCTGTGAACAGTGTCCTTTCAACGATCAATGTGGCGTAAAATTTCAGAAAAAATCAGCCTGTGTCATGATCTCTGAAAAAATGGTACAACGCGCATCCTATCTGAAAAAACTATCGACGGAAGAATACCGAACCTTATCCCAAAAGCGCAATGGTGTTGAAGGGATGCCTTCTGTTCTTCGTCGGCGCTATCACGTTGATCATATCCCCGTCCGGGGATTAGTGCGCACAAAAATCTGGTTTGGCTTCAAAATAGGAGCCATTAATGCAAAGCGAGTGCTCAAAGGAGCCGCTGCTTTGCTGCAAAAATCATACTTCAGACAAACATTACATTATTTTCTTCCGAAACAGCACTGGGGTGGAAATAATTTGAGTCTGGCTACTTAAAATGGGTGTTTTTGACACTCTAACCATAATTTGTATTTTCTGAAAAACATAACAGTTTTTAGGCAATGAAAGAACATCATTTATACGGTGTTTTGATAAGTCCAATATCTAAAAAAGGTGGAACATGAAATGAAAGTGATTTATAGCAAACCAAACCAACCGATCTACATCGTAAAAATAGACGATTACGACTATGCAATGGTTAACCCGTTTAAAGAGTCCGAAAAAAAGGTGAAGCACAGCGTAACCCCCGATTCATTCTTTAAGTGGTGCAGCTTCATCGAGTGCACTGAAGTGTCAGAGGAAACAATGCGAGCCATCGAAAAAGCAATGAAGGACGACCCAAAAAAAGAAAACTGGAACTCGGAAAAACCAGAACAGGTTCGAAAATGGAAAGAAATGATGGCTAAACGAGAAAAAAGCGCTAAAAAATAAGGGGTGAAAATAATGGATTTTAAATTTAGACGAAACAAAAGAGGCCGCGTTGAAGCCGTCTATCCTGATGGAAGGACAAGCGAAATCGACGATATGAGTGACTATGTGACATTTAGAGAAAAATGGCCCATGACACCGAATGAGTATTTACTATTTGCACTTGGAAAAGAAGAAGGCCAGGGAATAATTGATAAAGGACCGGCCAGGGATGAAATCATCAAACGACTGGGCGCAGATTACTATAAGGAAATGATCAAGGACGGCGTCATAAAAGACCTGGAATACAAATAACACAAACCAAAGAGGCAGCCAACACGGCGGCCTTTTTAAAGAATAGAGGGAGGGAAATAAAGTGGAAAAAGAAAAAAGAAAAAGTGGTCTGCAACCAGATGGCAGCTGGTTAATGATTGAAGAACCTGAACCATTTACGATCACCGAAAAAGTCACGGAAAAACCAAAAGAAGATCCCGATCCAGAGGAAAAGGAAATGGAAAAAGAAGATGAACCGAAATTTGAATAATAAAAAAGAATAACTTGATAAGAAGAGGGGCGAAAATCGCCTCTTCAAAACTTATTGGTGAAACCGTGTTGAATTTTTAATTTAGGATTATTTGCAGTTAAGAGGAGGAGCTTATATGATTTTAGAAACCATTGGATTAACGAAGCATTACGGCACCCAATTGGCGGTAGCAGACTTGAATATCCATGTAAAAAAAGGCGAAGTGTAGGGACTTTTAGGACGAAATGGAGCCGGAAAAACGACAGCCATCCGGATGATAACGGGACTTCTGCAGCCGATAAAAGGTGAAGTGAAGCTGTTTGGGGAAAGAATGACGGTGCCGACCAAACAGAGTTTCAGCAGAATTGGGGCACTGATTGAGTCGCCGACGTTTTATGAAAACCTGACGGCAAGAGAGAACTTGAAAATTATTGCCGATTTGCGAGGAACGCAATCACAGGATTCGCTTGAGAAGGCCTTGTCGCTGGTCGATCTGGAAAATGAAAACAGCAAAAAGGTCAAGCAGTTTTCCCTGGGCATGAAACAGCGCCTTGGAATTGCGATGGCATTGATGCATGAACCGGAATTCATCATCCTGGATGAACCGACGAACGGGCTTGATCCGGTCGGAATTCAGCAGATAAGGATCATGATCAAAAAAATGTCGGTGGAAAAAGGGGTAACCGTTTTGATTTCAAGCCATATTCTGAGCGAAATCGAGCAGATGGCAGACACCGTCGGCATCATTGACCATGGCCGATTGCTGGAAGAGCTTTCAATGGATGAAATCAAGCGCCGGAACCGGCATTACGTAAAAATGACGGTTTCCGATGGCGGAAGAGCCATTCCGGTGCTGGAAAAGGAACTGAATATCAGTGATTTTGAAAGCATCAGTGACAGGGAAATCAAAATTTACCAGATCGATGAGAATTTTGAAGAAGTCAACCGCCGACTGAACAACGCGGGAATCGGTGTCAGCGAAATAAGCCTGAACAAAGGCAATCTTGAAGAGTATTTCTTAAGATTGACAGGGGGTGGCACCATTGGTTAAGGTGATTAAAGTTGAGTTCAAAAAGCTGAAAGGTTCAAGTATGCTGTGGATCGGACTGGGGGATGCCTCGTGCTGCCGCTGATGGCGATGGGCATCAATCTCTCGAAACCGGCCGTCTTTACCTGGATCGAATATATCTCACAGAACCTGTGGCCGCAGATTATCCTGTTGTGGCCGTGCATATTTGGGGTTTTCGGTTCCTATATCTTTACCCGGGAAAGAATCGAAAACACCTACAAAAATCTCCTGATCATCCCGGTAGGAAGAATCCGACTCGCGCTGGCCAAACTGATTGTGATGTTTGTTTCAATCATTGCCATGTGCAGTCTGACCTATGTTCTGAATTTGTCGGGCATCCTGGTAGGAGTGCCGGTTGATTTGGCTTCTTTTTTAAAGGGGCTGCAAATTTATATTCTGTCAGGAGGACTGATGTTTTTATCTATTTTACCGGTTATGCTCATCGCGGTACTGGCCAGAAAAAGCTTTTTGCTCTCTGTCTGCATCAGTATTGTTTATGCATTGGTGTCATTTTTAGCTTCATGGGTGGCGCCGCTGGCGGCCTTGCTGCCGATTGATGTGACGTGGCGAATTCTGGACCTGAAACAGTTTGAGATGTCATATTCTTTTCCCATGTCGGTATCTTATCTGAGTCTGGCAATTATCAGCATCGTTTCGCTTATCGGAATCTTTTGGGCGGCCCAAAAGCAGGATGCATAAGGAAATCCCTCGCTTAGGAATAAAAAGTGCTGAAATGCTTACCAGAGACCGGGAATCAGTCCTGAGACAGATGATCTGCCCAGAAGTCTTTCAAACTGATTTCCAGCTCGTTCAGGTTGCCAACTCTCTTGTGGGGAAACCACTCCCGGGGAAATAACTGCTGATAATCCCGGTTGCTGAAGCGCTCGTCGATGAGCAGGATCACGCCCTGGTCCGTTTCAGTCCGGATGACCCTTCCGGCAGCCTGCAGAACCTTGTTCATGCCCGGATACAGATAGGAATATTCATAGCCGCAATGGTTCTTTTGATTAAAGTAATCCCGGATGATATTCCGCTCAAAACAGATCTGGGGCAGACCGACACCGATGATGATCGCCCCGATCAATTCATCATGCTTCAGATCCACACCTTCCGAAAAGATGCCGCCCAGCACGCAAAAACCCAGAATACCGTCGTTGCTGTCGGGCCGGAATAGGTTCAGAAAATCTTCCCGGTCTTCTTCACTCATCTCCGGCGACTGCCTGACAGCAATGACATCCGGGAAACGTTCGGTAAATAGTTCATAAACGGTATTCATGTACTGATAGGATGGAAAATAGACCATGTAGTTACCCTGTCTCTGCGTAAGAACGGACTTGATGTATTCCGCCACGGACAGATACGTCTTTTCCCGGTTTCGGTATTTAGTTGAGATGTTGTCGGCAATCAGCAGGGCGCGGTTGTTGACATCAAAGGGTGAGGGGAAAATCATCCGGTAGCAGTCATCACCGCCGCCCAGAATTTCTGAAAAATAATCGAGCGGCGACAGGGTTGCGGAAAAGAAGATGGCCGCCTTGCCCCGTTTAATGGCCTCGCTCAGCAGGTGGGAGGGGTCCAGACAGAATAATTTCAGTTTCGTATCATCTTTGCTGTTTTCAACGTAGGTTATGTAGCGTTCATCATAGAACTCGGCGGTCCGCATGAATGTCAGCACATTGAAGTAGAATTCCAGCAGTTTTTCATGGCTCTCGCTGCCTTCATGGCTGGCCAGCCATTCTTCTGATTCAAGGATGAATTTATTAAGCAATGGATAGATATCCTTCGGTTCATTCGCCTGATGATAATAAGGCTCAGCACCGGTTAATTTGCGCATGGTTATCATAAATGAATTCAGTTTGCCCAGGGATTTAGCGATTCGCGGTTCCTCGTCCTTGAATAATTTTTTGAGTTCAAGCATCGGTTTTTTGTACAGTTCGGCGGAAAACATCGACCGGGCCCGGTCAACCAGATTGTGGGCTTCGTCGATAAGAAAGGTATAGTCGCCGCCGTTTTCAGAAAAAAATCGCTTGAGATAGACGCGCGGATCGAAGACGTAGTTATAATCGCAGATCACACAGTCACACCAGATCGTCAAATCCAGGGAAAATTCGAAGGGGCAGATTTGGTGCTTCCGGGCATAGGTTTCAATAACCGGCCGCGTGAAATAATTCTCCTGCTGCAAGGCATCGAGCAGTGCGGGATTGACCCGGTCAAAGTGCCCCTTGGCAAATTCGCAATGGTCGGGATCGCAAATCCGTTCTTCCTTAAAACATATTTTGTCTTTGGCGGTGAGGGTGACCGCCTTGAATTCGAGATTTTTTTCTTTCATTTTGGCAAAGGCCTCTTCCGCTACTTCCCGGACAATCGTTTTGGCAGTCAGGTAGAACAGTTTGGCAGTGTGGCCTTCGGCGACGGCTTTAATGGCCGGAAACAGGGTGGAGATGGTTTTCCCGATGCCGGTAGGAGCCTGGATAAAACTCTTTTTATGTTCGGCAATGGTTTTGTATACCGAAACTGCCAGCTGCCGTTGCCCCGTTCGGTAGGTTTCAAAAGGAAAATCCAGGGCTTTGATGGACTGATCTCGCCGGGAAACCCAGTCGCTGGTCAGGTGAGCCCAGACGAGGTACTGGTCCATCAGGTCAAAAAAGAACGTCGCCAATTGATCCTGATCAAAATAGTTGATGAACTGCTTGATTTCATCCGTTTCCAGCTGGTAATAAGTCAGTTGCACGCCGATGCGGTCGATCTTATTTTGCGCGCAATAAATATGGGCATAGCATTTTGCCTGGGCCCAATGGGTTTCGTTGTAATGTTCTGCCAGGTGTTCCAGCGGCCGGCTGGTCGATTTTATTTCGTCGATGATCGTCAGAGCTTTGGTGGTGATCACGCCGTCGGCCCGGCCTTCAATGATGAAGGTGAAGCCCTGGTAGTCGACCGAATATTTTAGGGTCACTTCCGGACTGTACCCTTTATCTTTATTCGCATTTTGAATTTTCTGATGGGCTCGTGTGCCTTCCAGCGCTCTTGCGTTGCTCATGAATTGGGCATCAATGTCGCCGGAACGCAGAATGAATTCCACCAGATTTCTGACGGATAGTTTTATTTCAGGGTTAGGAGTCATTTGATCACCTGGTTTCTGTAATTTGATTTGGGATTGTTCAGATCAGGTTCTTGTAAAAGAAGATGGCCAGCTGGGTCCGATCTCTAAGTGCCAGTTTTTCCAGGATGACACTGATGCGATTCCTGACGGTCCCTTCACTTAAATACAGGCTATTGGCCATTTCACGGTTGCTGAGCCCCTGGGCGACCAGGTCAATGATTTCCCGTTCCTTGTCACTCAGATTAAAGCGGTTCTGACCGTTCTGTTCGCCACTGTTTAGCAAACCCGGTATTTTTGTTACAATATCCTGGCCAAAGACACTTTGGCCAGTCTGGACGGCTCGCAGTGAGGGAACAATGCTTTCAAAATTCTGCTTGATGATATAGCCCTTTGCCCCCAGCTTCAGCGCCTTGATAATATACTCGTCATCGAGAAAGGTGGTTAAAAACAATATCTTCGCCTCTTTGTCACCGTCCAGAATGGTTCCGGCGGCTTCGAGCCCGGTCATCACATCCATGCGGATATCCATCAGCAGGACATCCGGTTTCAACTGGCGATACAAGGCAATGGCTTCCTCTCCATTATGGCCCAGCCCCACCACTTCGATCTGATCTTCCGCTTCAATAATGGTTTTCAGCGATTGGCAGACCAGCCGGTCATCATCAACAACAACGATTTTCATGGTTCCTCCGTTTCTGTTTTTGTTATTTGCAAATCATAGCTACGAACAATTTTTGCTTTGCGGGCAGTTTCCACAAACAGTTGTGTAACGTGTAGGCGAACAGGCGGTAGCCTGTCCGACGTACAGTGTAACAATTGTTTCGTGCGAAACTGCTCGTAAAGCTCACGGCACTATTCATTTTTCGGCACTGAAATAAAGATTCTAAAACCCGGGTCAGCGGTGATATTCACCTGGCCGCTCAGGGCGGCCACCAGATCGCTAATATTCCCCAGCCCGATGCCTTCGCCATCTGGCGGCTTGGTCCCCGTTCCGTTATCCTGAACGACCAGCTGGATCAGCCCCGGATGTTCCCGGACAACCACCACGACATCGGTGGCATTGGAATGCTTGATGATATTTGAAAAAGCTTCCTTCACCACAGCTATAAAACAGTATTTGACTTCTTTATCCAGACCTGAGTCTACATCATAATCGAATTTCACGGGACAGAAATCAAAATTTTTGATCAGCGTCTGCAGTTCCACCTGCAAATCCAGCGCTTCATCATGAAGATCGTGGACACTGTTGCGGATACTGTCCATGGCTTCGGAAAGCGTTTCCTTAATCTGTATCAGGCCTTCCTTGGTCGGTTCATCTTTGGTGGTGGCAAGCAGGGCTCCGGTTTGCAGAATACTCCGGGATAGCATATGTCCCACATTGTCATGAATATCGCGGGCAATCCGGTTGCGTTCGGTTAAGGTGGCCAGGTTTAGTTCATAGTCCTGCTTTTCCATCAGCAGCTTATTCTTTTTTTCAAGCTGCAGGGCGGTTTCCCGGGTGGTATCCCGGAGGGCGTGGTAGTCTTTCTTTAACATTTCCAGAGAAAGCGTGCGCTTTTTTAAAAAATAGGCAACTACCATAAAAACCGGGATCAGCACCATCGAGGGGCCGTCAAGCTGAGTGAAGTCCATGATGATGGGCAGCAGCGCCAGGGTCCACAGCCACTTGTATTGAAAAATGAGAATGTCATAGCACAGCAGCGGCACAAACAGGAGATATACCGGTTCAAAGAAGCCGATCACCACATAGCCCACAAACAGAACGGCGGTCACCGGTCCTTCTTTTAAATAGCTTGAAGCGGTGCTAAAAATGATTGCCACCAGAACCGGCGCAATCAGCAGCACATTATCCACAGTGGTCAGATACAATGCCAGACAGAACACAAAAATAATCAGTTTATCAATCAGCTTATTCATCCTCTACCAACTCTCATCAGAATATTCCAAAGTATCGCATTCCCGTCAACAATGCAATTTTACCATTACTTTAACATAAATGGTGACATTTGTCATACCCATTCAGGAGTCCGGTCACTTACAAAGTTCGCTAATCTTTATTAAAATAGACACATCAACAAAACCAATTCATGCCATACTGATGTACGACGAACAATCATTGTTTTACGATCGGTTTCCACAAACAATTGTGTAACGTGTAGGCGAACAGGCGGTAGCCTGTCCGACGTACAGTGTAACAATTGTTTCGTGCGAAATGGATTGTAAAGCTCACAGCAGTATCGCGATTAAACTCATAAAGGAGAATTTATTATGGTAATCAATGTGAAAAATCTGGTCAAACGATACGGCGATCTGATCGCCCTGGATCATTTCAATCTGGCGGTGCAGGAAGGCGAAATCCTCGGGCTCCTGGGCCCCAACGGTTCCGGCAAAACAACCGCCATCAACTGCATTCTGTCGCTGCTTAAATACGATAAGGGCACCATTGAAATCTACGATCAGCCGATGTCGCCGGAGGCCTATGATATTAAACGCCAGATTGGGGTTGTGATGCAGAACGTGGCGGTCTTCAATGAGCTGACCGTTTATGAAAATATCGACTACTTCTGCGGTCTCTATGTCTCCGATAAACAAACCCGGAAAAAACTGGTGGCCGAAGCGATCGATTTTGTGGGGCTCAATGATTTCACAAAATTCTATCCGAAAAAGCTCAGCGGCGGTCTGCTTCGGCGGTTGAACATCGCCTGCGGCATCGCCCATAAGCCCAGGCTGATCATTCTGGATGAACCCACCGTGGCGGTCGATCCTCAGAGCCGAAACAATATTCTGGAAGGCATCCTGAAGTTGAACAGGCAGGGCGCCACCATCATCTACACCTCCCATTATATGGAAGAGGTAGAACAGATTTGCAGTCGCATCGCCATCATGGATAAAGGCAAGATCATTGCCATGGGTACCAATGAAGATCTGAAGAAGATGATCAAATCCGGCGAGCATATCAACCTTGAACTACTCAATCCCGAGCACCTGGATCTGTCTGCTATCAAAGCATTGCCGCACATTATCTCGGCGGAGCTAACAGACCATCAGCTGGTGGTGAAGTCAAGTCGGGGGAAAAATAATCTGATTATGATTCTTGATCACTTGAAGGATCAGAATATTGGCATCGGTAAAATATATTCCGAACCGCCAACCCTTAACGATGTCTTTCTGGAAATAACCGGCAAAGAACTCAGAGATTAGGAGGAAAAAATGTTTTTATTCAATTATCGCTATCGTCTCAAGTGTATTTTTAAAGACCGGCAAATGATGTTCTGGACCTTTCTGTTTCCGATTCTGCTGGCAATTTTGTTCAACCTGGCCTTTTCCAATCTTTCAAGCTCGGATAATTTCCTGAAAGTGAATGTGGCGGTGGTTGAGAACGCGGAGCTGGATCAGAACCCGGCCTTCACCGAGGCCCTGGATGGGGCAGATGATCTGTTTGTTGTTAAGTACACGACCAGGGCAGAAGCGGATGCCCTGCTGGCCGATAATCAGATCGACGGCTATATCGTTTTCGACCCGGCGCTTAACCTGGTGGTGAATCAGTCCGGTCTCAATCAGACCATTATCCGGGGCTTCCTCGATGATTTTGTGCAATCTTCAGCCACCATCACAACGATTATCACCGCGAATCATGCAGCGCTGCATAACGGCATCATCGCCGGGATTACCAGTCGCAGCGAATACCTGAAAGCCGTATCCGCCAGCCAATCGAGCCCTGATTCGGTGGTCAATTATTTCTACGCGCTGATTGCCATGACCTGTTTATATGGCGGGTTTCTCGGGGTCAAAGAGGTGGTGGCCATTCAGGCGGATCTCTCTGATGTGGGGGCCCGGATCAATCTGGCGCCGACCAATAAACTGACGGTCTTTCTTTCTTCCATTCTGGCTGCCGCAACGGTTCAGCTGCTGGAGCTGATCATGCTGCTGGCCTTTCTCATTGGTGTTCTTGGCATCAGCTTCGGCAATCAGATTGGCTATATCGCCCTGACCTGTGTGGTGGGAAGTCTCACCGGCGTTACCTTTGGTACCTGCCTCGGTTCAATCATTAAAAAAGGCGAGGGCCTCAAAATTGGCATCCTGATCGGTTCGACCATGATCATGTCCTTTCTGGCCGGGATGATGTCGGCCGACATCAAGTATATTGTGATGACCAAAGCCCCGATCCTTGGCTATCTCAATCCGGCCAACCTGATCACGGACAGTTTTTATGCCCTGTACTACTACAACACCCATACCCAGTTTTTTACGGACATTCTGCTGCTGTGCGGCTTCACGCTGTTCTTCAGTTCCGTCACGTATTTTGTTTTAAGGAGACAGAAATATGCAAGTTTATAAAGCTCTTTTCAAAGTAATCCAGAAAAACCGTACCCTGCTGATGATTTATCTGGTGGTTTTCATGGTCCTGGCGCTGTTGCTCAGCGGCTCCTATAACCCGCCCCAGGATACCGACTTCACCAAAGTCAAGGTCAATATTGCCTTCATCAATGACGATGGTGATTCGCAGCTGGTGGCGGGACTCAAAACCTATCTGGCTGAAAATGCCAACCTGGTTGATATTCCCGATGAGACTCAAAAACTTCAGGATGCCCTGTTTTTCAGACAGGTGGAATATATCGTCCGGGTTCCTGACGGATTTACCCAGGCGATGCTCAATGGCGAAGCAGTCCAGCTGGAAAAAACAACCGTTCCCGACTCCACCAGTAACATCTATATGGATCTGCTGATCAATAAATACCTGAACACGGTTAACGCCTACACGACCAATATGCCCGGGCTCAGTCAGGATGATCTCACAAAATATCTGGCAAAGGATCTCGCGCAACAGACCGAAGTGACGATGATCAGTAATGGAACACATTCAGTCTATGCGGAAAAATCCGGATACTATTTCAATTATCTGTCCTATTCCCTGTTCGCCATTCTGATTTTAGGGGTCTGTTCGGTGATGCTGGTTTTCAATGACACGGATCTGAAACGGCGGAATCTCTGCGCCCCGATCCGATCTGCCAACATGAATTTCCAGATGATTCTCGGCAACCTCAGTTTTGCCATTCTGACCTGGCTTGTTCTGATCTCTGCCAGTTTTATCATGTACGGCAGTTTCATGTTTACAACCACCGGTCTGCTGCTGCTGTTAAACTCCTTTGTGTTCACCCTGGCAGCCTTAAGCATCAGCTATTTAATCGGCAATCTCGTCAAAAGCCGGGGCGCCATGTCAGCCGTTGCCAATGTCTTCGCCCTGGGCTCCAGCTTTATTGGCGGGGTCTTTGTTCCCCAGGCCCTGCTGGGCGATAATGTGTTGACCATCGCCAGCTTTACCCCCACTTACTGGTATGTCAAAGCCAATAACGAGATCGCCGCGGCCACCAGTTTCAATGCCACCAATCTCCAGTCCATTTTCACCAGCATGGTGCTGGTACTGGCCTTCGGGGTCGCCGTTCTCGGGGTGACACTGGTGCTGATCAAACAAAGACGAGTGGAAGCCTAGTCGGGTGGCTCCCACTCCGGCTGAATAAACGCAACGGTTCAAGACTGCCGATGTGGAAAAGAAGTCCTATTGATGAGACGATCGCGCTCACAAAAGGACTTCTTTTTTTTGATTGTCAAGTTTTGATGATTGAATCCGTTGCTGAATTTGAACGGCCGTAAAATTTTAAGTTGTAAGTGGTTATAAAAAATAGTATAGTTGCAGATATGAACACCTCTCAGATTTATTTCAAAATGTGGATGCGATGGGGAATCAGAGCAGCGGCCGTTGTATCTGTTTTAACCATGACGGCACCCGGTCATTCCTTTTTTATCCGGGCTGCAACAGCAGTATGGCGGAATACCTCGAAAGCCGTTATCAGGATATCCTTAGCTATCTGGCAAATGCCCGAATCCTGCACATCACTGCCTTCAATGACGAGCGAACCCCGGTCGTGCTGGAACGGATCGTCCGGGATGTCAAGAAAATTAATCCCGCTCTGATCATCAGCTTTGATCCGGGACAACCATGGATCATGACACTGACGCCGGCGGTTGTTGGCATTCTGAAGCTGGCGGACTTTCTTTTTGTCAACCGAATGGAGTACGACCTGTTGAAGGGGGGCGCCTTTGATCCGCCCAGTCCGGAAAACGCGGCCGGTATTTTTGCACGGTATGGATTGGAAAAATTAACCGTCGTTGTAAAAGAAGTAGCAGAGATTATCATATATCATCGCGATAAACAACAGCTCATTGAACAGCGTTTTAATAATCAGGTGGTCAGCGACGAACAAATCATTGATTCTACCGGAGCGGGTGATATGTTTGCTGCGGGTTTTCTGACTTCGCTTGTTTTGAATGGAGCAAATTTGATATCAGCGGTTGATCTGGGAATGCGGTTCATGCGCGCCAAGCTGACAACAGAGCCGGAAATGCTGTTTGCCGAATTGCGGCGCACCTTTTTGGAATTCAGAAAAAATCAGATAAAAAAATAAGGATGGCAAAAGCCATCCTCAGCAGACTATTTTTTATTTTGGAGTTCCAGTTTTTTTAGTTCCATTTTTCTTTTGTAATAGAAAGCGTAAACTTTTGCGTTCTGTTCCTGCTGATCGCTCATTGATAATAAGTGGCACCGGTTAATCACCATCATTTGGCCCTTGAAGATCAGATAAATTTCTTCAACGTCCTGTAGAATTTTATTTTGGTCAGACAATTGATTGATTGTTTCTTCAGCTAAACCCGATAAGCGCTTTTTAATTTCAGCATCAGACAATTTCATCGATAGATCCATTTTTTGTTTTAATTTGTTTTGTATATTGGTCGATGCATTCGAAGGGGGTTCTATGACAGCCTCTTTTAACGCTCTTTTTTTGTTCGTTTTTTCCAGTTGGGTACATTCGTTAAATTCGTCTTTGGTGATTCGCAAGTGTTTACCTCCGTATTTTTAGTAAAGATAAGCGGGATTATTAAAATAAATTTTTGTAATTTACTCAACTTTCCCAGCCTAATTGACCAAACAAAGCCTTAATAAAAGAGGCCTGAGAGTCAATCCATAGCTGGAGTTGATTTTTTAACAGTGTAGACTTTCTAGAGCCTACCGAATTTAATTGTTC
>NZ_WJBC01000036.1 GCF_014284475.1 Acetobacterium fimetarium | reverse complement strand
TTAATATTTTATCTGACCCATTAGCTCAGTTGGTAGAGCATCTGACTTTTAATCAGGGTGTCGGGCGTTCAAGTCGCCCATGGGTCACCATTTTACAAACATAACCGCAGAGATGCGGTTTTTTTTAGGTTCTTTGGCAAATAGTGTAGGTCGTATAATAAATGCAAAAAAAATATCTGTTAATGACCAGAGACTACATTTCTTTTTTTAGCACAAATGATATAATCAAATTAAATAATTGTATTGAAAATACAGCTTTTACCCGAAGAAAAGGAGACTCTTAGAATGAATGGCATTTTGGATACGAATGAAGGAAAACTGAGAATTATACAAGAGACAGTTCCAGGAAAACAAGTTACGCTGGCTCATGTTATTGCGAGCCCAGATGAAATCGTATATAAAAAATTAGGTTTGAATCCGAGTATTGATTATCAAAAAGCAGCGATTGGCATATTGAGCATGACACCGTCTGAGATTTCGGTCATCGCAGGTGATCTAGCAATTAAAACTGCTAATATCGAGATGGGATTTATCGATCGATTTAGTGGTACGCTGATGTTCACAGGAAGAATATCTGAAGTTGAGTCAGCAATTAGAAATATTCTGGTTTATCTCAGGGATACATTGAAATTTACAATTTGTGAGATTACAAAAACTTGATATGATCAAACATGAAAATGAAGGCGAAATATGAAAAAGATAATTTTAGTGGGACGTAGTGAGTGCGGCAAAACAACACTGAGACAGGCATTAAAGGGAAAAGAGATACGTTACGAGAAAACCCAGTACATCAATCATTTTGATGTTGTAATTGATACACCGGGAGAATATGCGGAGACAAAAGGCTTCGGTCATGCGTTGGCATTGTATGCTTTCGAAGCCGATGTAGTTGCACTCTTAATCAATGCTACAGAGCCGTATTCACTTTATCCGCCATGTGTAACTCCTGTCTGCAATCGCCCTGCTATTGGAATTGTAACACAAATCGATGCAATCGGTGCAGATGTTGATCAGGCAGTAGAATGGCTTAAATTGGCAGGCTGTGATACGATTTTTAAAGTCAGCTCCTATACGGGTGAAGGTATTTGGGAAATTCTGGAATATCTGAGAGAAGATGGCGATGTTCTGCCTTGGGATAAAAAGGAAGATGCTGAGAGACTCAGAACAGTTTTTTCGACAAAAAGCGTTGTAAATGTGGCAAACGAAAAAAAATCATGGCAGGATAAAAGCATTCGGTTATGATGATGCGATTATATTTATAAATGGTTAACTTAAGCCTTGCGAAAAAAGTCATTTATTGATATAATAGTTTTGTTGCGGAAGTGGCTCAGTGGTAGAGCACTGGCTTCCCAAGCCGGGGGTCGCGAGTTCGAATCTCGTCTTCCGCTCCATCATGCAATAATCGAATGCCCTTTGTCCTTAAATCCTCGACATCAAAGGTTTTGAGGGCTTTTTTTATGTCTAAAATAGATCATGAGAGGAATTTCTATGGGATTTAATGTATCACTTATCAGCTTTTTTGTACTAATCATTGCATATCTAATTGTAGTGGAGATTTTTACTGTTCTTTTTCGACTAACGGGATTGCGGGAAGACAAGGCGCGATTTCAAGCCATTTCGTGTATGACAAACAGTGGATTCACCACTAAAGAGAGTGAACTTATTCTTAATTCAGTTGCGCGGCGGCATCTGGCCCGGATTATGATGATCTTTGGGTACCTTTTTGCGGTTACCGGGGTATCCATTTTAGTCAATTTGTTTATCCGCTCTTCTGGTGATCAATTCAACTGGTGGACAATCGGGTATTCCGTTTTCTTTCTGATTGTGATAATCATCTTAACCCGGTCTAAATGGATCATCAGGAGATTTGATAGAATGGTAGAGCGCTTGGCCAGAAATAAGTCAAAAGGTGCATTTTGCAATAATGTCCGCATTTTGGAAATGTTTCAGGACAAATTGATTGCTGAAGTGTTTATAACATGTCTACCGCCTGAAATTACTGGTAAGACATTATTGGAGATGAATTTTCGCCATACCTATAAATTGAACGTCTTGCTGATTAAGCGCGGCAATCTAATTATTGACCATGTTGTTGCATCAGATCAGATTATACAGGGTGACAGGATTGTAATTTACGGACCGAAGGATAAAGTGGTAGAGCTTTTTAAAGATAAAATTTAAGATGTGTGGATCCGTGGTTGGAGAAAAAATACAAAAAATTCATAAAATCAATTGACAAAGCGAATATATTTTGTTATTATAATCAAGCACGTTACAGAAAGCAGTTATTTGCTTCTTGTTAGTAGCATTGTAATGCGGATGTGGCGGAATTGGCAGACGCGCTAGACTTAGGATCTAGTATCTTACGATGTGGGGGTTCAAGTCCCTTCATCCGCACCAATTAAGCGGAAGTGGCTCAGTGGTAGAGCATCGCCTTGCCAAGGCGAGGGTCGCGAGTTCAAATCTCGTCTTCCGCTCCAATTTTTATATGATTTAGATGGACTTGGACATCGTCTGAGTTATTCTTTTTAATCAACTTAATCTGCGCCCTTAGCTCAATTGGATAGAGTGCCTGGCTTCGAACCAGTAGGTTGAGGGTTCGAGTCCCCCAGGGCGCACCATTTTTCTAACATAATCAGAGAAATCTGGATGAATCACCATCATTGATGGTGATTTTTTTTTCGAAAAGTTAGTGAATCAGGCGTGATTAATTTTTCACCCGGAGATATTCAGTGATCAGATAATAAAGGGTAGCACATGATTTCGTGTAGCTAAAATGATGAAGGTGTGTTAAAATCTTTTGAAAAAACCGCATAAGGAGTAATATGAATATAGAAATTACCATCAACAAATCAATTTTGCATGTATTGGATACAAATGCGAGTATTCCGGTTCTATCGGATACGCTCTTGAATATGACCTTAACCGTCAAAGACTATATTGAAAAACACGTTCAAAGGTCGATTAAGGACCCGGAAATAAAAAGAACCGTTTTTAGAACGGGAAGCAAATTTAAAGAACGGCTTCAGGATTATAAAAGTAATCCTCACGAGTTGGTTCGCGTAAGTGCTGAAATTGCACAGATGTTTTTTGATTATATGATTGAAAACATTGAGATTCCCTCAGCGGATCTAGTTTTTGTGGATTTTGAAATGGAACATGAGACTTACCTTGGCATTTTCAAGTTCAATTATAAACATGGCTATATTCACTATGTCAATACGGATAACGGATTGACAAATGATATTCTTGTTCAGCCCTGTGTGCTTCCAAATGAAAGCCAAAAGCTTGACGAATTTGTACTCATTAATTTGGCAACGGATGAGATTTTATTAAAAGAAAAAAAATATCTCATCAGCAATGAAAAAGATTTTTATATTTCTACGCAATTGCTGCATTGCGAACCGGCCATTTCGGAAAAAGAAGCTTTCGACATTGTGGAAAAAACAGCTAAAGACATGATCGGGAAAGAGTATGGCAGGGATTATGAAAAACTGAATGCAATAAAGACGGTATTAGCCGATGACTACGAAGCAGAGCGTGAAATTGATATTGAGAATATTGCAAAAGTAGTTTTTGACGGTGATGAAAGCGTTCAGGAGAAATTCAAGGAAACTCTGGAACAAAAAGGATTGTATGATAAAAAAGTTCAGGTTTCTCCAAACATTGAAAAGAAGATATTCGGCAAGCAGAAATTTATTACCGATACCGGAATTGAAATCAGCATTCCGACTGAGCAATTGAAAAGAAATGATATCGTTGAGTTTAAAAATAACCCCGATGGAACAATTTCGGTAGAAATTAAAAACATCGGATTGTTGAATCATAAGTAAGACACAACCAAATACGTTTGAAGGAGAAAAACGGTCATGATGATGAAAGACGGAATGAAACCAATCGAAAAAAATAAGTTTGCCTCATGCATTCCTTTAATAAGTGCCAATAAAAGCGAGTTGTTAGCGGATGTTGAAGCCGCCGTAAGAAATGATTGCGATTTTCTGGAATGGCGTCGGGACTATTTTATGAAAGGCGCAACGCTCAGTAGGCAAGCGGAAATTGACGTGCTGAAAGAAATCAAGCGATGCCTGAAAAACCAGGGGATCATTTATACCTATCGCAGCCACCTTGAAGGGGGCGTTTTTGAAACATCGGATGCCATTCGGGAAGCCGCAATAAACGCCGCAATTGAAAGTGATGTGGTGGATTATGTGGATGTGGAGCTGGCGAGCAACGATCTGTTTTTAGACAGAATAACAGCTGCAATTAAAAATAAACGGCCGCAGTGGATTGCATCCCATCATAATTTCGAAAGAACACCGGCGGCGCAGGAAATAAGAAGAATTTACGCATCGATGGAAGCAAGAGGCGCGGATGTGCTTAAATTGGCGTTAATGCCGCATACGGCGGAAGATGTTCGCCGCCTGATGATGGCTAACCTGTTTTATAACGAACAGTCAGAATTGCCGATGATTGC
Source organism: Acetobacterium fimetarium (assembly GCF_014284475.1). Taxonomy (GTDB): domain Bacteria; phylum Bacillota; class Clostridia; order Eubacteriales; family Eubacteriaceae; genus Acetobacterium; species Acetobacterium fimetarium. The sequence goes on along the minus strand of NZ_WJBC01000036.1, from coordinate 11,871 downwards.
CATCGCAATGGGTGCACTTGGCGGAATTACTCGAATTGCGCCGGACCTCTGCGGCGGTTCGCTGACCTATGCCGCAGGGGCAGGAAAAACGGCTCCCGGCCAGATCAATCTCGAAGGAATTCGAGCAATCCGAAAAGAAATGGGACTGATTTAACACGGTGCTCGGAAGTGACGAAAAACCTGCATGGCGGGCAATGGTTGAGCAGATACGCTCAAAGCATATCATTCTAACAAAATACAAAAAAGCCGATTATTTATTTGTGGTTGTTGACACATTGATAAATAATCGGCTTTTGAATTTGACAAAACGCAGCATAAGGGCAAGAACTCAATCCAACTCGCTGTCGTTGTCAGTATCTTTTATCTGCCAGTCGATGGGGGTATTCCCAAGGCTGATCAGCAGAGCATTGGTTTTGGAAAACGGATGGCTGCCGAAGAAACCACGATGTGCAGAAAGCGGGCTGGGATGGGGAGACTCAATAATCGGATGGCGCGGATTTGTGATCAGTGACCGCTTGTTTTGAGCATCCCGTCCCCAGAGAATGAAAACAACGGGTTCTTCCCGATCATTTAAAGCTTGAATCATGCGGCTTGTAAAAGTTTCCCATCCCATGTTGCGGTGAGAACCGGCCTGTCCGGCACGGACAGTAAGGACTGCATTGAGCAGCAGAACACCCTGATTTGCCCATTTTTTCAGGCAGCCATGGTTGGGAATCGGGTACCCCAGATCATCGGACAGTTCCTTGTAGATGTTCAGCAAAGAAGGCGGAATCGGTACGCCTGGTTTTACCGAAAAAGAGAGACCGTGAGCCTGGCCGGGGCCATGGTAGGGATCCTGTCCAATAATACAGACCTTGGTTTTAGAATAAGCGGTAAAGTGGAAGGCGTTGAAGATATCCTTCGCTGGCGGGTAGACCGGACGGCTGCGGTATTCAGTGATTAAGAAGTGCCGCAGATCTTGATAGTATTCCTGATTTAGTTCGTTTTGAATGGGAAGTTCCCAATCGTTATTAAAATGTATTGACATCATATGATCTCCTGAATAAGTATTGGCTGAAATGATCAGTCATTAGTTCCTGGTAGTTTTTAATATGACAGAGTGTTGAGCGTTGGATCAGCTCCAGTCGCTGATATTGATGAGAATCGTCAACAGAAATGACGGGCATTCCGGCCGATAATGCACCATTGATGCCTTCCAGGGTATCTTCAAATACCAGACAATTTTCCGGGGGAACATTGAGCGCTTTAGCGGCATCCAGAAAAACATCGGGATGCGGTTTGCCTTTGCCGACTTCACAAGTAAAGTGCAGCGAGTGAAAAAGGTGTTCGATGCCGTACTTGGGCAGAAAAAGCTCGAGGACAGACCGCGTGTTGGAAGTGGCAATTGACATGGGGATGCCTTTTTCATGAATCCAGGACAAAAAAGGAAGGGCGCCAGGTTTAAAATCAATTTTGGTGAGAATCGAATCCCGGGACATTAAGTCCCATTCCGCTTTGATCATATCGACTGAATCACTCAGATTGAAACGTTTTTTGAAATATTCAGCGGTTTCTGTGAAACTCTTGCCGGACACTTCAAAGGATAAATCATCCGGACATTGAAGTCCGCGCCTGCCAAGATAGGTGATGTCAATCTGGTGCCAGAGACTCATGGAATCGACAAGTGTGCCGTCAAAGTCAAACACGATTGCATGGATTGGTTGTGTTATCATGAAAAGAAGCCTTTCGTAATGGTTTATGGTTAGATTATACACGAAAAAGCTTGGGTTTCAATCATGTTTTTTCATTCACAAGCAGAGCCGGCTATGTTATAATGAATAATGTATACAATATCATAAGTACAAAGGAAGTTAAAATGGATAAAGTCGTCATAAAAGCTAAAGCCAAGGTAAATTTATCCCTTGATGTGACCGGGATACGTGAAGATGGCTATCATGAGATGAGGATGATCAATCATTCTATTGAACTTGAAGACACGTTAACCTTTGAGAATAGTCAGGAGGGTATTACTTTAACCTCAAACAACAATTTGATTCGATTAGATGAAAAGAACCTGGTGATCATCGCGTTGCGAAAACTGCAAAAGCGATTTAACAAAACCCAGGGAGTTAAGATCCATATTGACAAGCAAATTCCCGCTCAGGCCGGCTTGGCTGGCGGAAGCAGTGATGCGGCGGCCACATTGAAAGGGCTTAATATCCTTTGGAAACTGAATCTCACGACACCAGAGCTGTTAGAAATCGGGGTGACAATTGGTGCCGATGTACCCTATTGTCTGATCGGCGGAACGGCTCTGGTCGAAGGAATTGGTGAAAAAATAACGTCTCTGCCGGGAATGAAAAAATGGCATGTTGTGGTAGTGAAACCGAAGGTGGATATTCCCACACCCTGGGCATTTAAAAAATTGGACCAGAAAGAGATTAAAAATCACCCGGATATAACGGGCATCATCCAATTGCTCAAAGATGAGAATTACGCAAAATTGAATGCTGCGATGGGCAATGTTTTTGAAGAAGTGGCATTTGAAGAGTATCCTGAAATACGTAATATTAAAAATGATTTGATGGCAAATGGAGCCATTGCCGCCATTATGACAGGCAGCGGATCGACTTTAGTCGGTTATTACCGGGAACAAGAGCGTGCCGAGATGGCATGGCAAGTGCTTAAACAAAAGTACAAAATGTCTTTTCTCAGCCAAGTAAGTGAGAATTAAGGAGGGTTATATGTCGGAAGAAAAGAAGGGGTTATGCCTTGATATAAGCTCCTGCAAGCCATTGCGGGAAATTGTCTTTGAAACAATCCGCGGTGCGATCATCACCGGTGAGCTGCAGCCGGGACAACGTTTGATGGAAGTTCAGCTGGCTGAAGAAATGGGCGTGAGCAGAACACCGGTCCGGGAGTCAATCCGAAAACTGGAACTGGAAGGTCTGGTAAAAATGGTTCCCCGGCGAGGTGCTTATGTGACACCGATGTCGGTCAATGATTTGAAAGAAATGATGGAAATACGACGGGCTTTGGAGGGCCTGGCAGCTGAGCTGGCCGCCTTGAACGCGACCGCTGAAGAAATTGCAAAACTATACGCTGCGAATCAAAGGTTCGGTGAGTCGGCGATGGCAAATGATGAAGAGGGCATTATCAAAAATGATATGGCTATTCATGATATCATCTACCGAGCATCCGGAAATAAAAAATTGCTGACGATGATCAATAGTTTGCGGGAACAGATGCAGCGTTTTAGGGCAGAGTATGTTCATCGCATTGAAGACAAAACTCCACTCGTGAACCAGCACATGGAGATCATCAGAAAAATTGAAAGCGGTGAGAGCGCCATGGCTAAAGCTTTAGCCGGTGAGCACATTCATTGTACCAGTGCCGATATGTTGAAAGTGCTGTATGCGGTAAAAGACGATAAAAAACAAAACGAGTGGGCGCTGTAAAAGGGCGACCATTCGTTTTATTTTAAGTTTCTGGAGGTTTGCTAAAACAGACCACCTATTTTATTTTGCTGAAGTCATTGTTTTCGAAGAAATTTTTGTTGGCAAGCAAGGCAATCACCAGCAGAATGCTTCCGAAGACAACAAACAGATCTGCAAAATTAAAAATCGCAAATTTAATCATTCGAAAATCCAAAAAATCAACAACATAGTCCAGCCGAATCCGGTCGATCAGATTGCCGGCAGCACCGCCGATAATAAAAGCGATGGAAAGATTGATCCATGTATTTTCCCTGGTCTTGGGGATTTTAAGCAGAAAAAAAATCAGGATGCCAATAAAAGTCATGGTGATCAGCACCAGTAAAAATTGCATATTGGTAAAAAGACTAAATGCGGCCCCGGTATTTTCAGCATAAGTCAGATGAAAAACATCTGGAATGATGGGAAAAGTATCAACAGGGGCTATATGGGTAAGAATCAGATATTTTGAATACTGATCCAAAAAAACAACAAAAATGATAACGGCTAGATAGATCATGATTTCTCCTAAATAAATTTTTGTTCACTACAGAATATATGATAATTTTCTCTAAGACACAAGGAAAACTTTAACGCTGACGATTTTTATTTTAGTTTAACCATAAATGACAAGAAACTATTTGAAACTGCTTTAATTTTTTTTCGTTAAATGTTAAGATATAAATCGGACTGTAAACGGCAGGGGAGGAAAATGTGAAATTAAAAATTGACAAGGAACTTATCAAAAAATACAGCTATTTTTTAGTTGGTGTCTTAATACTATTGTTTATTTATAAGATACTCGATAATTTTGGCATCATCGCAAATACATTTTTAAAAAGCATCGGCGCATTCTTCATCGTTATTGAACCCATTATTTTTGGCGGCGTGCTGGCCTATTTTCTTTTTAGACCAATGCGAAGCGTTGAAACGTTTATTTTTAAAATGATTCCAAAGAGTCAAAACCGCTCCCGAATCGTCCGCATGTCGGCTATTTCGATTGTATACATCATCACAATCGTTTTGATTGTTCTTTTTTTCTATGCCACAATCCCTTCGGTTACCAACAGTTTAACCGCTCTGATTGAAAAAATACCGGAAAATTTGGATATCATCAATGCTTTCCTGAATAACAGTCTGCTGCAGGGGGGCGCCACTCAGGATATTCTTGCTGGTTTGAAGCATACGGTTGCTGGTCTTCAGAATATCACGCCAACGGATATCATGAATCAGATATCAGCTTATTTTGGGACGAATCCTGAATCACTCAGTGATATCGGCAGTGTCGCACTGGTGTTTGTTAAAGGAACCGTTGAATTTATCGTTTCTTTTTTCATCGTTTTTTTTATTTGCCTTTATCTGATGCTGGATGAGGAAAAGATTATTGAGCAAGTTGACCGTTTGGCAAAAGCAGTTATGAATAAAACGTTGTATAATGGAACGCATTGGGCATGCATCACGATTGATGATATTTTCTATAAATACTTCACTGGCAAGATTCTCATTTCCATACTGGTTGCTCTTCTGTATTATTTGGGTCTGCTGATTATTGGGGTGGATTATGCGCCGCTCTTTGCCGTGATTTTGGGAATTGCCAATATGATTCCTTATTTTGGCCCGATTATCGGTGGCACAACAAGTGTTCTGATCACCCTGATTGATGATCCGATCAAAGCATTATGGGTTGGTATTTGGGTCATTGTTCTTTTTCAACTTGAAGGAAATGTTCTGGCACCGAATGTGCTGGGTAAAATTGTAAAGCTGAATCCCTTTTGGATTTTGGTTAGCGTGGTAATCGGCGGCAGTCTTTTTGGCGTCATGGGAATGTTTATCGCCATTCCGATGTTTGCGATTATAAAAGTGTTTTTAGAAGAGGGCTTGACGAGATGGGAGCTTCATAAAGAAAAGCTGGCATTGGAAAATCCTCCTGAAGATAGTGAAATTTAGATAAATGATGAATAGACAGGTCGACAACCTGAGATGATTAAGGAAAGGACGTACACAAATGGAGAATGTATTTCATGTGTTGAAAGAACGTGGATTTATTGAACAATGTACTCATGAAGAGGAAATAGAAAAACTGCTGGGAGAAGAATCGGTATCTTTTTATATCGGATTTGATCCGACGGCGGACAGTCTGCATATTGGACATTTCATCCAAATCATGGTAATGGCGCATATGCAGCGGCACGGGCATCGTCCCATTGCCCTGATCGGTGGGGGAACGACGATGATCGGAGATCCTTCCGGGCGGACAGACATGCGTCAGGTGATGACTCCGGAGCGGATTGCGGAAAATGGTGAGAAATTCAAGAAAATATTCGAAAAGTTTTTAAGCTTTGAAGATGACAAAGCGGTGATGCTTAATAATGCCGAATGGCTGCTGCCACTCAATTACATCGATTTTTTAAGAGATATCGGGGCACATTTTTCGGTTAATCGGATGCTGGCGGCTGAATGCTATAAATCACGGATGGAAAAAGGACTGACATTTTTGGAATTCAACTATCAGCTGCTGCAGGCCTATGATTTTTATGTACTGCATCAACAACAGGGATGCAAAATGCAGTTTGGCGGAAATGATCAGTGGTCCAATATCATTGCCGGGGTTGAGCTCGTTAGACGTAAAGATGGGAAACAGGTCTACGGGATGACGTTCTCGCTGCTGACGACCAGTGAAGGTGTCAAAATGGGAAAAACAGCCAAGGGCGCCTTATGGCTGGATCCTGAAAAAACATCGCCGTATGAATTCTATCAGTACTGGCGCAACGTTGCCGATGCGGATGTAAAAAAATGTTTAGCGCTGTTGACCTTCCTGCCAATGGAAGAGGTACAACGATTGGGCGCGTTGGAAGGCGCCCAAATAAACCAGGCCAAAGAAATACTGGCCTTCACAGTGACCGAAATTATTCATGGCGAAAATGCCGCCCATGAAGCGCAAAATGCGGCAAGAAAGCTTTTTGCGGGCGATAATGGCGATGCGGAAATACCCAGCGTTGATCTGTCGAAAGCGGAATTGGGAGATGGCCGGGACATTGTTTTTTTGCTGGAATTTGCAAAACTCATTCCGACCCGGAGCGAAGGGCGACGATTAATTCAGCAGGGCGGTGTTCTTGCCGCCGGCGAAAAAGTCACGGATCCCAAAGCGGTTTATACAGCCAGTGATTTCAAAGACGGCAAACTGGTCCTGAAAAAGGGCAAGAAAGCATTTAAACAAATTAATTTAATATAGAAGGTGACACATGATCAGTTCAAAACCTGTAAGAGGAACACGGGATATTTTACCCGATGAAATGAGAATTAGGGATCGGTTGGAACAGAAAATTCTGGAAATATACCGGGTCCATGGATTCAGCCGGATCGAAACACCCGTGATGGAAAACCTGGAATTGCTTTTGGGCAGTGAAGGCGGTGAAAATTTAAAAATGCTCTTTACCGTCTTGAAACGCGGTGAAAAACTGGAGCTGACAAAAGACGCAACGACGCTGGACCTCTGTGATATGGGTCTGCGTTTTGATTTAACCCTGCCGCTAAGCCGGTTTTATTCAAACAATCAGTCAATGCTGGAAAGTCCTTTTAAAGCCATTCAGATTGGTAATGTTTTTCGGGCTGAACGCCCGCAGAAAGGAAGATTCCGGTCTTTCAAACAATGCGATATCGACATTATCGGTGATCCATCCATTAATGCGGAAATCGAATTGATGGATACGACCGCAAAAGCATTGATTGCCATGGGCTTTAAAGGCTTTACGATCAAAGTCAACCATCGGCAGTTACTCAGTGCGGTGATAAAAAAGGCCGGTTTTTCGGCCGAATCCATCGGGACGGTATGTATCTCTTTGGATAAAATCGATAAAGTCGGAACCGACGGTGTCACTCAGGAATTGCTGGAGAAGGGCTTTGGACAGGAACAAGTGCAATCTCTCATGTCGTGTGTCGCCAGCATCAATCTGGAGAACCTGGGCCAATGGGTTGAGGACACAGAATCGATTGAGGAATTAACCCGGGTTATCAATTCGATGAAAACCCTGTCAAAAGATCAGTTTGAGATAGTTTTTGATTTTTCACTGATCCGGGGAATGGGCTATTATACCGGTCTGATCTTTGAAGTCAGTTACGGACCCTACGGCTATTCGATTGCCGGCGGGGGGCGTTATGACAACATGATTGGAAAATACAATAAAGTTTCGGTCCCGGCAGTTGGTTTTTCCATCGGGTTTGAACGGATTATTTCGATTCTTCTCGAAGAAGAAAAAGACGCCGTGCAAGTCGATAAAGCGGTCATTCTGTTCTATGAACCGCAGCACGACAGCATTCCGGAAGTGATTGCCGCGGCTGATGTCTGGCGCGGCAAAGGTTATCGTGTCAATCTGGTTGCGATGAAGAAAAAATTTGGAAAGCAGATTACTGCCTGGGATAACGGAAACTATCAGGGATTTGTGGTTTTTGGTAGAGATCAGGAAATAAAGACATTCTAAATAGAGATCATAAAAAAACATCTGCAGCAGCCGTTTGATTGCAGATGTTTTTTATTTGAATTATTTATCGCAATATTTAAGAAGTAAATAAGAAAATGTGTTATAATGAAATATTAACAGTCGAAAAAAATTTAGATAAAGGAAAAATGAATGTCGAAAAAAATAAATTTAATTGCTACAGTTGCTTTCGGGATTGAAAGTGTGGTCAAAGACGAAATAAAAAAACTGGGGTATGAAGTCACTGAGGTGGAGAATGGAAAAATCCATTATTCCGGACCGCTGGAAGCGATTCCCCGGTCAAACTTATGGCTCCGATGTGCCGACCGCGTGCTTTTAGAAGTGGGCCGTTTCAAAGCGGTAACCTTTGACGAACTCTTTGAGAAAACAAAAGCATTGCCGTGGGAAAACTGGATCCCGGTCGATGGTGAATTTCCGGCGGCAAAAATTACCAGTGTAAAATCAACACTCTACAGCAAATCAGACGGGCAGCGGATTGTAAAAAAAGCCGTCGTTGAACGATTGAAATCAAAGTATCATGTTGACTGGTTTGAAGAAAACAACGGCAAGTATCCCATCCATATTCAGATTCTTAAGGATGAAGTGACATTGTCAATCGACACCAGCGGATCGGGACTCAATAAACGTGGCTATCGTCAATATGGAAACGAAGCCCCACTGAAGGAAACGATCTCGGCGGCGCTGGTTTATCTGTCGCACTGGAGAACGGATCGTTATTTCCTTGATCCGCTCTGCGGGTCTGGAACCATCGTGATCGAAGCGGCAATGATCGGTAAAAACATTGCACCGGGGTTGAAACGAAGTTTCGCGTCGGAAACATGGAAATGTATGCCGGAGAAAATGTGGGAACAGGCACGACAGGAAGCACAAGATGCGATCAATGATAAAGAATTCCTGCTGCTTGGTTCGGACGTTGATCCCGGTGCATTGAAACAGGCACGGACCAACGCTGAATTAGCTGGCGTAGCGGACTATGTCGCATTTCAGAAGCTGCCGGTACAATCGGTCGTAACCAAGAAAAAATTTGGTGTGATCATCACGAATCCGCCTTACGGCGAACGAATCGGGGAAGAAAAGGAAGTACAACGACTTTATCGGGATATGGGTAAAGTGTTCAGAAGTCTGGAGGACTGGTCTTACTTCATTATCTCGGGATATGAACGCTTTGAGAAATATTTCGGTGAAGCGGCAACCAAAAACAGAAAACTGTATAACGGCGATATTAAAACATATTTTTATCAATACTATGGGCCATTGCCGCCAAGAAAACGAAAACCGGCCGCAGAAGCGGAGACTGCAAATCAGCAAAACGAAGAATCAGAAAAAGCATAGAAAATAAAGAATGGGTGAAAAGATGAAACGAGAAACAAATAGTCGCATGAACAGTAAAACCGATGATAAACCACGGGGAAAAAAGAATGACCGTGGAGCACAGGGCAAAGAAACAAAATTCGCTTCCAAGGGCGACAAGAAATCTTCGAAATTTGAAGAACGCGGACCGAAAGAGGGTAAAAAGAATCGGAATTTCGGCGGGAAAGATTCCCGGGATAAGGATAGTCGCTACAATAAATCAGATGATCGCAAATCCCGTAATAAATTTGATGGTTTCAGCCGGGAAGAAGAGGGTATAACGGAAGAAACGTTTATCATTGCCGGGAAAAACCCCGTGATGGAAGCGTTGCGGTCCGGACAGGAAATTGATAAACTGCTGGTTTTAAAAGATAATACGGATCATGTTCTCAAGAAGATCATGGACAGTGCCAAAAAACGAAATATCATCATTCATTCCGTTGAAAAAGCCAAACTGGAGTATCTATCGGACGGTCAGGTGCATCAGGGGATTGTGGCGCTGATGGCACCATTCCCATTCAGTACCGTTGACGATATTCTGAACCATGCCAAACAAAAAGGCAGAGATCCGCTGATTGTTATTCTGGACCATCTTACCGATCCCCACAATCTGGGAGCAATTATCAGAAGTGCCAATCTTTGCGGGGCTGATGGGGTTATCATTCCGAACCGTCGTTCGGCATCATTGACGGCAGTTTCGGTGAAAGCCTCATCCGGCGCAGTATCGCATACCCCGATTGCCAAGGTGACGAACCTGAGCCAGGTGATTGAGGAGCTTAAGAAAAAGGGCTTTTGGATTATGGCGGCAGACATGGATGGACAACCCTATTATCAGGCCGATTATAAGGGGGCGCTGGCAATTGTCATTGGAAATGAAGGCGCCGGCATCAGCACAAATGTAAAAAAACAATGTGATTTTTCAGTGTCCATTCCAATCCACGGCGAGATTGAATCATTCAATGCTTCAGCCGCGGCAGCTATTATTTTATCTGAGGCTGCTAAACAGCGATTTCAATGAAAACAATACTGATTGTGGATGGCTATAATGTTATTCATGGTTCGGATGATTTGAAACGCCTCTCGGAAATTAAACTGGAAGAGGCGAGAGAAAAACTCATCAGTGATTTGAACGGCTACAGCGGATTCAAAGGATGGGAAACCATCCTTGTTTTCGATGCCTATCAGCAGGAGTCCTTTGAAACAAGAGAAGAAATGCATGGCAGAATAAAAGTGGTGTTCACCGAGAAAAACAAGACGGCAGATGCCTATATTGAAAAACTGGTTTATGGTCTGCCCAATTCTTATACGGTGCAGGTTGTTACTTCTGACTATACTTTGCAGAGGATGGTGCTGGCAAGTGGAGCTCAGCGAGTGCCGAGCAGAGAGTTGATTGAAGATATGGCCATCACGTTGAAAAACTTCAGAGATAAAACGAAAAAAAGCGAACCGAAACAGCGCGTTACCTTAAGCGATTTTATGGACGAAGACACACTTGAAAAATTCAGAAGAATGCGTATAAAAGAGTGATACGGGGAAAAAATGAAAGAAAATGACAACGACCTATTAACAGAAAATGAACTGGTCAGGCGCGCCCAGCAAGGGGACAAAGAAGCAGAGCAGTTTCTCCTGAAAAAATTCCGAAAGAATGTTCTGATTCGTTCGCGATCCTTTTATCTGGTGGGAGGAGACAATGAAGATCTGATTCAGGAAGGCATGATCGGTTTGCTGAGAGCAATCTGGGATTATCGCCCGGACCGGGAAGCCCGATTTTCGACCTTTGCCAATCTTTGCATCGAACGCCAAATCCAGACAGCAATCAGTTCAGCCAATCGGCAGAAGCACATGCCGCTGAATAGCTCCGTTTCGATTTATACCCCTGTTTCAGAAGAAGAACCCCAGAACATCATTATTGATCAGTTGGCGGCAAAAAGAAACGTTGAACCGGGTGCAAAACTGATCAAAAAAGAAGAACTGGAACAGCTGATGGAAGATGTGCGCAGAGAGTTATCAGATTTTGAAAAGAAAGTGCTGTCTTACTATATAAAAGGAGCGTCATATTTTGAAATCTCGGAGGCATTATCCTGTAGCAGCAAATCGGTAGACAATGCGCTGCAGCGAATCAGGAAGAAAATTGGAAATCGTCTCTGAAAATAACCGAAAAACAAAAAAAACAGTTGACAAAACAGAAAAAACAAATTATTATAGAGAAGCTGAATTGATAAGCAAGTGGGAGAATGCCCGAGTGGCTAAAGGGGGCGGACTGTAAATCCGTTGACGACGTCTACGATGGTTCGAATCCATCTTCTCCCACCATTTTATTATAAGCCCTCATAGCTCAGTAGGTAGAGCACCACCATGGTAAGGTGGGGGTCTCCGGTTCAAATCCGGATGAGGGCTCCATTTTTATATCATCAATTAATTTGACAGAGCAGTAAAACGATAAATTAAAATAAATTTTAAGGAGAATAACAAATGGCAAAAGCAAAATTTGAAAGAAATAAGCCCCATGTAAATGTTGGAACAATCGGACATGTCGATCATGGTAAAACGACATTAACAGCAGCAATTACATT
>NZ_WJBC01000035.1 GCF_014284475.1 Acetobacterium fimetarium | reverse complement strand
TTGTTGGTCTTAAATGACATCGTTTTGTAGCCTCCACTGCTTTTGATTCTGTATCTATTTTACCAGAAGTCAACCCTCAGTTGGAGAGAATTATTAATGGGGTGAAAATACTTTTGACACCCTAATCAACTATTATACTTTAATAATTTTACTCGAAATGCCAATTATAAATACTTACACAACCTATTTATGCTCTCGAAAAAAATGCCGGCAATGAAACGAAAAAACAAAAAGCGTAATATATGCTTGTAATCCTTTGTTTTTTGAGATTTATCAGGAATGCAGTAAAATGACATGGTGCTTTTACCTTCAAACGGATCTTCATTCTGATAAACAAATTTCATTGCTCGGTAAGTATCATAGACTTTTTTAGTCAGCAAAAGCATTTTTCAATGCCGCAACCCGTTTTTTGACACTCTGACGCACGATTTCACTGTCTTCTGCGATTTCAAAACCATGAATGGTTCCGATAGTCCGATTCAACTCAACATGAATGCCGTTTTTTTTCAACGCTTCAGCAAAATTTATCCCTTCGTCCCGCAAACAGTCAAATTCGGCAACTTCAATATAGGCACCCGGCAGGTTTGCTAAAGAAATAGCTTCCATGGGGGACGCATATTCTTTATTTGAATGGATTCCCTGCCCAAGGTAGAGCTGCCACATTTTCTGATTCAGTTTGGCATTCCAAAGAGGGGTATCGACAAATTCTTTGACAGACTCTGTAATCTGCCGGGCATCGGTGACCGGATAGACGAGCATCTGAAAGCAGATTTTCGGTGCAATTCGGTCACGCGCCATCAGGCAGACAGCAGCAGCAAGTGCCCCACCGGCGCTATCTCCGCCGATTGCAATTTTATCGGAATCAATACCGACTCCTTCCGCGTTTTGATCGATCCACTCCAGAACAGCAAAACAATCTTCAACCCCAACCGGGTAAGTATGTTTCGGTGCCAGCCGATAATCGACAAAAACCACTTTACACGGTGTTCTTAATGCATACTGACAGACTAAATGCTTATGGAATGCTGCCGACTTCAGGACAAAGGCACCGCCATGCAGATAAATAAGACCGGGTAATACCCCGTCAGTATCCTCCGGTTCATAAATTATTATCCCAATCGGTTCATTATGATAGCCGGGAATTGTTCTTCTGATTTCACGCACACCTTCATCCGGCTTCCTTTTATTGAAGCTTTTCTCAATGACTCCATTCATCAAAGGTAAAAGCCTCGGAGATAAAGGTGTTTTCATGTTTTGATATTTTTTAAAGTCGCTATGGATATTATATTTGCTCAATTGTATCCCCCATACATGACGCTGAAACGTTTCTTCGTCCGTCATGACTAATTGTTTGTCATGTTTCCATGGCCTATCCGTTTGCTTCGTTATCTCAAGTATATTGCCAAAACAAGGCTCTGTCAATGGACTCTGATGTTCACATGCTATTGAATAAAATTCCAGAACTCTTTACTCCGCATTCTTCTCGCCAGCGATCCGGCTGATTTTTTTGTAGAACAGCAAACCCATCAAACTGATGACAGCCGTCAGGCCAAACACCCATATGGCCACAGTATATTGCTCGATACCCAATGCGTCGCCGCACATTGTTGAGGTGATGACCGCGGGAATCCAGGCGATCGATATGTTCACTCCTGGTCTGAACGGTAAGCATCTGTTTGTCCCTACGATTAAAATTTTGCTTTGCATCTGATCAGCCTCCCATTCCTGTTTTTATTCTAGCAGCTATTTATCAATTTTTTATCAACTGTTCATCTTTAACTAGTCATTGGCTGCTTTGCGGTATGAAAACAGTCCGTTTTTTCCACAAAAAAAGCTTCCTGACAAGCAAGCTGTCTGTGAAGCCTTGATTTTATCGATTATAAATTGTCCGCACCAACTTGTTTTTCGCCATCATCCGAACTCATGGTTCAAAATACTCAAAAATGATCACATCAAAACGATTCATACAATCTTCGCTATTGTCGGTATCCCTGACTGTCCAGCCAGCCAGTTTCCCGCCCAATAAACTAAAAAACCGAAGGCCGATTCGATGCCGGGCGTCTTCGTGGTTATAAGCGATGAAATGCGGTCGAGATGCCACATTTGTTATAATGGAAGCAATCAGCACGCCTTGCCAGAGCGGCACGCCTTCAAAGCTTTGATGGTCGGCCGATAGCTGACCTCTTACCACCTGGGGCCGGTTTTTATAAAACCACCTGACAATCCCCGGATGAAAAGATTCGATACAATAAGATCCCGAATAATCACTGAGCAGTTCCGCCGCTTTTACACAGAGTCGCTGCCAGTTTTTTGTGTTTTTCAGTTCGATAATTATGGGAACCCTGCCATCCACCAGCTTGAGCACGTCTTCCAGCCAGGGAATGCCTTCACTGGTATTTTCAAGCCGATAGTCAGAAAGCTCCTCTTCGGTACAATCAGCAAGCAGTTTATCGACACCGCAGACCCGGAGCAGACTGGCATCGTGAAAAACCGCGACTTTTCCGTCGGCGGTGAGATTGATATCCAGTTCCATTCCATATCCAGCCTCAATGGCTTTGGCAAAGGCCGTCATCGAATTTTCCGGAACCGATTTATCCTTCTGATGAAGCCCTCGATGCGCATAGCTGTTCTGCCAGAGTCTCACATCTGAATCAGTTGGCAGTTTATCTGGTGCAATGATAAAGAGATAAAAAAGAAACAACAGCAATAAAATGATCGCAATTATGATAAAGAGCATCATCTCCTGCCTCCTGTTTTGCTATAATCGGTCTGATCAATCCACCACATCAAAGACCTCCAGCTTGGATCGGGGGGCAATGGGCTTTGAATCACCATGCTGCACCATCATCATGGTTAAAAATGCCAATCCCACAAACATGGCCCCATATGGCATCAGGGTTTGATAACCGAGATGCTCAAGAAGTGCTCCGGAAACAATGGGGGTGATGACCTGAGCAGCCATTGAAGCGGTGTAATAATACCCGGTGTAGCGGCCTACATTGGCGCCTTTTGACATTTCAAGAACCATCGGCAGGGAATTGACGTTAATGGCAGCCCAGGCAACACCTGCCAGGGCAAAAGATACAAACAGCACCGGATTGAAGGTGGTATAAAAGCTGGCTGTCGCAAACACCGTTCCCAGAACAACCACCCCCATGAGTATTATCTTTTTGCGCCCCAGCCGGGATGATATAATCCCCACTGGTATAAACGAAATAATTGCTGCAATACTGGCCACCAGCAATATTAATGCGGACTGGGATTCTTTCATATCCAGGGCAACCAGTGCATATTTAGAAAAAGCTGAGGTGACAGCATTATAACCCATAAACCACAACGACACCGATAAGAGGATGAAAATCAGACTTTTTTTATACGCCTTGGGAAGTTTTTCATGGGTCACCAGCGTTTGGTCATCATTCTTTGCTTCCTCCACATCGATCCCCATGGCGGCACTGTCCTTACGCATTTTTTTAACCGCTTCCGGTTCATTCACCGTTAATTTTAAAACAACAACCCCAATAATCATAATACCGGCCGTGGCAAGAAAAAGCGGCCAGTAGTTGTTATTGTCTTTGCTCGGAGCAAAAACCGCCATCATCCCCAGAACCATAATCCCCCCAAACGCTCCCATCAGATTGATGACGGCATTTCCCTTTGATCTCAGGGGTTTGGGTGTAACATCCGGCATCAGGGCAACTGCCGGTGATCGGTAAAAAGCCATTGCTAGAAGGGCCAGTGCCAGGGCTGCAATAAACAAGCCGATCTTATTTTCCATTACCGCGTAGGGAATCAAAAGCATGGATACCACCGCCATTGCCGTGCCACCCAGAATATAGGGCATTCTTCTGCCCATTTTGGTATTGGTGTTATCAGAAAGCATACCGAACAAGGGCAGCATGAAAAGAGCCAGCACATTGTCAAAGGACATCACGACCCCAGCCATGGTATCACCCAGTTCAAAAGCTTTCAACATAATGAGTGGAATCACAAAATCGTACAAGCTCCAAAATGCACTAATAGTCATAAATCCAAGTCCTACCAAAACGGTGAGGCGGTAATCCAGCTTCATCAACACGCTCCTTCTTTCTTTTAAAAAAAGTATAGCATCTGACGTTTCTTTAATCAATCATCTCAGCAAATCTTTAATAAATCTTCATAAATTTACTAATCATTATATTCATCTTGACTTCTAAATGCAAAAAGGCGACAAACAAAATTCCAAATAATGGACTTGCCTGCCGCCTTTGTTTATATTATTTACATGATTGATGCGTCGTAAATCGATTGGATCGATTCATCTAACAGATTGTTAAATGCTTCCTCACTTTGGTCAACATTCAACCCTTCGGTCAGGGCTCTTGAGAAACTTGCAATCAGTTTATGATTCTTTGCGAGTTTTTCATTTGCCTCTTTTCGGGAATACCCGCCGGAAAGAGCAACAACTCTTGCGACATTGGTATGCTGGATGATCTCTTCATAAAAATTATCCACCTCAGGAATAGTCAGTTTAAACATCACCTGACAGTTCGCATCCAACGCTTTCAGGTGTTCGATTATTTCCTGTTTGAGAATGGCTTCTGCCGCTTGTTTATTGGCCATATGAATATCGATCTCCGGCTCTAAAATAGGCATAAAACCGGCCGCTGCGATGGCTTTGCCAATTTCAAACTGTTGATCTACAATGGCCTTGATACCGGTTTTATTCGCTTCTTTTATGACTGAACGCATTTTTGTGCCAAAGATATGGCGTTCTTTTGCACGGGCCAGCAAGGCATCAAGATCAGGAATCGTTTTCATTAATTGAACTCCATTCTCCAAATCCAATAATCCCTTATCCACTTTTAGAATTGGCAGGATTCCTTTTGCTTCCCAAAGATAATCCGCACTGTATTTTCCATCCACTTTTAAATCCATTGTTTTTTCAAATAAAATCGCCGCAAGAATTCTTTCTTTGGTAAAAGCTGGGCTTTTCATAATTCTTGAACGCATTTCATGAACCATTTGAAACATCTCAGCTTCATCAGCATAAGCTTCTTTGGGAATGCCATAACTTGCAAGTGCCTTTGGTGTGCTGCCGCCGCTTTGATCAAGCGCCGCAATAAATCCGTTATCATTTTTCATTCGTTCCAACTGTAACATATTCATAAATACACCTCCGCTTATTATATGTCCATGTTTTATTATACACCTTTTCAAAGCTTTTGGCATCACCTCTCAAAACTTTGTTGCCGAGAACGGTTCGACCGCGATTGATAGGACCGGGGTGATGCATGGACAGGTAACATACCGTTGATACCACGATCAGATTTATTATATCATTTTTATAATTTCTCAAACTATCTTGTAAAAAGCAGGAAAATAAGTTTATAATATTAATATCGTGTCGAAAATTATAAGTGAAGACCGAAAGAAAATTGCATATCTCAACTTTTTGCAATAACGGGAGGAAAAAATGATCAATAATTGCAGTTCCGTATATTTTGATGAAAAAGAAAATGGCTGGATTGCCATTATAACAATGTATGGCATAACACATAAAGGTGAAGTTAGACACACGCCAGAAGAAGCATTGAAAGACGAGGCTGCTTTAAAAAGAAAGCTTGGCTGGACTGAAAATCAGACTTCCTTTTATCAGATAAAAGGAAGAAAGGGCCGATACAGCGACTGATTCTACGTTCGAATACACTAATATAAAAAAGAATTTAATACTAAAGGTCAACCGCACACGTCGAGCATGGTCCGTAAATCCGGTTACGGTGCCATCCCGACGTGTGTTTTTTATCAGCTTATTTTTTTTACCGGTCGCGCTTCAATATATCCCCGATATCCCATTGGTGCCAGCTGAAATCTTGGCCCATCCGCGGGTGCCCATTTATAACCATACAATTCCGGATTGAATTTATCGATGTGTTTCCATATTTCCCCGATTGCCTCAGCAAACTTTTCATCATCATACGGCTCTCCCTGGAACACCATCATCGTGCATGGCGGCAGCACAATCAGCTCATATCCGTCAGGAATTGCCTTGTTATAATCCAGTGGCAGTTCGACCCCCTGAACATATTCTGATCCGTTGTCTCGCAGGTTTTCCGGCAGCCACATCCCGATCGGTTCATATAGGGCTTCCTTGACACTTGTTAGAACATTCCAGATATCACAGCCCACTTCTTCACAATACTTAAAATATTCTGCTGCCTCGATTCCTCTTTTAATAAGGCATTTTCTTTCCGGCCTTTCAATAATTTGAACAAATACAGTTTTCATGGTTTTGACCATCCTTTCTTCATTCTGATAAACATAATACATTGCTCGGTAAGTATCATAAACTTTTTGAGGCAGAAAAAGTTTGATCGGTGGCGTCTGTTTATGATACTTGTATGGAGAAATTCCAAACTCTTTTGTAAATGCTCTGGTAAAGCCTTCCTGACTGTCAAAAACGAAATCAAGTGCGACGTCGATCACTTTTTTGTTTTCATCTCGCATGACAAGGGCCGCCCTTGTCAATCTTCTCAGGCGAATATATTCATATGGACTTTTACCGGATACTTCCTTAAACATGTGACCGATATGCCACGGTGAATAACCGGAATAATCGGCCAGCTCTTTCAAGGTTATTGCGGTTTGCAGATTTTCCTCAATGTATTCCTGCAGCATTTGAACCACACGCAATGAATTTGTTTTATCCATCCTCTCACCTCCGATACATAGAGATTATCATAATGAGTTCATCAATTCTTGACCGTTCTTGTTGTTTAAATAATTGATTTTATAAACCTTAAGCACTGCTTTGCTGGCACTCGAATTAAAGAACCAATCTGTTTCAATTTGTTTCCACGCGACTCATTGCGCAAAAAAGGCTTTTGCAACTAAATTTTGCAAAAGCCCCTGATGCTCATACTTAACATGTTATTTCTTTTCGCCGCTGTTCTTCCGACGATACAAACTAAATCATTTCCTTATTTATTTGATTGATTTCTTTCGTAATTGCTTCGTATACGCCGGGATATACACTGCCTGGTCCACCTTGGGTGATACATGGAATGTAATAGTGTTTTCCGCAACGCTTTACAGCATTTCGCACTTCAGCGCCAACGCTTTCCTGGGTCCACGCCTCGTTGTCAATCAGCGAATTATCGATATCTCCCATGAAAGAAATCTGTCCGCCATACTTTTTAATAAGTTCCGGAACATTATTGGATGAAATACAGCCTTGCCAGATATCGATTCCCATTTCAATCATTAGCGGTACTAAATTTGCGGCGTAAGAGTCGCTGTGATGGACAATCAGCTCAACGCCATTTTCTTTATAGAATCCGTATATTTTTTTGTAAGCTGGGACAATAAATTCTTCAAACATATCTGGTGCCATGAACGAATTCAGGGAGCTGCCCCAATCGTCATGATGGAAGATACAGTTGGGCTTATAATATTTGACCAATTCAGCTGCATATCGCAATTCGTATTCTGTAATGTAGTCAATGAGCGCATGCATTTCTTCCGGTTCTTCATAGAAACCCATCAGGCAATCTTCCATACCCATTAAATGGTGGCATTGTTCAAAGACACCAGGAGCTACAAATGCCGTAGCGAAAACTTCGTTACGGTCAATTGCCTGGACTGCCGGCAGAAATGGCTCCCATGCTTCCGGCGGGAAATCAGTTTTAGGTGCTTTTACGGTTTCTCGCCATTTGGTGATATCCTTAAGCACTTTGTGTTCTGCATCGTGTACAGGAAATGGTCCTGGAGTCCCGGCCGGCCATGCAAAGGTAATTCCCCAAGCATTTTTTGCCGGCTCACCACCAGGCATCGGGAACGCTCCCTGGGCTGAAATCGGATCTCCCATGATCATACCATAAATTGCGTCAGTACATACAAAAGCTTCATACTGATTGACAAATCGGTCAGGATTTCCACCGTTAATCGTTTCCAATAAGTTTTGTTTTTTCGTTAACATAATCATTGCCTCCTAAACAATTATTACTCCAATACCAATTCTTACTGTTCGCAGCACCATCCACAATCACTCAAAAACCAGATCGACTGCTGTTTTCACAATTTGTATTGATTTTACAATATTTATACGCGGACAAATATTGTAAAATCAATTATACCACCAGTTTTTTCTAATTTCAAGCTTTACTTTACATGTAAAGCAGCAAGATTTATTGTGATAAGAGCGCAGATAGATAAAACTTATCCCTGTTTTTTGAAAATTAAAGCGTCAATACGCGCTATGTATTTTTTGGCTTTTTTACATATATTTAATTTCCAAACTCGGCCGATATCATTTCCTTATATTGGTATGCTCGTCTTTTCTTTTTTCATCATCCTCTGGACCGCAAACTTTCCCATCACCGCAGTGAGTTTTTTGTTATAAAGACTGCTTGGTTAACCCAGGATACTGCTTTTTAACTTCTGCATGCAGAAGAACCGTAATTGCTTTTTGGGGACATGCGTTGACACATCGATAACAAAGCGTGCAATTTCCATTTTGTTCAATCTTATCCTCAATTCGCTCCAGATTATTCATTGGACAGATTTTTACACACTTTCCACAGGCAACGCAATCAGCCGTAATCCGGACATCATTTTCAGCCTTCTTTTCAAAATCAGGAAAATAAAATCGCTGCGTCAATAAACCCAGGTATTTCGAAACAGGATTGAAGCCACGTTTTTTTACGATGCCATTTTGGATATTTTTGCATGATCTGGCAAGCCGCTGCTTCGCCTTTTTTACATATCGTTCTATCTTTTCCGGACTAGCTATCGGAAACAGAAATAAATTACATATATTATTGGGCATGTTAAAATGTTCCGCATAAAGAATATTAAAGCTGATTCCTTCCAGCAATTCTGTGAATACTCGAGCACCATCGCCAGAAAACATCAGCTGGCTACTGAGGATAATCAGGTTTTTTCCATCGAAAGCCGACCGGTATTCTTCAGCAAAATCCCGCATGATTCTCGGCACACAGGAACCATAAATCGGGTAGCAAACAGCAATCGTCTCTGCCGCCGCGATCTTTTCACTAAAATCAATTTCTTCCTCAATCGAATGGCATTCGGCCCCCAGCGTCTGCGAAAAGTGCTCTGCAATGAATTTTGTATTTCCAGTTCCTGAAAAGTAAAGTGTTAGCATAAAATCTCCTTTTGTAAAATGGGGATGTTTAGAATCCAATAAAATGTATGCATCAGCGACATTTTTTATATTGTGCCCATTTTAAAAAACGCCTGCACAGCGGCCCTTGATTTTTGCGCCTGATTTTGATCATAGGCACTCGAGTTTTGATCCATATAGCCATGCGCTGCCGCAAATAACTGCGTTGTGACCATTGGTTTGTTGCGGACTTGCCGGATGACCGCCAGCACATCGAAGGAATCCGGCTCGGCGAACAGCAGAAGCACTGGGCACACCGGCACAAGATCCAGATAATCGCGGATTCGCGAGCCATAAAAGCCAATCACGCCATCACAATCATGGCTTTCACTGCAACGCCAGGCGATAGTTGCCCCAACACTGAAGCCCATGACAAACACCTGCCGGTAAGTTTTCTTTAACTGGACAATCAGCCGGACAACGTCCTGATATGCATCAAAGCCTACCTCCGTGATAAAATAGCGGTAGGCCTCCGGCGCTTCGGCATAAGAAAAGCAGTCGCGCTGCAAAAGGTTGGGACAAACGACATCAAAGCCCTGTTTCCGGTAATCCTCACCGAGATCATTGATAAACGGATTAAGGCCGTAGATTTCATGGAGCAGGATAATCACATCCTGGTTTTTATTGTTCTCCATCGGCTTCTTCACAGCTCTTTATCATACTTGTAGCGGTTTTCATCAAACATCAGTTATCTCTCCTTTTATGCTACTAGTCAGGCCAATTGGATGGCCGTAACAAACGGGGCGGAAGCTGCGTTTTCCCATTTCCCTGAGCCGCATTGATCTGCATTTGAGTCAGAAAAACAGCCTCCCTCAAATCGGTGTCTTTGATGTTTGCATCGCGCAGATCCGCACCGAGAAAATTGCTCCGCCTCAGACTGCAGCCAGTAAGATTCGCTGCAATCAGCAGCGCCATGCTGAAATCCTGACCATCCAGATTGGTTTTTTTGAAATTCTTGCCTAAAAAATCTTTGCGATTTGTCTGGCCGGAAGACTTCGCGACCAGTTGAGCACTGCTCTTCTTCAACACCTGATTCACCCGGGTTTGATAATCAGCGATATCGGCCAACCGCATTGCCGCGGGAGCGCCGGCCGTTATTTGCAGATTCTCTGCCAGCAGCGCAGCGATCGCCGCGCTGAAGTGCTCATCAGCAACCACAGACCAGGCTTCCAATAAATACCAGGCCATCTGATAGAGCTTTCGCACGATCATAAAGGTCTGAAAAATTTCACTGGCCTTGTCCGGATGGGTTTGCCAGTTTTCATTGCCATAAATTTGAGTCACTTTTTGTCCGGCGCCAAAGCAATCGTAAGCCAGGCAGCCTTTCATCTTTTTCTTTTCCAATAGCGCATGGATCGAACAGCGAAAATCCGGCCTGAGATGTCGGCACGGCACCCCCGCTTCCTTATTTTCGGGAAACCCGTCGGTTTTCATGCAGTATAAGGCCACACAGCATAACCCGCTGCATTTTTCGCAATCAATTCGCAGCGCCGCTTCCAAATCCGCATAGCTGTTGTTGTTTTTCATCATCGTTTACCACCTGTCTTTATATACGCTTTCATTTTACCATCATTGGCTTCTTGTTTGAAATCATTTTTTCCTTTAGACGGCGGCTGTGCAACCAGCGCTGACATTTTTTGTGCCTTTATGTTAACCGCAATTGATAGCCATGGTTTTAAAAACCTGTTAAAATAAGTGCAGGTGGTGAAAATATGAAAAATATGATTAATATGAATTTACAACTGCTGCGAAAACAGCATCAATACACCCAGGAAGAGGTTGCGGAAAAAATCGCGGTTTCCCGGCAGGCCGTCGCCAAATGGGAAAACGGCGAAAGCTTACCGGATATGAATAAATGCATCGCGTTGGCTCAGCTTTATCAGATCTCCCTCGATACCCTTGTCAACGGCTCCGAGACAGCCGGGTTGCCGCTGCCGCCGAGAGGCAAACATGTTTTTGGAACCGTCACGGTTGGTGAGCGGGGCCAAATTGTCATTCCCAAAAAAGCTCGGGAAATTTTTCAGATCAGTCCCGGGGACAGCCTGCTGATTCTCGGTGATGAAAACCAGGGCGGGCTCGCACTGATTGACGCCAATCAGTTCATCAACCAGTTTGAATTTGTCAAACAGAGTTTGGATTATTCCCATAAAGCGAGTAAGGATAAAGAAAGTGAAGATTAAAAAAATGTATATTTTACTCATTGTTTTGGCTTTTCTGGTCGTCTGCGTCGCTGGCGCCCTCGGTTGTTTTTTCTACCGCAATTTACATCCGCTCGATGAGCGGTATCAAAGCCAAACCCTGGCCGCCGGATTCAGCGAAAAAAAAGCCAGCCTGGCTGATGGTTCTGTCCTCAACTACGGCGAAGGTCCGGACAATGGCCCTGCCCTGCTGCTGATCCACGGTCAGGGCGTCTCATGGGAGGATTACGCTGCGGTTTTGCCGGAGTTGTCGAAAAGTTATCACGTCTTTGCGGTGGATTGCTTTGGCCATGGTCAGTCCAGTCATGATCCGGCCCTGTATTCCTGCGCCGCAAACGGCCAGGCGCTGATCGGCTTTATGGAGCAGACAATCGGGGAAAAATGTTTTGTCTCGGGTCATTCTTCCGGCGGCGTTCTGGCAGCCTGGCTCGGTGCCAATGCCCCGGCATGGGTTAACGGCGTCCTGCTCGAAGATCCCCCGCTCTTTGAAGTAACGCCCGAGGAAATGCAGGAAGGCAATGCCTGCTTTGCCTGGAAAGATACCTTCGTCACCATCCACAGCTTTCTTAACCAGACGGAGGAAACGGATTTTGAGGTCTATTATTTTAAAAATGGTTATATGGTTTCTCTTTTCGGCGGACTGAAAGACAAGGTGGCGCAAGCCGTTGAAACGTTCCGTAACGAGCACCCGGATCAGGGGCCAAGAATCTTCTGGATTCCCTATTCCTGGCTGCGGCTGATGAATTCCTTCGATAACTATGATCTGGCCTTTGGCGAAACCTTTTATGACGGCTCCTGGATTAAGGGCATCGATCAGGAAACGATGCTCAAAACAATTCAGTGCCCGACCGTTTATCTGAAAGCTGAAACCAATTACGGTAAGGACGGCGTTTTGTATGCGGCCAATACCGATGATGATGCCAGAAAAGTTCAGGCTTGCCTTGCCCATTGTGATACCATTACCATCAAATCCGGCCATGATATCCACTATGAGCATCCGGATGCCTTTCTTGCTGCCTTGGAACAGCTGCGCCAAGAAACGAACTGATCCGCTTCATCGATCCGCAGTATAAACATAAAACGGGGACGTTTCGCACGGTATTCTAGCAATACCCGCGAAACGCCCCCGTTGCAGTTGTTTTCACGTCATAATCTTTTTAAAACTGACCACTTTGCGATCTGAACGTGAGTATATCTCTTAATTATTTAACAGCTTCTCGGCTTCATCGTTCCAGCTATAGAGCTGACGGATTTCTTCGCCAACTTTTTCTGCGGGATGCTCTGCATGCATTCTTCGCATGGCTTTAAAATGAGCCTGTCCGCCAGCATCCGACATGTCCAAAAGGAAATCTTTTGCAAATGTCCCATCCTGGATATCGGATAAAATATTTTTCATCGTCTGCTTTGTTTCTTTCGTAATAACCTTGGGTCCGGTAATGTAATCACCGAATTCTGCCGTGTTGGAAATGGAATAACGCATTCCCGCAAAACCGCTCTGGTAGATCAGATCAACGATCAGTTTCATTTCGTGAATGCATTCAAAGTAGGCATTTCTTGAATCGTAGCCTGCTTCAACCAGGGTTTCAAATCCGGCCTGCATCAGTTGGCAGACTCCGCCGCAAAGAACTGCCTGTTCGCCAAACAGATCGGTTTCTGTTTCAATTTTGAAAGTCGTTTCCAGAACGCCGGCCCGTGCTCCACCAATTGCCAGCGCATACGCCAGGGCCATTTCCTGCGCCATTCCCGTATAATCCTGTTCCACTGCAACCAGACAGGGCGTTCCTTTACCCGCCAGATATTCACTTCTTACCGTATGTCCCGGTGCCTTTGGCGCAATCATGGTCACATCCACATTCTTTGGCGGCGCAATGCAGCCAAAATGAATATTGAAGCCATGAGCAAACATCAACATCTTTCCCTCTGAAAGATTCGGTTCGATGCTCTCCTGATACAGTTTTTTCTGTTTTTCATCATTAATCAGGATCATGATGATATCCGCTCTTTTCGCGGCCTCAGCTGCCGTAAAGACTTCAAAGCCCTGATTTTCCGCTACTTTCCACGATTTGGACCCTTCATACAAACCCACAATGACATGACATCCGGAATCCCTTAAGTTAAGGGCATGCGCATGCCCCTGTGAACCATATCCGATAATCGCAATCGCTTTCCCATCCAGTAAACTGAGATTGCAATCTTCCTGATAAAATATTTTTGCTGCCACAACAATTCCTCCTTAGAAACATAATCACTAAACGCTTTGTTTCTTTATTTCGTGCCATTATATCGCTTCAGGAGTCTGTTTGCCATCAACCTTTTTTACTTGCGCATCTACTTTTTATTGATGCCATTTTCCACCCATTCCTTGGTATACCCAATAAAACATTCTGCACTGCGCGTCAGTTTCTGTTCCTTTCTCCAGACGAGAAAAATATTGCGCACAAAGGTTTCGTCCGAAAAAGGCCGGATCGCCGTATGATCATCCGCATATTCTCTTGCCAGATAATCTGCGGTAATTCCCACACACCAGTCTTTTTTTGCCGCTTCAACAATCAGCGAGTCATCACTTGTTTCAATCCGGATTTCCGGAATCAATCCACCTTTGGCAAAACGGCTTATATTGGCCGGAAAAAAAGCATACTCGCGCCCCTTCAAGGCCAGCGGAATGTTGTTCAGATCCTTGAATTCCAACACCTTCTTTTTCGCCAATGGATGATTCTCATGCATGACCGCACAGTATTTATGACAAAAACAGAATCGCAGTTCAAATCGGCTCACATCGATCGGATCCGGAAGAAACGCCAGATCCAGCCGCCCCTTTTTCAACATTTCATAAATCGGATATTCCGGATATTCGACAAAATTCAAACGAACATTCGGGTATTTATCATAAAATCCTTTGAGAAAATCCAGGGTCAAGTATTTCAGAACCGCATACGTCGATGCAATTCGCAAGACAACGACCTTATGTTCGGAGCAGTCCAAAAAATCTTCCCGGATTTTAACATATTGATCCAGGATAATATCCGCCCGTTCTTTTAACTGGTCTGCAAAAGGTGTGGGACATAAGCCATCCCTGGTCCGAATAAAAAGCGGTTCGCCCAATTCCTGTTCCAAACGGTTGATAATTTTGCTGACTGCTTGTGCCGAAAGATATAATTCTTCCGCCGCACGGTGAATATTTCCCAACCGATAAACCGTAATAAAACACAACAGATTCCGTTCGTTCATTCGATCACTCCCTTTGCTCCAAAGCCAAGAACTTTTTCTTTCAATTCCGCTTTCTTTTCCAATACTGACAAATCATATCAAACTGTTCTGTTGCTCCCATTCACGCAGAAACGCTAGCTGGGCTTCAGTATGAAACCAATGTTCGCCATGATCCATGACTTTCAGATCACACTCGAACCGGTTGGCAAAAGCATCAACAATCCCACGTTCGGTCAGATTATCCTCACTGCCATACAGAATTTTCGTCCCATCATGCCACTGTGTAATGGGATGCTGTTGGGCGTAAACAAAATACTCCCAGGACAGGGTCTGCCCAAATGTTGTTTGAATCGTCTTTTCTGCTGCCAGTCTTTCTGCGGTCACCCCGGCCCACTGCATCATATTCTTGATTAGGCCTTCCATATCGAGAATCGGTGACACAAACAGACTCTGTTCAAGCGGTTGCTCCTGAAAAGCCAACATCGAAAACCACGCGCCAATACTGTTTGCCCTAAGCGCAATCCGCTCCCAATGCGTCTCAAGATACCGCCAGACAGTCTGCAGTTCCGGTAGCACAACCCAGGGCACCAGCCATTCGGCTGCTGTTTTTCTTTCCCCATGCTCAGGTAAATCGATTCCCAGTACCTGCCAGCCTTTTTTGGCTACAATTTCAGCAAAGCTTTGTGCCTCTTCCTTATTTCCACCCTGCCCATGGACAAACAAATAAACGCGATCGGATGAATGTCCATAGAGGGCCGCCGGAATATTCTCAATATTTATTTTACACTTTTCCATCGTTCCCCCATCTCTGACTGGTCAAAATTAGACAGATACACTCGCCCTCCGAAAACCGTCTTTTATTCTTCAGGAATAAAGCCACGTTTGTAATAAGCTTAATTATATCAAAAATGTGACAATTATCACAGCCATTGCTGGCACTTTTGGGTAAAATTTCGTCAATGAAACAGCTGGATAAAACCTCGATGTAGGATTGATAATAGGAGGCCATTCTTATGAATAAGAAAAAACAAAAAGTAGATTTGATCAGGAAGATCCAAAAGGAATTGCTGTTGATTGAATTCAAAGACGCGCCGGATTCCCCAAAAAGCCGGGTCTGTTATGATTTCGGCACGCGGGCCTGTCTGACCTGCAGTCGCTGCTGGATCAAAGAACAGTGATCAAGCAAATTACAGCCCAAGGCCTTTAAGCCAATTTTTTAATGGGGTGCCTGATTACTGTTTTCAGTTTTTCCGGCACCACCTTCCTGGCATCAGACATATAAATCTCATGATGGCGGCGATTATCGGTAAAATCATTTTCGTACCCCTGCTCGGCCAGGTACGCATCCATTAATGCTACAGTTTCAGGCTCATCATCGAACGGACCAAAATGCATTATTTGTACACAAAGCCCTTCTTCAACTGTTAGGTACTCTGCTAATGAGCAGTCCAGCTTTTTCTTTTTTGAGGCGGTGTTAACCGCCCAATCAAAATCCTTCTTTGTAATAAAACCAGGCAGCCGAATCACTGAAATCCAGTTGAATGTGGACTTATCAGAATAATCCACACCCGCGACATAATCCTGCCACCAGAAGCCCTCCAAAGGTGGCACAACATACTCAAAAAATCCTTCGATCTTGTATTCGCTTTTATAGCTCATTTTCAGCGTATACGCTACCGCATATAAAATACTCATTGCCTGCTGATAGGCTCCGCCTTCTTCGTTCGGGTCACCTTTTCCACGCACCGCAATATAATTGACCTCTGGAACCGTTACAAGCTCTGGTTTGTTCTTAGGCAGATAAAATTCTTTGTATTCTTTTTTAAAATCAAATGCCATCGTATCCTCTCCTCTCGGTAACCGCAATCAGCGTACTGCTATCAATCATCTTAAAATTCGACATTTTTAAGTTCTATAATAACCTCCGCTTTTTTTATTTCATTATACGCCTTTTTGAGATTATTTTTAAAACTTCAGTTATTTTTCTTTTCAAAAGATTCACACAATTTTAACTTATCTATCAAACTTCTGTAACATTTGGCAGTTACAATGGAGATAAATAAAAAACAGCTTTTAATAAATATCTCAACTTTCCCAGCTTGAAAATTCAGCTGAGACTTTACAACAACACCATCTGCAGCTTCTGAAAAACAGAAGTTGACAGAAAAATGCACCCAA
>NZ_WJBC01000034.1 GCF_014284475.1 Acetobacterium fimetarium | reverse complement strand
CCGGACGTTATTATGTCAGCGTGTTGGTCGATGAAGATTTTGAACAAAGCATGGGAGTTTTGCCTTATGGAATCGGAATTGATTTGGGAATTAAGGATTTTGCAATCATCAGCAATGGAGATGTTTACAAAAACATCAACAAATCACAAAAAATCAGACGATTAAATAAACGCCTCAAGCATGAGCAGAGATGTTTGAGTAGAAAATACGAAAATAAAAAGAGAAAGGGAGCTGCTGATTCTGCAAAAAATATAGAAAAACAAATATCAAAAATCCAGAAGCTTCATCAACGCCTTCAAAACGCACGTCAGGATTACGTTAATCAAATTGTGAGTGAACTTGTGAAAATCAAGCCAGTTTACATCACAGTTGAGGATCTTAACGTCAAAGGTATGATGAATAATAGACATTTATCAAAGGCAATAGCGCAACAGAATTTCTATTACTTCAAAATAAAACTTGAGTCAAAATGCAACATCCACGGGATTGAACTAAGAACCGTTTCAAGATGGTATCCATCAAGTAAGACGTGTTCAAGCTGTGGATGCATTAAAAGCGATCTTAAACTTTCAGACCGAGTTTACATTTGTCCTGATTGTGGTTTTGAAATAGACAGAGATTTAAACGCAGCAATTAATTTGAAAAATGCAATAGAATATACAATCGCTTCTTAATTGCATTGTATATGTGTACCGATGGCTAGTCGGGATTTTAAGACTGCGGAGTGTTATATCAAATGTTAGTAGTGTGACAAGTCACACAAGGACAGACACCGTGAAACAGTAAATTTCTGGATTTAGACACATTTGTCTATGTTTACAGTAGCAGAATAACTAAATGTATCTTGAATCAATCAACATTATCTTTATTAAGCCCTGTACGACTGGTGGCGGCCGTGTTAAATTCAAAGCTAAAATGAGTCGTGCGATTCCCGAACTAATGCCCTATCTCAATACAGAGATCAAAACAGGGCTTTATATTCCCTCGGCTGATACCTTTACTTATAAGATTGGCAGCCATATAATCAATATTAAAGACGACAAACTGACCTGCACGCAGTTAACAAATGAAGCTCAGTGTTATGAAATGACTGATCAACTCAAAGATGTCATCAACGACATCTGGAACCGCAAGGAATCCATCACGCCTTATCACGAGACCAGAGAACGTCCCAGCGCCATCCAGTTGTATAAACTTTTGCCTAAAAAAATCGGCTGCAAGGACTGCGGCCAGGCATCCTGTATGGCTTTCGCATCCAAGCTGATTTTGGGAACAGCACGATTAAACCAGTGTCCGCTCCTGAAAGAGGATGATTATTCGCCCAACTATCTGAGTCTGGAGTCTCATCTGCAACTGTTGGGTTACGAGACGGACTGATCGTTAGGTTAATTAAAGGAGATAAACCAGTGACACATTTTAATAAATTGAACGATGCTGAACTTTTAAGAAAATTTGAAATGATAAAAGAAGATCTGGAAGATGTTGAAAACGAAAAGAAATTTACCGCTAATCAATCCGGTGTTCATACTTCAGCCGGCAAGGTAATCGCGCAAATGGAAGAGTTTGAATCCGAAATTTCAGAACTTAAAGAACAGATTGCCCAGTGCAGTGAAGAAATAAAAAAACGCGGTCTGTCAAAATAATCATTATAACCTATTTTAATATAAAAAAGTCCGATCACCTCAAAATCAAAATGAGTTAATCGGACTTTTTTTAATTCAAATCAGTTTGTTCAGGCAATTAAAGTGAAAATTTTATAGAAAGTAACAATCAATATCATAATCGCAAACATCTGTTTCATTCGACCGCTTGGCATAAACAGACTGGTAATTCTAGCTCCCGCAAATGAACCAATTGCCCCGGCAATTAATAACGGTATCATCAGTGTTAAATCCCATTGTGCTGTTGCCAGATGTGGAATTAATGAAGAAAACGAAGGCGCGATGACTGCAAAGGCCGTTATTCCTGCAGCTTTTTTAGGTTCAAATCCGACAAGTATTAAAGTCGGCATTAAAATAAATCCAGGCCCTACTCCCAGAAAACCCGCCAGGACAGAAATCGGGATCGCAAGAATTAAAGCCAGTTTAAAATTTTCTTCCTGTCCTTCTGTATGCTTAACTGGTTTAAACAATCGATAAGCAAGAAAAAAGACGGCTCCAAAATATAAAAACCAGACATAAATCTGAGGAACATAGTGGACAAGCCAGGCTCCAACCGGTGCCGCTAGCGTTGCAACGATTGTCAGATAAATCGCTTTTTTCCAATCAACATAACCGCTTTTGGCAAAACCAAAAACAGCAAACAATGCAGTCACACCATTTAGCAGCAAACTAAGCGGTTGAACCTGATTGACCAAATCGGGTAAAAACAACCCCAAAAATGGGATCGCAGCGAATGCAACACCTAAACCCAACATTCCTGAAATAATTGAAAGTAGAAATAAGCCAATAACCATTATTACCAATTCATTCATTTTTCGCACCTCAATCATCATTTAATTATATAATTATATTAAGACACAAATTTCAGAATGTCAACCCCAAAAATAAAAACGTGCTGCAAAATATAGAATACTCCTATTCAACAGCACGTTTTTTTATTGTTCAAAACTTTTTATGGACAGCGCACAAAATTCCGGACCCATAAACAGTCTGCACAGGATGGGGTATTGAAATAACAGTCGTACTTGGTGTCTTCCACCAGACTGCACCCGCCCCGGAGATCACAGTCAATACAGGAGGGATATTGATTGTTGTACACTGTGTTCCAGAAGTTCTGATAGTCTTTCCCTTCAAGAATCTCTTTCAGGGATTTTTCTTTCACATTTCCAAAAGAATGTTTGAGCACTCTTTTTTTATCTCCGAAAACATATTCATCATAACTGTTTGCCAGACGAT
Source organism: Acetobacterium fimetarium (assembly GCF_014284475.1). GTDB lineage: Bacteria > Bacillota > Clostridia > Eubacteriales > Eubacteriaceae > Acetobacterium > Acetobacterium fimetarium. Next base: position 14,078 of record NZ_WJBC01000034.1, on the reverse strand, counting down.
AGCAGGACATGACTTCACCTCTGGCATCAATATAAACATACCCCTTGTCAATAAAGGTACAGCGACGTTCGGTTTTCAATTCCATATCAGGAATATTTATTTTGATGTCACGATATGCAAATATTTTTTCCAAAAGAGCTTTTCCCTCTTCATTTTCATATCGGTTGTAAAAAATATCATCCGCATCTTTTTCATCAATCGGAAGAAGATGGGATAGAGACAACCGATGAAAACCATATTGACGCATCATATTCATGATGTCAAACAGGGCTTCTGAATTGCTCTTTGTGAGTACATAGGCAACGCCTACCTTTGGTGTGGATGAATGGGTTTGTTTATGATAATTTGAAATAATTTCAAAGGTTTTAATGAGTTGATCCTTCACCCCCTGGGTATCTTCATGATATTGATCTGCGGAAAAATAAACTTCCGTAAATTTTTCGCAGACCAACCTGGCGTTTTCTTCTGTCATGATTCCATTGCTGGTCATTAAAAGCTTGTACCCTTCAAATAACTCGACCGCTTCTTTAAAATGCGGATAGATTGTTGGTTCGCCAATCCCGCCAAAAAAGACTTCTTCAAGAGACGGGAACTCTTTTACCTGCTCCCGAATGGATTTCAGTAAATCCAGCTCCATATCGCCCTCAATGGTATCCCAGGTATGGCGAAAGCACATCTCACAATTCAGATTGCACCGATTGGTGAGTTCAATGTATAATCGTTTAAGCTCCATGTTATTCCTCGCTTTTATGAATAGTTCGGTTTTAATTTTTTACCACGTATTATGATCCGGATCATCCACATCACTTATTATCGATTATCGTTGCCATTTGTGCTTTGACAACCAGCTTGACTAATTCTTCTTCTGTCAATCCTGCCCAGGTTGCCAGTTCCGTGTTGGAAGGATAACCTTTAGTCTTTTTGACTTCTCCATCTACAAGGGTCACTGGCAATACATCCACCCCTTCGTTGGCAATCAGGTCATTGACGACCTTGCTTGCCACAAACGCCATGGGATCTTCAGAAAGGCCATGTCGCAGAATTTTTTTGCCCTCGCCCTCCAGCACATTTAACATCGCTGAAACGCGTAGCAACTCGGGATCGACACCTGGTCCACATACTCCTGTTGAACAGCACATAGCCGGATCAAATATTTCTACTTTACTCATTTTTTCTCCTTCTATAAAGACAAGCCTTCTTAATCTAATCAGATCAACCGCATAAAATCAGTTGAATTAACAACAACCCGATGACTGAGCTGAATCTTCAACAATCAGCTTGCCTTCATCATCTGTTTTTATCGTAACTGAATTCGTTTTGAGCACGGCCTCACCTTCCATCAATACATTAATGCCATTGACGACAACTGGTTGATCGTCTGCTTTTTTATTTACAAATGTAAAATAAAGGGATGTTCCGCAACAACCCTGTTGCAGGGATGCCTGGAGTGAATCTTGACCGTTTTCTTTCAACATTTCTGTTAATAACACTTTTGCTTCATCTGTAATAATCATTTTGTTTCTCCTCATCTATTTTTTATTTTTAAATTAACTAACTTGGTTTTCTGTCTGCTGATACTGACACGATTATTTTTTCCAGGGAATAACCACATAGTTTCCTTTAGTATTTTCGGCTATCTGTTTAATCCATTTTTCTTCATTGTTGGCCCGGGCTCTCAAAAAAGGATCCTTAGTATCGGTGGCCAGCAAGCTGGCATTCATCACCCACCATTTATTTAAAATACCGGCACGTTTTAAATCTGTTTCCAATCGGAGGGCTTCAAATACTGGTGTTGCTTCCGGCAGCGCTACAATTACAACTTCGGTTTCGGCCTGATTTTGCAACCGTGGCAATAGATTGACGACTGAATCCGGAATATCCGCATTGGAATGCTGCATTTCTTTCGCATAACTTTCTGTGGAATTTAAAAGTAACAGGGTATGTCCGGTTGGCGCGGTATCAATCACAACCACCCCATCTTCGGCTTTTTCCACCTGTTCTGCAAAGGCTCTGAATACGGCAATTTCCTGGGTACAAGGGGATTCCAGATCTTCAATAATATAGTCAATGTCATCCTGACTCATGTTTGCCGCTTTGGCTTTTCCGATGACTTCATCACGATATTTTTGCAGTTCTTCGGCTTCATCAATGTTACTGACAATGATGTTCTCACCGCCCATGGTTGACGCGCTCATATGACCGGCTGGATCGGTGGTGGTCAGATAAACTTTCTTTCCCATTTTTGAAAGGCCCAGAGCAATCGCTGCGGCAACGGTGGTTTTTCCAACGCCACCTTTACCCATGGTGAAAACAACTTTTTTGTTTGTGTTGTACAGATCTTTGACCAGTTTTTCCAAACCTGGCAAGTCACTCATTTTCCGGAATTCTTCGACTTCAATCACATCATCTTCAGTAAATAATCGGCGAATATTGTCAACTCCGGCAACGTTATAGGCGCGCAGTGGCAGGGTATAGATATCAAGCGTTTTTAAACTGTTGGGAATTTTGTTGACAGCATCTTTCTGTTTGCCGTAGAAAGCCGTTGCAATTTCGTCTGTTTTGTCAAAATTCTCAAGGACGCCATTGATAATCAGAATTTGATTGTCAACGCCAATTTCTTTTAATTCCCTGGAAGCTCTGGCTGCTTCTGCCAGTGGTGATGACTCCGGTCGCGAAACCAGAATCAGAGTGGTCATATTTCCATCAGCTAAGGTTCTGACCGCTTTTTCATACATTTTCTTTTGTTCAGTTAAACCGGACAACTGCCCCAGGCAGGAAGCACCATGGGTGCTTTCATCGATGAAGCTGTCCCAGGCTGACGGCAATTGGAGCATTCTGAGGGTATGACCAGTAGGGGCGGTGTCAAAGATAATGTAATCATATTCTTTGCTCATTTTTTCATCAGTGATGAATCGGGAAAATTCATTGAACGCAGCAATCTCAACCGTACAGGAACCAGCCAGCTGCTCTTCCATACTGGCAATCGCCACTTCTGGCAGTTTTCCCCGGTACGGGCCGACTACCGATTCTTTATATTCTTCTGCTGCCTGAATGGGATCCAGGTTGGCAACCATTAAATTGGGAACGTTTTTAATGGGTACGCCTTGTCCGGTTAATTCGGTTTCAAACACATCCTGTAAATTTGAAGCTGGATCGGTGCTGACAAGAAATACTTTTTTCCCCTTATCAGCAAGACTCACTGCTGTCGCACAGGCAGTAGAGGTTTTACCCACGCCGCCTTTGCCGGTATAAAACAAATATTTGGTTAAATTAACATGATCGGGTGTAAAATTTTTATACATCATGATCCTTCTTTCTTATATGATTCTAAATTCATATGTCTTTATAATCATATGATATATCTTTCATATGAGTATGTCAAGTGTTTTTTATTGTTTTATATGCGTAATGAAACTTTATTTATTGATTTCCCATGAACATCATGAAGTGCTTCCATGATGGCTTCAGACAGGGTTGGGTGTGGGTGGATCACATCCCCCAGCACTTCTGCCGTTAACCCAAGGTGGACTGCCATGGTTAACTCTGCCAAAAGATCGGTCGCTTCAGGCCCGACAATCGAAGCACCGATCACCACATCTTTTTCATCAACAATAATTTTGACCTGGCCCTGGATTTTATCGATAATTTTAGCTTTTCCAAGTGCTCTAAAATCAAAACTACCTGTTTTATAAGGAATTCCCTTTTTTTGCACATCTTTCTCGGTTAACCCTACAGCTGCAACCTGTGGGTCGGTATACACACATCTGGGTATCGCTTTATGAACACCGGTTTTATTTTTCCCCAGCATATTTTCTGCGGCGATAATACCTTCTTTCGATGCAACATGGGCCAGAAATGGGGTGTTAATAAGATCCCCGACGGCATAAATCCCTTTGACACTGGTCTCCAGTGACTCATCGACTTCAATATGCCCCTGGGGATCAACTTTAATTCCTAATGCTTCCAGGTTAAGCCCTTTTGAAAAGCTGGCTCGCCCGATTGAAAGCAGCACCATTTCCGCTTCTAAAGTTTTGCCATCGGTCAGTGTCACTACGACCCCAGAATCCTGAACCTCAACTTCAGCAACGCCATTTGATGTCAATACTTTTATTTTTTCCCGTTTAAATTGTCGCAATAGTTGTTTCGCTACACTCTCGTCCTCGGTGCTTAAAATCTGGTCAGCCATTTCTACAATCGTGACCTTCGTCCCCATCCGACTAAAAAATTGCCCCAGTTCACAGCCGATAACGCCGCCGCCAACAATAATCATCGATTTTGGCGGCGTTTTTAATGCCAGTGCCTCGGTGCTGGTAATCACTTTCTTGCCATCATAATGAAACATTTCCGGACAAACGGGAACTGAGCCGGTCGCCAGTAATATTTTATCGCTGACCAGTGTTTCAACTCCGCCATCATTGCGCTTCACTTCAACCGTTTTTGAATCAATCAATTTGCCAATCCCGTGAACCAGATTAACTCGGTTCGATTCGAACAGAAATTCGATTCCCTTAACTAAACCAGCTACCACCTTATCTTTTCGTTCAACAATTTGCTTTAGATCTGCGGTCGTATGATCGTTAAAGACCCCAAACTTTTCGGCTTCCAATGAGGTTGTCAAAACATCTGCCGAAGCCAGCAAAGCCTTAGTGGGAATACAGCCGATGTTAAGACAGGTTCCGCCAACCTCATTTTTTTCAACAACGGTTACTTCTGCGCCTAATTTAGCTGCCATAATGGCGGCCTCATAGCCCCCCGGGCCCGCACCGATAATGGTTATTTTCATTTTATATTTCTCCTTCTCTGGTCAGCCTCACTTTTGAGCTGCATTGACAAAAGCGGTAAATGAAAATATTAATCCCCCAGCATCGCTGGGGGATTAGTATTTCATATAATAGGTTATAGTCCTAGCACTCAATCAGGCTCTTCTATTAAACTGATTTCGCAACGATCTCATCAAATATCTGAGAGGTTTTATCCGCTGCTTGCTTCACATATTCCATGTGTTCATCGGTGAGATTTCGGGTGGACAGCGGCTTTTCAAGGGCTTTGGCTTCGCCAATGATCTCAGCGACGTCAACACTGCCGGCTACCGCATTGCTGTATTTTTCAATGGCCCGCTTGGCACAGCATTTGGAACAGCCGTCGACAGCAATGGTCGGGTATTTTTCGGCAAATTCCCGTTCCCCGCCGTCACCGGCAATAAATAGCGGCAGACACAGTGTCGATACCATTCCGGGTTTCAGTTCTTCCATCATTTTTCGCACCGCCAGCCGGGAAATCGTGCCGCCCAGGCACTCTTCGCCGCTGCAAGAAATAACGCCAATTTTATTTTCGATCATATCAGTTCTCCCCTTTCTTGATTTCTTTGACATCTTCGACCAGGATTTCAGCCAGTTCTTCGGCATATTTCCAGCCATCTTCAGTCAGATAGGTTCCGGTTCCATGTTCTTCTCCACGATGGGCTTTCATGAAATCTGGCACCTTATGGCTTTTAACAACGATCCCACCGGTTTCTTCCACACTTTTCTTTGCACAGCATTTTGCACAACCATCCATCGTGATGCAGGTTTCGCCTTTAATCTTTCCCACCACTTCATCATCACCGGTGACGACATGTGCCAGACAAAGTGTTTCGGTATCATTCGGACATTTCTCCTGAGTTACCATCAACACCGACTCACGGGCCAATAGGCCAAATACTTTTCCAATCCCACTGCAGGGTATTACTTTAATCTTAGACATCGATTTCTGCTACCTTTCGTTGTAAAAATTCAAAATAGGCCGGACAATCGTGAAGGAGATCCTGATCTTCTGCAAAATCAGTGAGCTGTACTTCTACCAGCCAGCCCTTTTCGTAGGGACTTTCATTAACCAGCTCCGGTGCATCATTAAGCCCCGTATTGACGGCAACCACAGTGCCCGATGCTGGTGCAATAATTTCAAATACCGCTTTGCCGGATTCGATGCTGCCTAAATCGTCAAACTGTTCAAACTCCTGTCCGATTTCCGGCGGGTCCACATAGAGAATATCCGACAGATTCTGTTGTACATAATCGCTGACACCGACTCGGGCTATATTTCCTGATACCGTCACCCAACAGTCATTTTCGTTGAAATAATAATTGGCTTTTGGCACCTTGAAAATAAATTTGCCGTGGGAAAAGGTATTATAATCGATCGATTCCGGCTCGATGAATTCCGATGCTGCCTGATCGGCCGCTGAACTGTTTATTTTTTCCAGCACTGCGGAAACCACAGTTTGGGTTTGCTCATCTTCCCGGATTTCAACCCCCAGCTTGATATTTAGAGCCTTGGCCACCTCGCTGACATTGACTTTTTCTTTGATGGCAATCTCCAAATCCCCAGCCAGTTTACTGGCACAGCGGGTATTACAGCCGTCGATCACGGTTAAGTCGCCTGCTTCCAGGTCTTTCTCGTAGCGGCTTCTGTTCTGATTTAATAAAACCGGACAGATCAACGCCACTTCTTCTGATTGGGCCAGCTGCAGAGCAACCCGTCTTGACAGATCCCCGGCGCATTTATCCAGACCATTGCAGGGTAATACACAAATCGATTTACTCATTGGTGGATGCCTCTTTTTCTGCCTTGCGGATGGCTTTTATCATCTTGGTGGTTTTTGCTTTGTCCGGAAACGTAATTGCATCCGGTCCACAGGTTTTACTGCAGGCCCGGCAGAAAACAACACAATTATTGGGGTTTTTAACTTTTAGTTTTGGTTTGGCATTTTCATCCACTTCAAAAACCTGATGGGGACAAAATTTAACACATTCCATACAATCATTGCATTTTGTAAAATCAATTCTTGGCGACCAGTCAATCCGATCCCGCTCCACTCCCATAAAAGTTGATTCACTCATGACTATACCTCGTATCCCATTTCTTCCAGTTTCTTTTCCACCACTTCAAATGCCTGTTCGTTGGTCATATCCCGGATATCCAGCATTACTGCATCTTCTTCAATATTAAGTCCTGCTTCTTTAAAGGCCTCTTTAAACATCTTACGCTGCATATTGGGAGCACAGGCGCCAATGATCACTTTTCGATGTGCTTTTAAGAAATCCGCTAAAAAACGATCCCCGTCTTCCTCGCAAAGCTGAGGATGAATGAAGGCATATTCAACCGGCAATTCGACTCGCACCTGGTTAATGAAATCCCAAATATCCATCGCTTGAAAACCCGGACATTTTCCGGTACAAACACACATAATAAACCCTGGTAATTCTTGACTCATCTCTTCCACCTCATTTTATAATATAATTATTTCCTTATGAATAATGTCATTATACGCCTCTCATTTATGGGTGTCAAGAGTAAAGATATATTTGCATTTTTATAAGCAATTGCTTATAATGTTATTGAATCTTATCCCATCATACGGCTTGTTTGTGCTCAATTATCTGGACGATATTGATGAAGAAATCGAACATGTCCAGAATGCCCTTGATAAAATCATTGCAAGCTATCAATAATTCTCCCGCGATCAGAATCTATTTCAGACAGCACTGATAAACTCGCCCATTTAAAATTTTAAAATTTCAGGAGGAAAAAATGAGCAAACCAAAAGTCGCCTTTATTTGTGTCCATAATTCATGCCGGAGCCAGATCGCCGAAGCGCTGGGCAAAAAATTTGCCGGTGATGTTTTTGAAAGCTATTCTGCCGGCACCGAAACCAAACCGCAAATCAACCAGGATGCCGTGCGGCTAATGAAACAACGTTACGGAATCGACATGGAAGCCACCCAGCATTCCAAACTGCTGAGTGATCTTCCGCCGATTGACATTGTCATCAAAATGGGCTGCAACGTGGTCTGTCCCTACCTGCCCAGCCGTTATTCCGAAGATTGGGGACTGGATGATCCCACCGGAAAGAACGACGAAGAATTTATGGCGATTATCAACCAGATTGAAGTCAATGTAAAAAAGCTGGTTGAAACCATCAAAAGCACGAACCTCAACCTTTAATAATACCCAATAAGAACGACCGGCTGGATCTTTTCGATCCAGCCGGTCGTTCTTATTTTGATTATTGCAGGTATTTTTTCAAATCCTTAACCGATGGTATCTTGCCTGAAAACTTGACCTTTTCATCTACCACCAATGCCGGTGTTGACATAATCCCATAGGCCATGATTTCTTCCATACTTTCGACTTTTTCAATCGTGGCTTCGATCCCCAGCTCCTGCAGCGCTTCTTTTGTGTTCGCTTCCAACTTTTTGCAATTCTTACATCCAGGTCCTAAAACTTTAACAATCATATCATTTCTCCTTCAAACTATTTTATACTATTCCCGATTAGCCGGAATTAACAGTATCGATGCTGATGAATGTCTAGCCACCTGGTGGCTGACACTGCCTAAAAAAACCTCATTTAAAAAGCCCCGCCCTTGTGAGCCCATAACCAACAGCGAAACATTCTTATCTTTGGCCATTCTGATGATCTCTCCCGAAGGCGAACCGATTGGTAGTTGCACATCCACTTCCACATTTCCCATTGTTTGCAGTTCCACTTTCATCGCCTGAAGTCTCGTGTTATCAAGCATTTTGAAATCTTCGAGACTTTCTTTAAGATAAGTGTCAACAACAGCCTTATCAATCACATGGATTAGCGTAACCCTCTTCACCCCATCCACCACCATTTTTTTGACAACCTCAAAGGCTTTTTTTGCATTATCAGAAAAATCGGTAGGAAACAGGATATGTTCAATCAGATTACAGTCTTTTATCAATTTTAAACGCGCCTCCGGTTCGTTGACGATCCGGATCAAAAGCACCGGTTTCTGGGCATGAAGAATCACTTCATGGGCAGTACCACCAAAGAAAACTTCCCCGACCATGGAGTGTTCTGGCGCCCCCACGACCATCATCGAATAATCTTCTTCAACGGCAATACGGTTAATTTCGTTTTTAATATAACCGGTCGCCACCCGGGTGTTGACCGTATACCCCATTTTCTCCAGTAGTGCTTTCTGCTGACTAAGATTTTCTTCAATAATTGCCGTATAAAACGACGAAATCTTTGCATCCAGGTCATGGGGATCCAAGCATTGGACCAACAGACATTCTTTGACGCCCAAGCCTTTCATTCTTTCCAGACAATGAAGCATACTAAAAGCAGCTGGCGACATTTCTGATGCGATCACAATTCGACTGAACATTATGATACCTCCTTTGTAAATCAGTAAATACATTACTTTTTAACTACCCGTTCTACCGGGATTTTAACCTGCTACTACGCAATCAAGAAAGACTTATGCTAAAAACCCAGATAAAACATATAAAATGCCAGTATAAGAATTACTGCACCCATAATGATTTTCAAAACGGTGCTGGCCTTTCCATATTGATCGCTGGCCGAAAGTTTTTGGATAAAACCGATGGAGGTTCCCGCGGCTAAAACCAGAATACTGTGACCGAGCGAATAAAGCAGCAAAAGCAGGATGCCCCAGATCAGATTACCCTGGTTTGCAACCATCGCTAATAATACAATCAGCACCGGTGTTGCACAGGGTGATGAAAAAAGACCGCCCAGGATACCGGCCAGAAATGCCCCGATATAACCCCGTTTGGTGCTTTTGCTTAAGGCGTTAGTGGCCGGAATAAAATTAAAAACTTCCCAGGTTTGCAATGCCATCAACACCATCAGAGTACCCAGCAGAATATACCACCAGGTTCCGGTTCCCTGCATTAATTGACCCAGTAGCGACGCCAAAACCCCCAAAGACGTAAAGGTGACCGCCATACCCAGCGAAAAGACCAGTGAGAGTTTAAAGGCTTTTTTTGTTTCTCTCTGGGCGGTTCCCCCCACATAACCAATCACCAGCGGCACACTGGATAACGAACATGGGGTAAACGCCGTAAGCACACCTGCAATAAGGGCAAACAGCGGTGCCAGCCAGATATTTGCCGCAATCAGAACGGATAGACCTGCCAGCCACTCATTAATGAGGACTTCCACTATTGAACCCCCATAGCTTTAAAAATCTTCAGAAAATTTTCTTTGGTTAATCCACCTTCATGGGTGGTGAATGCTAACTCACCGTTTTCTGTTGCTGCAAACTGGTTCATTTGAAAATCAGCGGGGTTTTCCGGATTAAAAGGCTTGCCATCTGCTCCAATGAATATTTGAGTTGGTATCAGACTGATGGGATAACCTTGTGCCAATTCCTGATATTTCCAGACATCCACAAACTTGATGATGACCTTTCCCTGATATTCTTCATTTAATTCTGCCAGAACCGGTGCCATCTGTTTGCAGGGGATACAGGAATCTGCTCCAAAATCGATAACAATCGGCAGTCCATAGGATTTGAGTTGATCAAGATCCAATTCATCTGTTACATGGAGTGCAAAATCCGGATTATTACTACTCACCTGCTCAGTATCAGAAACTTGAGCATTTTTTAATAACCATACCCCACCAATAACACACACAATAACAATCGGTATCAGGATTTTTAGCCATTTGCTTTTATTCATATTCGACATAACTTTCCCCCTTTTTATTAATCATCAAAATGTTCCGCATTTTCGTATAACTTCTTAACTTCATCGTCGGTCATCACAGCCGACAGGATGAAAGCAATAATAATAATTCCTGGTATATCAATAAGTAATCTGGTCACTGCAAATATCGTACCCATTGAGGCAACCTCAAAAAGAAACATCGGTATTTTGGTAGTTGACCATGCTCCAATAAAGATCATGATGTTACTGAATTTAACACCCTTTTTCATAAATACGGCGGCAATTGGAAAGGCACCATACAGTGGACCGGCAGCAGCAGACCCGATAAAGATGGCTAAAATAATTCCTTTTAAACCGGAGCCTTCTCCCATATATTTGATCATGGTTTCCCGGGGAACCCAAATATCCAGGAGACCCAAAAGTACAAAAATGGGTGGAATGACAAGAATCATTTCTTTTAACGAATAGCCGGTAACACTAAATGCTTTCACACCAAGTTCAACGTTAACGATGGTCAAAATTAACATGGCTCCCAAGACAATTAAAAATACTCTGTAGCGTTTTAACAATTTTTTCATAAACTCATCACCATCCCGATTACAAATGCAACAACAAAGGAAAACAGAAATGCCAACACATTCCGTATGATTGTCAGTTTTTTACCAAAATATTTAATTTCTACCGGCATAGTTACGATCCCCACCATCATCAGTGCTGAAATAAAGGCGCCAATTTGCATATAACCAGCCCCTCCATCCAAAAGCAATGCCGTCATTGGAAAGGCAACAAATCCGGGAATCAAAGTAATTGAGCCAATAACTGCTGCGAGGATTACCCCAAACCAACCGGATTTATCACCGATAATACTTGAGATCATCTCTGGATTCATAATGGCCAGTAATAAGCCAACCAGTAAGATCACCACCAGAAATTCAGGCATGATATTTTCAAACGCTTTCCAGGCTTTTTTTAAGGCCATTTTTGTTTTTTCTTATCTTTGTAAAAGGATACAATTAATAATATCCCAGTGACTGCATATAATGCGATATCCAAAATCACTACCTACTTTCTAATTAATTCAGTCTTTTTCTATTATTCAAACTTTAAACAGCTGTTTATCACAACACTTATCAACTTCCGCCTGTAAAGTAACATGATAAATACCTTCTTTTTCCTTAAGCATATGCTCAATTTCTTCAGTAATGCGACATACCTCAGATAATGGCATATCTTTCATTTCGATATTACTGAATACTTGTGTTAAAGGCTTTTTTTACCAATAAAGCACAAGTTATTACCATTACAAGCCCCAATCCATAAATTATAAATAAATTTCCATAGCTGGATGCTGCAACAATTTTTCCACCAATCGCCGTTCCAATCCCACCACCGGTCATAAAGAAAAAGGCGACGAGTGCAGTTGCATAGCTTCTTTCTTTTGCGGCAAATTCAGTAGCTAGGGTGAGGAAGGTTGAATGTGCCATCATAAAACCAAAACCCATTAGACCAATAGCAATGATTACCGCTGGTAAAAAACCGCCTAGTGTAACCAGCACAATATTTGCGATGCATGCAAAACTAAGCCCCAGAACAACTGTTTTTTTGCGACCTATCTTTGCCGCTATCTTTCCTGATTTTCTGCCGGCAATCAAGGCCATGATTCCAAATGCGGTCATCACCATACCAATCGCAAAATTATTAATCTCAAATACCTGTTTTATAAAACCACCAAGGAATGAAAATGAACCGATCAGGAACAATCCTTCAAAAATAACTAATGCGTAGATGATCGCACTGGAAGGATTTTTCAATATATTGATATAAGGTGCCACTACTTTACTATTTTTATTCTTTGTTGATGGAATATTTTTACCAATTGTAAATAATAGAATGGATGAGAGCACTGCGAGAGCTGCATAAACTCCAAATACACCACGCCAATTCAAGAAATACGCAATGGAACCACCAATTGCCATACTGAGACCCTGCCCTAAGAAAGATATTCCCATAAATGAACCAATGGCCGCTTGTCTTTCTTCAACTGGAAACACATCTCCGATTAATGCAATTGAAATTGGCATGATTGCTGCCGCAAACATTCCAGTTATCGCCCGATACGCAGCCAGATCTGGTATTGCCACAGCAAAAGCGCACATCGCTGTGGCAATCGTAAACATCGAAATAGCAAACGTAATGACCTGTCGTTTACCAAAGCGTTCGGCAAGGTATCCATATAATAATTGGAACAAACCGAACGGCAACATATAAGCTGTTATGACGATTGCCGCTGAAGCGATGTCAACATTTAAATTCTGGGCGATTGAAGGTAGAATCGGTGATACCACCCAGTTATCAGCCATTGTTACAAAACCTGCAAACCCAAGAATGGGTATAATTTTTTTTCTGTCCATAAAATTTTCTCCTTGCGCGATGTTTTTTGTCATGTATTACAGTTAGTAAACGTCTTTTATTTAAGCCCAAATACTTATCATTACATCAGTAAGTATCCAAAGGCATTGAAACCATAACCAATAATCAAGATGCCTGTGACAACGATAAAAAAGAATACTGCCAGCAGTTTTGTTTTAATAACTCTTTTTAGCATAATTAATGAAGGTAGCGATAATGCCGTAACTGCCATCATAAATGATAAGACGGTGCCCAGTCCTGCGCCTTTCGAAACCAATGCTTCAGCAATGGGAAGGGTGCCGAATATATCAGCATACATGGGGATGCCGACTATTGTTGCAATCAGAACAGAATACCACTTATCCTGACCAAGCACCATTGAGATTATACTTTCTGGTATCCAATTATGGATAACTGCCCCAATCCCTACCCCAATCAGGATATACAACCACACTTTTCTGACAATCTCCAAAACCTGATCTTTCGCAAAGCCGATGCGATCACGAATGGTCAAGGTTTCCTGATCCATTTCTACGATCTTGTTGTTGTAAACAAAGGGTTCCACGTAATCTTCAAGCTTTGCTTTCCCGATGATTGTCCCACCAATAACAGCCAGAGTCAGACCCACAATGACATAAGCAATGGCGATTTGCCAGTTGAAAATACTGGCGAGCAAAATGACCGAAGCCAGATCAACCAGGGGTGATGAAATCAGAAATGAAAAGGTAACACCGATGGGTAAACCCGCACTGGTAAATCCGATAAAAAGCGGGATCGATGAGCAGGAACAAAAAGGGGTGATGGTTCCCAGCAAAGCCCCCAGTATATTCGCTGAAATCCCCTTGAAACCGCCCAGTATTTTGCGGGTTCGTTCCGGTGGAAAAAAGCTTTGAATGTACGAAATAATAAAAATCAGGACAGACAGAAGGATGAATATTTTAATGACATCATAAACAAAAAACTGAATACTCCCTCCCAGTCGATCCTGGGTGTTCAGCCCAAATACATTTTGAACCAGCTGCGTGACTAAATAGCTGAGCCATTCCATTTTCAGCAACTGATCATTTAACCATTCAAATACAAACATGCGATCATCTCCTAACTATGTAACAAAATTTTAAAATTTTACTTTGAGATCAATTTATATAAGCGTTTGATTATATAAGTATATGCTTATATTAAACC
>NZ_WJBC01000033.1 GCF_014284475.1 Acetobacterium fimetarium | reverse complement strand
GATTTTTACCAACTGGCTGGTCAGTAATAATCTAAATTTACTTGAGGTATTTTTTATTGTCAATCCCTTGACCTATTCAAATTATACAGGAAGCTTTCTAAAAATTTGAATTCTAAAACAGTCGACGGCAAATGGATTGTCCCCACATCTGATCCGTTGTTTTAGAATTCCAGCTTGTTAGTTAGCACCCGGATTTAAGAAGCTTATTCAAACTACCGGCAAAAAGCATAAAAAAAGAGCATAAGCTCTTTTTTTATGGTCCGATTTATTTTAGTGAATTTGGAAATTTATTCTCGTTTTTTCGCAGATAGGTGAGTCCGAAGACGGCAACGACGATTAAAGCCAGGCTAATCAGCTGGGCTGTTCTGAGTCCTAAAAACATCAGACTGTCGGTTCTCAAACCCTCAATGAAAAAACGGCCAATTGAGTATAAACCAAGATAAACGAACAGCAATTCGCCATCAACTTTTTTCAGTTTGCTTTCATAAAAGAAGAGAAAACCGAAAACAAGCAAATCCCAGATTGATTCATATAAAAACGTGGGATGAACCCGGATTGTTCCAAGCACTGCATCGTTAACCGTAATGGCCCATGGCAAGTTTGTCTGCCCGCCATAAGCTTCCTGGTTAATGAAATTCCCCCATCTCCCGATCGCCTGTCCCAAAGGCAAACCCGGTATGACCGTATCCGCCAGGCTCAAGAAGTGAACTTTTTTTACCCTGCACAGAATAACTGCCACGATCACGCCAGCGATAATCCCGCCGTGTATGGCAAGACCACCGTGCCAGGTGGCAATAATTTCGGCCGGGTGAGCTGCATAATCCGAAAAATTGAAAGCAACATAATAAAGACGGGCTCCAATGACCACGGCCGGCATCATAAAAAGGAAAAAATCCAAAATGACGTCCGGATCGATTCCGTATTTCTTCGACCGTTTGATGCTGATCAATAATCCGATAATCAGAGCACTGGCAATCAGAATGCCGTACCATCGTACTTCACGTCCAAAGAAGGCAAAAGCAATGGGATCTGGCGCAATCATGACTAAATAATGGTTGCCATCTGACCGTTTTTAGCGCCGGCAGCATTTCCTTCTTCAACGTCAAGATGCATATCCAAAAGGAAATTAGGATTAACCCGTACCAGTACATTATCAAAAATTAAACCACGTGGTCCATCCAGTTTTACAGAAACAACGTCCTGGTCTTTTAAACCAAAAGCTTTGCCTTCTTCAGGGCTCATATGAATATGTCGAGCTGCCACAATAACACCATGATCGATATCAACTTCACCGGCAGGTCCAACAACTTTGACGCCAGGTGTACCAGCGGTATCGCCTGAGTTTTTAAGAGGCACTTTAAGTCCTAATGCAAAACCATCACCGATTGACAATTCAACCTGGGTTTCAGGTCGAACCGGTCCGAGAATACGCATTGTCATTTTCCCCTTTGGTCCCACAACGTCTACTTTTTCTTCACATGCGAACTGTCCGGGTTG
Organism: Acetobacterium fimetarium; assembly: GCF_014284475.1. GTDB lineage: Bacteria > Bacillota > Clostridia > Eubacteriales > Eubacteriaceae > Acetobacterium > Acetobacterium fimetarium. The sequence goes on along the minus strand of NZ_WJBC01000033.1, from coordinate 17,856 downwards.
TGATAAATCTTTCATCACTGTTAATTTGTAGCCTTTTCCAAATAATACCTCTAAATCTGCCTGTGATACATGAATGTGTTTGTTTGATAGCCCAATTGGCACTTTTCTTTCCAATTTATATCTCCTTACTTAAATATATTTTTAACAATCTTAATTCTAACCAATAACGACTAAAATGTTAAGACAATATTTTGTTCTCTTTGCTTTTTTTTGATTTTTTTACTTTTTGGCTTAATTCCAGCATTTCCTGGGCATGCTCCCATGTTTTTCGGGTCACTTCCGCTCCCCCAAGCATTCGCGAAAGCTCCTCTTTTTTACCCTTTTCATCAAGGGGGATAAAACGCACTTCCACCGAATCATCAACCGTCCGCTTTTCAACCATAAAATGCTGATCAGCCATCGCCGCAATCTGCGGCAAATGGGTAATGCAGATAATCTGCCGGCCACCTGGCGGAGTGACGGTCAGCGCCTGTATTTTTTCCGCAACCACCTGCGCTGTCCGGCCGCTGATGCCGGTGTCAATTTCATCAAAAACCATCGTTTCGATGGCATCCAGCCCGCCAAATATACTTTTGATACTCAGCATAATTCGCGATATTTCCCCACCAGAGGCAACTTTGCCCAGCGGCTTCGGCGGTTGTCCCGGATTCACCGAAATCAGAAACTCCACCGTATCCTGTCCACTGGAAGAAAAGCGCGTCGTATCATGCTGCACTGAAACCTCGACCTGAACCTTTTCCATGGCCAGCTCACTCAATTCTTTTTCAAGCGCGCTTTTTAATGCGTTTGCTGATTTAACCCGCAGCGCATACAGTGCTTCACTGACCTTGAGATACTGATTCTGCAACTGCTTCAGCTGCTGGTAATATGCTTGAAGATGCTCATCCCGATTGATCAGATCCTTCAATCGGCTGCGAATCTCGTCACCATAGGCCAGTATTTCGGTGATATCCGGTCCATATTTGCGTTTGAGCCTGTCGATGATGCCAAGGCGGGCTTCAATCTCATCCAGATCGCCGAGATTGTATTCCATATCTTCCAGATAGGATCGAATTTCAAATGAAAGGTTTTCCATCTCACTGAACACGCCATCAATAATTACCAGTTTCTGCTCAAAACTGCTGTCGATTTTTGCCGTTTCCGAAATATCTTCCTGCAGCATTCCCATCGCATCGAGAATCGAATGCTGCCCGTTTGTTTCTCCCTGAAGCAGTTCATAGGCTCGACTCACGCCGGAAAAAAGCCGTTCCCGATTCTCCAGCATGCGCTTTTCTTCTTCTAACTGTTCATCTTCGCCAATTTTCAGGGCAGCGTTGTCAATTTCTGCGATTTCGAACTGAAGGTTTTCTTTTTCGCGTTCCAGTTCCCGTTCGTTTTTTTCCAATTCATCAATCTGATTGGTTATTTTTTTGATGTCGCTGGCATAATCAGCGATCCGCTTCCGATACGCCGCGTTGTCCGCTGCGCCGAATGCATCCAGCAGCTCGCGGTGGTTTTCACGTTTGAACAGCGACTGATGCTCATGCTGGCCATGAATATCCATCAGATCGTCGCCAATGCTCTTCAGCTGAGAAACTGTGATAATCAGGCCGTTGGCGCGGCATACATTCCGGCCCCGGTCATCCAGCTCGCGGGTTAAAATCAGTTGACCTTCTTCGTCAGGAATCCCGAATACCCTGCATTTTTCAATCAGCTTATTTTGTCCGCTGATATCGAAAAGTCCCTGAACCGTCATCCGGGATTCACCCTGCCGGATATTGTTTTTATTGCCGCGATTGCCAAGCACCAGGGTGAGCGCATCAATCACGATGGATTTTCCGGCCCCGGTTTCTCCGGTTATCACATTCAGACCCTGGCTGAAATCAACGGCCAGATGGTCAATCAGCGCATAATTATTAACAACGAGATTTCTCAGCATAGAGCCCTCCCCCTATTTCATCAACTTTTTGAATTTGCCAACAATTTCTTCCATCATGTTGCGATTGCGGATTAAAACAAAAATCGTATCATCACCAGCGATGGTTCCCACAATTTCCGACCACTCGAGCGAATCAATGGCTAGCGCCGCGGCCTGTGCCATGGCCGGCAGCGTTCTCAGCACAATCATATTATCGACAAAATCGATGGTCAGGACCGATTCCTTGAAAACGGCATTGACCCTTTCATTGTAAATACTGCCGATGTCCTTGAGCGGAGCATAATGCTGAATGCCGTCGTGGCTCATGACTTTGATTAATTTGAGTTCTTTAATATCTCTGGAAATCGTCGCCTGGGTGACGGTAAAGCCCCGATTCTTCAACGCCTGTGCCAGTTCTTCCTGGGTTTCGATCAGGTTATTCTCGATAATTTCAATAATTTTGAGTTGCCGCGATACTTTCATCTCTCTTTTCCTCCCCCAAATCTCTATTTAACTTTCAAAATCGCTTAAAAGCTTAATTCTCAAACGTTCATAGCTGCTTATTTCGTTAAGCCGAATCAGACGGGTGCAATGAGAGGATTTTTGAACCTGAACCTTATCTTCAGGTGTAATTGAAACCGTGGTTTGACCGTCCAGTGTTACAACAATGTCTTTTTCCCGTTCACCAAATTCTAATGTGATCACTTCATCTTCCGGTAATACATAGGCCCGGTCATGAAGACGATGGGGGCAGATCGGATTCAGTATCATCACTTTTGCCCGGGGCGAAACCACCGGGCCGCCGGCCGCCAATGAATATCCGGTCGATCCGGTGGCCGTTGAAATAATCAGCCCGTCGGCGCGAAATTTATCAATTGTCGCGCCATTGGCAAATGCCCGGATCTCCATCATGCGCGATCCCCGGCTTTTTACCAGGACATCGTTTAGCGCGGTATACTCATGCGCCCCGGAATTTTTCCTGGTGATGATGCAGCTTAACATCATCCGTTCTTCGATATAATAATGACCGGTCGTGAGATTTTTTAACGTCTCCTCATAATGAGCCGCCTCGCCTTCTGTCAGGAAGCCCAATTTCCCGAGATTGATTCCAAAAATCGGCATGCACGAAAAGCAGGATTTTCTGGCAACTGACAGCAGGGTACCATCTCCCCCAAGAACCAGAATACAATCAGGCTGCTCATAAAAAATACTGCTGGGATAATAATGAACCAGCTCATGCTGATAACTGATCTGCCCTTCCAGCAAGGCAATCTTGAATCCCCGTTTCACTAAATAGGCGATGCAACGTTCTGCCAGAGACTTGCTGTCCTTCTTCTCCATATTCAGATAGACACCAATCTCTCTTATTTCCTGATTTACCAATTTTCTCATCCTATTCCTCAATGGGGTGCTTCTTTTTCTGACAGCTTTCGTGTGCCGCTGTAACAACCGAATCAATTGTCTGACTCCAGTTTTTTTCTTCAAACGGTTCGGTGTTTTCCACAAAAACGAGAAATTCAATGTTTCCCTTGGGTCCCTGAATCGGTGAAAAATCCAGTCCGTTGATGGTAAAGCCCTGACTTTCAATGGCTCCCAACACTTCCAACAGAACCTCGGCGTGTATTTTTTTATCCCGTACCACACCGTTTTTTCCGATCCGATCCCGTCCTGCCTCGAACTGGGGTTTAATCAGCCAGATTCCCTGTGCCCCCTGTTTCATAAACCCTTTGATCGCAGGAATCAGTTTCGTGATGGAAATAAAAGATACGTCCATAACGGTGCCGTCGACCATTTCTGAAATGACATCTGTCGTCAAATACCGAAAATTCGTTCGTTCCATAGAAACAACACGGGGATCATTTCGCAATCGCCAATCCAGCTGCCCGTAACCGACATCGACTGAATAAACCTTCTTGGCGCCATTTTGAAGCAGACAGTCGGTGAAACCGCCGGTGGAAGCGCCGATATCGATAAATGTCCGCTCTGCTACCGGCATGCCAAATACCGCCAGCCCCTTCTCCAGTTTCAATCCGCCTCGGCTGACATAGGGCATATCACTGCCCTTTATCACGATCGTCGCCGCAATATCCACGAGATCCCCGGCTTTATCCTTCACTTGTTCATTGACCAGGACCAGCCCGGCCATAATCGCTTTCTTTGCCCGTTCCCGCGTTTCAAAATGTCCCTGACTTACCAATAATTTATCTAAGCGTTCTTTCAAAATTTCCTCTTTTCATAACATCTCATATTTTTTTAATAATTATTCTTTTCCGCTGAGTGCGATTCTAAAACTTGCAATGACAATTGCTATGCCATGGATGATTGCGGTGCCGTTTTTCATGGCAAGATCTTTTCCCAGCGCTTTCCCGCCAACCGTTATACAAGCCACAACACTGCTGAGAATCAGTGTCATGAACGCCACATTCATTAACGGATAGAAGGCAGCCAGCTGCATGACAATCGTAATCGTCATCGTTCCACTGACAATTCCGCAAATATCCCCGATCACATCGCCACAGAAATTAGAAACCCGGGTTGCATTTTTAACCAGTTCCACCGATATTTTGGCTCCTTTTATTTTTTTTGATGCCATCGCATTAAAAGGTTCCAGCGTCACAGCAGTGATCGCGATTCCGATCGCATCGCCGATGACCCCGATTAGAACAACAATGAATAAAATGATGAAAGCAACAAAAATAGGTGTGTTCGACAATAGCACATCGGAAATGTAGCTGATCAGCATGGTTAAAAAAAACGTCGAGATCATAATAATAATCACCCATCGCCGATGACGTTTATCCTTCAATTCTTTTTTTGACAACTTTTTTTTCATGACTTTCTCCCGGACACGATGATTATTTATACATCATTATACAATTAATTGTGAAATATTTAAAGCCCAAACAAAAGTTGCTTTGCTACCGGTTTCCGCAACCAATTTGGTAACGTGTAGGCGAACAGTCCTAAGACTGTCCGCCGTACAGTGTACAACATTGGTTCGCGCAAACCGGTAGCGAAGCTCATGGTAGTTAATCATATACAATAAAAGGAACTATGAAACATCATAATTCCTTAAATAATTACAAATTGAGGTGGTAGTATTATTAGTAAACTTTGCGACTTAGGTCCAGCAGGATTTCCCAATACACGACTGAAACGTCGCCGTTCCAGCGGTTTCCCTTTATGTGCATTCTGTAGTGTTGCCAGCTACAGGACTGAATTACCACTTAGTGTGCACCATAATCCTAATAATACCTCTTGCGAACAGCCTAGGAGTTTTCCTCAACAACACCCATCGATCCTTAGCCTCTTTTGCAAATTAGGTTTCGAGCAGCAATATTCCAAAACTTTGGGCCCAAAAGCCTATGAAACTGTCCGTTCATCTACCTAACCCACTCAAGGCAGGCTACGCTGCTTCAGTATCGAACAATCCAACACATTCACAGGTTAATCCCGCATTACACAGGTCTCCACGGAGGCAGGGTCAACGCCCGCATGCCATTGCGGATCGCCCCATCCTCCTTAACCCCCTGAATCAGCCCTCAACTGGGCGTCAAAAGCAAAAACAAGGGACTTCATCGATATGCCCTTCAACGGATTTTTAGGCCCGCCTTCAAGATCGATAGTGCCGACTAGAATACTGCACCACCTGAATAGTCATTATAACATACTATTTTTGACGATGACAGATATAGCTCGCTAAATCCTCAAGAAACCGCGTATTCACACCAATTGGTTTAAGCATCTCTAAAGCTTCTTTTTCCAGTTCCGCCGCTTTCAATTTAGAAGCGTCCAGACCGTACAAGGATACGAATGTCGCTTTATGATTCTTTTCATCACTGCCGATTGGTTTGCCCAGGTCTGCTTCATTTCCCTCGATATCGAGAATATCATCCACAATTTGAAAGGCAAGACCAATCCGCTGGCTGTAACTGATTAACCGGCCCTGGGTAGCCGGCTCTGCGCCGGCAATCAGACAGCCACTTTGAACACAGGCTTCCAGCAGCGCCCCGGTTTTATGCATATGAATGTAGTCCATTTCTTGCAAACTGATCACCCGCTCCTCGCTGAGGATATCTGCCACCTGTCCGCCAATCATGCCGCTGATGCCAGCAGCGCCCATGATAATTCGCATGGCCGCCAGATAGTTGCTCAGCATATCGCCGTCGAGACCCTGCGTTCCCTGTAGCATCGTCTCGACCGCATAATTGAGCAGCGCATCCCCGGCCAGGATCGCCATCGCCTCGCCGAACACCTTGTGATTGGTCGGTTTTCCCCGTCTTAAATCGTCGTTATCCATCGCCGGCAGATCATCATGAATCAGCGAATAGGTGTGGATCATCTCCATGCCCAGCGCCAGCGGCATGATGACATCAACATCCCCGCACAAAGCCCGGCAGGTTTCCGTCATTAAAACTGGCCGCAGCCGCTTTCCGCCGGCAAAGAGGCTGTACTTCATCGCTTCGATGATGACTTCCGGGGTGTCCATGTTTTTCTGAAACACTTCCGCCAGCTGCTGATTGATCGCGATGCCTTTATTTTTGAAGTCAGATTTGAAATCACCCACTACTCTGCGCTCCCTTCAAAGTCCTTTTCTTCCTTGTCAATCATGATGGTAATTTTACCTTCCAGGGTATCCAGATCACCATTGCATTCATTGATCAGCTTCATGCCTTCTTCGAAGAGCTTCATCGATGCTTCAATTTCCTGATTGTCATCTTCAAGCAATTCGGCAATGGTTTCCAGACGACTCATTTTAGCTTTCAATTTTTTTACTGCCATAATTAATTCTCCTTAATGGATTGAATACTCGCAACCGCTTCTCCGTCTGCAAAACGAAGATGAATGCGCTGATCAACATTGAGTCCGGCTACCGAACCAACGGGAATCCCCTTTTCATCCGTAACCCGCACATACCCTTTTTTGAGCACTTTGATGGGATTCATCGCTTCCAGGCGGCTCTCAAGATTGCTGAGCTGCCGCCGTTCATCTTTTAAGCGTCTTTTTATCGAGCGGCTCATTCGTTCCTGAATGGCATCGATACTGAGCCGCGTATCACCGATTCGTTCCCGCGGCCGGAACCGCATGAACGCTTTTTTCATTCCCAGTAAAACGTCCCGGTTTGCGGTGATTCGGGCCTGCATCGACTGTTCCATTCGGCTCTTTAGCAGCACCAGCGCCCGCATCATGCTCATCGTCTCCTCGGCCACCAGTTCAGCCGCCCCGGAAGGCGTCGGCGCCCGCAGATCGGCAACAAAATCTGAAATGGTATAATCAATTTCATGACCAACCGCCGATACGACGGGCAAATCCGATTCATAAATCGCTTTGGCCAGATTTCTGTCATTAAACGCCCAGAGATCTTCAATGGAGCCGCCACCACGGCCAATGACGATCACATCTACCGATTGCAGTTCATTGAACGTTCTTATACCCTGAATCAGGTTTTTGGGTGCTTCATCGCCCTGCACGAGACTGGGATAGATCACAATATCGATCAGCGGATTTCGCCGTTTGATGATCGAAATCATGTCCTTAACCGCCGCCCCAGTCGGCGAAGTCACAAGCCCGACCCGACTGATGATTTCCGGGAGCTTCTTTTTTCTGTCCGGTTCAAAGTATCCCTTTTCTTCCAGTTCGCTTTTCAGGGCGAGATACGCCTGAAAGAGGTCGCCGATCCCCTGCGGCTCCATCGATCTTACAGTCACCTGATACTGCCCGCTGGGCAGATATATTCCCAGACTTCCGCGCAGGGTCACCTGCTGCCCTTCCTTCGGCAGAAATTTCAACCCGGCTGCCGCATTCCGGAACATCACACAATCGATCTTGCTGCCCGGATCTTTCAGTGAAAAATACAAATGTCCGGAAGCCGCCCGTTTGACGTTGGACAACTCGCCCTGGATGGTCAGATTCTTCAGCAGACTGTTGGTTTCCAGCAGCGTTTTCAGATACTGGTTCAGCTCCGAAACACTGAGGATTTTAACACTCGCCACGGCTATCACCTCCTTTTCTTAATATTCTTAGGTAATTGTGGAAATTCAAAAAAACGAACACAAGTTGCTGTGATGCCGGTTTCCGCAACCAATTTGGTAACGTGTAGGCGAACAGTCCTAAGACTGTCCGCCGTACAGTGTACAGATTGGTTCGCGCAAACCGGCATCACAGCTCACGGCAGTTTCTTAATTGCCTAAAATAATCCATGCCCATCAGGGCATTGCCCAGCGCATTGTCTCTTGCATATTCACCGGGTGAAAAACACAGGCGGATGCCGGAATGGCTTAATTCCTTTTCAACGCACTTTTTGATGATCTGGTTTGACATCACGCCGCCGGAAAACAGAACCGACTTGAAAGCGTATTGTTCCTGCAGTATCACGATGGATTTAGCCAGGGTTTTGGCAATGGCTTTCAACAGCTGATAGGCGACAACCCCCGGATCAATCCCCTTATTCAGATAGTTTCTGGCCTGATTTTCCTGACCTGAAAAATGAAAATCGGCCCCTGCCATCGTCGAGGGGATGACGCAGTCATTGGGCAGCTCGTGCTGCAGTGCCTTTTCTGCCAGCGCTTCAAGCGCTCTACCAGCTGGAAAATCACAGCCCATGGCAACCCCGATGCGGTCGACCAATTGCCCGGCATTCAAATCCAGCGTCTGGGCTATGATCTCGCAGCGGTAGCCGATCTTTTCTTTATTCACCAGGATCAGCTCGGAAGTTCCCCCCGAAAAATGGACGGCGCAGAAGGAATCCTCCAATTCCGGTGAACCGCTGCCGTAGAGCGCGGCCCGGATATGATTTTCCTGATGACTGACCTTCAAAAGATTGACATTTAGAACGCTGGCCAGCGATTTAGCCAGCGATTCACCAGCTCGAAAAACCGGCATATAGGAATCCGGCAACGGCCGCGGCCGTTCCGAACAACAGATGACGTCGATTTCCCGGCCGTGTGTGATGTCTTCCAGTAAAACCGGCAAATTATTCACATGCTGAAAAAGAGCATCCGATTGACGAAGTCCTCTTTCTCCTGACTTCACTTCCAATAGGATGCCCCTGCTATAAATAATGTTTTCTTTTTCGTCCACTAAGGCAACCGAAGTCGTATAGTTACTGGTATCAATTCCTAAACTAAAGGCGCACATCTTGTCTATCCTTGACAATTTTATTCAGAATACCATTGACGTAATTTTTTCCGTCTTCATCCCCGTATTTTTTAGTCAGTTCAATCGCCTCATTGATGACTACTTCAAAGGGAACTTTTTCCTGCATAAAGAGTAGCTCGCAAATTGCCAGACGCAAAATTGATTTTTCAACCTTGGGAATTCGGTCAATTTTCCAGGTTTCTTTCAGATACTCATCCAGAATTTCATCAATCTCCGAAAGATGCGCTTCCGTTGCATCAATTAACGCTTTTCCATAAGTCATGTCCAGCTCATTGTCTTCCAGAAAATAGGCGATGCTATCGGTAAAATCCGCGGGTTCCGTATGAAAGTCCAACTGAAATATGCCTTTAAGCGCATATTCCCTTTCTTTTTTTCGACTCATTTGTTCTCCTTCTTGTGGTTAATAGAGGTAATTGCGTAACGCATAAACACCGAACAATTGTTGCTTTACGAGTAGTTTCCACAACCAATTTTGTAACGTGTAGGCGAACAGTTCAACGAACTGTCCGCCGTACAGTGTAAAAATTGGTTTGTGCGAAACTGCTCGCAAAGCTCACGGCACTTTCGCAATTACCGAGAGGCTAATGTTAAAAGGGGCTGTTAAAACAGCCCCTAGACACCAGAACCTTCAATTCTTACATTAACCGCAACTACCTGCAAATCAGATATCGATTCAACTTCCGATTTGACTTTTTCCTGAACCTCTCTTGAAACTTTTACAATGTCAACACCCGGTTCCATGATCAAATAAACCCAAATCGTCATGCCTTCAGGCTCACGGCCAATTTTAACGCCCTTTATTGTGGTAGTAAGAGACAATTTATCCATGATCTCATCGGTGATTCGCAATGAAATACGCTCCACACCATTCACTCCGGTAGCCGCAAGGCTGACAATTGAATAGATTATTTCATCGTTAAGATCCGGGGACAGCGTATTTGTCATTTCTTTTTTCATCCTAATCTACCCCCTGAGCTGATTAAACTTCCTGATGGCAGTCGCAACCGTCTTCGCCGCAGCAGTTGATTTCCTCATCAAGTTTAAACGGCGCTCCGCAATCCGGACAGACAACGGAGTTGTTTTCGAAGGATTCAAACTCGGTAATATAAACATTGCCGCATTCCGGACAAATGATTTCATAGTAATCATCATCGTCAAAGTCAAAATCATCGTCATCCATGTAATCATCTTCGTCCATCAGGAAATCTTCCAGATCAGACAGATCGTCATCAACCATTTCTACGTATTCTTCAAGTTCTTCCTGGGCTTCGGTTATGCCATCCAAAGCATCGACAATGTCTTCAAGAATATCCAGTACCTGTACCAGAACCTTGCCTTCATTTGAGCTTTGATCCAATGCTAAACCATCCACCAAACCTTTGGTGTAAGCAACTTTTTCATTAATATATTTCATCTTTATACCCTTTCCATGTAATCACCCGTTCGGGTATCAATTCGAATAACATCACCCTGTTCAACGAAAAGGGGAACCATAATGACTGCTCCGGTTTCTACAGTTGCCGGTTTATTGCCGCCGGTTGCCGTATCACCTTTAAATCCTGGATCTGTTTTAACAATCTCCAATTCCACAAAGTTTGGCGGTGTAACTTGAAATGGTACACCCTTAAGCGAACGAACCGTTGCATTGTCATTTTCTTTTAAAAATTTCAATGCTTCTTCAACCTGATTATGATTCATTGGGATCTGTTCATAGGTTTCACTGTCCATGAAATAGTATAATCCCCCATCTTCATACAGGTACTGCATTTCTCTTGTTTCAACCTGTGCTTTGGGATATCGTTCTGTCGGGTTGAATGATTTCTCAACCACTGCTCCAGATACTACATTTTTAATTTTCGTTCGAACGAACGCTGCACCTTTACCCGGTTTTACGTGTTGAAACTCAATAATAGTAAATGTGTTTCCGTCCATTTCAAACGTAACACCCTTTTTAAAATCTCCTGCCGATACCATATCTTACCTCCGCTATGAGTATATTAATTATTTCTTTCCATAATTATGCTTATACATTCTATCATAATTTTCTGAAGCCGTCATCACAATTTATGATGATGCCGGTTTGTTTTTATTTTCCAGCGCTTTCCCCGGTTAAACAACGCACATGGCCGCCAAGATCAACGATCTTCGCAATTTTTTTATAACCATGCCGGTTCAATAAACCGAAAACTGCATCCATTTGTTCATCGCCAATTTCCAGCGCCAGCAGTCCGCTTTTTTCCAAATGCAGACCCGCTGCCGCGATGATGCGCTCATAAAATTCCAATCCTGAAATACCGCCATCCAAAGCCATATGGGGCTCATACTTTAAAATATCCGGGGCCAGTTCATTCATGTCAGTCCTTTTGATATAAGGCGGATTTGAAACAATGACATCAAATTTCTCACCACCCGGAATCGCCTCAAACAGATCCCCTTCATATAAGGTAAGGTCACCTTTCACCAGACGATCGGCATTGGTTTTCGCCACCGACAACGCCTCCCCGGAAAAATCGCTGAGCGATACATTTCCCTGAGGATAAAACTTTTTTATTGAAATCCCGATGGCTCCGCTGCCGGTACACAGATCCAGGATTTTTGCGCCATTTGGATAATCAGCATTTAGCCACTTAATGAGATATTCCACCATCGGTTCTGTATCCGGTCGTGGTATTAACACGTTTTTATTGACAAAAAAATTCATTCCCATGAATTCTTTGTTTTCCAGTATATAGGCAACCGGCTCATACTGACACCGTCTTTCAATGGCGTCAAAATATGCTTTTTCCTTCATTGAGTCCAATACTTCATGGGGATGCGCATAAAAATAAATCCGGTCGCGCACTAAAACACCGCTCAGAATTATTTCCGCTTCCAAACCCGGATTTTCAATTCCAGCCTGATTAAGGGCTTTCCGACCATTATCCAAACTCGCTCTTATATCCATTGGTTTACCTCAACTCTTGTTTCATCTTTAATTTTAAAGACAAGAAAAAAGCCGGTTACAAGAACCGACTTTTTTTTACTCTGCTGACTCGTTTTTAATCGCGTATCTTTTATTAAATCGATCAACACGTCCACCACTATCAATAAGCTTTTGTTTCCCAGTAAAGAATGGGTGACAAGCAGAACAGATTTCCACTTTCAGCTCAGGTTTAACTGATCCAGTTTCAAATGTGTTTCCACATGCGCATTTGACTATTGACTTGCCATAATTTGGATGAATGCCTTCTTTCATCGAATCCACCTCGTTTCTTATTTATTTAATTATTCTTCGTTATTATATCAACCGAATCATTATATCAGACAATTCTTAAAAGATCAAATATTTTATGCATTAAATTTATCAATATATTTTTTTATAAACGCTTTATTGTCCTTCGTCTTTTCAAGAATCGAAATAATCTTGTCCGTCAGATCAAAAGCCGTTGTTCCCTTGTACAGTTTTCGGATATGGAAACTGACCTTTAATTCCTCATCCGAAAGGAGTTTTTCCTCCCGGCGTGTTCCTGACCGGTTGAGATTAATGGCTGGAAAAATTCGCCGTTCGGCCAGTTCTCTTTCGAGATGCAGTTCCATATTGCCGGTTCCTTTGAACTCTTCAAAAATAATATCGTCCATCCGGCTTCCCGTATCGACAAGCGTCGTCGCCAGAATCGTCAGGCTGCCGCCCTCCTCAACATTCCTGGCCGAACCAAAAAACTTTTTCGGAAAAAACAGTGCTTCCGGATCAAGCCCGCCTGACAGCGTTCTGCCCGAAGGTGAAACCACCAGATTGTTTCCGCGGGTCAAGCGGGTCAGGCTATCCACCAGAATAACCACGTCTTTTCCCTGCTCAACCAGTCGTTTTCCTCGTTCCAGAACAATCTCGGCCACTTTAATGTGATTTTCAGCGGGCTGGTCAAAGGTTGAATAGACAATATCCGCATCAACAGAGCGCTTCATATCCGTCACTTCTTCCGGCCGCTCATCGACAAGCAGAATAATCAGTTCAACATCCGGATGATTGGTGGTAATACCGGTGGCAATTTCTTTTAGCAGGATCGTTTTTCCGGCCTTGGGCGGTGCCACGATCATGCCACGCTGACCTTTTCCCATCGGCGAAAAGAGATCAATGATGCGGGTTGAAATCACATCCTGAGTCGTTTCGAGGGTGATCCGATCTTCCGGGAAAATCGGTGTCAGCTGTTCGAAGCGGGGCCGATTGGCTATTTTTTCGGGAATATCCCCGTTGACCTTTTCCACGTAAAGCAGGGCATCAAACTTTTCATTTTCGCCGGTCATCTTGATTTTTCCGACAATTTTATCCCCGGTACGCAGGTTAAACCGCCGGATCTGATTGGCCGCAACGTAAATATCATTGTCCCCGGACAAATAATGATTGGTTCTCAGAAAGCCGAAACCATCCGGATTCACATCCAGAATCCCTTCCTGTGAGCTCTTGAACCGGTCCAGATCCTTCTTATCATCGACATACAGCATGCTGTTGATCTTCTGGATAATATCGGCTGTCTTGGTGCCGTTGACCTTTTCCAGAAAAAGCATGGCCGAATATTTTTCACCGGATTTCGGCGGGCGAACTTTGCCACTCAGCACATCGCCGTTTTTTAATTTGAATTTCTGGATCTGTGATCCTGAAATATAAACGAAATCTTCATTCGTTGACATGTCCGCGTTTTTTACAAACCCAAAACCCTCGGGCAGGATTTCCAGAATCCCTTCCACCACCACTACATTATCCATGGAGTCTTTGATTTTATAATAAGGCGAACGGCTTCCATTACCATTACTGCCATTATTGCCGAAACCGTTGGCGCTTCGATGCATCGACTGATTCGTCTTTGTGTTTTTTTCTTCGGATGATGGGTCTTTTCCTTGGTCATCCTGCTTTGTTTCCTGATTGATATGCGTTTGTTCTTCAAGTGCCTCGATCGCATCAATCAGCTCAATTTTTTTGAGTCGGCTGGTTTTTTCAATACCCAGACGCTCTGCCTGCTTGCGCAATTCAACAACGGTTGAATCCTCTAATGATTTTCTTTCCAAACTATGCCTCCGTGGATGTTTATTAATGAATTTGAGTGTTGTATCAAGAATTTAAAATTCGTTCATTTGATGTAGATTGATTCGAAGTTTTAAAGTATATTTTGTAGATATCCATAATTTATCATAAATAACACGTCTTGTCAAAAAAGAGCAGTCTACTATCCTTAAGACTGCTCACAATACTGTCATCAGAAAGACATTCTATGCCTGTTCGCTCTCTTCAACAATTGAAATCATGATCGCATTTTCAACCCGTCGTCGTTCAATCTCACAGCTGACGTTATGCGGTTTCATGATGGTGCCGTTGAAGTTGTATGCATTGGCATGACATCCGCCGCCGCAGAAATATTTACACCAGCACTCTGTGCAGGCTTCCTTCTCCAGAAGGTTTCCGGCTTCAAATTCTTTTCTTATTTCAGTGTTTTCTATGCCCCTGAATACGTCCCCCATTTTGAAAATCTCATTGCCGACAAACTGATGGCAGGGATAGACATCGCCTTCCGGCGTCACTGCCACATAGTCTCGGCCCGCGCCGCAGCCGGAAAGGCGTTTGTAAACACAAGGGCCCTGATCCAGGTCCACATTGAAATGAAAAAAGTTATAATGCAGCCCATCTTCATGACGTTTCAAGTAGGACAGCGCCAGCTTGTCGTATTCTTCCATGATCACCGGCAAGTCCGCTTCCGTTATGGCATATCCTTTAGACGATTCAGAGACAACCGGTTCCACGGAAATACTCTTAAAACCCTGTTCTGCCAGAAACTGAACATCCTTCGAAAAATCAAGGTTGTAATGGGTATAAGTTCCGCGGACATAATGGTCGCGATCCCCCCGCAGCTCGGCCATCGCCTTGATATTATTGATGATGACATCAAACGAACCCTTATCATTAACGGTTTGTCGCATGCGGTCATTGACTTCCTTGCGGCCGTCAAGGCTCAAAACGATATTGTCCATGGTTTCATTAAGGTATTCCCGGGTTTCTGCGTCAAGCAGCACGCCATTGGTTGTCATGGTGTATTTGAATTTTTTATGATGCTTTTCTGCCATTTCGTTTCCATAGACGACCAGTTGCTTGACCACATCCAAATTCATCAGCGGTTCTCCGCCAAAGAAATCAATTTCCAGGTTTTCTCTGTTTTTGGACTGTGTAACGATAAAATCGATGGCTTTCTTTCCGACTTCCAGCGGCATCAGCATTTTTTCCCCGTCGAAATCCCCCTGAGCGGCAAAGCAGTAATTGCACTTGAGGTTGCAGTCATGGGCGACGTGAAGGCACATCGATTTGATCAGATCGCCGTTGGCGTAATGATCCTTCTGATACTTGATCTCCGTAAACAGCAGCCCTTCCGCTTTCAGGCTGTCCAGTTCATCCAGACATTCCCCGATTTCCTCCCGGCTGTAGCTCTCCGCGAAGTCCTCGATCAGTTCATTTCTTGTTTTTTCCGGATAACCATCCATCAATGCATAAGTCAGGTCATCAACCGTCAGCACGGTGCTGGTATCCACATCCAGAACGATATTCATTCCGTTAAGTTTATATTTATGTATCATTTGTTCTCCTTATTTTAAATAGCAATCAGCAATTGTGAAACTCTAAAAACACGAACAATAGTTGTTTTGATGTCGGTTTTCGCAACCAATTTGGTAACGTGTAGGCGAACAGTCGATAGACTGTCCGCCGTACAGTGTACAAAATTCGCGAAGGCAATGAGCCAATCACAAGCTTGCTTGTAGTTGGCGACTGCCCGCGACCTCGAAGAAATTCGCGTAGCGATTTCTTCTGGTGGTTCGCGTAAACCGGCAGCGAAACTTACGGCACTTTTGCAATCATAACAAAAGGGGCTATCTCTGATGAGACAGCCCCTTAGGCTTTAGAATAATTATTTCTCAGTCGTTTTTTTGCATTTTTGATTTCCAACGGTACAGGAAGTCTTACAAGCTGACTGACAGGAAGTTTGACATTCGCCACATCCTCTGTTTTTTACATCAGTGAGTTTACCTTCTTTAACGATTTTAATGTGTTTCAAATTGTTCACTCCCTTCAGAATGATTTATTTATTTGTTTTACTGTTTTCATCGTCGATCTCTTCATATTCTGCATCGACAACGGTTGGTTCTTCATCAAGCTCTTCAAAAACTTCTTCTTCCGCTTCTGGAGCATCACCGACGCTCACAATTTTAGATATAGCAGCTTTGGTGATCAGAGCTTTATTATAATCAGGCAATAATTCGATGGTAACATTTTCTTCGCCAATCGCATAAACAATGCCATAAAAACCACCAATAGTAAGGATTTCATCCCCAGGCTTCATATTCGTTCGCATCTCTTTAATTTCTTTTTGTTGTTTGTTTTGTGGTCTGATAATAAAGAAATAGAAAAATACAAGTACAAGAACCAAAGGGAGAATCATTGTTAAATCAATTCCCATATACATTCTCCTTCATATTTATTCGGTATAACCAAATTTTTCAAAGAAAGCTTCTTTATAGGCCAACAATTGATCATCCATTATCGCCTGTCGAATTTTCTTCATCGTGTTAAGTGTAAAGTATAAATTGTGATATGTCAATAACCTTGCCCCTAAAATTTCGTTGGTTTTTATCAGATGGCGAATATAAGCCCGCGTATAATTGCGGCAGACAAAGCAATCGCACTCGTGGTCAACCGGCGTGAAATCCTCTTTATAGGTCGCATTTCGAACCACGATTTTTCCATGGCTGGTGAATGCCGTGCCATTTCTGGCAATTCGCGTTTGCAGCACACAGTCAAACATATCAATACCGCGAATGGTTCCCTCGAAAAGAGCGTCCAGCGAGCCAACGCCCATCAGATAGCGCGGCTTGTCTTTCGGCAGCAGCGGCGTCGTGACATCCAGCATATGGTACATGACATCCTTGGGTTCACCCACGCTGAGTCCGCCAATGGAATATCCGGGAAAACCAATTTCTGTGAGATCTTTGACGCTCTGAGCCCGCAGATCATCATACATTCCGCCCTGAACAATTCCGAACAGTGCCTGGTCATCCGGGCGTTTGTGAGCATCCTTGCATCTTTTGGCCCATCTTGATGTCATTTCCATCGATTTTTTGGTGTACTCGTAATCAGCGCCGGCCGGCGCGCACTCGTCAAAACACATGATGATATCGGCACCGATGGTGTTTTGCATGTCGATGGACTTCTCCGGCGTCATAAAGTGTTTGGATCCATCCAGATGCGAGACAAACTCAACGCCTTCTTCAGAGATTTTTCTCAGATCGTTCAGCGAGAACACCTGAAATCCGCCACTATCAGTCAGGATCGGACGGTTCCAGTTCATGAATTTATGAAGCCCCCCCGCTTTTTCCATAATCTCCTGACCCGGTCGCAAATACAAATGATAGGTATTTCCCAGAATAATATTGGCATCCATCTCGACCAGATCTTCTGATGTCATCGATTTTACCGTCGCCTGGGTTCCCACCGGCATAAAAATCGGGGTGTTAATGACCCCGTGCTTGGTATGAATTTTTCCGACCCGAGCACCGGTATCCTTGCACTCCTTGATCAGTTCATAACGAAATTCACTCATTCTTTTCTGCTGCTGTAAATATAGACAAATATGTCCACATCCAGAAGTTTACTGTTTCACGGTGTCTGTCCTTGTGTGACTTGTCACACTACTAACATTTGATATAACACTCCGCAGTCTTAAAATCCCGACTAGCCATCGGTACATATATACAATGCAATTAAGAAGCGATTGTATATTCTATTGCAT
>NZ_WJBC01000032.1 GCF_014284475.1 Acetobacterium fimetarium | reverse complement strand
AATGTAATTGCTGCTGTTAATGTCGTTTTACCATGATCGACATGTCCGATTGTTCCAACATTTACATGGGGCTTATTTCTTTCAAATTTTGCTTTTGCCATTTGTTATTCTCCTTAAAATTTATTTTGTTAGTTTCGTTATTATTTTCGGCCTTCAATTATTTCTTCAGAAACTGTTTTAGGTACTGCTTCATAATGTGAGAACTGCATCGTGGAAAGGCCACGACCCTGAGTTTTACTTCTTAATGCAGTTGCGTAACCGAACATTTCAGATAATGGTACCATCGCTTTGACGATCTGAGCGCCGCCACGCATTTCCATTCCTTCAACACGGCCACGTCGAGAACTGATATCTCCAATTACGTCACCCATGTATTCTTCTGGAATGACAACTTCCAGAGCGAATATCGGTTCCAGAATTACAGGATCAGCTTTTCTCATACCATTTTTGAACGCCATCGATCCGGCAACTTTAAATGCCATTTCGGATGAATCCACGTCATGGTAAGATCCGTCATAAACGGTAACTTTAAGATCAAGTACCGGATAGCCGGCCAATACACCATTGCGCATTGCTTCCACAATCCCCTGGTTAATCGGGTTAATGAATTCTTTTGGAATTGATCCCCCAACTGTCTTGTTTTCGAAGACATAGCCAGTACCTGGTTCAACTGGTTCCATATGAATCAGACAATGACCATACTGACCACGTCCACCAGACTGACGGGCAAATTTACCTTCAGCATCAACTGCTTTGGTAATGGATTCTTTGTAAGCTACCTGAGGTGCACCAATATTAGCTTCAACCTTGAATTCTCGAAGCATACGATCGATGATAACATCCAGGTGAAGTTCTCCCATACCAGAAATAATCGTCTGACCGGTTTCTTCGTCAGTTCTGATTCTGAATGTTGGATCTTCTTCAGCCAGTTTTGCTAACGCTGTACTCATTTTTTCCTGACCAGCTTTTGTCTTAGGTTCAACAGCAACATGGATTACTGGTTCTGGGAATACCATGGATTCCAGAATAATCGGTGCTGTATCAACACAAAGAGTATCCCCTGTTGTCGTGTCTTTCAACCCAACTGCAGCGGCAATATCTCCCGTATATACGGTTGATATTTCTTCACGATGGTTCGCATGCATTTGCAGAATACGTCCGAGACGTTCTCTTTTGCCTTTGGAAGAGTTGTAAATATAAGAACCGGAGTTAATGGTTCCTGAATAAACTCTAAAGAATGCAAGTTTACCGACAAACGGGTCAGTCATGATTTTAAACGCCAATGCTGAGAATGGTTCTTCATCACTTGCGTGTCGAACTTCTTCTTTCTCAGTATTAGGATTAATTCCTGTGATTGGAGGTACATCAAGTGGTGATGGCATAAAATCGACGATTGCATCCAGCATTGGCTGAACGCCTTTGTTTTTGTAGGATGAACCGCAGACAACAGGAACAATTTCATTGTTCAATGTTGCTTTACGAATAGCAGCCTTGATTTCATCAACACCAATTTTTTCGCCTTCAAGGAATTTTTCCAGGATTGATTCATCATAATCCGAAATGGATTCGATCATCTTTTCCCGGTATTCAGCAGCTAAATCTGCCATATCTTCAGGAATATCAACAACTTCAATGACTTCGCCTAAATCATCTTTGTAAATTTCGGCATTCATTTGAATCAGGTCAATAATTCCGATAAAGTCACTTTCTTTTCCAATAGGTAATTGAATTGGAACAGGATTCGCGTTTAAACGATCCTCCATCATTGCCAGTACATTATAAAAATCTGCTCCAGTAATATCCATCTTGTTGATATAGGCCATTCTTGGAACATGATATTTATCGGCTTGACGCCATACTGTCTCTGATTGAGGTTCAACGCCACCTTTTGCACAGAATACAGCGACAGAACCGTCAAGAACTCTTAAAGATCGTTCAACTTCAACGGTAAAATCAACGTGTCCTGGCGTATCAATAATATTGATACGATTTTCATTCCAGAAACATGTTGTCGCTGCTGAGGTAATGGTAATACCTCTTTCCTGTTCCTGTTCCATCCAGTCCATTTGAGCTCCCCCATCATGGGTTTCTCCAATTTTGTGAATTTTTCCGGAATAGAACAGGATTCTTTCTGTGGTAGTGGTTTTTCCTGCATCAATATGTGCCATAATACCTATATTTCTTGTTTTTTCTAAACTATAACTTCTTGACACAGATGCTTTCCTCTCTTATTTCTAATTTTTAAATAAAGACTTACCAACGATAGTGTGCGAAAGCTTTGTTAGCTTCTGCCATAGCGTGTGTATCATCTTTTTTCTTAACAGCTGCACCACTATTATTCAGTGCATCCATGATTTCTCCAGCCAAACGATCTTTCATTGTTTTTTCTGATCGTTTTCTGGAATAATTAACTAACCAACGCAGCCCTAAAGCTTGTTTACGTTCAGTTCTTATTTCCATTGGAACTTGATATGTAGCACCACCGACTCGGCGAGCTTTAACTTCTAAAACAGGAGTAATGTTTGCTAACGCTTCTTCAAACGCTTCAAGCGCATCTTTTCCGGTTTTTTCATTTACTTTTGCAAATGCTTCATATACAATTTTTTGGGCAACACCCTTTTTCCCATCCAGCATGATGTTGTTGACTAATTTTGTTACAACAATGCTTCCATAGATTGGATCAGGTAAAACTTCTCTTTTTGGAACAGGTCCTTTTCTAGGCACTTTACTTCCCTCCTTAACATTTTTTTATGTTCATCGGTACTCGACATCCAACGTTACGTTGTTGTGCGTATAGCGTCTCTAACATATATTTGGTCTCGATCATCCACGAGCGCTTTAATATGCAGCACTATGCACTACTACTTTTTAGGCTTTTTAGCCCCGTATTTGGATCGAGCTTGTCTACGAGCATCAACACCAGCGGTATCAAGAGCACCACGGATAATTTTGTAACGAACCCCTGGTAAATCCTTAACACGTCCGCCTTTAATAAGAACAATACTATGTTCCTGTAAATTATGGCCGATACCTGGAATATAAGCAGTCACTTCCATTCCGTTTACGAGACGTACTCTGGCAATTTTTCTTAACGCAGAGTTTGGTTTCTTTGGTGTGGATGTTCTAACTGCTGTACATACACCTCTTTTTTGAGGATTTGCTTTCAACGCTGGAGTCTTTGTTTTATCTTCCATGCGTTTTCTTCCTTTTTTCACAAGCTGATTAATGGTAGGCATTTAGTCCTGCACCTCCTTTTAAAATAATATATCAATAACCCGCTAGGGTCATCAATGACTTCATCAAAGAATTGGGAATGCCTTCAAAGGCGGCAATCCCAATTCAGTTTATTTAATAATCGCAATCACTGCTGCTCCACGATCAATGCCGCCAGCCTTTCCGAGTCCAACTTTCGTTTCAACCCGCTCTACTGGCACATGATGATCATTGCAGCATTCGATGATGCTTTTTTTGATACTCTCATCGGTATCTTCTGCCAAAAATACTTTAAGCGCTTTTTCTTCTTTCACAGCTTTAAGGGTTTGTTTCATTCCAATTACTTTTGAAACATCAACAAATTGATTCATAGCGTTTCTTCTCCTTGCTGTTGATGTGTTTCTTTTAAACACGCCTATTAACTATACCTGTTTGCCGGGAAATTGTCAAGAATTATTCTTTTGTCAAGAAATCCAGATCAAAAATATCCAGATCGGTGATAATTGCTTCATCTGTCTCTTCTTGAGTTTCCTCCACATGAGCATCGAGAATCTCATCGTCAAAAACAATATCCAGGATCTCCGTACTTTCTTCAAGTTCATCGAACTCTTCATCAACGTCTTCTTCCTCACGGTCATAAGTGAGTTCCATATCAGCATATCGGCTGACGCCGGTACCGGCTGGTATCAATTGACCGATGATGACATTTTCCTTGAGTCCGATCAGTGGATCGACTTTGCCTTTGATGGCAGCATCGGTCAGAACTCGTGTTGTTTCCTGGAAAGAGGCTGCTGACAGGAATGAATCGGTCGCCAGCGAAGCTTTGGTAATACCCAATAATTCTCGGCCGGCTGTAGCGGGTTCTTTACCTGCTTCCAACGCAATCTCATTTTCGTCTTCAAAAGTGAAAATATCAACCATGCTTCCTGAAAGAAGGTTGGTATCCCCAGGATTTTCGATTTTTACTTTTCTCAGCATCTGACGACAAATCAATTCAATATGTTTATCCCCGATGTGAACCCCCTGGAGACGGTAAACTTTCTGTACTTCCTGAAGGAGGTATTGCTGAACATGATCAATTCCCTGAATTCTTAAAATATCACTTGGATTGATGGAACCTTCCGTGATTTCATCCCCGGCTTTCACGTTATCGCCGGTATGAACACGCAATCGTGAGCCATACGGAATGAGATAAACTTTCATTTCTCCATCTGATCCGGTAATAACTGCTTCTGTTTTCTTTTGGGTATCCTGAATTTCTACACGACCGTCAATTTCCGAAATAATGGCCTGACCTTTTGGCTTACGGGCTTCAAAAAGCTCTTCAATACGTGGAAGACCCTGGGTGATATCTTCAGCTGATGCAACCCCGCCGGTATGGAAGGTACGCATGGTCAGCTGGGTACCCGGTTCTCCGATTGACTGAGCGGCGATAATACCGACAGCTTCTCCGATTTCAACCGGTCTCCAGGTTGTCAAATCGGCGCCGTAGCATTTTTTACAGACACCATGTTTCGACTTACAGTTAAGGACAGAACGGATCTGTACTCTTTCAATTCCAGCGTGAATAATCGCTTCGGTCGCATCGACACTAATCATTTCGTTGGCCGGTACGAGGATTTCTCCTGTTTCCGGATGGATGATATCTTCAAATGCATATCTGCCCACCAGTCGTTCTGCCAATGTCTCAATAATTTCACCGTGGTCATTGATCGTATAAACTTCATATCCGCGCTCGGTGCCACAGTCTTCTTCACGAACAATAACATCCTGGCTGACATCAACAAGACGTCGTGTCAAATAACCCGAGTCGGCTGTTCGGAGGGCGGTATCCGCAAGTCCTTTTCGCGCACCATGGGTGGACGAGAAGAACTCAAGAACATTCAGACCTTCACGGAAGTTTGAACGAATTGGCAGCTCGATGATTCGACCGGTTGGGTTGGCCATCAAACCACGCATTCCCGCAAGTTGTCTGATCTGGTTCTTACTACCACGGGCACCGGAATCGGCCATCATGTTGATTGGATTCCAGGCGTCCAGATGATCCAGCAGGGCATCGGTAACTTCATCCGTTGCTCCATTCCAAATTGACACGACATTATTGTAACGTTCTTCGTCACTGATGAAACCTTGTCGGTACAATGTCAGATTTTCTGCGATTTTATCATCCGCGCGAGACAGAATTTCTTCTTTATTCTTCGGCACTTCCATATCACTGACGCCAACGGTGATGGCACCTTTGGTTGAGAATTTAAAGCCCATACCTTTAATTTCATCCAGAACTTCAGATGTTTTAGTCGGTCCAAAGCGCTTATAGCAGCGATCAACAATCTCAGTCAATACTTTTTTATTGACTTGTCTGTCAATTTCCAGTGCAAATTTTTCTTCTAATGTATCACGTTTTACAAAACCAAGTTCCTGTGGAATGATCGTGTTGAAAATGAATCGTCCCACCGAACCCTCAACTAATCGGGTCATCTGTTCGCCATCAATCTCTTTAGTAATTCGGACTTTGACCACTGCATGCAGCTCAACTTCTTTATTGAAGTACGCCATTTCCATTTCATCGAGATCTCTGAATACACTTCCAGTTCCTCTTACATTTTCTTTGACGATTGTCATGTAATAAGAACCAAGAATCATATCCTGGGTTGGTGATACAACCGGTGTTCCGTCCTGCGGCTTGAGAATATTATTTGATGCCAGCATCAGGAACCGCGCTTCGGCCTGTGCTTCAACTGATAGCGGTACATGGACAGCCATCTGGTCGCCATCAAAATCGGCATTGTATGCTGTACATACCAGTGGATGAAGCTTAATCGCTTTACCCTCGACCAGAATTGGTTCAAAAGCCTGAATACCCAAGCGATGAAGGGTTGGTGCCCGGTTTAGTAGAACCGGATGTTCCTGGATAACATCTTCCAGAACGTCCCAAATCACGGGGTCCAGTTTTTCGACCATTTTTTTCGCACTTTTTATATTCTGGGATAAGTTACGTCCGACCAGTTCTTTCATAACAAATGGTTTGAACAACTCAATTGCCATTTCCTTAGGCAGTCCGCATTGGTACATTTTCAGATTTGGTCCAACAACGATAACTGAACGTCCGGAATAATCGACACGTTTTCCTAAAAGGTTCTGACGGAAACGGCCTTGCTTTCCTTTGAGCATATCACTCAAAGATTTGAACGGGCGATTTCCCGGTCCGGTAACAGCCCGGCCGCGTCGGCCATTGTCAATCAGCGCATCGACTGCTTCCTGAAGCATTCGTTTTTCATTTTGAACAATGATATCCGGAGCATCCAACTCCAGCAGTTTTAAAAGACGATTATTACGATTGATGACTCTGCGATACAAATCATTTAAATCAGATGTTGCAAAACGCCCACCATCCAGCTGCACCATTGGTCGCAGCTCAGGTGGAATAACCGGAATCGCTTCCAGGATCATCCACTCTGGACGGTTGTTGGAATTTCTGAACGCTTCCACTGCTTCTAATCGTCTGGCGATTCGAATTTTTTTCTGACCGGAGCTCCCTTTGAGCTCTTCTCTGAGCACAGCCGATTCCTGATCAAGATCAACCATTTTCAATAATTCCTGAATGGCTTCTGCCCCGATATTGGCTGTGAATTTATTGCCAAATTGTTTTTTTGCTTCTTTGTATTCTGCTTCTGTCAGAATCTGTTTGTATTCAAAATTACTTTCGCCGGGGTCTGTTACTACATAGGCAGCAAAATAAATAATTTTTTCCAGATTTCTCGGTGACATTTCAAGAATCAGTCCCATTCGACTGGGGATTCCTTTAAAATACCAGATATGTGAAACCGGCGAAGCTAATTCAATATGCCCCATCCGTTCACGTCTTACCTTAGACTTTGTTACCTCAACACCACAGTTTTCACAGACAATGCCTTTATGGCGAATACGTTTATATTTTCCACAATTACATTCCCAGTCTTTCTGCGGTCCAAAGATTTTCTCGCAAAACAACCCCTCTTTTTCCGGTTTCAGGGTTCTATAATTAATAGTTTCCGGTTTCTTAACTTCTCCGCGTGACCACTCTCTGATTTTTTCAGGTGATGCCAATCCGATTTGTAAGGATTTGAAGGTGAATTCCTCGTTCAACAAATGGCTTCGCTCCCTTCTTTAATAAATTTATTTAACTTATAATAAGTCGTCGTCATTATCATCTATGCTCTTAATCTGGAAAGATTCTTCCAGCTCGCTCTCATCCAGGTCTGTAATTTCAGGACTGCCGATTTCAATCGCCAATTCTTCCAATGGGTCGCGTTCATCCAACTCATCGTCAAGATGTTTAACCATTTCCTGATCATTGAGGATGTTAACATCCAATGCCAAACTCTGGAATTCTTTGATCAGTACTTTAAATGACTCTGGAATACCTGGCTTGGGAATATTTTCGCCCTTGACAATTGCTTCATAGGCTTTAACCCGTCCGACAACGTCATCTGACTTGATCGTCAAAATTTCCTGCAGGGTATGCGCGGCGCCATAAGCTTCCAGCGCCCAAACTTCCATTTCCCCAAAGCGCTGGCCACCAAACTGGGCTTTTCCACCCAAAGGCTGCTGCGTAACAAGGGAGTATGGTCCAGTTGATCGCGCATGCATTTTATCATCAACCAAATGATGTAGTTTAAGCATATACATGTAACCGACGGTTACCGGATTATCGAAAGGTTCTCCGCTGCGGCCATCGAAAAGCTGAATTTTACCGTCCTGCGGCAGACCAGCTTGATCCAATAGTTCCATGATATCATCTTCATTTGCGGGGTCAAAAACAGGCGTGGCAATATGCCAGCCGATTTGCCTCATCGCCAGTCCCAGATGAACCTCCAGAACCTGACCGATATTCATACGGGACGGAACCCCAAGCGGATTAAGAACAATCTCAAGTGGTGTGCCATCAGGCATAAACGGCATATCTTCTTCCGGCAGGATTCGGGAAATAACCCCCTTGTTTCCATGCCGACCAGCCATTTTATCACCGACTGAGATGCGACGTTTTACAGCGATAAGGACGCGAACCAGTGTGTTGACACCCGGTTTGAGGTCTTCATCTTTATTCTCTCGAGAGAACACTTTAACATCCAAAACGATTCCGGATTCTCCATGGGGAACCTTCAACGATGTGTCTCTGATTTCACGGGCTTTTTCGCCAAATATTGCTCTTAACAGCTTTTCTTCGGCAGAAAGATCGGTCTCCCCTTTGGGAGTAACCTTACCAACCAGAATATCGTCGGATTTTACTTCAGCACCGACAAAGATAATTCCGCGTTCATCCAGATTCTTAAGTGCATCTTCGCTGACATTAGGAATATCGCGTGTGATTTCCTCTGGTCCGAGCTTGGTTTCCCGGGCTTCGGCTTCAAATTCTTCAACGTGAATGGAAGTAAAGACATCTTCCTTTAATAATTTTTCATTGATGAGCATCGCATCTTCATAATTATAACCTTCCCAGGTCATAAATCCGATCAGGATGTTTCGGCCAAGTGCCAATTCTCCCATTTCAGTTGAAGGACCATCCGCGATGATCTCGCCTGCCTCAATCCGTTGGCCTTTGTTAACCAGCGGCTTGTGATTCATGCAGGTGCCCTGATTAGAGCGTTTGAATTTCAAGAGTGTGTATTTATCAAGCTCGCCGTTATCCGTTCGGATGTGAACGGCCGAAGCTTCAACACGTTCAACAATTCCCGCATTTTGGGCGATGACACAGACGCCGGAATCATAAGCAGCCTTGCATTCCATCCCCGTACCGATAACCGGTGCTTTTGGAATAAGCAGTGGAACCGCCTGACGCTGCATGTTGGCCCCCATAAGCGCTCGGTTGGCATCATCATTTTCAAGGAAGGGAATCAGCGATGTCGCCACAGAAACAACCTGTTTTGGCGAAATATCCATATAATCAACCCGATCCGGTGGGATCAGTACAAAATCCCGCATGCTTCCGGCACGGCCGGTAACCTGTTTGCGGGCAAAATGGTTGTTCTCATCTAAAGGTTCATTTGCCTGGGCAATGGTATAACGGCCCTCTTCATCAGCCGCCAGATAATGAATCTCCTCTGTTACAACCCCATTATATACTTTCCGATAGGGTGCTTCGATGAAACCATACTCATTCACTCGCGCATAAGTACTGAGTGAACCGATCAACCCGATGTTCGGGCCTTCAGGCGTTTCAATCGGACACATTCGGCCATAATGGCTATGGTGAACATCTCGCACTTCAAACCCTGCTCGTTCACGGCTTAGACCACCAGGTCCCAAAGCAGACAAACGTCGTTTATGCGTCAATTCTGCCAGCGGATTCGTCTGGTCCATAAATTGCGATAACTGTGAACTACCGAAGAATTCTTTCAGTGCGGCGTTTACGGGACGCGTATTGATCAGTCCCTGCGGAGTCAGGATTTCATCGTCCTGAACCGACATTCTTTCACGAACAACACGTTCCATTCGGGATAATCCGATTCTGAACTGATTCTGGAGCAGTTCGCCAACAGAACGAAGACGACGATTTCCCAAATGGTCGATGTCATCGATCGCTCCGATATCATAATCGAGTCCGATAATATAACTGATTGACGCATGAAGATCTGAAATAAGTACGTGTTTTGGCACCAACTCATCCATGCGTTTTTTCATGGATTTCTTCTTTTCTTCATCGGTCATATCTGATTCTAAAATTTCTTGTAGAACATCATAAAAAACAAGTTCTTTAATTTCCAGATCACTGATATCAAAGGGAATATCCTGGACATTGATATCGACAAAACCGTTTCCGATAACACGAACCGTTTTATCTTCCACTTTGACATCAACGACGTTGATACCCGCATTCTGGATATCTGTCGCTACGTCGATGGAGATGATTTCCCCTTCTTCGACATAAACTTCTCCCGTTTCAGGATCGATAATTGTATTCGCTGCACGCTGGCCCGCGATTCGGGTTGCAAGCGCCAGCTTTTTATTGTACTTATGTCGGCCGACTTTTGCCAAATCATATCGTCGGTCATCAAAAAACATCGAATTAATCAGGGATTGGGCACTTTCCACCGTTGGTGGTTCACCTGGTCTCAATCGCTTGTAAATTTCGATGAGGCCATCCCGTGTTGATTTCATATTATTGTTTTCATCTTTTTTAATGGTTTCGATTAATCGATAATCATCCCCATAGAAATCAAGAATTTCCTGATTGGTTCCCAGACCCAATGCCCGAATCAGGGCAGTGATCGGTAATTTACGGGTACGGTCAATTTTAACGTACATAATATCATTAGAATCTGTTTCATACTCCAGCCACGCACCACGATTTGGAATAACCTGAGCTGAAAATAATTTCTTTCCAAGTTTATCACGCGTTAAAGAATAATATGCCCCTGGTGATCTCACCAGCTGGCTGACAATAACACGTTCCGCACCATTAACGATGAAGGTTCCTGTTTCTGTCATTTTATGCAAATCGGCCATATAGACCTTTTGCTCTTTAACCTCATTTTTTTCCTTGTTGATTAAACGGACTGTCACTTTTAATGGAATAAAGTAGGTTTGATCCCTTTCTTTACACTCTTCTACCGTATACTTCGGCTTACCTTCAATTGAATAATCGACAAACTCCAGAACCAAATTCCCGGTGTAGTCTTCAATCTTATCGATATCGTCAAAAACCTCTCTCAGGCCTTTTTGAATAAACCATCGATATGATTCTTTCTGAACCTCGATCAGGTTCGGCATTTCAATAACTTCTTTGATTTTAGAAAAGCTTTGGCGTGTTCTTAAACCAGTTTTTTCAGGATGCAACATTACCATCCAATATCACCCCTCGCAAAAATACTCAGCAACGAACTGCCATTTATGAGGCCCATAGCTCCTCCTTCTGGCGTCCTTAATTTGCCTGTTGTGTTTCATCTCCCCTTGTGTTATGATAATCAAGTAATCAATTTCATTAGCGTAGATTCTGCATTACTTCCCCTTTGATCAGTTGGTAATTATGGAATCTCCGATAGGCGATTGACCGTTTCAAAATCCATGACAAGGATGCCTGATAATCTTATTTTAAAAGATACCAATGCAATTTAATATGCTATCATACATTTCTTAATTTGTCAATTTTTTTACAGTGCTTTTTTGCATTGTTTTCAAAAAATATTAAGCCTTCCCAACATAAAATCGGGAAGGCTTTCTTTATATCTCGATAAATATTCTATAAGTTCAACTCGTTATTTTCTGAACCGCCGCCAGTTAATCGCCTACTTGATACTTTTAAGCCGATACTTCTTTGTCGCTTTTTTGCTCTGTTCTCTGAGAATACTGCTCAAGAACTCCTGGGTTCTCTTTTCACGTGGGTTATTAAAAATGTCTTCCGGCGTTCCTTCCTCAAGGATTTTTCCGGAATCCATAAAAAGAACCTTATTTGCAACTTCTCTGGCAAAGCCCATTTCGTGGGTTACCACCACCATTGTCATATGCTCATTGGCAAGACTTTGCATGACACTCAATACTTCACCGGTCAGTTCCGGGTCCAGTGCCGATGTGGGCTCATCAAAAAGCAGAATATCCGGATTCATCATCAAGGCCCGGGCAATGGCAACCCGCTGTTTTTCCCCTCCCGACAAAGTGGACGGCATGGCGTCAATGCGCTCCAGTAAACCGACTTTATTTAAATAGGATTCGCATCGCTGATTCATCTGCGCTTTTTCTTCTTTTTTCACAACCTTTGGCGCCAATTCCAGATTTTGCCGAACGGTGAGATGCGGGAACAGATTAAAATGCTGAAAAACCATACCCATTCTCATGATAATTGCCCGAATATCCTGAGCAATGGGATAAACGCCAGCGTTAAGCAGGGGTTTTCCCTCCATAATGATATCGCCGCTATCCGCTTTCTCCAAATCGATCAGACAGCGAAGCAACGTTGATTTTCCCGAACCGGAAGACCCGATGATCGCCACCACATCGCCCTTGTTCACCGTAAATGAAATATCGTTGAGGACATGATGATCGCCAAAGCTTTTATTCAGTTTATTTACTTTTATAATTTCCATGTTGTTTCCCCTAAAATTCATATTTCGTTTCAAGCTTCTTGAATACCATCGTGATCACAAAATTGATCATCAGGTATAAGACGGCGGCAACCAGAAAAGCAAATGTGCCGCCATCCCGGTTGACTGCTGTTTTGGCATAGTGCAGAATTTCAGCAACACCGATAACCGTTATCAAAGCCGTGTCCTTGACCAGCGTAATGGTTTCATTGCTGATTGACGGCAGGCAGACCCGAATCATCTGTGGAATGACAACCCGCGTCATCGTCTCAATTTTTGTCAATCCCAAGACCTTTGCCGCTTCATATTGCCCCTTGTCAATGGCAAGCAGCCCGCCCCGGAAAATCTCCGCAAAATAAGCGGCATAGTTCATGCCAAAGGCGATGCACGCGGCAGTGAAGCGTTCAAAAATAAGAAATTGTCCAAAAAAAGGTAATAACGGCAAGCCGAAATAGACGAACATCAATTGAAGCAGCAAGGGCGTTCCCCGCATGACATAAATATAGGCATCGGCAAAGGCTTTTATCGGTTTTATTTTACTCTGGGCCATCATGG
Organism: Acetobacterium fimetarium; assembly: GCF_014284475.1. GTDB lineage: Bacteria > Bacillota > Clostridia > Eubacteriales > Eubacteriaceae > Acetobacterium > Acetobacterium fimetarium. The sequence goes on along the minus strand of NZ_WJBC01000032.1, from coordinate 8,617 downwards.
TAAAAAGAAAACCTAATGGAATTGAGCACACAATGGTAACCGCAAAGACGCTGAGCGTAATAACCATCCCCTGTAGCATCGGCAAAGTAATGTTTGATAAATAGGTTAAAAAATCTGACATAATCGTTCTCCTAAGGAATGAAATAAAAAAGGGGCTATTGCAAAAGCCCCTTTCAACAAGTAATTTTTTTTAAAAAATTATGGTTTGTAAATAATGTCTTCACCGAACCATTTAGTAGAAATAGCAGCTGCCGTTCCATCAGCAATCATCGCATCAAGCGCATTCTGAATTTTTGTTTGCAGTTCAGTATTGCCTTTTTTAATTCCAACGCCATAGAGTTCCGGTGACAGACTTTCATCCAGAATTGTATAAGACGCAGTCTCTGATTTGATATAGTAACGAGCCACAACGGAATCCACGATCACTGCATCGATACGGCCAATACCCAAATCGCTGAGTGCTGAAACATTCTCTTCATATTCATTCATCGTCGACTCTTTACTGATCGGATCAGCCGTATAAGCATCATATGCTGAAGATCCTTTTTGCAGACCGATATTTTTGCCGGCTAAATCAGCTTTTGTTTTAATGGTCGAATCGTTTTTAACAACAATTACCTGATCGTTTTTAAGATATGGTTTTGAGAAATCCATGGCCTGTTTACGTTCATCTGTGATGGTCAAGCCATTCCAGATAACATCGATATTTCCGGAATCAAGTTCCAGTTCCTTGGTATCCCAATTGATCGGTTGCAGAACCACTTCCATTCCCATCCGCTTACCAACTTCTTTTGCCAGATCCACATCAAAGCCGACGATTTCATTCTTATCATCTCTGAAGCCCATTGGCGGGAAAGAATCATCTAAACCAACAACAAACGTCTTATCATCATTGTTTGCAGTTGTTTTGCTGTCCGTTTTTTTCGAACTGCTACAGCCAGCAAATAAACCAGCTACAAGAACGACAGTAAGCATTAACACGAGTATACTTCTTTTTTTCATTCCTTTTTGCTCCTCTTTTTCTAATATAATTACCCCGCTATTATACACTTTATCACTGTGCATTGCTAGTCCTTTACATTAAAATCCTGGATAAAATTTCAATCGAAAAGGGGACAACCTCTGCATTTTTCAGCAGAAATGCTCAATCACAGGCATTCATTTTCCATTTTTTTAAATACTTCTCTTGTTCTCTTCTTCAATTCGTTTCTGACACTTATCACAGATGCCATAGATTTCAAGCTGATGGCCAAGAATGGTGAAGCCGATTTTTTCGTTTAATTTTTTTTCATATTCCTCAAAAGGGCATTCGTCAACCAGAATGATTTCTTTACACTCCACGCATACGAGATGATGCTGATGTTTAAAATCATTGCGTTCGAATAATGCTTTGTTATCACTGACCGAACTTGTTTTAATGATCAATTCTTTCTCGGCAAGGGTGTTTAAAACCCGATAAACCGTCGATAAATTGATCGCGACCTTTTCAGTGACAAGAGCCAGATAGATCTGATCGGCATTTAACGGCTGCGTGGCTTTTTCAAGTATATTCAAGATTGCACTGCGTTGTTTGGTATTCTTTAAGCCGCTATGTTGCAAAGCTTCTTTGTGAGATAATGTTTCGCTCATATTATTCCTCTTTTCATCGCTAATTCTTTATTAATCGCTTCTTCTAAGCAAACTTATTTTTAAATGCAAGAGTTAAAAAGAAAAGGATGCCGGATACCAGAACGATGGTGGCTCCGGTTGCGGTATTCAAATAGTAGGAAGCAATCAATCCGCAAATGCCTGAAAATACCGCGATGACCACTGAAACAAGCGTATATTGTCTGACATTCGTGGTAATGTTTCGCGCCCCTGCCGCCGGCAATACCAGCAGCGAGTTGATGATCAGAAGACCGACCCACTGGATTGAAATGGTCACAATGACCGCCACGATGGCGGTAAAAACCATTTCAATTAAAAGTGTTTTGACCCCCCGACTGCGCGCCAGGGATTGATTGATGCTGACCAGTAACAGCTTGTTGAAAATCAGAACCCAAAGAAGAAGGATACTCAAAAAAACAATGATCAGCACCACGATTTCTGATGGTGTAATGCTGAGCAAATCCCCGATCAGATAGGATGAGTATTTGTTAAAACTGCCACCCAGAGACAATAGCACCAGTCCAAGGGCAATGGCTATCGATGAAAATACACCAATAATCGTATCCGTTGAAGTCCGGCTTCTGTTTTTGATCACCGTGATGATGATCGCAAATACAATCGAAAACACAACTGCTGCCGAAACAGGGCTTGCCAGACCAATCAGCGCGCCAATTGCAATTCCGGTGAAAGCACCATGGCCCAATGCGTCTGAAAAGAAAGCCATTTTATTGCTGACGATCATTGTTCCCAGCAAACCAAAAAGTGGCGTGATCAGCAAAATAGCCAGCAGCGCATTTTTCATGAACTCGTATCCAGCCCATTGAAACGGCAAAAGAGCATCAACTAAGCTATACCATAAACCAAACATCATCGGTCACCCCGCTCACTGCTTTCCTGGTCGTTTAATCTTCTTTTAAACCATGACGCACCAAATATTTTGGCCGTTATTTCATTACTGAAAACTTCTTGCGGCGATCCATTACCGAGCACTCGACCATTCAATAAAACCACGCGGTCCGCATACTGTTCAACAACATCCAAATCATGGGAAATCAGAATAATCGACAAATCATATTTTCTGCGCAATTCCGATACGGTATCGTAGAAAACTTCCAGTCCGTTCTGGTCAATGCCGGATACCGGCTCATCCAGAAGCAATAAATCCGGAATCGGATCGAGCGCCAGTGCCAGCAGAACCCGTTGCAGCTCACCACCGGATAACGCCCCAATTCTACGATCGATCAGATGCTCCGATTTGACAATTGCCAGACTTTTTTCAACCCGATTTCTTATTTTTTTTGTACTCGTCAACCAGGCCGGAATTTTTGAATTGCACACCATAAAAAGATCCAGTACACTGGTGGGAGTACCGATATCAAAGCTGAGGTGCTGTGGCACATACCCGATGATGGGTTGAATCCGGTTCTCCCCATGTTCCCGTAAATATTTCAGCTGCCCCGAATGTCTGACATCACCAAGCATTGCTTTTAAAAGTGTGCTTTTCCCCCCGCCATTGGGTCCGATAATCGCCGTTAGTTCGCCGCAATGAATATGCAGGTTGACATCCTCAAGCACTTTCGTATTGCCAAAGCTCACACAGAAATGCTCAACCCTGGTGCAGCATAACCCTGAACATTTCTCTTCATTTTCACAATGCACAGTTGCGTTTTGCACCTGATTTAAATTCGCTTCACTTGACTGTTCCATCATTTTAACGCCTCTTCCAGCGATTTCAGATTACTGTCCATCACCTTCAAATAATCGTCATCGGCCGATTCATCCGCTTCTCCCGTAACCCCCGGATCCAGCGAGTATACTTTAGCGCCGGTTTCATTGGCGATGGTCTGGGCAGCCTCTGCCGAATACTGCGGTTCTGCAAAAAGGGCCTTGACGTTTGATGCCTTTATTAGTTTTATCGTATCTTCTAGCTCTTTCGGCGATGGGGCCGTCCCGGGCTCTCTTTCGATCACATCAACAATGTTCAGATTGAATTCTTTCGCAAAATACGGGAACGCTTCATGGAAAGTGATGATATCGCGGTTGCTGACAGCATCCAACGAAGCATGCATTTTTTCTTTCTCCGCTTCTAGTTTTGCAATATAGACCGCCGCATTGCTTTGATATGCTGCCGCATGATCCGGATCCAGTTCCGAAAGCTGGTCTGCAATATTTTTCACCTGGATAATCGAGTTGGAGATGCTCACCCAGACATGGGCATTATCTTCACCTGACTCATCTTTGATCAAATCTATGCCTTCACTGACTTCCACAATTTTGAGATTTTTCTCCTGTTTGATAACATCAGCCAGGAAGTCCTCCATTCCCGCCCCATTGACGACAAAAGCATCTGCTCCCGCAAGGGTTTTTAAATCCTGCGGTTTCAGCTGATAATCGTGGAGACAGCCTGTCTGCGGTTGTGTCATATTGATTACCTCTACATCGGGAACATCTTTCGTCACATTAATTGTTTCAACATACATCGGATAGAAAGAGGTGACAATTGTAAAACCATCCGAAGTCTCCGATTTTATTGGGCCGCTGTTTGACGCACACCCGCTTAAAACAGCAACAGAAATGAATAACATAATAAAAACACCAATTTTTTTTGAGCGCACAACAATTTCCTCCAAATGATAATGATTTGCATTTGCATTTGTTTTTATTATACACCCAAATTTAGCAAAAGCAACTCCTGATTGATTAATTGTAGTATCGATCTGTGCGCGTTGTTTATTTAAGCCAACCGGCTGATCGTTTGACCGCCTTATCCCAGAAGCCGCAGAGTTCCTCGCGTTTTGCATCGCTGATCTGAGGCTCAAAACGCTTTTCGACTTTCCAGAACTCGTTGATTTCTTCAAAGCTGTCCCAGTATCCGACGGCCAGACCGGCGGCATAAACGGCTCCCAGTGTCGTCGTTTCGGTGATGATCGGTCGTTCCACCGGTATCCCCAGAATGTCCGACTGGAACTGCAGCATGAAATCACTCTTGGCTCCGCCGCCATCCGCTCTCAGTTTTGTCAGTTTGAATCCCGATTTCTTTTCCATAACATTGAAGGCGTCCTTCACCTGGAACGCCATGGATTCCAGTGCGGCCCGGGCGATATGATGTTTGGTGGTGCCGCGCGAAATGCCGATGATGGTGCCACGGGCATATGAATCATAGTAGGGTGCCCCCAGCCCGACAAACGCGGGCACAAAATATACCCCGAGACTGTCTTCCACCTGAAGCGCCAGTTTTTCGGCTTCTCTGGCATCATCGATGATGTTCAGTCCATCCCGGAGCCACTGAATGACGGCTCCCGAAACATCGGCCATACCTTCCAGGCCATAATCCGTTCGGCCTTTGGCGCTCCAGAGCACCGGCGAGAAAATCCCGTCTGAAGGCGGCACGTAGACATCCCCGGTGTTCATGACCATAAAAGAACCGGTGCCGTAAGTATTTTTCGCCATGCCTTTTTCTAGACAGCCCTGTCCAAAAGCAGCCGCCTGCTGATCCCCCAGAATTCCGGCAACCGGTATTTCCGCACCAAAGAAAACCGCCGGATCGGTCATGCCATACACTTCACTGGAGGTCCTCAGCTCAGGCAGGATCTCCCGCGGAATTTTCAGCTCGTCCAGAATCCACGGATCGTAATCCAGGGTTCTGGCATTCTGCAGCAGGGTGACAGAGGCATTGGAGTAATCGGTCACGTGGGCACGGCCGCCGGTCAGTTTCCAGACCAGCCAGGTATCGATGGTGCCATAGAGCAGCTCGCCATTGTCAACGCCGGCTTTCACTTTTTTATCATTGTCCAGAATCCAGCGAATTTTTGTCGCTGCATCATTCGGCACGATAACCATTCCGGTGCGATCAACAATGCCATCTCTGTCTTTCGCTTCCAGCGCTTCGCAGATTTCCAGGGTTCGTCGATCCTGCCAGACAATGGCGCGACAAACCGGCTGCCCGGTTTTTCTATCCCAGAACAGCGTGGTCTCACGCTGATTGGTGATGCCGATGGCCTCAATTTCCGTCGGTTTGACATCACCGTTTTTCAGGGCTTCTGCCACCATCTTCATCGTAACGTCCCAGATTTCACCGGCATCATGTTCCACCCATCCGGATTGCGGAAAATGCTGGGTGAATTCCGAATAAGCCTGGGCAATGATATTCACCGCTTTATCGAAAATCATCACCTTTACGCCAGTGGTACCTTCATCAATTCCCAAAATATATTTCATTATTCTCCTCCATTTGTTTATTTTTGATAGACAACATTGCCCTGATAGATGGTCATTTCCACAGCAATGTCCTTGATGCAGTCAGATGGTACTGTCAGGGGATTATCCGACACGACCGTGATGTCGCCTGCTTTTCCGGGTGTCAGCGAGCCCCGAATTTTTTCCTCTTTTGCAGCAAATGCCCCATCGATCGTGAACAGCCGCAGTGCTTGATAAGGACTGATCGCATTCCTTAGATAGGGCGGATTAACTGCCGCATGAATACCCAGCAGCGAATCAATCGGGGTGACATTGGAATCGGAGCCGCCATTGACGATGAGTCCCGCTTCCAGGAAATCATGAATGGGATAGGCCCGGCGATTTCGTTCCGCGCCGACGCGATCCGCGTAAACGCTGTCCGGGCCGCCGCGCAGGTAGGTGAATGCCGGCTGCGTAGAGATGACTGCCCCCAAATCCGCCGCCCGCTCAATATCCCGCTGATCAGGAAAGCCGAAATGCTCCAGCCTGAAACGGTGGTCATCCATGGGATACTGGTCCAATGCTCTTTCAAGACAGTCCAGCACCTGCGCAATGGCACGCTGTCCAATCACGTGGAACCCGGTCTGAAGTTTGTTTTGATGCGCCGCAACAATGTAGTCGGTAATCCATTCGTCATCGTAATACAGCTCGCCATTCGTGCTGGAATCATCCGCATAGGGTTCTTCAAAGGCGGCTGTCCGGGAACCAATGGAGCCATCCAGCAGAATATCGGTCCCAATGATATTGAGATCTTTGTTAGTCACCTCTTCAATTCTGGTGCTGCACCAGTGAAGCACGACGTGCACCGGCAGACTGTCGATGATTTTAAGAAAAACAGGGATGTCGTCATCCGACGAAAGATCGCCGCCTTCCATGGCGTGAATCGTAGTCACCCCGGCTTTTACCGCCAGATCCGCCGTATGGCGGATCGCGGTTTCTCTTTGTTCTTCTGTCATTTTGTCAAAAAAGAATTTTCTGGCATGGCTGTGAGCCTGGTTTTTCAGCCTTCCGGTCAAGCTGCCATCTTTATCTTTGATCAGGCCATCTTCACTTCCTGAAAAGCACATAGCCTCCATCGCTGCCGTATTGACCTGGGTATAATGAAGGCCCCGATCCGCCAGATAGACGGGGCGCTCTTTAAACACAGCATCCAGCTCACTGGCGGACGGCGGTCTTTTTTCTGCCAAGCGGGACTCATCAAGGCCATAGCCGTAAATCCATTCCTTGCGGTTGGGTGCCTGTTCGCTTTGCAGGGTTTGCAGAACCGCTTCAATGGACCGGCACGGAAATAAATCGATGCCGATGGCGGATAATCCGGTGTTCATCATATGAACGTGGCAGTCATGAAGTCCCGGTAAAAAGGTCTTTCCCTGCAGATCGATCACCTGCGAGTTTTCATCACGTGCCATTTTACTGATGGTCGCTGTGCTTCCAATAGCTTCAATTTTTCCATCTTTGATATAAATTCCCTGACACTGCGGATGGTTCTCATCCATAGTAATGCCGACTCCATTAATGAGGGCAAGCTTGTTTGTCATTGTTGTCTCCTTCCTCATATATAAATTTCTTAGGTAATAAAGTGACATACGAAAAAAATCCGCATCATACCGAGGGCACCATCCAGGAAATCCCGGTGTGCTGCACCCACAGTATCATACGGACATCTCTTAAACTCTTGCCCTGTGTCACTCTTTGTAATGGTTTACTTATTTTCTCATTCTATTCCTTAATCTCAAAATTGTCAAGGCTCTCACCGCAGCATTTTCAACAAACTACTTACCGTTGTCGGCAAATCAGTGCCGGGAACAACTGCAGTATCACTGTCTCCGGCACTTACTTTTTTACTTTCTCTGTGTCTGTAAAATTAAAAAATGTTTTATGAATTCCGCTCTTATTAAATTCTTTATGGCATATTGTTATAAAAAATTTCCAGAATGGCAGCACTGGAAGCAGAGCCGGCATCGCGGTGACCAATTGCCCGTTCACCCAGTCGCATCGCCCGTCCCTTTTTTGCTATAATGGGGGTCGTCGAGTCCGAGCCGGCCGATCCGACTGCAGCTGCTTTTTTCATCGCATCTTTAGGATCCAGTTTTTCATCGACATAAGCAGCCTTTAGTGCATCCGCAGCCGGTCGCAGCGTATCAACCATGGTTTTATCCCCAACTTTGGCTTTGCCGCGCTTTTCGATAATAGCAACACCGGCTTCCATCATCTCGATGAATTCATCAAAAGTCACTTCTTCCTTTCCTTTTACAGGCAGGCCAAATTTCATGAAAAACCCGCCGTACAATGGCCCGGAAGCACCGCCAACCTTATCCAACAATGCCGTTCCGACATTTTTGAACAGGGTACTGATATCTTCTGCTTTCCAGCTTTCCAAATTTTTGGTTACTTCACGAAAGCCGATGCTCAGGTTCATCCCGTGATCACCATCGCCAATGGTGGAATCCAGTTCCGAAAAATAATCTTTTTTTTCTTCTGCCAAAACGGCAAGGTCTTCGATGACCTTGATAAAATAGTCTTTGTTCAGTATATATTCACTCATCATTCTCTCCTGTCAATGGATTAAAGGGCAGACAGAAAACTGCCTGCCCGGTTTTGTTATTAACTCAACTTTCCCAGCCTAATTGACCAAACAAAGCCTTAATAAAAGAGGCCTGAGAGTCAATCCATAGCTGGAGTTGATTTTTTAACAGTGTAGACTTTCTAGAGCCTACCGAATTTAATTGTTCGA
>NZ_WJBC01000031.1 GCF_014284475.1 Acetobacterium fimetarium | reverse complement strand
TTTGTTACTTTGTATTTTCATTATATCAGACATTGGGTGCATTTTTCTGTCAACTTCTGTTTTTTAGAAGCTGCAGCGTGTCTTGTTGTAAAGTCTCAGCTGATTTTTAGAGCTGGGAAAGTTGAGTCATAAGAAAAAGAAAGGGTGCAATATTCAATGAGAAGTTTCTTTTCAAAACCCTATCGCTGGGCGGCGATTTTTTCCCTGCTGCTGATGGGAGCCGTTACTTTTGTGCTGTTGGATACCTTTGTGATCCAGAAATCGGTCGTGGTGGTTGAATCACCATCAGCAATGGCAGCTCAGGAGACGGCTGTGACGCAGTCAGATCCGGTGATTACCGAAAACTCCTATGAGGACGAAAATATAAACATTAACATCGAAACCGTTCAGAAATACGACTCTACGATTTACGTAGCTGATATACAGGTTTCGGATGTTTCTTATTTAAAGACAGCGTTTGCGAATAATACCTATGGACGAAATATCAAGGCGACAACGTCTGAAACGGCTGCAGCACAAAATGCTATCTTTGCTATCAACGGGGATTATTATGGATTCCGGGATGGTGGTTATGTATTGCGTAATGGCACAACCTACCGGGATACGGCCAGAAGTGCCGGCGATGATGATGCCCTGGTGATTGACAACGAGGGCAATTTTGCCATTGTTTCGGAAAGTCAGACGAGCATGGCAGCGCTGAGTGACAATTGGCAGATCCTTTCCTTTGGCCCCGGCCTCGTGGAAAACAGTCAAATCACGGTGGACAGCTCAAGTGAAGTATCTCAAGCGATGACCAGCAATCCCCGAACTGCCATCGGCCAGATTTCCGAGTTGCACTATGTGGTCATTGTATCGGATGGGCGTACCAGCGAAAGTACTGGGCTTTCGCTGCTGGAACTTGCCCAGGAATTTAAAGACCGAGGCTGCACGACGGCCTATAACCTTGATGGCGGCGGATCATCCACCATGTACTTCAATGGTGAAATTGTCAACAACCCCACCGATGGTAAAAGCTCAGGAGAAAGAGAGGTAAGCGACATTGTCTATTTTGGATACTAAAAAGAAAAGTCAAAAAAAACAGATTCGCCGAACGATATGGAGCTATCTGATTGTATCAATCCTGATGATTGTGATCAACAAAGTCTATGGACTTTTTGGGCATGGGGTGCACTCCGCAGTCATGACATGGATGTTTCTGTATCCTCTTTTGGGCGGAGTGCTGCTGTTTATTCTGATGGACCGGCTACTTCCCGATACGACGACGAGATTTTCCGGTTATCGGCTGTTTTACAACAGCTATAATTCCGGGATTGCCGTCCTGACGACGGGCAGTTTTCTAAAAGGGGTTTTCGATATTGCCGGTACAAACTCATCCTATATTGCCCTTTTTTATGCGGTTGGCTGGCTGTTTATTGTACTTGGTTTGACCGTATTGCTGGGATTGATTCTAAAGGGCAGAAAAATCTGTTTGTTTGAAGAAAGAGAACAGTAAGCGTTGCTAAAGCACGAACCTTCAGTGAGAAACCGGAAATCGGCACCTGGTGCGGATTTCCGGTTTGTTTTTTTGTGATCCGGTTCAGACAGAAATCGCTCTGGATTTTAGTGGAAAAACAAGAAATATAAATGCGTGAAATACGGTGATTAGGCCATAAAAGCATTGTTTCGTTTGTTTTATTGATGACAGTATGTTATCATCATATAATGAGATAAGTGTCAATAAGAATAAAATAGAAAGATGAGAGCGAAAATGAAAATACTGAGATATTTACTGATTTTTGTCCCAATTAGTATCGTGGGAGAATTCATGCAGGTTTCTCCGACCCTGATGTTTGTTCTTGCCGCCCTGGCGATCATTCCCCTGGCCGGCATGATGGGGGAAGCAACGGAGGAGATATCCTATTATTCCGGTCCCCGGATCGGTGGATTTCTGAATGCAACTTTTGGCAATGCAACTGAACTCATCATTGCTTTTTTTGCTTTAAAGGCCGGACTGTTTGATGTCGTCAAGGCATCGATCGCCGGTTCGGTAATCGGCAATATCCTGATGGTGTTGGGCTTAAGTATGCTGGTTGGCGGAATTAAATATAAAACCCAGTCGTTCAATAAAAAATCGACTGAAGTTTCGTCAAGCATGTTGCTGTTTGCGGTGATCGGCCTGACGATACCGGCTATTTTTACCCATACCGTGGCTGCTGACCTGCTCAATACCCGGTACGAAGGATTAAGCGTGATTGTCGCCGTGATTATGTTCGGCATTTACCTGCTGAGCTTATATTTTTCGTTCTATACGCACAAGGATATCTACGCAGTGGAGCATGACGAGGAAGTCACTTCAAAATGGTCCCTTAAAAAAGCCATCGGCGTATTGGTCGGAGCAACGGTGCTCATCGGCTTGGAGAGTGAGTTCTTCGTGGGGGCGGTTGAACCCATGACTCAGGCAATTGGTTTAAGCGAATTCTTTGTTGGTATTATTCTGGTGCCGATTATTGGTAATGCAGCTGAGCACAGTACCGCCATTGTGATGGCCTATAAAAATAAAATGGATGTGGCCGTTGAAATTGCAATCAGTTCGAGTCTGCAGATTATCCTCTTTGTGACACCAGTTCTGATATTCCTCAGTTTGCTGTTCACGCCGATGAGTATTGTCTTTAATGAATTTGAACTGGTCGCCCTGATCTTTTCGGTGCTTATTGCCAACAGAGTGGCCGGAGATGGCAAATCCAACTGGCTGGAAGGGGTTCAGCTGCTGGCTGTTTACCTGATCATCGCGGTTTCATTTTTTATTTTATAACAGCGAAGAATCATTCAGGCAATTGCGAAGCTCGTGGCAGTTTCGTAATTCCATCGAAGAATAATTTAAAAAGGAAGGATAACACATGACCATGACGAAAAGAAATTTTATTAAAAAGGAAATACTGAGATATATTTTCATCTTTATCGGTTCGATTATTGCCGCGGTTGCACTGGAAATATTTCTTGTTCCCAATAATATCATTGACGGTGGCATTACCGGTATTTCAATCATCATGAGCCATCTGACAGGAATTCCCCTCAGCGCATTCATCATTGTTTTAAACCTGCCGTTTCTGATTATGGGGTACAAACAGATCGGGAAGACTTTTGTGCTTTCTTCCGGTTTTGGGATCGTCTCCCTGTCATTCTGGCTGTCGGTTTTCAAACCGGTGCCCGGGTTGACGGATGATATCCTGCTGGCGGCCGTATTCGGCGGGATGATTTTAGGAATTGGTGTCGGTTTAATCATCCGCAACAGCGGGTCGCTGGATGGCACGGAGATGGTGGCAATTGTTTTAACCCGAAAATCTTCTTTTTCGGTGGGTGAGATTGTTATGTTCTTCAATCTGTTTATCCTGAGCAGTGCCGGTCTGGTTTTCGGCTGGGATCGGGCGATGTATTCTTTGCTTGCGTATTATATTGCTTTCAAAGTGATTGACATTACCATTGAAGGCTTGGATGAAGAGAAGGCAGCGATGATTGTATCCGATAATCCCGATGAGATTGCCGAGGCGATCCTGGCTCGCTTGGGAAGAGGCGTCACCTTTATTCAGGGCAAGGGCGGCTTTTCAAAAGAGCCAAAAACGATTATCTATTCGGTGGTGACGCGGCTGGAAATTTCCAAATTGAAATCCATCGTTTATGAAAAAGACGAAAACGCCTTTTTGACCATCAGTGATGTTTTTGATGTGATGGGCGGAAAACGTAAAAAACGCTCGATCCATTAGCGATACCTTTTGCATCGGGGAGGGGTAAATCAAGACAAGTGCAGTCAAATGATAGAAAAAATTAAGCAATAAAGTTTCTGTGTCGGGATGAAAATGTGGGTTCGGAATCAGCTATGTTAGGCCGGTTCAGCAACCACACAGTTTTTCCCGGCATTTTTTGCTTCATATAAAAGCTTATCGACACAGTTAATGGCATTACTGTAATTGCTTTTTTCATAATGGCACAAACCGATTGAAAGGGTGCACGGAAATTCCGTCTTTCTGAATTTGAAAGCCTCCCGAAATCGATCGGCTCGGGGATGAATCGATTTTACTGTTTCACCTTCAATCAGTACGACAAATTCCTCGCCACCCAACCGGCAGATGATGCCATCAGGGAAATGTTCCTGCAGACAATCGGCGAGTTCAACCAAAACCGTATCACCGGCGGGATGGCCAAACTGATCATTGACTTTTTTAAACTGATCAATATCCAGCAGTACAATGACACCATCATTTTGTACGATATCAAAATAGTCCATAAAATAGCGACGATTGTATAGGCCTGTCAGTTGGTCTGTCGTTGCTAATATTTCCAGTTGTTTTTTTGTGTTGGTGATTTCTGTCACATTGGTGAATACGATAATGGTTCCATGCTGTTTTAAAATTGAAATCAGCCGAACCTGATAATGCCGTTCATCAATGGTCACAGGTTGAACCATATTTTCGAAAAGAAGATGTGCTAAAATCGGGTAACTGCCAATATTATCCCCGTTGGATAATTCGCCGAGGGCACCGAACAATTGCCATGAGGCCTGATTGAAATTTAAGATATAGCCTTCGGAATCGAGGACAATAACCGGTTCTTCAATGGCATTAAAAACCATTTCGTGCGTGATTTCACTTAAAAACAGAATATCGTATCGGTTCAATCCACTTACAATAAAAAGGCTGAGCAGCAAATACGTAAAGGGAAAAAGATCGATATAACGGGGTCCAATCCCGGCCAGATAGAGGCTGCCGGTGACAAGCGGAATCAGCATTCCGATGAACATCAGAACAACGCAGTTACGCGATGAACCACGGGTTTTAATCATCCGCATGAAAAATACGAACAGTGCATATCCGATTGCGAGGTAAAATGTGACTGGCTGTACGATGTACCAGGGACCTTTTTCGGTGGCCAATACCGGAAACCCAAGACTTGAATCGACGGAAAGATGGGAATAGTACAAGCCGTGAAGGTGGTTGGAGCAAACAAAAATCAGCGTCAGCAAGTTCATTCCAAAGACAAAAAGCAAAACAAATCGGTTGGGAAATCTTTTTAATCCGGTATATTCGCTTGCAAACCACAAAATAAGCACGGGATAAAAGGAGATGCCGATGTATTCGAAGCATGTCCAAAAATATATGGCATTCTGAGTGGTGCTTAAGAGTTCAAAGCCATATCCGAGTGAGTGAATAGCCATTGCGATTATCAGAAGCGAGAAGGCGCGGGCACTCGAAACGGTTTTGTGTTTAATCCCGACGATGCTTAGGATTATCAGGAACAGGGCGGATAGTATTAAAAAGATGCTGAGCGAAATATTCATAAAAACCTCATTTAAAGGATTAGGGAAAATCTAAACGTTTTCAGCAATGTGCACTATTAAACTTAGATTAGCCTGATTTAACTTCTTTAGGATATCATAATGTCTTCTGTAAAACAAGGTAACTTTTCCAATAAAACAGATCCTGTCAAGGCTATTGCAGCCGCAATTCATCCCCGCCATCAGGCGATCGATGCAAATAAAAACAGATGTGATTAAGTGTCACATCTGCTGGGGTTCTCAATACCTCAAGAGTTACGGGTTTTCCGGTCGATTCAATTCTGATCAGGGGTATGCTTCTTTTTTTTCTCTGCATACATTCTGGCATCGGCTATTTTAATCAGGTCTTCAAAGGTTTCACCATCTTCGGGAAATGAAGCATAACCAACGCTGATGCCGAAATTATTCTGGGGATATAGTTCTGAAATCTTCGCTTTGATATGAAAAATGGTCGCTTCAATTTTTAAGATATCAAAATATTTCGCCAATATGATGAACTCATCGCCGCCAATTCGCGAAACATGTCCATTCTTTCCGATGGCATCAACCATTATCTGCGCGGCGTTGTTAATAAATTTATCGCCTTCGATATGTCCCAATGTATCATTGACCAGTTTCGTATGATCAAGGTCGCAGACAAACAGATAAAAGCTGTTTTCGCTTTCAATCAAGGCTTCAAACGCCTTGTTCAGACCATTTCGATTGAGCGCGCCGGTTAAAGAATCCAGTGAGGCCATTCGTTCAAGATCATTGATCATATTCGCAGTAAAGCCGCTCCAGAGGATGATGCCAATGACATAAAAGATGGAACCAACGGTAAAACATAGTTTCAGGAGGTGATAAACACAAGGCTCATCAATGATGCCGGCAAATAAGTCCAAAAACGTGGCAATTGTCAGTTGAAACATTCCGAAAAGCAGGATGATAAAAATATACGATTTGTCTTTTCTAAATCGCGTGGCATAGAGGAGTCTGAAAGTATAACAAAAAAGAAGCAGAACGAAAATAAAAACAATTGACTTATCGAATTCTATCATGATTATTTCCTCTTCCTTTTTGATTCGTTCCGGTTATCAGTTGCCGGTTTGGGCTTCAATCAGACTGCCGCCGCAGTATTTTTCCCGGAGCCGCGGTTTTTCAATTTTTCCGGTCGGGTTTCGCGGCACGGCGTCGAAGATGATCTCGCGCGGGCGTTTATAGCGCGGAAGCGAAGTGCAGAAGTCGGCGATTTCATCGATGGTGCATTGGTAATCGGGCTTTATCTCGATGATCGCAGCGGTGATCTCACCCAGGCGGTGATCCGGCAGACCGATCACGGCAACATCCTTGATCGCTTCATGTTTATGAAGAAAATCCTCGATCTGTACCGGATAGATGTTCTCGCCGCCGCTGATGATGACATCCTTCTTGCGGTCGACCAGATAGACAAAGCCGTCTTCATCCATGCGGGCCATGTCACCGGTGAACAGCCAGCCATCTTTAAGCACAGCGGCAGTCGCTTCCGGATCGTTGTAGTAGCATTTCATTAAGCCCGGGCCCTTGACAACCAGTTCACCGACATCCCCTTGCGCAACCGGGGTTCCGGTTTCATCGGCAATCATCAGTTCCCAGTTAAAACCGGGTTTTCCGATGGCACCGACCTTGTGAATATTCTCCGTGCCGAGATGAACGCAACCCGGTCCGATGGATTCGCTCAGACCATAGTTGGTGTCGTAAAGATGATTGGGGAAATACTCTTTCCAGCGGTGAATCAGACTTGGTGGAACCGGCTGCGCGCCGATGTGCATCAGCCGCCACTGGGTGATATCGTAGTCGGTCAGCTTTATTTCGCCTCTTTCGATGGCATCGAGGATATCCTGAGCCCAGGGAACCAGAAGCCAGACGATGGTGATTTTTTCTTCCGAAACCGCCTGCAATACCCATTTTGGCTTGACGCCACGGAGCAAAACAGCTTTGCCGCCGACCAGCAGACTGCCGAACCAGTGCATTTTTGCGCCGGTATGGTAGAGAGGCGGAATACAGAGAAAATTATCCTCCCGGGTCTGGCCATGATGATTGTTTTCGGTATAGCAGGCCGACATCAGACTGCTGTGGGTGTGCAGAATCGCCTTGGGAAAACCGGTGGTTCCCGAAGAAAAATAAAGGGCGGCATCATCTTCATCCGCCAGACTGATATCCGGCGCTGCGGATGAATAATCAGCGGCGAGAAGGTCATAGCTTTCGGCAAAGCTCGGACAGTCCTCCCCGACAAAGAAAAGGGCATTCACTTGCGGAATATCATCTTTAATCAGATCGAGACGGTCGATGAATTCCGGCCCGAAAATCAAGAGATCCGTTTCAGATAATTCCAGACAGTATTTTATTTCTTCGGCAGTATAGCGAAAGTTAAGCGGAACAACAATGGCTCCGGTTTTTAAAATACCAAAATAAATCGGCAGCCACTCCAGGCAGTTCATCAATAATATTGCGACCTGATCACCTTTTTTGATGCCTCGGTCCAGGAGCAGATTGGCAAACCGGTTGGCCTGGTCATCAAAATCGCCCCAGGTCATTTCACGGCGAAATTGTATCCCAGAAGTTGCTTCAACGAGTTCAAACTCACTCCATTTGATTTGATGTTTTTCCAGCGTCTCCGGATTGATTTCAACCAGGCTGATATCCTGGCGATACTGATTCGCATTTTGAGACAATATTTCCGTAATTGGCATTTTTGTTTGTTCCCACTTTCTTTATATTTTGCTTTGTAGTTATCATGTTTAGCAGTCAGTTTCAGTATCAAAGCGACTTCGTTCTATTCTATTATAGGATGAATCCTCAAGTCAAGTGAAACACCGCATGTAAACACCTGACTTAAAGTTTTTTATAAAAACATTTTTACGCCTTTGAATCAATGAGCAGTGGAGCTCAGAAAATCAGGCGAGATCATTTTCCTCTAATGCCAGTTTCGCTGCCGGAAAGGGTTCCAGCGCCCGGCTGAGAATGCCCTGGACATAGGCGATCAGCATGCCGTAGTTGGTGATGTATACACCTTTTTGTCTGGCGGTACGGGTGCGGTACTGCATTTCCCGCCGATTCAGCATGCAGCCGCCACAGTGCACGATCACAGCGTAGTCCTCAATCTCTTTTGGATAATGCGCGCCGGCCGCCCAATGAAATTCTATGTCACCACCGGCAATCTGGCGGATCCAGCGCGGGATTTTCACCTTGCCGATGTCATCCGCCTGGCGGTGATGGGTGCAGCCTTCAACGATCAGCACCTTGTCGCCGGGGACAAGGCGCTCGATCCGTTTAATCCCTCTTACCATTTCGGCCAGATCTGTTTTCTGGCGTGCGAACAGGATCGAGAAAGACGTCAACGGTATTCCCGGCGGGGTGTCGGCGGAGACTTTCAGGAAAGCCTGGGAATCGGTAATGACAATGGCCGGCGGCTGGCTTAAGCTTTCAAGGGTGTGCCGGAGTTCATGCTCTTTGGTGATCATCGCCACGGCATCCTTTTCGATGATGTCGCGGATGGTCTGCTGCTGGGGAAGAATGAGACGGCCCTTGGGCGCCGACTTGTCAATCGGTGTCACCAGAACCGCGACATCGCCGGAATCAATCAGGTCGCCGACCAGTGCCGGCTCAACATCCTCATAATTGGCGTGATCGATGATCTTTTTCTTCAGCGCTTTGATGCCGGTACCGTCATAAACACTGGTGAAAGAGAGGGGGATTTTAACCGACTTTTTCAAGGCTGCTATTTCTTCCGCCGATGGCACGCCCTTGTCGCACTTGTTCAGGACAAAAACGCTGGGGATTTTGCGCTGGTCGAGCTGCTCGATGAAGTCTTTTTCGAAGTCGGTCATGCCCGTTTCAACATCGGCGACGACGATGGCGAAGTGGCATTTCCGAAGCACCTCGTAGGTCTTTTCAATGCGGAGCAGGCCCAGTTCGCCGGAGTCATCCAGACCGGCGGTATCGATAAAGACAACCGGACCGATCGGCAGCAGCTCCATCGTTTTGTAAACGGGGTCGGTGGTGGTTCCGGCAACATCGGAAATCACCGCCACCGACTGATCGGTCAAGGCGTTGATCAATGAAGATTTTCCGGCGTTGCGTTTGCCAAAAAGACCGATTGCCATGCGGCTGGCCATGGGGGTTTCGTTCATACTATTCAGATTCATGATTTTATTTCCTTTCTTATTGAACTGGGGGAGGTCAGGCGCTCGGGCTTCAGGAGATCGTCCAACAATTTTTCATCCAGCCAGTTGTTTTCGATGATAATTTCTTTAATGGGTTTACCGGTTTCTTTTAACAGCAAAGCAGCTTCCGTTGCTTTCTCATACCCGATTTCGCTTGCCAGTGCCGTAAGCATGACGGTGCTGTTGTTCAGATTCCGGTGACAGATATCAACATTGGCCTCAATTCCTTCGATGCAGCGGGTTATGAATATGGGCAGGATATTGTTTAAAATATCCAGCGATTCAAACAGATTTTTGGCAAGCACCGGCAGGAAGGCATTGAGTTCGAGCTGTCCGGACATGGCCGCCAGGGTGACGGCCGTTTCGTTGGCCATGATCTGGAAAGCCGCCTGATTGACGGCTTCCGGAATAACCGGGTTGACTTTTCCCGGCATGATCGAAGAACCGGCCTGAACCGGCGGCAAGGTAATTTCGCCGATGCCGGTGTAGGGGCCGGAAGACAGCAGCCGTAAATCGTTGGCAATTTTTGACAGATTGACGGCGGCTGTTTTGAGGAGTCCGGAAACTTCCACAAAGACATCACAGTTCTGGGTCGGATCCATCATATAGTCGGTTCGGGCAAGACTGATCCCGGTCAGGTCGCGGAGGCGTTCGATCATCGTGAAAATATAGGAGCGGGGGGCATTCAGCCCGGTGCCGACAGCGGTGCCGCCGATGTTCACCTGACGCAGCCGTTCTTCGGCTTTGTAAAGACGCCAGCGGTCCCGGGAGATGGCCTGGGCCCAGGCGCCGAATTCCTGACCGAGGGTAACGGGGACGGCATCCTGCAGCTGGGTTCGGCCGGCTTTGATGATCCTTGAAAATTCTTCTTCTTTTTCCTGAAGGGCAGTTTGAAGACCGGCAAAGGACTCGGTGACGGGTTTCAGCAGCCGGATCGCGGCAATACGGACGGCGGTGGGAAAGACATCATTGGTGGACTGATGCAGGTTCACGTGATCCAGCGGATGGACCAGCTGATAGTCGCCTTTCTGGCCGCCTAAATGTTCGATGGCCCGGTTGGCGATGACTTCATTGACGTTCATATTGGCAGAAGTGCCGGCGCCACCCTGCATACAGTCGACAACAAACTGATCCCGCAGATATCCGGCCAGAATTTCATCACAGCTCAGGATAATGGCTTCCGCCACATTGGCGTCCAGGGTACCGATGCTGCGGTTGGTGATGGCCGCCGCTTTTTTGATGGTCACCAAAGCCTCGACTAGCTCTTTATGGATGGGAATGCCGGTGATATGAAAGTTCTGCAGGGCCCGGACCGTATGAATGCCGTAATAGGCATCATCTTCTACTTCAATTTCTCCTAGTAAATCATGTTCTGTTCGCATTTTTTCCTCGTTTCAAAATTTCAAAAAATAAAAGCTCTCTTTCTGAAAATAGACAGAAAGAGAGCGTAATAGCAAAAAATAGATACTTTTTCCAATATGCGCACCTTTCCGGTCAGAAAACTCTTTTCGGTTAGGACAACGATGATTACCTCTATGCCCGTGTGGAGTGAATGCCATGATCGGGCGCAGAGTTCAATTAACGTTTACAGTTAATTATAGGCAACATCTTAGCACTGTTTCTGGCGTTTGTCAAAGAAGGATTATGATACTATTTTGTGATCTTTTCAGATCGTGTTTCTTTTAGCGGAAATGAGGGGATAACCATATTTGCTGGGTCCGGGAATAAGGAGTGTTTTGGCTTTGCTGACAAGCGGAGAATCTAAAAATAAAATCACAGAATAGCGGAACGTTTTGTGTGATTATAGGAAGGAAAGGGGTAAATATAGACAACAACCAGAAAAGGAGGATTGAGTATTATGAAATACAAAATTGTTGAGGAATTTCCGCATGCCATTATGGAAAAAGGAAAAAGTCCGGTGATTTCAATTTATATTGATACCAAAATAAAAAAACCGGATCGTCTGGAAAATCACATCTACTTTAAGAATCTGGTGAGAGAAGCGCAGGAGTCTATTAAACACAAGGAAGTGAGAGGTTTCAGAGATTTATTTTCACTGTTTAAAATAATGGAGGATGATGCCTTGTTCTGGGAAGGCGCCACGGAGGGCATGGCCATCCTGGCGGATGACGAAGAATGCATTGTATACAAACTGCCGATCAGTGTCACCAATCGAGCCATCGTTGCCGATAGTTTTTATATAAAACCGATCTTGAAAAGTTACCAGCTGAACGGGCGCTATCATGTCCTTGCCCTGAAAGGTGATAGCTATGCACTGTATGAAGCAAACCGGCATCGGATACATCAAATTCATCTGGATGAAAAGCACTCAACGATAGACGGTGTTTTGGGTGATGAAAAAACAGTTCCCCATAAAAGTGTGGGAACACCGACCGGGCAAGTGCTGCATGGGCATGGCAGTGCAAAGGATGAGAAAAAAGTCGATCAGTTAAAGTTCTTTCGTTATGCCGATGCCTTTATTCAAGAGCAATACTCCAATCGTTATAAAGTGCCGCTGATTCTCGTCGGCTTAGATGAAAATCAGGGAGAATTCCGAAAGCTGTCCAAGAATCAGTACCTCATTAAAGAAGGCATCATAGGCGACGTTGATTCAATGGACGAAAAAACACTTTATGATAAGGTTCAGGGTGTTATGGAGGGCATTTTCAAACAGCAGTTGAAAGAATGGATGGAAGCATTTACCGAAGCACATGCAAAAGATTTGGGATCCGACGATGTGGTTCAGATTGCCAGAGCGATCACGGATAACCGGGTGGCAGCACTCTATTTAGAGGAAGACAAATTTCATCCGGGAAGATTCGACATCAGTCATGGCAGCATCGTGGAGGGAAAATCAGAGGATCAATATAGCGGAGATATTTACGATGATATGGCCGAGGCGGTTCTCAGCCGAGGCGGAGAGGTTGTCATCCTCGAAAAAGGCGAAATGCCAACTGACAGAGATATTGCCGCAGTATACCGGTTCTAAACGAAAAACGTGATTGAATCGGACTTCTGGTCGATGCATCAGGCATCGGCCAGAAGATTTTTTTGGTGCTTTTTCCAATTATTGCGTTCATTCTTTTTAATTTAGCTGATATTTGAAGAATTTTATAGTAAACTTAAAAAATAAAGATCGGGCTTCTGACAGTGCCGAAATGGCGTTGGTCACTGAGCTGATTCTAAAAAGGATAAAGATATGCGAAAGGGGCATCATTGCGGTGCTGAGGAAATAATGCAGATTAATCGATTGTTTGAAATAGTTTATATCTTGCTGGATAAAAAAACAGTGACCGCCCGGGAGCTTTCGGAGCACTTTGAAGTTTCACAGCGGACTATTTACCGCGATATCGAGATTCTGAGTCAGACCGGTATCCCCATTTATACAGCCAAGGGAAGAGGCGGTGGCATCAGTCTTTTATCCGAATATGTGTTAAACAAATCCCTGCTTTCAGATACCGAACAAAATGAAATCATATCCGCTCTGCAAAGCCTGAATGCGCTTAATGGGCGTACCGCTGATCCGGTCCTGAATAAGATGGCCGTCCTGTTCAATAAAAACAGTTCAAACTGGATCGATGTGGATTTTTCGAATTGGGGAAGCGATGACAAGGAAAAAGAAAAATTCCAGCTGGTCAAGGCCGGAATTCTCGGCCGAAGGGTGATCGACTTCGACTATTACAGTTCTTACGGCGAACACCTCGAGGTGCTGGAACCGGAACAGATAAAAACGAAAATTGCGCAAAAATATGAAAAAGCGCGAAAAAAGTATTTATAATATGACATGCTGGTGTCATATTAGCTATGTTACACTGAGTTCATCAAATGAATGAGGTGTAAAAAATGAAATATGAAGTAGTTGAACTGAAAGAAAAGACGGTTGTGGGCTTAACGGCGCGAACGAGCAATCAGGATGAGAACATGACAAAGATCATCGGCAGTTTATGGCAGAAGTTTTATGGAGACGGCGTTTACGAATCGATTCCAGACAAGCAGAACGACTGCAGTATCGGACTGTATTCGAATTATAACGACGGTGCCAGCGATGCCTATGATGTCACAGTCGGCTGTGAAGTATCGGAAGTGAAAGACTGGCCGGTCGGGATTGATTCAAAAACCATTGCGGCCGGGAAATATGCCAGGTTTGTGGTTCGGGGCCATGCCCAGACGGCAGTGGCGGATTTCTGGACCAAGCTATGGGGGATGGATCTGAACCGGAAATTCGGCTGCGATTTTGAAGAATATCAAAGTGAAGGGGATCTGGAAAATTCTGAAATACATATTTATATTTCGCTTAAGGATTGATCGGAACGGTAAATTTTCTGAATAAAAACCGATCGATTGGGTAAAAAACAGTTGAAGTGATTTCCCGAAGAAAGTGAGGCGATACAGATGGTAGAACAGGTATTCAAATTGACAATGAGCAATGATAAAACGGTGGAAAAAGTCATCCAGGATGAAAACATCCATTTTACGCATGTGATATTAAATAAAGATGATGGATTTCCGGAGCATTATTCCGATGCCAATGTCTATATGACAGTTCTGAGAGGGACGCTGTCCCTGCAACTGGATGAACAGGAAAACCATGAGTACGGGGCCGGAACCGTTTTAAAAATTCCTTTCGAGACGAAACTGAAAATAGGAAACGCACACGAAGAACCACTGGAAATGGTGGTCGTAAAAGCACCGGCACCGGTATCCACGGAGTGAGTGCCAGGACAGGATAATGATACAAATGACGCATGATAATTTCATAAGGCCGCTGCAAACTTTTAAAAACAGCTTGATTATTTCAAAAGTTTGCAGCGGCTGTCATTATTTTTTGGAGAATCATAGCAGCCAACAGAAAATTTCTTGTCATCAGATATAGCAGATGAAAAGACAGGTGTAAAAAAATAAAGAATTGTGCTATAATAATGGCGGAATAAATATGAAAAAAAGGAGTTTATGAATTATGATGAACATTGCTTCACGGATCGATCAATTACCTATGACGCCGATGTTAAAGAAAATATTGCTTTTAACAGGGATTGGCTGGATGTTCGATGCGATGGACCAGGGAATGGTATCCGGTGTTATGGCCGCTATCGGTAAAGACTGGGCGTTGAGTACCGGTCAAATCGGGTTGCTTGGCAGTGTTGGTATGCTCGGGATGATTTTGGGTGCGGCGCTGTCGGGAATGGCAGCGGATAAATGGGGCCGAAGATCTGTAATCATGTGGACACTGGTTATTTATGGTATCTCGAGTATTCTCTCCGGTTTTGCGGTTGATTTTACCATGCTATTAATTTTAAGATTTTTAACCGGGTTTGGACTTGGTGGTGAATTGCCGGCAGCATCAACACTGGTCAGTGAGTATTCGCCAACGAAAATACGCGGCCGAAATGTCATCCTGCTGGAAAGTTTCTGGGCATGGGGGTGGATTATTGCTGCTTTTGTTGCCTATATGCTGATTCCCGTCTATGGCTGGCGCGTGGCGTTCTTTGTGGGAGGAGTCCCGGCGCTTTTTGCTGCTGTCTTCCGAATGGCCGTTCCTGAATCACCGCGCTATCTGCAATCTGTCGGAAAAATAAATGAAGCTGAAGATTTGGTGATGAAGATGGAAAGCCAGGCAAATATCACCAGTCAGGCAAAGACCGACGAAACAGAAAAGTCGACGGATAACAATATAAAGGCATCATTCTTTGATTTGTGGTCAAAAAAATATATCCGCTCCACGGTTGTGCTGTGGGTGATCTGGTTTGGCATTAATTTTGGATACTATGGCTTTGTGCTTTGGACACCGACCCTTTTAGTGGCAAAAGGGTTTGCGCTGACCAAGAGTTTTGAATTTACGCTGATTATGTGTCTGGCACAGCTGCCGGGATATTTCAGCGCCGCTTATCTTGTTGAAAGATTGGGGCGGAAAAAGGTGCTGGCAATTTACTTTGCGGGAACAGCCTTGTCGGCATGGCTGTTCGGGCATGCCGGAAGCGTTGAACAGATATTGATATTCGGTTCACTGCTTTATTTCTTCAGTCTGGGTTCATGGGGATGCGTTTATGCGTATACACCGGAAGTCTATCCCACTTTCTTCAGAGCCACCGGCTCTGGATGGGCAGCTGCATTTGGACGAATTGGCGCATTCATCGCGCCGTTTATCGTGCCGGTTATCTACAACTACTTTGGTGCCGAAACCGGTTATACAAATGTGTTTATTATGCTGACAATGGTATTTGTCATTGTCGCATTGGTCGTTATATTGTTTGGAAAAGAGACGATGGGGAAATCGCTGGAAGAAATCAATGAAAATCCCAGCATAACGTAATTATAAAAAAAGGCTGCCGCCAAACTCGTAATCGAACATACGAGTTTGGCGGCAGCCTTTTTATTTTGAAAGAATCGGGCAATTGCGAAACTAACGGCAGTTTTGCAAATGGCTATTTAATGAGATAAAGCATTTTCGATGGATTTTAAATAGGCCTTGCTTGTTACGGTTGCACCGCTGATGACGTCAACCGTGGTATCCTGCTTTTGGATGACCCGGCTGAATAAGGCGTCGGTAGCTTCAGGTTTTTCAAATTTGACCGTTTTGACAACGTCAATCTGAGAGATCTGATGATCGCTTATCGTTACCGCGACTTCATTGCTCCATCTGCCGCCGTCATAAGTTCCGGTATAACTACCGTCCGCAAGCTGGGCAACATTCACAGAGTTGATTGCTAAATTTGCCCCTGATTCCAGGCCACTTGTGATATACAGTATTCCGCCTCCGATTGCCAATACAATCACTCCGACAACAACTAAAATGATGGTGATTACTTTTTTCATTTGAATTGACCTCCTGTTTTATTTTTCAGTATCCATTTTTTGCAGATTGAACAGCATTTTTGTAAGCATAGACCGCGCAACTGCCATTTCATCTCCCGATATTCCAGCAAACAGATTTTCGGTAAAACGATCAGCCTTTAGTTGGGTTTCTGTTTTAAAGGTATCAATTTTATCCGTGAATCTGATCCGGGTAACCCGGGCATCTTTTTTGTCTTTTTCCAGGACCAGGAATCCTTTCTGTTCCAGTTTTAAAGCAACCTGCTTGACATTCTGATGAGAACTCCCCATGGCATCGGCAGCTTCTTTGATGGTGGGAGCGTAATCAAATCTTTTCTGAATAATCGCTGTGAGCAGCCATTGCTTGGACGTTAAACCGTCTTCTTTGAGTTCGCGCTCAAGCAGGGTGTCCAATTGATTTGAGACGATTTGGAGGGAACCAAATATAAATTGACGATCAGTCATGGCGTCGATGTTTTTCAAAATATACCTCCGAAGTTTATTAAGGTAATATATTACCTTAATAGATAATACATTACCTTTCTGCACCTGTCAATCAATTTTTCGAAAAAAATTGAAAGGGTTTGCAGTCAAGATAGTGGTGGCGGGGTTTGATTTTTATGGTATGATAAAAACAGATCAAGGCAATTGCGAAAATCACGGCCCAAAGAGTACTGATAGCTTATTGGCGTTAAAATCCGGTTTGACCGATAGGTGCCATAAATGAATGGATTTGGCATAAATAGTACCCATTGAAATAAATTGACACCATATATAGTATGTGCTAGAATGGTGAAGAACAAAAAAGAATAATGTTGGGGCTGCACTTAACGATGCAGCAATGGGGAAGCAGGTGCAAGTCCTGCACGGTCCCGCCACTGTAATGGGGAATATTTTCCGTAGTCCAAGTCATTAGAATTGGACTACAGTGAATAAATTTTCCGGAGTCAGAGTACCTGCCATATTATTCGCGCCGATACTCTACGCGTGATAGAGGGTGTAAGAACCGCGAAATTATTTTTTGAAGGCCTCTTGACACTTTGTCGGGAGGTTCTTTATTTGTGCAAAAAAAAGAAAAGTGAGATAAAGAAAGAAGGATAAGACCCAGTATGATTACTAAAATTAAAAAACGAGATGGACGGGAAGCACCATTTAACATTGAAAAAATTGCAAATGCCATATTCAAGGCGGCAAGCGCATCCGGGGGGCAAAACTACGAGACGGCGATGAACCTGGCTGAGCGTGTTACCTTATATATTGAGAAAGAACTGGATAACAAGAATCCGACGGTTGAGGAAATCCAGGATGCGGTTGAGAAGGTGCTCATTGAAACCGGACACGCCCGGACAGCCAAGGAGTACATTCTCTATCGGGCGGAACGCAACCGGATTCGTGAGATGGATACCCGGCTGATGAAAATTTATGGCGATCTTACCTTCAAAGAGGCAAAGGACAACGACATCAAACGGGAAAATGCCAATATTGACGGCGACACCTCGATGGGAACCATGCTCAAGTACGGTTCGGAGGGCGCCAAGCAGTTCAATGAAATGTTTGTGTTGAAACCGGAACATACAAAAGCGCATAAAGAGGGGGATATCCATATTCACGATATGGATTTTCTGACTTTGACAACGACCTGTTGTCAGATTGACCTGGAGAAGCTGTTCAAGGATGGTTTCAGCACCGGACACGGTCATTTAAGGGAGCCGAATGATATTCAGAGTTATGCCTCACTCGCCTGCATTGCCATTCAATCCAATCAGAACGATCAGCATGGCGGACAGAGCATCCCCAATTTTGAATATGCCATGGCTCATGGGGTGAAAAAAACATATGCGCGGCTTTATCGGGAAAATCTGGCAAAAGCCGTAAGCTTATTATCGGAAGTGGACGATGCGGCCGACAAGGTGAAAAAAATCTGCGATCAGATTAAAAAGGAGTCTGGCTTGATTCCCAGTCTGGATGATGCGGTGCTTTATCAGGACGCTGAAGCAAAAAAACTGGCGCAATGGGTTCCAGAGACAAAACTGATCAATAAAGTGCAGCGTTTTGCGCTGAAAAATGCCCAAAAGGAAATCGACCGGAATGTTTATCAGGCTATGGAGGCCTTTGTGCATAATCTCAACACCATGCACAGCCGGGCCGGCGCGCAGATTCCGTTCAGTTCGATCAACTACGGCATGGACACCTCCACTGAAGGACGGCTGGTCATGAAAAATCTGCTACTGGCAACCGAAGCGGGACTGGGTAACGGGGAGACACCGATTTTCCCCATTCATATTTTTAAAGTGAAAGAGGGAATCAATTACAATCCGGAAGATCCCAACTACGATCTGTTCAAGCTGGCCTGCCGCGTCAGTGCCAAAAGGCTGTTTCCCAACTTCTCCTTTCAGGATGCGCCATACAACCTGAAATACTACAAAGAGGGACATCCGGAAACGGAAATTGCCTACATGGGCTGCCGCACCCGCGTGATCGGAAATGTCTATGATCCATCACGAGAGATTACCTACGGCAGAGGCAACCTGAGCTTCACGACAATCAATCTGCCCAAACTGGCAATCAAAAGCGATCATGACATGGAAGTGTTTTTTGACAAGCTGGATGAAAAAATCGATCTGGTCATCGATCAGCTGATGGAGCGGTTTGAAATACAGGCCCGCAAAAAAGTGAAAAACTATCCATTTCTGATGGGCGAGGGCGTGTGGATCGATTCAGATGATCTGGCAGAGGAGATGGAAGTCCGCGAAATCCTGAAGCATGGCACGCTGAGCATGGGCTTCATCGGTCTGGCAGAATGCCTCAAGGCGTTAACCGGAAAACACCATGGCGAGTCGGAAGCATCCCAGGAACTGGGACTGAAAATCATCGGGCACATGAGAAATAGAATGGATGAAGAAAGTCAGAAACAGAAACTGAACTTCACCCTGCTGGGAACACCGGCGGAAGGAACAGCCGGGCGCTTTGTGAAAATGGATCAAAGCCGCTTTGGCAGCATTCCCGGCGTAACCGATCGGGAATACTACACCAACAGCTTCCATGTGCCGGTTTATTACCAGACGAGCGCCTACGAAAAAATCAGACTGGAAGCGCCCTATCATGAGCTGACTAACGCGGGACATATCACCTATGTGGAAATGGACGGAGATCCCCTGAACAATCTGGAAGCTTTTGAAAAAATTGTTCGGGCCATGAAGGAAGCGGGAGTCGGCTACGGTTCCATCAACCATCCGGTTGACAGAGACCCGGTTTGCGGCTATACCGGCATTATCGGCGATGAATGCCCAAAATGCGGCCGCAAGGATGACGGGGCAATAGGCTTCGAGCGGATCAGAAGAATTACCGGCTATCTGGTCGGCACGCTGGACCGCTTCAATGATGCCAAAAAAGCGGAGGAACGAGACCGGGTCAAGCATTTCAATGCCGATGGCCAAATGGGGACCGGTGATGCAATGGAGCAATTGTGATGAGCAAAAAAGTAAGGATCGCCGGGATTGTCAGAGAATCGATTGTGGATGGCCCGGGGATCCGCTTTGTGGTGTTTGCCCAGGGTTGTCCGCATCACTGCGACGGTTGCCATAACCCGTCCACCCACGATTTTAACGGGGGTAACCTGGTGGCAGTGGATGCCATCATCAACGAAATGAAAAAGAACCCGCTACTGGACGGCATTACCTTAAGTGGCGGGGAACCCTTTGAACAACCAGAGGCCTTTGGTGAGCTGGCCGAACGAGCAAGGGAACTTGGTTATCATGTTATGGCTTACACTGGCTACACCTATGAAAAGCTGCTTACGAAAA
This sequence comes from Acetobacterium fimetarium, assembly GCF_014284475.1. Classification (GTDB taxonomy): domain Bacteria; phylum Bacillota; class Clostridia; order Eubacteriales; family Eubacteriaceae; genus Acetobacterium; species Acetobacterium fimetarium. The sequence continues at coordinate 1,687 of NZ_WJBC01000031.1, read as the reverse complement.
AAGATGAACAGCGTCTGCGTTTGCTGGAAAACACCGACCTGCTGGTGGATGGAAAATTTGAAATGAAAAAAAAGAGCCTGCTGCTGAAGTTCAAGGGATCAAAAAATCAGCGAATCATTGATGTGAAAAAATCCCTGCTATTAAAAAATACGGTATTGAGCGAAGTTTAAGAGAAGAGATGAAATAATGAAAAGCGCATTTTGCTTTCAGACGAGGTTGGGAAAGGTCGTCATTGTTGAAAATGGAACGGCGGTTGTCCAACTGTGTTTTGGTGAAAATATTTCGGAAGACAGCAGAGTGGACCAAACCCCGTTGCTGAAAAGAGCACATCGGGAACTTGAGGAATACCTGAGTGGACAACGAAAGAATTTTGATTTGCCACTGGCACCCCAGGGAACAGATTTTCAGAAAAAAGTCTGGGTGGCGCTACAAAATATTCCCTATGGAAAAAAATGTTCCTATAAGGACATTGCAATTGCTGTCGGCAACGAGAAAGCATCCCGGGCGGTTGGGGGAGCGAATCATCTTAATCCCATCGCCATTTTGATTCCCTGTCACCGCGTGATTGGTTCAAATGGCAATCTGACTGGTTATGCCGGTGGGGTGGATTTCAAAGAAAAGTTGCTTGAGCTGGAAAGTCGTTATGATGGTTAGCGTTTAAGCGTAAACAGCGACACGCCATTGTCCCCAAATGAGATAAAGTTAAAAATGAGAAAGTTGTCAGGAAAGATCCGGACTAATGGGCAGCAAAAAAGAAAAAAGTCGGATTGAGATTAGGTCTGATAAGATGTTATAATGTTGATGCGTGGATAAAAACACAGTTCTGGTTGGTAGTCCAGACGCAGAAAGATCTGTCAGTAACCTGCCTCCTAAGGTTGTCCCTTCTTCGCTATTTGTTTTAGGAGGAATTGAATATGGACAAAACGATTGGTACACTGACGGTATTTTTTGAAGAGCCCTTTTGGGTGGGGGTTTTTGAGCAAATTGATCAGGGCGAGCTCCGTGCCGCCAAGGTCGTATTTGGCGCTGAGCCAAAGGATTATGAAATTTATGATTTTTTGTTGAAAAGATACAACGCCCTTGTTTTTACTGCGTCAAAAATTGAGGTCGAGACTCAGAAAGCAGAACTCAATCCCAAAAGAATGCAGCGTGAAATCGGCCGCCAGATGGAAAAAAAAGGCATCGGAACGAAAGCGCAACAGGCCTTGAAACTCGAGCATGAGCAGAATAAAATTGAGCGCAAGAAGCGTAATCGCCTAAGAACGGAAGAAGAAAAACAGCGACAATTCGATTTGAGACAGGAAAAGAAAAAACAAAAACACAAGGGAAGATAAAAGCAAAAAAATGAGGCCCGGTGTGATTGCGTTTCGGTAATCATAGATAAAAAGATGAAAGAAGAAGCTTTTGGTTTGCAGAGGCGTCTTCTTTTTTTGTCCTTTTTCGTCAGTGGTCCGGTAAAATGCAAAAAAATAAAGGCGATTGCTTCAATGAAAATTTAAAACCTTCTCGTGTATTGGGGTAACCTTTTGATCATAAAACACATATAGACTAAATAATTCGGGTACCTGACATATAAAAATTATCATATTCGAATTTTATCGAAAAAAGAAAAAAAGCGGAGCTGAAAAAAAATTACTCTCTGAAATTACTCGCGAAATTTAAATGGAAAAATAAGTAAAATTTCGTC
>NZ_WJBC01000030.1 GCF_014284475.1 Acetobacterium fimetarium | reverse complement strand
GCGTTCGTCCTGAGCCAGGATCAAACTCTCAATAAAAGTTTGTATTTAAAGCCTTTCGGCCTTTAAATGCTGTCTCATGAATACTTAAGTTTTATACTCTACCGAGTGCACTTTATCCTCTGCCGAGCTGATGTTTTATAGAGTGCATCTCTCTGTTTCTATTTCGCCGAAATCCCGAAGGATTTCAAGGCTATTTACAGGTTTTATGGTACTATTCTCTTTTCTATGACCGCCGCTCCGACTTACGAAGCTTTTATATTATATCGTCGTTTCTCTTGATTGTCAAGCTGTTTTTTGAAATTCTTTTAAGTTCATTTCAGTTATTCAGCTGTGTGTCTGTCGCCTCTGCTCGAGACAACTTTTATAGTATACGTCGTTCTGCCCACTTTGTCAACATCTTTTTGGAATTTGTTTTATGTTTTGCAAAATATCTGCAATTCAGTATGGTTGCTAATGAAATCACATCAACTGAACGATCCGACAATCCCGTTCAAACAAAAATAAAAGGGCTCGGTATCATCTGATTCCGAGCCTAATATTGAATTTAATCGATTGGTTTCATTGTCGGGAATAGAATAACGTCTCTGATCGTATGCTGATTGGTAAATAGCATAATCAGTCGGTCAATGCCGATTCCCAAACCGCCCGTTGGCGGCAATCCAACTTCCAGCGCATTGATAAAGTCGGCATCATAAGGATGCGCTTCATCATCACCTTCCGATTTCTTTTGAACTTGCGACATAAATCGCTCTTTCTGATCGATCGGATCATTCAATTCCGAGAATGCATTGGCGCACTCTGCGCCATTAATGAATAACTCGAAGCGTTCAGTGTAGCGCGGATCTTTGGGATCTTTCTTGGCCAGCGGTGATATTTCAACCGGATGCATGGTTACAAAGGTTGGCTGAATCAATTTGTCTTCGACGTATTCATCAAACACTTCTGCCATTATTTCACCTACACTGCCGTCTTTTCCTTCGACATCAACATGCAGCTCTTTTGCCGCCGCACGCGCTTCTTCCACATCTGTCATGACATCGAAATCAACGTTGGCATATTCCTTAACAAGATCAACCATCCGTGCTTTTTTAAATGGCGCCTTTAAACTGATCTCTTTATCACCATATTGAACAATCTCTGAATGGTTTACCTCTTCAGCAAGAAAGCTGTACAGCTCTTCAATCATCTTCATCAGATCTTCATAATTTGCATACGCTTCATAGGATTCAAGCAAGGTGAATTCCGGATTATGTGTCGCATCCATCCCTTCATTTCTGAAAACACGGCTCATTTCATACACTTTATCAAAGCCGCCAACAATCAGACGTTTCAAGGACAATTCCAACGCAATTCTACAGAACAACGTAATATCCAAGGCATTGTGGTGTGTAACAAACGGTCTTGCATTGGCTCCACCCGCTATACTTGAAAGGACTGGCGTTTCAACTTCGAGGAAACCACGCGCATCATAGAATTCCCGAATTTTCCGCATAATCAGCGATCGTTTTTTAAAGACATCTTTAACTTCGGGATTAACGATCAAGTCAACATAACGTTGACGATACCGCAGATCCATGTCTTTAAGCCCATGATATTTTTCCGGCAGCACTTGTAAGGATTTGCTCAAAAGGACGATTCCAGACACTCTGACGGAAATCTGGCCCATTTTTGTTTTGAAAATTTCGCCCTTGACGCCAACAATATCGCCAATATCATAGGTTTTGATTTCATCGTAACTCTCTGGCAGCAAGTCTTTCTTCAGGAACAATTGAATTCTTCCCGTAGAGTCTTGAAGATCATAAAAGCCAACTTTTCCCTGGCCTCGTTTTGACATAATCCGACCCGCCATCGTTACTGCTTTTTCTTCATATGCTTCAAAGTTCGCTTCAACTTCATTCGCAAGAGCACTTACATCAAAACTTGTTTGTTCGAACGGATTCTTCCCTGCTTCTTGTAATTTTTTTAATTTATCTCTTCTGACTTCTAAAATTTCACTTAGATTTTCTGTTGTCACTTTGTTCCCCTATCTACGAATTTCTATAATTTGGTATTCTGCTTCACCATCTGGAATTTGCACTTTAACAATTTCACCAACTTTCGCCCCTAAAAGAGCCGAACCGATCGGTGATTCATTGGAAATGCGATTATTTTTCGGGTCTGATTCTTGAGAGCCGACAATTTTATATTCTGCAACTAGATCGAATGCGCGATTTTTTATTTTCACGACACTCCCTACGCCAACATCTTCAGTATGTATATCTTCATCATCAATAACCTGAACAACTTTTAATTTTCGTTCAAGCTCTGATATTCTTCCTTCAACAAAACCCTGTTCATTTTTGGCTTCATCATATTCTGCATTTTCACTCAAATCGCCGAATTCACGTGCGACTTTTATTCGATCGGCAACTTCATGCCGTTTAACTGTTTTTAAGTATTCAAGTTCCTTTTTCATGCTATTAAAGCCATCTTCAGTTATGATTACTGCTTTTCCGTTTGCGCTCATTTTTTTACTCCTTCATATGACACAGTTTTTTATCCTCAAAATCATGAGTGTTATTATAATTTTTTTAATTATTTCTGTCAAGTTTGTGAACAGTCATGATTCTATTCGTTTTATTCTTATTTTCCAATCATTGTCTTTCCCCACATTAAGTGAGTCAGTTTTTCCGGTACGACAACTGTTCCGTCTGCCTGTTGATAATTTTCCAGAATTGCCGCAAATGTTCGACCAACAGCCAGTCCCGATCCATTTAAGGTATGCAGGAATCGCGTCTTTTTCGTTTCACTATCGCGGAAACGGATATTTGCCCGTCGAGCCTGATAATCCTCAAAATTTGAACATGAGCTGATTTCCACATAACGATTGTAGCTTGGCATCCACACTTCTATATCATAAGTTTTTGCAGAGCTGAAGCCAAGATCTCCGGTGCATAACTCAACCACGCGATATGGTATTTCCAGCAGTTGCAGAATTTGTTCCGCATCGTTGGTCAACGCTTCCAGTTCTTCATAGGAATGATCCGGATGGACAAATTTCACCATTTCCACCTTATCAAACTGATGGTTGCGGATAAGGCCGCGGGTATCTCTCCCGGCTGACCCGGCTTCCTGTCGGAAACACGGTGTGTACGCCGTAAAAAATTTCGGCAAATCTTCCTCACTCAAAATTTCATCCCGATAAATATTTGTTACCGGCACTTCCGCCGTTGGCACCAGGAAGAAATCCTTGCTGGGGATATAAAAAGCGTCTTCTTCAAATTTCGGCAATTGTCCGGTACCGGTCATGCTATCGCGATTAACCATAAAGGGTGGTGATATTTCCGTATAATGGTGTTCCGTGCAGTGAACGTGAAGCATAAAATTAATCAGTGCCCGCTCCAGCCTTGCGCCATCCCCTTTGTACATGCTAAACCGCGTGCCGGTAATCTTTACCGCTCGCTCAAAATCGAGGATGTCCAAATCAACACCAATATCCCAATGCGCTTTGATTTCAAAATCAAACTTTCGGGGTTCGCCCCATTTTCTAATTTCTACATTATCCGAGTCATCTTTTCCCACTTTCACCTGCGGATTGGGAACATTCGGAAATGTCAGAAGCTGATAGCGTATCTCTTCATCCAGTGCTTTTATTTCATCATCCAAGTCCTTTATTTTTGCCGCCAGTTCCTTCATCTCAGCGAAGATCACGGAACAATCCTTGTTTTCTTTTTTCAATAGGGGAATCTCTTTTGTCACCATATTCTGGCGATTCTTCATTTCTTCAACTCGTCCTAATGTTGCTCTTCGCTTTTCATCCAATGTGAGAAGTGAAGTCAAATCATAATTTCCCCGTTTATCCAATCCCGCCTGAATTTCTTCTTTATTATCTCTTATTCGTTTTATATCAAGCATTTTTTCCTCCTGATTTTATTATATATAATACTACTGAGTCACACCGGTAAGTTGTTGCAACTGAGCAAGTACCTGTCCTAATTCATTGATTTTCTGTCCATAACCAGCCCAGTCTCCAGACTGCTGTGCCTGCTGCGCTTCTTTAAATAAACTGTTGGCTTTAACCGACAATTCCGAAGTGGTGCTGCCGCTTCCCGCACTACCACCGGTTGCTCCAGCAATGCTGGTGGCCAATTGACCACCAAAAATTTGATTTAATGCCATATCAAGTGAATCTGCCATTATAATTTGATTTTGATAACACACAATGACCTTTTTTAGCTCCGGCAAGTTGTTTTCTCCACTGGCAGCCTGTATGTAAATCGGTTCAACGTAAAGAATCGCATTTTCAATGGGAATCGACATCAGATTTCCGCGCAGCACACGGGAGCCCTGTTGTCCTAAAAGCGTGAGCTGAGGTGATATGGTCGTGTCTTGATCAATCCGCTGTTCAATTTGCATCGGACCATAAATCAACTGTTGCTTGGGGAACTCATATAAAATGAGTTTTCCGTAATCCGCTCCATCTGAAACACCTGCCAGCCATCCAATCATGTTGTCTTTATTTTTTGGTGTAAAAGAAGCCGTCAGCATAAATTCTTCATTGCGATCTGGTAGCTTCATGATCGTATAGGAAGACTCTACTGTCGTCTCACTCTTTTCGGATTCACTATACTGCGTCGCTGTTTCCCACTGATCTTCTTTATTATAGAAGGACAATGAATCAGACATATGATAGGTCTTGTACATATCCGACTGAATATCAAACAGCGTCTTTGAGTATCGTATGTGTTCTCTGATTCCTGCCGGCATTTCAGAAATGTCTTTCAGGAATCCGGGGAAAATTTTTCCATATGTATCCAGGACGGGTTCATCTTCCATCTGATAAAAACTGACATCGCCATTGTATGCATCAACAACAACTTTTACGGAGTTGCGGATATAGTTATCGCCTTTTTCATCATAGGGTTGCGAATACGGGTATCGGCTACTGGTCGTAAAGGCATCGACTATCCAATACAGCCGTCCATCTGAAATCACCATATAGGGATCACTGTCATACTCCAGAAATGGTGCGATGGTTGTAACCCGATCCATAATATTCCGATTAATAATCATGTTGCTGTCAGCAGTCACCTCGTTGGTCAAAAGCAGCTCTGGCGACGCAAAATGTAGTGCAAATGCCAGCTTATTAATCAGGGACATTTTGATTCCCGCTGTTCCGGTATAAGTGACCTCCTGATTATTATCGCCCTGCGGATAATCAAATTCTGCCGTTGCGCAGTTGGTAACAACGTAATCATAGTTGCTTTCCCCAAAATAAATGCGCGGTTCCTTAATGCTTAATTCTGCCACATCAGTCATCGGTGGAATATCTTTGACGAGAAGATCCGGCTGTCCTACCTCATTTGTTTTATTCACAGGTGATACTGCCATTCCAAAGCCGTGGGTATATTTCAAATGTTGGTTAACCCATGTTTTAGCTTCATCAGGGAGCAGTTTATTATCCATCTCTCTTGTTCCTAAAAACACCTGTGTATAGGTTCCATTGACACGATAACGATCCACATCAACATCATAAAACTGATAGTAATTTCGAAAACCCTGAAGTGAATTATACATATCCTGGGTTGGCGTTTGATCATTAATTGGGATATTATCAATCGTAATGTTATTTTCCTGAATGTCGGCAGCCGTTATTTCCTGTGTCCCTGAAAACTCTTTAACATCTACATCGGTTAGAGAGTATGCCGCCTGAGTCGCCTGAATATTATCGGCAATGTAGGTTTCTTCCTTAGTATATTGATTTGGTATAACAACCAGCGACTGATAAATACTCTGACCGACGCTTCCTACGATCACAACTCCAACTAGAACAATCGGGCCTGCAACCATCATGCGGTATTTCTTCTGATAACCTGCCAACACCGAAGTAACTGCAAGAACAAGGCAAAGAATCCCCTTGAAAATAATGACTTTTAATCCCACATCAATATCTGATGCGCCGGCACCGAAGACGATTCCCGAAGCAGAATACAATAGTTGAAACGCTTCTAAAACATAGCCTAATGCAAAGATTATAAAAAGAATTCCTAAAAAAATGCCGACCTGTTTTGACGCAATCTCCAAATATGTTTTTAAAATCCCTTTTGTATTGTATTTGAGTGATTCTAAATCCTGAGTCTGATTAATCTCTATTTTCTTACCCTGATAGAGCGAATAAGCCGTGTACAGAAATGTGAGGACTGCAAAGGTAATAAAACAACCGATCAAGATCGAATATAACGCCTCATAAAGTGGCAATCCAAAAAAATACAGAGATAGATCCTGATGAAAAATCGGATCCGTAACATTGAACTGCGACTGATTGATGAACTCCAGTATCTGATACCATAACTTATCCGAGATATAAACGGTTAGAAGTAATGCGACAATTCCGACGATAACTAGCATCGCCGTTTTTTGTTTTTTCGTTTTCTTCTGAACACTGTCTGTATATTTTTCTGAGATATGATTCAACAATTTCACATAGAAAAATAAAACCAGTGATAAACCGAGAAATATCGGAACACCAATTTGAAGCTTTGTAATGAGCTCCTTAAAAAATATTTCCGTATACCCCATTTCGGAAAACCATAAATAATCGATATAAAAGTTATTTGACGATAGCAGCACCAAAATAACAAAAACTGCCACACCCAGTGTAATAAAGAGTTTATTCCTGCTTTTTCTCATTTTTTCCATCTTTCATCATTCGATATTATTTTAATCTAATTTTAATATTATATCACATAATTTATGAACTTCATCATAAAATGCAATTTTTCTTCTTGATATCATCACATTGCAAAAAATCTCCGCCGTAAATTAACTGACTCGAATTGATGCGATGCGTTTTCACAGCGACATCTTCTACAACAAAATCAAAATAACTGTCAGGATAGGGTTCATCAGCCAGGGTAAAGTGCCACCACTCCTGTTGCATCGGTTCAAATCCTTCTGAACGCATGAGATACCTGAGTTGGACGCGATTTTTGCTTTGTTCCAGGCTCAAATGATCATAATCACTGAAAGAACGCTCAGAGAAGAAATCGAATTCGCCACCCATATCGATTTCTTTTCCCGTTTCAATATTGACGACGGTAAGATCCACCGCGCTGCCCCTGGAATGCGATGATTCTGTCGCAATAAAGCCTCCTGCAAAAATTTCCTGTCGGGTTATTTGCGGATAATAACGTTCTTTCGTTTTCCCATCCTCGGCCTGATTACCCCAACGGATAAAGTGTTCCACCGCCCGCTTTGGCCGATACCCGTCAAATACTTTGAGACTGTACCCATCATTCGAAAGATGTTTTTGAACTCTGGCAAGAGCAATCATTGCTTTTTCGGTCAGTAAAATAATCGGTGCTTCGTACCCGTCAATTCGCTCACCTACAAAATTTTCTCCTGTATAATATTTTACATCCGTCATGATTCCAGGTATTTCCATGGAGATATCCACAAAATCGTTCGGACGCACAATTATATTTTTTTTCATCAACACTGTCCCCTAATTCAATACGTTTTTAAACCTATTTTTTTATTTTATCCGATGCACGGGATGATTACCAGCAATAATTGTTTTTTATCTTGAATTGTACAAATCATTACTCCGGTTTTATCAGCACCCGATTAAAAAAAGATACCCGTAATCTACAGGTATCTCTATTGGTATTATTCTTGATGCATTATTTTATGTCCAGGACCATCTTCCCGATACTTTCAAGTTTTTTCTCTGTCAATCCACAATCAAGCAAATAATCAAGTTCATCCAGTGTCCCTTGTCCATGAGAAACCAGGGTCGCCCCGGAATCACTGCCCAATGCAATTTTCACACTGATTGCATTGGCTTTTTTCACCATTGATCGATGTTGTCGATAATAAGCTTCCGACACTTGTTGATACTTTTTCATCGGACTGTCATCACTGCATTTGGCGATATTTGCGAAGGGTGCCAACGTCGGTACCCACACAACGTCACTTTCACGCATCGCGCAAAGGCAGTCATCATCTATTCCGTAACCATGCTCAATCGTGTCCGCACCCGATGTCAAAGCCATCATAATCCCTTTGGGGGTATTCGCATGAACCATTACTTTTAAACCACGCTGATGCGCATGATCGATCATTGCCGTGCATTCACTTTTCGAAAATCCCAAAGGTTCGGTTGCACCCAATTCTGTAAAGCTCATAATCCCGGTAAGAATAATTTTTATAAAATCCGGTTTTCTTTTTATGAGTGCATCCATCTTCTGAATGCCATCTTTTCCGTTCTCAACCGGATCTCCCAGGAAATCGCCATAATGACCTTCTTTATAAAAGGCGCGTATCGGTGTTCTGAAAACCAAATCGGAGTCTTTTGAAATCTCTCTGAGAACGATTCCCACTCCTGATGCATCACCACCATCACGCAATCCTTTTATCCCCTTCAGCTGATATGTCAGGATGACTTTTTCCATCGCTTCAACCATATTCCGGTGATTGATTTGCGATTTATTAACCTTTAAGAAATTACCTAATCCACAGTGGATATGACAGTCAATGATCAATTTTCAGACTCCTTAAACTTTAAATGTTTTGCTGTTACTTTCATAACTACATTGAAGCCGAATTCTTTCGGGTTTTCGACTTCATCAAAGACGTCTGAACTTTCCAAAAATAAAAACGCCTCCTCAAAATGAACAGTTTATTAGTATAAACTGTTCACCTTAAGAGAGGCATTAAAGAATGTCCAGTTTACCGGCATTCTATTTTCTTTCTGGTTATTTAGACACTGGTGCGATTCCAGCCATGTCAAGAATCTCTGGAATTCTGTTTTCCCAACCTAATGACATGATGTGAACACCCTGGCAATAGTCTTTACATTCTTTGATCAGACGAGCACAGATTTCGACGCCTGTGTCACCAGCTTTCGTCTTTTCTTTATCTGCTTTCAATTCTTCAATCATATCATCAGGAACATGAACACCGGCTACATTGGCATTCATATAACGACACATACCAACATTTTTCGGAATGATGAGCCCCAGTTGAACAGGTACACCAAACTGTTTAGCTTGTTCCATAAATTTGATGAATTTTTCCGGTTCATAAACGCCCTGAGTCTGGAAATATTCACATCCGGCTTTCACCTTTGCTTCCATTTTTGCCAGCTGGACATCCACAGAGTCACTACATGGTGATACAACTGCACCCTTTGCAAACTTAGGAGGAGCGCCATCAACAGCGTTGCCCGCAAGGTCAAAGCCTTCTTCTAATCTTTTTACCGCGTGAATCAATGACACGGAATCAAGATCGAATACCGGTTTTGCCTGAGGATTATCTCCCAGTGTGGTGTAATCCCCCGTTAATAGCAATAAATTCTCAATACCCAGCAATGCAGCACTTAATACATCCGACTGTAGGGCAATTCGGTTTCTGTCCCGACAGGTTATTTGAAAAATCGGGAGTAGTCCCTCATCTTTCAAGACCTTACATGTTGCCAGTGAACCTGTACGCATAACTGAAGATTGATTGTCCGTTACATTCAATGCATGGACTCGGGTCTTTAAATATTCATGCGCATCTTTAATCAAGTGGTCAATTTCGACCCCCTTTGGAGGTCCCACTTCTGCAGTTAAAACAAACTCGTCACGTTGAAACAGCTCAGTTATTCTCATTTATAATTACTCCTAATCATCTTAAATTATTGGTTATTCTGCGGTCTGGATTTCCGAAATTCCGAAGTTTCGCACTTTTGGCGCATCATATTTCATGGCATCCAGTTTATTCAGTTTCTCCAATTTTCTGTAAATTCGTTCCCATCCGCATTCCATATCCTTGTCGACTTCACACTTGCCATTTTTGGCGCCGCCACATTGGCCGTTGACCAGGCTTTTTGAACATGCGGTAATCGGGCAAATCCCTCCGGTACCATTCAGATAGCATTCACCACACTGTCCACAATCAACATTCAGCGGTGTAACACCCTGGAATCCTGGTAATGGATAGGTATCGCAGCAGGAATATACGTGTTTATCCTCAAATTGAGCTGCAACAGTCTGAATTCCAACGCCACAGGAGAATACCAGTATGGTATCTGCCGCATTGATTTTATCCATGTGTTTTTTCAATTGCAGTTTCAGATTGTCCGGATTACAGATATAATCTGTTGTAATGATCTGGGTCACTTCTTTACTGGCTGCAAGTTCTTTTTGTAGTTCATCTGCTTCGTGTTCAGCGAAATAGACTTCTTTGCAACCGTGGCAATTTATGATCACAATTTTTCCTTCAGCTAAAGATTCAATTGTCTCTTTTGATTTTAGTTGGGTAATCAGCATATTATTTACCCTCCCTTATGGCAGTTTTTCCAATTTTGATTCGCTCAACAATTGGAATTTTTGATGAGCAGATATATTCACAGCATCCACATTCAATACAATCCATTGCATTCTGTGTTTTCATGCCTTCCCAGTCTTCTGTCAGTGCGTATTTGGTGAAATATAGCGGACGAAGTTCCATTGGACATACGTCTGCGCAACGTCCACACTTGATACATTCCACAGCCTCTTTGACCGTGGTTTCAACGGCGATAATCCCATTGGAGCACTTCAGCATTGGAACATTGAGGTTTTCCTGCTTGAAGCCCATCATTGGACCGCCGATTTTAATGGTAACATCATCGCCAATTACATCACCGCAATGGTTGACGATATCTTTGACAGAGGTACCAACCTTCACTAAGTAATTGCCAGGTTTGTTCATTCGATTTCCACTGACAGTGACAACGCGCTCGATCAGCGGCATTCCTGTCTGGATCGCATCCGAAATGGCTTTGGCCGTGCTCACGTTGCTTACGATTGCACCGACATCCATTGGCAGTCCGCCACTTGGAACTTGCTTGCCCATAACCCGTTTGATGAGCATTTTTTCAGCTCCTTGTGGGTATTTGGTTTTTGCAACGACAATTTCGATGTTTTCGATATCGGCAGTTTTTGCCTGCAGCAATTCAACAGCATCCTGTTTATTGTCTTCAATTGCAATCACCCCTTTTGGTGCTCCCGATGCTTTCATCATGGCTTTTAAACCATAAATTACTTCATCAGCAAACTCCAGAAGAACCCGGTGATCCGCTGTTAAGATCGGTTCACATTCGCAGCCATTAAGCATTACCAGTTCAATCGGTTTAGGTGCCTTAAGCTTAACTGCCGTTGGGAATCCTGCTCCACCCATACCGACGATTCCCTTTTCACGGACAATCTCGATGATTTCATCGGGTGTTAGGTTCTCCAGTTTTCCGGCTGGTTTTACCGACTCGTCAAGCGTATTCTTTCCATCTGATTGAATAACAATCGCTAAGCTGTCCATTCCGCTAACCGGATGACGTCGTGGTTCGATGGCGACAACGGTACCGCTGACACTGGCATGAATAGCACTGCTTACGACCCCTTTTGCATCAGCAATTTTTTGCCCCATTTTTACAGTCTGTCCAACTTCAACGATGGGTTCAGCTGGTGCACCGGCATGCTGTGACATTGGAATCACTACATTGATTGGATCCGGGAAAGGTACCAGTGAAATATGTTCACTTAACTCTTTAAATTCAGTTGGATGGATTCCGCCGTAGTATCCTTCGTAGCGTTTTTCGCGGACAGAATCGACATACTCACTGATGAACTTGCGATTTACTTTGGAATAATCGCGAAGTTCTACCGGTTTGTTCAACAGTTCCTGCAAACGTCCCTGTTTTTCCAACCTTTTGTAGATAAGCTCCCAGCCACAATCCATTTCCTTGTTAACTTCACATTTGCCATTTTTAGCGCCACCGCATTGTCCGTTCAACAAGCCTTTTGAGCAGTCAACAACCGGGCAGATTCCTCCGGTCATGTTCAGATAACACTGGCCACATGCTTCGCATAACGTGTCTGTCAATGCCATTCCATGATAGCCATCAACGGCGATGGTGTCGCTTGCAGCATACACCGGAATTTCCGCCAATCCTGCAATTGTCTGAATTCCCAGACCACATGAAATAATAAATACATTTTTGGCTTCTTTCGGAAGAATCTCTTGAAAGCTCTTCGATGTCAACGGTTCATTGCACAGAAAGTCGATTTTTGCACTGCCTACGATATTTTTTCCCTGTTCTTTAGCAATTTCTTCAAACAGACCGCATTCTGGCTCGTCAAAACTGTCGAGTTCCTTAAAGCACTTGTTGCAGGCTATAACAAACAAATCATCCTTGTCTGCCAGAACCGCATCGAGCTCTTCCTTTCTTTTTAGTTTAAACTTCGTGTAATCCTCCAATTGCATACCTCCTTTGTTTTTTTGTGATTTATAGTAAGCCGTTTTGCATTTTACAGGCTTTGATTACATGTTTAGCTAATAATGCTGTTGTGATAGGTCCTGTTCCACCACCGCATCCTGGTGTTGCAGAAGTGATCATGGCTACTTTGTTCAAGCAATCTACATGAGCATCACCGGTTCTGATTTTTTTACCGTCTTCATTTAAAACGAATTCTTTATTCGCATCTTTCATCTGAGCCATTGCAACATCGATCAAAATACAGTTTTCGTTCAACATTTCTGGTTTTACTAATCCGTAAATTCCACATGCTGTTACAACGATATCTGCTTTTTTAGTATATGAAGCGGTGTCTTTAGTAAATACATGACACATTGTTACGGTTGCGAATTCGTTTGTTAACATGATTGTAAGTGGTTTTCCCAATACGTTGGAGTTGTTGATAACAACAACATCTTTGCCTTTAACATCGATGTTATAGTATCTGAACATTTCCATAACGCCTTCAGCTGTACATGGGAAGAATCCTCTTTCATCAGCGATCATCAATTTTCCTAAGTTTGTCGGATTAAGAGCATCTGGATCTTTTTCAGGACTTAACAGATATTTAATTTTTTCTGCGTCGATTTGTTCTGGCAGTGGCTGGAAGATCAAAACTGAATGAATGTTTTTATCTTCATTGATTGATTGAAGTTTAGCAATAAAATCAGCTTCTGTTACTTCAATTGGGAATTGTACAGATTCAACTTCGATATTGGATTTTCCCATTCTTGTGATAATACTTTTCTCGTAAGAAATTGAACCTGGGTCTTCTCCAACACGCATAATTGCCATTTTTACCTGGATGCCTTTTTCTTTTAATTCATTAGCATCTTTCAGTACTTCAGCCAGCATCGATTCGCTGACTTCTTTTCCACTTAATAATTTTGCTGTCATAATTACAATACTCCTCTTAATTCAAAATTTAATTGATAATCTTTATGAAAGTTGTTTTTCAACTTGAGCATAAACACGGTCACAAATTTCAATGCCTTTATTCAACATTGGCTTGATTCTGTTATTAACATCTGCAACATAATCCTGATCTTTAATCGTTTTAATATTGATCAGAACGTTTACCCAGCCACTGATCATCGCAGCTCTTAAACACTGAACGCCACAGGCAACATCACTGATAGCCAGAGCGGATCCTTTGCCAACCAGTTCTTCCTGCAATAATACTGCTTTGTAGCATACTTCGACGATTTCGAGAGGAATGCTGCAAGCAACCTTCGTGCATTCTTCCAGAGTTTTTTCTTTAAACGCTTTTTCTTCTTCAGTTTCCTTGGGAAGTCCATAAGCTTTTGATAAAGGTAAAAAGTTTTTAGCATCTTCATCAATCATTGCCAATAGACGATCCTGTAGTACCTGAGCTTCTTTTAAAATACGTTGAATGTCTTCTTCATATTCAGCATATTTTTTCTTCCCGGTGGTTAAGTTTCCAACCATGCCAGCTAAAGCAGTCCCAATGGCACCAACTAAAGCGGCTGCACCGCCACCACCTGGAACAGCAGCTTTGCTGTACAGGGCTTCAACAAATTCAGCACATTTTTTTTCAGAAATAGACTCGTTTCCCATTCATTAACTCCACTTTCATCATTTGTATAAAATTTAACAAGCCAGTTGGACTAAGAGGCTCCCCAACAGGGAACCTCTTCAGTCTACTTGTCTTGCGTCTGTTTTTTATTTCTAGAATAATCCTGAAATTACGCCGTTTTCATCAACGTCGATTTTTTCAGCTGCTGGAACTTTTGGAAGTCCTGGCATTTTCATGATTTCGCCTGTCAAGGCTACGATAAATCCAGCACCGGCTGAGATATTAGCTGCCCGAACAGTGATTCTGAATCCAGTTGGACGGCCCAATTTTGTTGCATCATCAGTCAAGGAATACTGTGTTTTAGCCATACAGATTGGCACTTTATCAAAACCAAGTTTTGTTAAGTTTGCAATTTGTTTGTCTGCTTCCGGAGTATAGTCTACGCCGTCTGCTCCATAAATCTTTGTAGCGATGGCATTGATTTTATCTTTGATTGACATATCAAGATCATAGCTGAATTCAAAAGTTCCTTTGCTTTCGTCAATTAAACGAATAACTTCTTGAGCCAGTTCTTTTCCGCCTTCGCCGCCTTTTGCCCATACTTGAGAAATAGCAACATTAACGCCTAATTTCTGGCATTCTTCTTTAACTAATGCTAATTCTGCTGGTGTATCCAGTGGGAATTCATTAATTGCAACTACTGCTGGCAATTTAAATACCTGAGTAATGTTTTCAACATGTTTTAATAAGTTTGGCAGACCTGCTTTTAATGCGACAAGGTTTTCATTGTTTAAATCAGCTTTTGCCACGCCACCGTTGTATTTAAGGGCACGAACAGTTGCTACAATGATAACTGCATCTGGTTTCAGGTTAGCCATTCTGCATTTAATATCCAGGAATTTTTCAGCACCAAGGTCAGCACCGAATCCGCCTTCTGTTACAACATAGTCTGCAAAATGCATTGCCATACGAGTAGCAATTACTGAGTTACAGCCATGAGCAATATTAGCGAATGGTCCACCATGAATGAATGCTGGGGTTCCTTCTAATGTCTGTACCAGGTTTGGTTTTAATGCATCTTTAAGTAAAGCTGCCATTGCGCCTTGTGCATTGATATCAGAAGCCTTAACAGGTGTTCCGTCAACACTGTAAGCGACAATAATTCGTCCGCATCGTTCTTTTAAATCAACGATATCACTTGCCAGACAGAAAGCTGCCATTACTTCAGAAGCAACGGTAATGTCGAAACCGTCTTCACGAACAACACCGTCTCCAGATCCGCCTAAACCATCAACGATATTTCTTAATTGACGGTCATTCATGTCAACGCAACGTCTCCATGTGATTTTTTTAGGATCAATTTTCAGTGAATTGCCTTGTTTAATATGATTATCAAGCATTGCTGCCAATAAGTTATTTGCAGCGCCAATAGCATGGAAATCGCCTGTAAAATGAAGGTTAATATCTTCCATTGGAACAACTTGAGCGTATCCGCCGCCGGCAGCTCCACCTTTAACACCAAATACTGGTCCAAGAGAAGGTTCTCTTAACGCAACCAGGACATTTTTTCCTAATTTTGCCAAACCATCTGCAACACCAATTGTTGTTGTGGTTTTTCCTTCGCCTGCTGGTGTAGGGTTAATAGCGGTTGTAAGAATTAAACGTGCAGGTTTTTTACCTGTATTTTTCTTTAACAGATTGTAGTCAACCTTAGCTTTATATTTACCATATAAATCCAAGTCGTCTTCTGTTAAACCTAATTTAGCTGCTATCTCACGAATATCTTGTGGTGTAGCCTCTTGTGCAATCTCAATGTCTGATTTAAAACCCATATCATTTCCTCCAATACTTTGATAAATTTTTAACATATCTATATGATAGCTGATTTTACAAAAAAAATCAAATATTATATAAGACAATTTTTTACTATAAAAAATCGAATAACGTTTACATTTCTTGGGTCTATCGTAAAAAACGCAACAATATTTTACTCTACCAGGCAGAACAGCAACTATTTTTGTGCAAGCACCGTATTTTTACATCATCATTATGCCACATTTCGCAACATAATTGATCATAATTGTTCCATTTATCTGTTTTTTGTGCAAAATTCACCCATTTCGTAAATTTAACATTTATTATATATTTATGGATCGATGTCTGCCACCTTTCTGCTCGTTATCTCTATATTGTGTTCAAAACTATTATTCGGTCCTCTTGTTGCAACCAACTTCAATCCAACAATTCTCGATTAAAAATCACCACTCTTATACTAGCTAGTCTTATATTTACCTGTATATACGATCTTTTTTTATACTATCACTCTATTAATCAAATGTCAATATTTTTTCTTTCTACGCCAATTTATTTCATTTTATTGTTTGTTATTTCTCAAACAATCATGTTTGTGGTATTATATTGTCTTTTTATCGATATATATACTAATGAGCTAGTTAGTATTAAGTCAATATATTACGCTTACCTGTTATGTGCACTCCGTGTGTTACCACTTTTTTGTCTATTCAAGATGGCTAGTACCAGTACGCAGGAAGTGTTGCTCGCGTCCATAAACCATCAGCTGTTGACACTCATCCTTGCGGCACACAAAAAAAGACGAGACCTTTTAAAGTCTCGTCTAAACTCGATATTGTTTTTCTATTTAATCGGGCCAATTGTTCCCTGTCGATATGCTTTACTGTATTTTCTGCAATGCTTGTCTTTTCCAAGAAGTGCATACGCTGCAAAAATTGTTCCGATCATATCTTTGTTAAGAGGATCCAGCACTGCCGAATCCATTCCCGCTTGAACCGCAAATGCCATGAATGTTTTATTCATTAAGGCCCGCAGCGGCAAACCGAATGAAATATTGCTGACTGCCCCAGTTATATGAATTGTGGGATATAATTCTCGTATCTTTTTAATTTCCTGGACTAAATTCAAAAACGAATTATTATCGGTTGCTAAAGCCATCACGCAGGGATCAATGTGAATGCGGTCTGGTGTTACTCCATATTTTGCCGCCTTTTCAACCATCGCCTTAGTTATGTCCACTTTCGTCTGAACATCATTGGGAATTCCTCGGTCATCGCAGGTAAGACCTACGACTTCCCAGTCATTTCCTTCCATTAAAGGCAGAAGTACTTCACATTTATTGCCTTCTTCTGAAATCGAATTGATCAGTCCCGGTTTATTAGCATATTTGAATACTGCTTCAATCACTCGAGGGTTTGGGCTATCGATACTGAGGGGAACATCCGTTGCATCCTGCACGACGTCCATTAGCCATGTCAGCGTGTCGATTTCAATCTCCGGTGCCGTGCTTGCGCAAACGTCAATATAGTCCGCCCCTGCTTGTGCCTGCTTTATTGCACGATCTGCAATAAATGCAGCATCCCTTTTTTCAATCGCTTCCTTGACTACAGGAATCGTTCCATTAATTTTTTCTCCAATTATAATCATTCGATATAAACCTCCCTTTTTTATGCGACGATACGTGGCATCGTTTTCATCCGCAAATAAGTCAACATGTAAACACAGGTGCGATGCTTAGACTACCATTATCCACTTATTTTGTCAATATTTTTCCCGAAACAGAGCTATTTATCTTCCATTTTATTGAATGCATTATCTAGATCAAGTATAATGTAGATATTATTTCAGTAGATAATGATACGATACTTTTATTTTATCATATTATGAACAAGAAAGGACAAACTTATGTCTTCATTGAAAAACATTCACGTAAATTTTCCGTTATTGGAGAAAAGCATCACTGTTGAAACCGGAACAACCGTTGCCGACGCATGCAGTTTAGTTGGATTCCCGCAGAATCTTGTTTGCGGCGGAAAAGGAAAATGCCAAAAATGTCTTGTTACTGTACGCGAGAATGGTTTGGTTTCTCAGGTTTTGGGATGCCAACATGCCATATCACAAAATATCGAGATTTTTATTTCTCAGGAAGCTGATTTATCCCAAATTCTTGAAACGACAGATAACGATCAACTCAGCTTCAATCCACGAGTCAAGGTCGTTAACGTCCCGTTTTCAGAACTCAAAACCGACATGTGTTCCTATGATCATGAAACGATCAGAAAGGTATTAGATCAGCCTGTCACGATTCCGTCTTTAGCGGTTTTGCAGAAATTTCCTGCTGCCTTTCATTCCAAAGACAGTTCTTCATTGAATTTTGTCCTGTTCGATAACGAACTCATCGATATTGTCCCTGGTGATTCAGAATTCAAAGCTTACGGCGTTGCCTTTGATATCGGAACGACTTCCGTGGTCGGCTATCTTTATGATTTCACCACCGGAGTCCTTGTGAGTCAGGACTCCGCTCTCAATAAACAAATCTCTTTTGGGGGAGATGTCATTAGCCGAATCGATTTTGCGTCGGCTTCGGCGGAAAACCTCAAGAAAATTCAAAATTCTATCCTGGAAACCATTAACGATATTCTGTCCAATCTGTATTCCGAATCCAATCTCAGCCAGGAAAGCATTTATGGCTGTGTTTTCTGCGGCAACAGCACCATGTCGCACCTTTTCTTCGGTCTCAATCCTGTTCATTTGGGGTTAGCCCCATTTACAGGTATAACGCGGGATAAAATAACCCTCACCGCAGCGGATC
This sequence comes from Acetobacterium fimetarium, assembly GCF_014284475.1. Taxonomy (GTDB): domain Bacteria; phylum Bacillota; class Clostridia; order Eubacteriales; family Eubacteriaceae; genus Acetobacterium; species Acetobacterium fimetarium. The sequence continues at coordinate 3,656 of NZ_WJBC01000030.1, read as the reverse complement.
TTGCAATTAATATGAATCCGCTTGGCCGCATTACCTTTTTACCTTTGCTGGGTGGTTTTGTCGGAGCCGACACCACTGCTGTCCTGTTAAGCCTTCCCAAAGATGATTCTTACCGATTGATGATCGATTTGGGAACAAACGGTGAAATTGCCGTTGGCAATCAGAACCGATACTACGTCGCTTCAACCGCCTGCGGCCCCGCTTTGGAAGGCGCCGGTATCCATATGGGCATGCGCGGCACCTCAGGCGCCATTGAGAAGGTTGCCATCGTCGACAATGATATTCGCTACCACGTTATCGGCAATGTCCCGCCTATCGGTTTTTGCGGCTCAGGTATTATCGATGCCATTGCCATGCTTTTTAAGGAAGGTCTTATTTATGACCGGGGCAATTTTGTTAAAGGTGACGATCTTGAAGCACATCCTTTAAAAGCCCGGTTTAAGGTCGATGAAACCGGGCAGCGTTACTTTGTTTTTGTAACAAAGGAGGAGCATCCCGACGGTAAAGAGATGGTCATCACGCAAAAAGATATCCGTCAGGTTCAATTAGCAAAGGCCGCCATTTATACTGGCTGTTGTCTGTTAATCGAAAATTTTGGCATTCAGCCAACCGACCTCACTGAAATTGTCATTGCCGGCGCTTTCGGCAATTATATCGATGTCGACAATGCGCAATTTATTGGTCTGCTGCCTAAATTTGAAGGTGTTCCCATTCGTTCCATCGGCAATGGCGCCGGCACGGGTGTGCAACTTTTTCTCCTGTCGCAGGATGAAGCAAAACGCTGCGAAGCGATCCCCAAAATTACGACACATGTTGAATTAGCCACTGACCCCAATTTTTCCCGAACCTACATGGGCAATACCACACTTGGTCATAATGGATTCATTGAAGAATCCTGATCCGGATGGGCTTCACATTTTTATGCTGAAAGGATAATCAATTATGGAAAAAGCAGCAAAAATTCTTTTATTACTTACCGGAGGAACCATTGGCAGCGCCGTCAGTGATGGCTGTATCGATGTTGACAGCAGCCGTGGCGATGATTTATTGTCGATTTATCAAAGTCTCGGCAAACCGCCGGTTGATTTTGAAATATTCCGCCCTTATAACATGCTCAGCGAAAATGCGGAACCGCAACACTGGCTGCAGATTATCAAAGCACTCCAATCCTTTGATCTGCGCAATTACGATGGCGTCATCATCGCTCATGGATCCGATACGCTTCCCTATACCGGTGCCGCCTTATGCTACGGTCTTGAAGCCCCGCTCCTGCCGATCGTATTAGTCGCTGCAAACTATGCGATCGGTGAACCCAACAGCAATGCCATCAGCAATTTTTCAGCCAGCGTTGATTTCATCTGCAATCTGAAACTTCCTGGTTTCTATGTGATTTATGAAAACAGCGATCACCAAACCTATGTCCATCTGGCCTCTCGTTTACAGGAAGCAGATTGGCTGAAGGACGATTTCACCAGTTTCGGAGAACCTCTGGGTATTTTTGACACCCGCGGACTTTGCTGCACCCCCGCACCGCGTAATCCGACCATGCAAAAACTTTACAACCCGGCTCCTGAAGATGTTCCCCAGGTCAAAGCGTTTCGAAATGAAATCCTCGCCCTTCGGGCTTATCCCGGTCTTAACTATCAGTACATCAACCTGGTGGGTGGCCCTGTCCGCGCGGTGCTGCATTCCCTCTATCATTGCGGAAGCGGAAATGTATCGGGCGATCACGGCACTTCGCTTGTGAATTTTATAAAAAGCAACCCGCAGATTGATCACTATATGATCTCCTATAAAAATATACATGGCGACCTTTACGCCTCATGCCATCAGCTCATTAAGGCCGGCGGCATTCCATTGGAAAACATTTCCTTTGAAGCGGCGCTGACAAAGCTGAACTTTGCTTACAACCAGCAGGAATACTCTCCGCAAAACTATATGCGACGGGAATTCTTCTACGAATATGTCAGAGCCTCAAAAGAAAACGGATTCGTCATTTAAGCCAGTTATCCAAAAATCACAGATATTCAAATTCTGTGATTTTTTTGTTTAATCATCTCGTGAAGTGACAGCAAATCGAAAAAAGCAAGCATTTCGTGTATAAATAACACGAATTCGGGAATACATTATTGCATAGGCATTTTAAGACAGTACAAAAATACAAAGGTACCTAATAAGGAGGTAAAACACAATGCTGACTGTTAAAGAGAATTTGAAGGAAGTCATGAGTGGCGGAAAACCGGATCGTTTTGTCAAGCAATATGAGTTTTTGCAGATGGTAATGACCGTACCATTCACCCGTAAAAAACCACCAATCGGCGGCGAAATTGTCAACGAATGGGGCGTAACAGTCCGATGGCCGGAAGAGCAGCTTGGCGCTTTTCCAGTTCACGATGATGAACATATCGTAGTAAAAGACATCACCGAATGGAAAAATTTCGTCAAGGCTCCTAATCTCGACTATCCGGACGAGGCCTGGGCACAAGCCATTGCTGATGCAAACGCCGTTGACCGGGAAAATAAATATGTCACCGCGTTCGTAGCGCCCGGTTTATTTGAACACACTCATTATCTGATGCGCATGGAAAATGCATTGATGGATTTCTATGAAGAACCGGAAGCGATGCATGAACTGATCGATTATCTGACCGAATTTGAACTGAAGTATGCAAAAGAAGTCACCGATCATATCCATCCCGATGCACTCTTTCATCATGATGATTGGGGCAGTCAGATTTCAACTTTCCTTTCTCCGGCAATGTTTGAAGAGTTCTTTGTACCAGCGTACAAAAAAATCTACGGCTACTGGAAAGACCATGGCGTTGAACTGATTGTTCATCACAGTGACAGTTATGCCGCTACTCTGGTACCCTATATGATCGAAATGGGGATTGATATCTGGCAAGGTGTCATGACCACCAATCACATTCCTGATCTGATTAAGCAATACGGCGGTAAAATCACTTTCATGGGTGGTGTTGACAGTGGCGTAATTGATCATCCGGCATGGTCAAAAGAACAAATTGAAAAAGAAGTGACGAGAGCCTGCCGAGAAAATGGAAAACTCTACTTCATTCCGAGCGCCAGCCAGGGGCTTGGAGTCAGCTCATTCCCGGGCGTTTATGAGGCAACCGACTATGCCATTGATAAAATGACGAAGGAGATGTTCTGAATTAAGCACGATCAATAACCCCATAACAATTTTAAGGAGGTACTAAAATTGATAATAATCGGCGAAAAAATTAACGGTGCTATTCCTTCCACCGCGAAGGCGATTGCGGCAAAGGATGCAGAATTTATAAAAAATCTGGCCATCAAACAGGCCGAAGCTGGCGCAGACTATATTGATGTCTGTGCATCAGTCGATGATGATATTGAGCTGGAAACCATGAAATGGCTGATCGATATTGTTCAGGACGCCACCGATGTGCCGATTGCAGTGGACAGCCCCAATGTCTATACCTGCATCGAATCGATGAAATACTGTAACAAACCGGGCCTGTTCAACTCCGTATCGCTCGAAGGCGACAAGGTTGATGCGGCATTTAAAGTCATTGCCGATACCAAATGGGAGTGCGTAGCGCTGCTCAACAGCGACAAGGGAATTCCCAAAACCGCTAAAGACCGTCTCGATGTATTTACCGATTTAATGGCGA
>NZ_WJBC01000002.1 GCF_014284475.1 Acetobacterium fimetarium | reverse complement strand
ATATTAGTCAATGATGTTAGAAAGTTACCAATAAAAAAATGTGATGAAATAACGCAGGTGAGAATGATTAGTTATGTGGAGCAAATTTTGGAAAAAAAGGAGATTGATAGTAATGCCGACACGTCTGATCTAGAAAGGTTAATAGACAGCATTGTATATGAGATCTATGGTTTAACTGAGACTGAAATTAAAATTGTGGAGGCTATAGACTGAGAGTTCTTGGCAACCTGAATTACAAATCATTAGTGTAATTAAAATATAGGATGGTACAGTTCAGATTCAGAAGGACTACACTTGCGAAGTCTAGGCACCGTGTTCAATTTCGATTTACCCTGGAATCCAACACGTTTTGAACAGCGAAAAGGTCGGATACAGCGTATTGGTCAAATGAATGATACCATCCACATTTTTAATATGCGCTACAAGGATTCAGTTGAAGACCGGGTTCATCGTTTGTTATCGGAGCGGATTAAAAATATCACCGATGTCTTTGGCTAATTGCCAGATGTGCTTGAGGACGTCTGGATTATGGTGGCTAATAAAGAACAGGAAGAAGCGGAAAAAATTATTGACAATGTGCCTAAAACACAACCTTTTGAGAGCAGATATAACAACGGCGTTAAAACCATCGATTGGGAATCATGCCAAACGGTGCTTGATAAAAAAGAAATGCGAATAGGGCCCCGGTGCCAGGCACACTTAACTTACGGTCCCTGGCCGAAAATGGTCAGCATGCCAAGTTAATTGACAAAAACGAGGCGATGGCCGTATTGGAACGTGCTTATGCAGCGAATTTGGTGCAAATTGGGGAAAATGTCCGGGAAAATCCGGCCTTTATCTGTAATTGCTGCGGTTGCTGCTGTGAAGCCCTACAAGCCGCAAGAAAGTTCAGCCCCATGCAACCAGTGGCAACAACGAATTATATCCCGGTTATCTCTGATGCATGTATCGGGTGCGGTAAATGCGAAAGGGTATGTCCGGTACTGGCCATTTCCATGAAAAACAAGCAGGCGGGCCAGGGCGTCGCTGCGGTGGATCTTCAGATATGTCTGGGATGTGGGGTCTGTGTCAGAAATTGTCCGACGCATGCGATTCATTTGGAACGACGAGAAATCGAAGTGATCACCCCCGTGAACAGCACCCATCGGTTTGTCCTGCAGGCAATTGAAAAAGGGACGCTTCAGAACCTTATCTTTGATAATCAGGCCTTTGCCAATCATCGTGCGATGGCCGCGGTATTTGGCGTTATTCTTAAATTACCTCCGCTCAAACAGATTTTAGCCAGTAAACAGTTTAAATCAATTTATCTGGATAAACTGTTGTCTGCTTCCAAGTAATGCTTGGTTTGCCAGCGAATTATCATTGGTGGTACCGGTCCTATGGCGAAAGCAGCGATGGGATGACGCGTTGCTTATTATTATGGCAGTCCCATGTTCAGCCAGCGGGACCACCACTTTAACAACTCCCCCTGTGAATATCAGAACAATGGGATGATTGGAACCGTTTTGGGCGGAAAGAATCCCATTGCCATTGACTGTAACCCCCTGGGGGATGATGCCATTTATATCGATGGTATTGTGTCAACCTATTCACCATGATAGGCTCTGGTGACAGGCACACTTAAACTGGCGGTGCCAGGTCCACTTAACTTAAAATCAAATAGCGGCGAGAAAAATCAAGACAGTTGTTTCGTTTATGCTATCCAAACGGTATAATCATAGCATCAAAGAAAACCGGTGAAGAAAATGAACGATCAGAAAAAACTCGAGTCGTTGACCATCGAATCGATAGAAAATAGAAAGGAGCCAAAATGAATAAAACGAATCAGATAAATCCAGAACAATTAAAAAACGTCACTCATCCCATTTTTGGTTATTTTCTGGCAGTATAATAGAATAATCAAAAAAGCCGAGGGGCTGTTTTTAAGAGCTGCCAATACCATTTATAAAATGAAGGGCTTGTGGAGGGAATTAATATAATGGAAGAGAACAATAAGAAAAACGAGATCGTTAAGGCAATGATGAATGTTGAATATTATCCAGCTGTGCTTAAAGATGAAGTAGCATTAGAAAAATGCACGAAATTACCATTAACAAGCATTGCCGCTTTGGGTGCGGCTTTTGCCACCTTGCCGGCGGCGTTTAGAACCGTTACACAAACGATTGAAACCGGTGGAATGGAGGGCTACTACAATGCAATTTTCCCGCAAGGGGTTGTTGGAGAGCTTGTAAAAGCTAAAGATGGCACTGGGTTTCGTGGTCTCATTCAGGGTGCAAATGGTCAATTTGCCGGTCAACCAGTATTTGTACCGGCAACGGGTAATACCGTAACGATGTCAACAAGAATCCCTTTTGATCCATTGCCGCTGGTAATCGCTGTCGCATTGATAAGTATCGAAAAAAAACTGGATGATATCCTTGAAACGCAACAAGAAATATTTGAATTTTTGAAGCAAAAAGAAAAATCAAAACTGAGAGGCAACCTCAATATTCTCGAGGATGTTCTGAATAATTATAAATACAATTGGGACAATGAAAAATACAAAACCAGCAAACATATGCAGGTACAGGAAATCAAACGGGAGGCGGAACATAGCATTATTTTTTACCGGGAACGCGTTGTTAAAAAAATGAATACAAAAATCAACAATCCATTTTTCATTCATCATGACCTGGACGTCAAAGGCAAGTTGGAGGAAGTGCGGGTTGAGCTCAAAGAATATCAACTGGCGTTGTATTTATATGCTTTTTCAACCTTCCTTGAAGTGATGTTGCTCGAAAATTTTGACTCGGCATACCTTGATAGTACCGCTCATAAAATAGAGGATTATTCCTATCAATATCGTGAAATATATACAAAGTGCTATAATCAGATTGAAGAATATGCCAATACTTCGATAAATTCTTATCTATTAAACGGGTTGGCAACCATCAATAAATTTGCCGGAGATGCGGTGGCAATGATTCCCGTTGTCAGTGATTCTCAGATTGATGAAACCTTGATTGAAGCAAGCAACCAAATGGAAAAGTTCCATTCAAAAAAGACAGAACAGACCATGAAGCAATTTGAGAGTAACCAGAGCAGTTGCGTCAGGCCATTCGTAGAAAATATCAGCACCGTTAGCCGGCTGTATAACCAACCAATGGAGCTTCTTTTTGACCAAGAAAACATATATTTGAGTCTGTCAGCAAATTGATAAGTTCATTTGCTGTTTAATTTTAGGGAGAAAAGATGGTAAATTATAATTTAGCGCCAAATGAAACAATTCTAATTCAAAGTACTGCTGTCCTTTGTGAAAGCGGTGGGTTTATGGCAGCCTATACCGATGAACTTGTTCTTACTAACATAAATATCATCCATGTTAGCAAGGGTATGTTTGGTAATACAAAAGGGGTGAAAAAACACCCGCTCAATCAGGTGAAAATCGTAAATGGCGAAGCACAGGCTATTATGGGAAAAAGTTCAAATGGTATGCCTGATCTTCAGATATACTTTATAAATGGACAGTTGGCTTTCAAATTTCAAAGTTCAGACAAGAAAGAAATTGCGAAATATGTTAATGAAATCAGCAAGGTATTAACAGGGAATATATCTTCGCAGAGTTCAGTAGCAAATCCATTTGCGATTCCCGGAGTCGAAAATATCGCAGAAACACTTAAAGACACGTTCAATGTTTTTAAAGAAAGCTTCGGAATCAAACCGGACGGCAAAGCGGCGAATCAATCGGTAAAGGTTACAAAAAAATGTATCGGTTGTATGGCCCCGCTTACGGGCGCTAAAGGTCAAAGCGTTCGCTGCAGATATTGTGATACAGATCAAATATTATGATGAGAAAGGTTGATGATGATGGGCATTATAAACGCATTTATTGATTCGGTCGGAGGAGCCTTTGCTGATCAATGGAAAGAACTCATTACTGCCGGCCATTTTGATGAGCATACAACTGTCGCCCCGGGAATACTTAAAACGAATAATAACGGACGCGGCGTCAATACGCTTGGCTCAATCGATGTTATTTCAAATGGCTCGAAAATATTTATTCCTGAAAACACAGCTGCGTTCATTTTTAGCCAAGCCGGAATCGAGAATATTATCACAACTCCTGGAGGCTTTGAATATCAAGAAGGGGAGGAAAGCCTATTTGACGGAAATGATATGGAAACATCCGTCTTTACACAGGCTGAAGACAGAATCGGCTACGGTGGCATTTCGTCGATGGAAAAGAGAGTTGCATTTGTCAATTTACGTGAAATTCGCGATATTAAATTTGGCACACGTGGCCCACAGGTCTATAATGATTTATATTATGGTTGCGACCTTGAAATTTATGCATATGGCGGTTTCTCCATTAAAATAGTTGATCCTGAGAAGTTTATAAAAAACTTTGTACCAGCTAACACAAATAGCTATTCATTTGATGATCCAAAAGTGAGAGCACAGATTCTATCCGAATTTTTACAATCATTTATCGCAGCGTTAAATTCACTATCAACAATCTATAGAATTTCTATGTTGCCAGGACAGGCTGTTGAAATTTCAAAGAGAATATCCGAAGATTCATACAATGCTGGCACATGGAAAGAGCGATTCGGTTTTGTACTCGTTCAGGTAGCAGTGGAAAATATCGAATTTTCACCAGAATCGAGAGAACTTGTTAAACAGTTCTCGGCAAACAAGATGTCGATGAAGGCCTATGATGATGTTTCACAGAGAACTGCTAACATTGCTGCACAACAAAATATTGCACAGGGTATTCTGGTTAATGGACTCGGAAACGGCGGTGATATGCTTTTGGGAATGAATATGGCTCAGAATATTGGTCCTCAAGGTCAGCCAGTCGCAACGCCAAGTTCCTCAATGTCTTTTGACGAGCAGATCGAAACATTGAAAAAACTAAAAGAACTGGTTGATATGGGTGTTTTAACCCAGGAAGAATTTGCTGCTAAAAAGAAAGAAATCATGGGGCTGTAAATGGTGCTTCGAACTGCCGAGCTAGGTACGCTTAATTTAAAATGGTTGAATTTGACCCGTATTGACAAGGAGGTTAGTCATGCAATTTGAAGTTGTTCGTAATGATATATCAAATATAACAGTGGATGCAATGGTATTGCCATCAAATTCGAAATTAAAAGAAGGTAGTGGCACTTCAAAAGCTATTTTTCAAAAGGCTGGAAGAAAAGAACTGGAAAAAGCGTGTAAAGAGGCATTAAAAAAGTATGGTCAAATCCATGTGGGAGATGCTATCCCAACACTAGCCTTTAATCTTGATGCAAAATTTATTATTCATTCAGTTGTTCCAAAATGGGTTGATGGTGAACATCGGGAATATGAAAATCTAAGTGCAGCATATTTATCAGCTTTGAAATTGGCAGATGTTATGAGTTGTGAATCGATCGCTTTTCCACTTTTGGCTTCTGGAAATAATGGATTTGATTTGCAAGTTGCTTTTGAAATAGCAAAAGAGAGCGTTCAATCGTTTGAGTCTTCGAATAAATTAAAGAAAGTGATTATTGTATTGTACGATGCAAGATCGATGGCGATCGCTCGAGATCAGGGGATTTCAATTGAGGAAATAATTGATGACCGGTATATTCTCGCAGAAGATCAAAGACAGAAATTGCCAGCACAACAAGTAATTAATGATGGAAAAGATTTTGCAGCTAAGTTTTTAGAGGATGGATTGCAGATGGCTAAGAAATACCTTGATGATCCTGAAAATCGCAAAAAGATGATTGAAGGTGGGATTTTCATAGCAAAGTTAGCAATCAAAACTGTTAAGAAAATGAAATAGCTGCCGGTGCCAGATACCTTTAACGTTAGTGCCAGCCACACTTAACTTAAAAAGTACGGCCTGATTTCCGATCCGATTGTGATCATTCAGGAAGTCACCGATGACGGTGATCCCTTCAAGTTCCGGGAAACCTCCCCCCCAGTGCGATATAAAATCTTCTTCGCGTCATAAAAAGGGATGGATGATTTTATTTAAAAACCAGGTTGATATCGTTAGTAAAGTGAAAGGAAGCCCGATCATGAAAGTATTAATTGCACCCATGGCCGCAATGGCTCCAACCAATGGGCCTTTTAGCAGAACAGCAGCGCTTTGCCAGGCGCTGCGTGATGCCGGTCATGAGGTGGCGCTATGCGCCGCCGTCGATGTTAACTACCGGCCCCTGGACGGCGTCTACAACTATGAAGCACCGCTTCCCGCGCCGCTGGGCCTGCCCAAAGCGCTGGGTCTTTTGTTTATCAAAATGGTCCAGCAGCTTGGTCTGCAGGAAAAAGCGGATGTCAAAAGCTTTGAGCAAGTGCTGTTTTTCACCGGCGCATTGAAAGCCGGCTTTTTTCGCAAAGATGTAAATTGCCTGCGCAAAGCCATTGCTGCCTACCAGCCTGATCTTGTCTATGCCGAGTTTCGCCCGGCTGCGCTGGTGGCGGCCCGGCTTGAGAAGGTCAAAAGGGTGACCGGCTACAGCTATCCGGTTCAGCCGAACTATGCGGCCAGCCCCGAATTTGCCGGCGACGTTAAACAGGTTCTGAAAGCCGATGGCTTGCCACCCGTCAATTCGGTTTTGGATATTTTTGACTGGGCCGATCTGAAAATCGTCCCCAGCTCGTATGAACTGGAGCCGATTAAGGATAACCGCGTGGTTTTTACGGGCCCGTTTTCCAAACCCATTTTAACTGCGGCCGCGCCTCAGCAAAGAAACAAAATCATTGCCTATTTCGGCACCGGCACGATTTCGGCCAAAAAGGTGGTCAAGACCCTCACCGAAGCCTTTGGTGAAACCGAAACCGAGGTTTATATCGCCACCAGTCAGGTCAAGCCCTGTCATGATCAAAACATCTTTGTGGCCAGTCGCTTCGATTTTGCCGAGCTGATGCCGCAAGCATTGGTTTATCTGAATCATGGCGGACAAAACAGTGTCATGACCGGGCTGATCTACGGTGTGCCGCAAATAATCTTTCCGGGAAATATTTTTGAGCGACAATACAATGCTGCTTCCATTGAGCAGCTCAAAGCCGGACTGGTGGACGAACTGGGATCCGCATCCGAAATACCTATAAATACAACAAAATCTATTCCGGAGCTGACCCCATTTTTTAGGAGGGGGATGTCTTCCGAACGATTATACCATTGACCGTGCAAGCCGGTGACCAAGCTACCCCTCAAGCTACCCCTCAAGCTTATAGCGAGGAAGAACAGAAACGAACAAGAAATATATTGGAGTTTTGCAAAACGCCAAAAAGCAGACAAGAAATTCAAGCGTTTGTTGAAATTAAAGACTTAAAACATTTCAGATCGAGGATTCTCAACCCGCTAATCAAAGGCGGCCTCCTCAAACTGACCATACCCGACAAACCGACCAGTCCCAATCAGAAGTATTATTCAGCATAAGCATTTAATGATTCAAGAATTTTCGAGGTGAAAAATGATTAGAGAAATTGAACAGCAGGATTTAAAAGCAGCAGTCAATTTGGTTAATACCGTTTTTAATGAATTTGTAGCCGGTGATTATTCGCCGGAAGGACAAAAGACTTTCAGTGATTATTTAGAATTCAAACTAGCCGAACTATCCCAGGATTTAGATAACGGTCATAAAAAAATGTGGGGATTTTATGAAAACGAAACGATTGTTGGCGTGATCGGGACTCGCGATCGTTTCCACATTTCACTGCTGTTTGTTTCCAAAGATCATCAAAAGAGAAAGATTGCCACCAAACTTTTTACAACGGTTGTGAATTCCTTAAAAGCAGATGAAAACAGCGAGCACTTTGAGCTGACCGTGAATTCTTCGCCCTATGCGGTAAAGATTTATGAACACCTTGGTTTTCGGGCAACCGACAACGAGCAGGTTAAAAATGGTATCCGCTTTACGCCGATGAAAAGACTGGTGCAATAATAATGGCGTTTTGACCTTGATAGGGTCGTTGCACGATCGGGTTTACGCTCTTTAGAATTTGGCGCAGCGTAATCTGCCCAACTGAGCGATCCCCTCGCTGGCATCAGGATGATGCGATGTTTATGAAAATTTTAAATGCGTGACTTATTTGGTCGGGAATGGACGAAAACCCGGGTATCGCCAAAACGGTCGCAACAAAAAGAGGTGAGAGCATGTCAACCCAACTACTTAAAGACCTGGTAACCAATACATCCCTGCTGCTGGCAATCAGCATCGTCTATAATCTGTTTTTCATCCACTTCGACCGCCAGAAAAAGTGGCTTGAAGGCATCATCGGGGTTTTTGTCGGCGGTATGGGCATGCTGTTGATGCTGAACACGGTCAGCTTTTCAAACGGCATTATTTTTGACACGCGATCGATTTTAATCAGTGTTACGGGCCTGTTTCTGGGCTATCTTCCGACCATCATTGCGACCGTCATAATCAGTGCCTATCGAATTTCTTTAGGTGGTGCGGGGGCGCTCACCGGCGTGCTGGTGACCGTGACTTCCGCGGTGATTGGTCTGATCTGTTACAAATATCAGCTCCAGAAAATTCTCAAAAAGCCAAAGATGGTCTGGCCGGAGCTGTATGGCTGGCGGTGCCAGGCACACTTAACTTATTGACTTAACTTATGCTATCCTCGGAAAAAGCGTGAAATCAAATGATGTCAGTCGCCCCGCCGAATCAACAGGAGGGCGATCGGGCTGTATTCTTATCATGCTACTGCGTGATGAAAATCGATGACCGAAATTTCGCTGGCCAGTTTTTTTGCAGCATTAACAATGGTTTCAAGTGTTTCCATGGTTTCGTTATCCCCGGTGCCAGGCACAACTTAATTTACTGAGGTAATTTTTCGCACTCGGTGCCAGACTCAACTGATTGCACGATGATCGATACCTCGCAAAACTTAGCGAAAATAATCATTCTAAAAGGAGTTCACACAGGAGATGATGAAATGACTAATAAACCGCCGTATACGATAACGGAAAAATCTGCCGATTACCTGGCCAAAATAGTAGAGACCGTAACAAAACTGGAATACGCAACAGATTTCAATCGGAATATTCGTCTACATCGATTAAATCGATTTCGGACAATTTACTCATCCCTCGCTATTGAAGGTAACTCCCTCTCGCTCGGGGAAGTGACTGCCGTCATTGAAGGCAAGATAATTGCAGGAAAGCAAATGGAGATAAAAGAAGTAAAAAATGCATACGAAGCCTATGACAGAATTATAAACTTCAACCCCTATGACGTAAAAGACTTTTTGAAAGCCCACGAGTTAATGACACAGGGCTTGGTTGAGGAATCTGGAAAGTTTCGAAGCGGCAAGAAAATCTAATGATTCCGGCGTGTTTATCGAATTCACGTTATCCGCTGTTTTAGATACCATCGTCGAACAGGACAAGCACCAAGTAAAGCACCAAGTCGATTTAACAGGCACACAGATAGACGTTTTGAAATCGCTTCAAGATAGAACGTTGTCGCGTAAAGAAATCTTTGCAGCAATCGGAATGAACGGCGACTCCCGCTCGTTTAAACGACACATAGAACCGCTCATAGTGGCAGACCTCATTGAGATGACTGTCCCAGATAAACCTAACAGCCGCTTGCAAAAGTACAGGCTAACGGATAGCGGTAAATCAACCATCGCAGAGAACAGGCAATAGTGGCTGGCGGTGCCAGGCACACTTAACTTATTTTAGGAGGATACAAATGTATATTGCAAATCTCACCTACATCAAACCATTGACCGAAGTGGAAGCCTATCTGGAAGAACATATTGCTTTTTTGGATAAATATTACAAACTGGGAAAATTCATCTGTTCCGGCCGGAAAAATCCCCGTGACGGCGGCATCATTTTGTTTAATGCCAAAGACGAGCAGGAAATGAAGGCAATTATTGCCGAAGATCCCTTTAATCAGCAGCAAATCGCCAGCTATTCGCTGATCGAATTTTTTCCAACCAAATATGCGTCGGACTTTAAAAGCTTTGCAGATTGAGCGGATTTCGTCGTGCCTGTCACTTGGTAGGCCCCGGTGCCAGGCACACTTAACTTATTCAAAATCAGAAAGGTGTATCATGAAAATAAAACAAACGTTAAACCGATTTTATGTAGCGGATATCGAGGCGGCCATTGACTTTTATGAAAAAATACTGAATCAGGAATGCAAGTTGAGATTTAAGTATCCTCATGAAGATCTGGAATTGGCACAGATCGGCAATATTTTAATCTTGGCAGGATCGAATGAAGCGTTAAAGCCATTTCGGGATACTAAAGCGACATTTTTAGTTGATTCCATCATTGATTTCAAAAATTTTTTATTGAATAATGGAGCTACTGTTATTCGCGATTTGAAGACCGTTCCAACGGGCATGAATATGACGGTAAAACATTTGGATGGGACGATTGTTGAATATGTTGAACATCATAATTAAGGTAAAAGATTAGCATTTATGACTTGAAACGAAAGGAGCATTCATTTGTGTCTTTCGTTCCAAATTAAGGGGGGAGGAACGATGGGGTATTATTTAAGGGGAGAACTTGCCAAGATGGCTGGTATCAATATGGAGACTCTCAGATATTATGAGAAAAATCAATTGATACCAATACCCAACCGGTCGGAGAATGGATATCGGCTATATTCGGAAGATACCCTAGAAATTCTGGCGTTTATTAAAAGCGCCAAGAGCGCAGGCTTTACTCTGGATCAGATTCGAACCATTTTTACAGTTGTTGAGGGTGAAAATATTGATTTGAAATATCTTGAAGAGCTGCTCAGTCAGAAAATTCTAGAAATCGATAAAAAAATGAATGAACTGAAAAACCTACAGGAAAACTTGTGGAAGATCAAAGAAAATCTGTATCAACCACATGATTGTCCGTTGCGGAATGCGTTTATCAACTGTTCAGAAATATAAAAAACACCTTGACCTTGTACTTACGTACAGGGATTATAATTGAGATAAATTTATAAAGGTGGTATTAGTATGCGTTCAAAAATTTATTATTTTTCTGGTACTGGGAATTCTCTGGCTGTTTCAAGAAAACTTGCAGAAAGTTTGACAGCCAAAGGCAGCGTTGTATCCATGGTACAATACGAAAATTACGAAACAATTGATGTCGATACAGAGGTACTGGGTTTTGTTTTTCCAGTTTATTTCATGACGATTCCTGCGGTAGTTGTGTCATTTATTGAAAAACTAAATTTTATAAAGGACCCCTATATTTTTGCTGTGGCAACCTGTAATGGCACGCCGGGACATTGTTTGTTCACACTTTCCAAGTGTTTGCAAAAAAAAGGAAAAACGCTTTCTTTAGGAGTTGCTCTTGATATGCCCGGGAATGCAATCGTCACACCCCCGGAAATGGAAGCAGCGAGACTGAATAAATCAGAGCAGATCGTCGCGGAAATAGCTAGACAGATCAATGCCCAACACAGGAATTATTTCGATGGTAGTGATGGCTGGTCATCCCATCTGCAAAGTCTTCTCTTCAGTCAACTGGGTAAAAATATTCTGTTTAGAAAAAAAAGTTTTGCAGCCACTCATGAATGTGTCGGATGTGGGATATGCAAAAGGGTATGCCCAGTAAATAATATCGCAATTAATGATGGCCGACCCGTGTGGCAGGATCATTGTGTCCGATGCCTGGCTTGTTTTCATTGGTGTCCGGTAAAAGCAGTATCGGTTGGAAAAGTATTCTCCCAAAGACACCAATATCATCATCCGGAAATATCAGTCGGTGATATGGATCGGGGTTAGTGAAAGCGGTAACTTAACTTGCTTTATTTATTTTCTGAGTTTATCTTCCGTTTAATAAGGTATATTAGTATTAGATTGATTTAAGATTGATCTAATCTTTAAAAATCGAGGAGGATTACAATGACAAATATTGGGATAATATTAGGCAGTACCCGACCGGGACGGAATGGGGAAGCGGTGGCAAAATGGGTTAACGGACTGGCCCAGAAACGAACCGATGCCACATTTGAGTTAGTGGATGTGGCGGATTACAATCTGCCCCTTCTTGATGAGCCGAATCCGGCCATGATGCAGCAGTATACCAAAGAACATACCAAAGTCTGGTCAAAGAAAATTAGCGAATTTGACGGATTTATCTTTGTCACCGCTGAATATAACCACAGCATTCCCGGGGCCTTAAAAAATGCTATTGATTTTTTGAATGTGGAATGGCAAAACAAAGCCGTTGGATTTGTCGCTTATGGCAGTGCCGGCGGGACCCGGTCGGTTGAAGCGCTCCGACTGGTGGTCGCTGAACTCCATATGGCCGATGTTCGGGCCCAGGTGATGCTCAGCCTTTTTACTGATTTCCAGAACATGAGCGTGTTCACACCAGATCCACGCAACGAAAGTGCTCTGAATGACGTGTTTGATCAGGTCATTGCCTGGAGTGGAGCGTTAAAGACCTTACGCGTTTAAGCGCCGATCATTTTTAGAAAGCGGAACCGACCGGTCAATTGACAACGGTTTGGTTGTTTGAAAGTAAAATGACTATAAAAACCAGAATTCGCGACTAACAACTTGGATTCTGGTTTTTTTGTCGTTTTTTTATCCGGCAAAGCGTATAATAGAAGGACGGTGAACTCAAATCAAAAACAAGAATATTTTCTGGAAAAGAGGGCGCTGGCGGTAGAGAGGCCCCGGTGCCTGACACACTTAACTTAATGTATTAAAAGGAGAAGACTGTGAAAATGATATGTTTTGGCGACAGCCTGACCTTTGGTTACCAGGTGACCCGAGCAGAAAAATGGCATGTGATCGCCGAAAAAAAGACAGGAATCCAGATGGTTAATCGGGGTGTCAATGGGGATACAACCGAGGGTATGCTGAGCCGGATCAAGCAACAGGTGTTTGATGCCAAGCCTGACGGGGTAATCCTGATGGGCGGCTATAATGATATCTTCTTTAACCGCAGCTGGGATCGAGCCGCTCAGAATATGCGGACCATGGTCGACCAGTCCAGAGCCAACAACATTCAAGTTTTTGTCGCCATCCCCCCGCCGATTCATCTGCCGGTGGCCTTTAAAGAAGGGGGCGAGCTGATCGATTTCGAAAAATCGGCTGTGATGATCGAAGCCTACTGCCAGTGGTTAAGAGCATTCACCGCAGCAAACCGGATCCCAACCGTGGACTTCAGAACGGACATCGACTGGGCCGATGAAGATCTGTATCTGGACGGGATCCACCAGAGCCCGGCCGGCCATCAGCGCATGGCCGATCGGCTGATCGCGTTGCTGGTTCCTAGACTTCGGTGCCAGGCACACTTAACTTAAAATCAAATAGCGGAGAGAAAAATCGAGACGGTTGTTTCTTTTATGCTATCCAAACGGTATAATCATTGCATCAATGAAAACAGGTGAAGAAAATGAACGATCAGAAAAAGCTCGAGTCATTGACCATCGAATCGATAAAAAAAGAAAGGAGCTAAAATGGATAAAACGAATAACATGATCCGCAGTTCCGCTGCAGAATATCTGACATTCATTACCGCCACCGGCGAAAGTGACGCCAATGCGATCTATGCCGATGAAGATGTTTGGTTATCGCAGAAAATGATCGGCGTACTGTATGTCGATTAATGGTAATGTTGGCTGGCGGTGCGAGGTACATTTAACTTAAGGAGAAAAATCCGATGAAACCTGAAAAACTAAGAGAAATCATCAGCGGCGGCGAAGGCCTGACCGTGGAGTTCAAACAAAGTCGAACCAAATTGAATCGGGATGTTTTCGAAACCGTCTGTGCTTTTCTCAACCGCAACGGCGGACATCTCTTTCTGGGTGTCGATGATCAGGGTGGGATTGTCGGGATTGAACCCGAATCCATCGAAAAGGTGAAAATGGATTTTGTCACCGCCATGAATAATCCGCTCAAAATCTGCCCAACCTTTTATCTAGCTATCGAAACTGTTGAGATTGAAACCAGCACTATCTTTCATGTTCTGGTTCCAGAGAGCTCCCAGGTCCACCGGTGCAATGGCCGGATTTATGACCGCAACGAGGATGGCGATCTGGATATCACCGACAACACCAACCTTGTTGCCGGCTTGTACAACCGCAAGCAGGGGAGTTACACCGAAAATCGCATTTTTCCTTTTGCAGAACTGTCTGAGCTCAACTCAGATCTGCTGATGCGGGCAAGAAAGATGGCTGCCAATGAGCGGGCCAATCATCCCTGGAAAACCATGAATGATCTGGAACTGCTGAAAAGCGCCGGCCTTTATCTGAAAGATCCCCAAAGCAACAAAGAGGGGATAACCCTGGCTGGGATTCTGATCTTCGGAAAACAAGAGCTGATTCTGGCCGCTTTGCCTCATCACCGCACCGATGCGCTGCTGCGCAAAGTCAATCTGGATCGTTACGACGACCGCGATGATATCCGGGTGAATCTGCTGGAGAGTTATGAACGGCTGATGCAGTTTATTAATAAGCACCTCAACGACACTTTTTATCTGGAAGGCGACCGGCGCATCAGCCTACGGGATAAGATTTTCAGAGAGGTGGTCTCCAATCTGCTGATTCATCGGGAATTTGCCAACCCGTTCCCGGCCAAGCTGATCATCGAGAAAAATCGGGTGGTGGCGGAAAATAGTAACAAGCCCCACGGCAACGGGTTGATTGATCCCGATAATTTTTCACCATTTCCCAAGAATCCCACCATTGCCCGGTTTTTCAAGGAAATCGGACTGGTGGACGAACTGGGATCCGGCATCCGAAATACCTATAAATACAGCAAAATCTATTCCGGAGCTGACCCCGTTTTTACAGAGGGGGATGTGTTCCGAACGATTATACCATTGACCGTGCAAACTCCTCCCCAAGCTAGTGACCAAGCAAGTGACCAAGCTAGTGAGCAAGCTATCGATGATAATGATCAGACCAGAAATATTTTGGAATTCTGTAAAACGGCAAGACCGGGTAGTGAAATACAGAAGTTTATTGGCATAAAAAGCAGACGATATTTTCGGGAAAACATTCTCAACCCGCTAATTAAAGGCGGCCTCCTCAAACTGACCATACCCGACAAACCGACCAGTCCCAATCAGAAGTATTATTCATAAGGTGGCCCCGGGGCCAGACACACTTAACTTATTATGATTTAAAAGATAGGAGCACAAGTGACAGATAAAAATAAAAAATCAATGAGAGGGGACTATCAGGCAATTTTTGAAAAAGCCTATCATTTGATGGATGAAGCGATTATAGCGGGTAATTGTGGTGAACTATGTGGCTATCATTGTTGCCGCCGTAACGACGTCGATGGTAAGCAATTGGGCATGTATTTATTGCCCCTTGAATATGAATATATGCAATGTGCGGTCGTGACCGATTACGATCTGCACAGTCGTCGGCAGTACAATCTGCCCCCTAAAATTAAAAAATCTTATTATATCTATTGCCATCTGACCGAAGGTTGCCTGAGAGACCATCGTCCCATTCAATGCCGAACCTACCCCTTTGAACCTCATCTCGAAAATGGTGCCTTCTCGCTTGTGATTGAAAAAGAGCAGATTCATGGCTGTGTACTGATTGGACGCAACTCAGAGTGGCGCCAGGCCTTTATCGATGGTGTTTATAATGGTTGGCTTGAACTGATGAAGATCCCAATCATTAAGTATAACATTGAATATTTTTCAAAAGAGCGAATCGCAGCCAATAACATTATGACACGCTATACTTCAAATGGATTTGATAATCCGATTTCCCCAGCGACTATTGCCAAAGTAAAATCAAATATTACCATTTAAGGGAGAAAAAAAGTGCTGCCGGTGCCCGGCACACTTAACTTACGGCCCACTGGCGGCAAACGGCCAATAAAAAGTCCCGGATTCATCATGAATCCGGGACTTTCTGTCGCACCAGGCCGTTGTTACTGCGGTTCCAGATTGGTGACACTGCCGTCCGGCTGATACTGCATCAGGCGGACATCGGTTTGATCCTTGCCGGATTCAATCACGACAAAGGTCATATCGGCGCCCTGGAGATTCTTGTCGATCCAGGTGCCGCTGTTGGCATACACTTTTTCGCGGTTGTAACCGTCAGTATAATGGTTGATCACCGGCACATGGGTATGACCGAAGACCACGACATCGACCGCAGGATCGACGTTGAAATACTGGGTGAGTGCCTGCTGATCACAGAAGGTGGCATCCTGGGCGCCAGCGGTGGCGGTCGCATAGGGCAGTTTTACCGCGACGCCATTGACATCCTGGAGGGCATCCCAACGCCGCTGCACATCGGCATACAGAACCGCGCTGATGCTGCCGTCCGGCTGAACGGTGGGCAGCAGATCACTGAGGGCAAAACTGGTGTTGTAACCATCGGCGGCGCAGTTGATCGTCTTGTCCGTGAAAGCGGCGTTGATCGGGAAGGTTTGGATCGTCCCCATCCACGTCTGATAGTAAGCATAGGCGCCCAGCTGGTCGAGATTGTCTGCCGCCGGTGCCGGAACAACAGGCAGATCCTTTTGTGGGGCCGATTTGCCTTCCACAACGGAAGTGGCCGCCACGCGGGTAAAGAAATAGCCCGGGGGCAGAATCGATGGAACTGCGCCGGTGATGTCTTTGTTGGACAGCGTATCCGGCGCACAGAAGGTGTTGTAGCGGTGGCCATGTTCAATCGCAATTTCCGAACGCAGGCCGGTGCGGTAGGTGCCCAGGCCGTTGACATCGCGGGCCTGATTGATCCCCGGAATCAGCGCGCTGAGGATGGCATCAGATAGCAGCATATCGTGGTTGCCGGGAACATAGGTGACCTTGACGCCGCTTTTGATGACACTTTTAACCGCATCGATCACAGTTTTGTTGTTGTCAGCGGTCTTGGTGAAGAATTCCTTCAGATCAGCCGGCTGGGAATAACTGGTCGGCACAAACCATTCGTCGAGCAGATCGCCGTCGATGACCAGTTCATCGACGTCACTGGCCGTCAGCTGATTCAGAAACGAGACGATGGCCGCCTTGTTTGTGACGGTTTCGGCAAAACTGTCGTCGATCCCGAGATGCAGGTCGCTGATCACGACAATCCGGTCGCTGTCCGTGGTGGCATCACCAGTCCACAAATTTAGCCCTTTGGCTGTGGTGGTCGGCTTGGAACAGGCCACCAGTGACAGAATCAGCATGGGAATGAGTGCGATGATGAGGCTTTTTTTGAGTAGTTTCATAATAGTCGCTCCTTTTCTCTCTGCTTGCAGGCATTTTGCGGGACTTGCCAAACATCAGCCGTCCGGGAAAAAAGCTGCAACCGTATTCAGATGATTATAACAGATTACAGAGCTGGGATAAAGGATTGTTTTTGCTGCTGCGTGAAAATAGAATAATCAATCAGCTCATCATAGTTTTTTGTTTAGCCGTCAATTTATTGGATAGAATGATAAGATAGAAAAACTATTTTAGCGAACCGATATTGATGAAATTTAAGAATAAGATCGTAGTTCTGTTTGTGACGGCCATTGTTTTGATCAACCTTGGAATCGGTATTTATGCAGTTAACAGCATGCAGAACAAAGTGCTTGATGCCGCCCGCGCTAAGCTTTTGAGCGATGCCGCGCTGGGCGGGGCTTTTTTAGATCAACAGATACCCGGAGAGTGGATCATTAAAGAGGGTGATCTATACAAAGGGACCGTCAGAATGAACGATAATTTTGATGTGGTTGACAAAATCGGGGCGCTGACCGGGGATACGGTCACCGTTTTTCAGGGCGATACCCGGGTGGCCACCAATGTCAAGGACGCCGAGGGCAACCGCGCGGTGAATACCCAGGCCACCGATGTGGTCAAACAGACCGTTCTTGATCAGGGCGAAAGCTATATTGGCAAGGCTAATGTGGTCGGCGTCTGGAACCAAACTGTCTATCAACCGATTACCAGTGCGAAGGGCGAGGTTATCGGCATCTGGTACGTGGGAATTCCCAATACCACTTACGATCAATTGGCCGCGGACTTCAGAAACATGCTGATTCTCTTTTCAATTGTTGCCGTGGCGCTGGCGGGCATCGTCATCTGGTTCATGACAAACCGGATGACCCGGCCCTTGGTGATGCTGGAAAAAGTCACCAATAAGGTCGCCCAGGGGGATTTAACCCAACAAGTCGCGGCGGTCAAAAGCAAAGACGAGATCGCCGCCTTGACCGTGGCGCTGGCGCGGATGATCGAAAATATGCGGTCGGCTTTGCAGAAAATAGCCGCGTCCTCGGACGCGGTGGCGATGGGGGCCCAGAATATTTCCACCGCCAGCGCATCGTTGTCGGTGGGCGGAACGGAACAGGCCAGTTCGATTGAAGAGCTGACCGCCTCCATCAAGCAGATTGACGAACAGATCACCATCAACGGCGAGAGTGTCAGTGAAGCGGTGGAATTGGTCGGCGACGCCCAGGCTAAAGTTAACAACGGCGATCAGGAGATGCATAAAATGCTTGCGTGTATGGATGATATCGACGAATCATCCCAGAATATTGGAAATATTATCAAAGTAATTGATGAGATCGCCTTCCAAACTAATGTGCTGGCATTAAATGCCGGTGTCGAGGCCGCCAAAGCCGGCGAATACGGCAAGGGTTTTGCGGTGGTTGCGGAAGAAGTCAGAAACCTTTCCATTCGCACTACCGCTGCCGTGAAACAAACCAGCAGTTTGATTGAGGCGTCCGGCAAGAATGTCAAACTCGGTATCGACGTGGCAAATCGGATGTCGGCAGCCCTGGAAGAAATCAAAACCAGTATCAAGGCAGTGGAAAGCCGGATTGCAGCCGTGGGCTTGGCATCAGCGCAGCAAACTCAGAGCATTCATGAAATCAATTCCGGAATCAGCACCATTGCCAATGTGGTCCATACCAATTCGGCCACGGCAGAAGAAACCGCGGCCGCCAGTGAAGTACTCTTTAGCCAGGCCGAGATACTTGAAAAACAGACCAATCAATTCAAACTTCACTAACTGGCGGTAGCCGTTACCGCTTAACTTATGGCATCACGCACGGTTGCGTCTTCCGATAATGCAAATCCCTCCGGTTTCAGATGCGGTGTCAATAAATTTGCATCATCACTGCGAACGGCGGAATTGCTTCTCAACTGACAATAGTAACGATCCACATAAGCGGCATAAACGATCCCTCCGATCACATATGATACGGCCGTCAACGCAAATCCTAACGGCAGCCCGATCGTTTCCTGAATGCAGCCCATCAGGAGCGCACCGATTCCAATGCCGATATCATAAGACAGCAAATAGGTGGCATTCGCCACGCCGCGTTTGGCGGCCGGGGCTGTTCCCGTCACAAAAGATTGAAAAAGCGGCTGCAAAATGCCATATCCCAGTCCAAAAAAGAAACCGGCAACCAGCAGATGCAGGCCGGTTGTCAGAAATGCGTAACTGGCCATGGTAACAATTAAAATTGCCAGACTGGCATAGACCAGAATGCGGTGCTTTCCGGCATCAATCATTTTCTGGGTTGATAATTTCGAAACCAGCATGCCGGCGACAAGAAAGATATAGAAATAAGGGATCACCGACATCAGCTGCTTTCCCTGTGCCAGCATCGAAGAATAGGCGATTACCGCGCCGTAAGGAATCATCAGAAACATCATGTTGAACATGAATGGCAGCGCCGGATTGTAGATCGCTTCCCGGAGCGAGAACTTCTTTCGCGCCACTTTGGGATAACTGATTTTGCAGCCGGCTACGCAAATCAGGGCCACCACCGTAATCGCAAAAATCATCAGAAAAGATGCTTTGCTGCTCATGTGGTTCTGGACCTGAATGCCAACATACGGTCCAACCGCCATACCGATTGATATGGTAAAGGCAAACCGGCTGATGCCCGGGGTGATTTTAGTCCGCGGCAGAACATCGCCAGCGAGCGTCATTGTCGCCGAGCCGCACACCGAATAGACGGCACCCATGAACAGACGGATCAGGATTAACAGACCAAAAGTAGGGAATAAAATAAAGCCTGGAAAGGCCAGACAGAACAAGCCTAAAAACAGTAAGTACACGCGATAACGATTGAAATTATCCAGCAGGTATCCGGCAACCGGGCGAAACAGGACCGTTGCGACCGACATTGCCGTCAGGACGATTCCTATTTTGGATCCGGTGATTCCGATCTGCTGACAGTAAATCGGGATAATTGGAATCGATGCGTAAAACGCAGCCAGCACCAGCAGGTTGGTGATAAAAAGAAGAATAAAATTTTTGTTCCATATTTTTTCGGTTTTTTCCATGAATACGACACTCCTCTGTCAATATGAATTAGGTGGCAATTGCCACCTTTTCAATATAGCACATGAACTAGCGCGTGTCAATATCTGGTTGCAAGTGCCACTAAATTGGAGTAGAATATTCTCATCACATAAAAGGAGGCTCAGGATATGTCAAACATCACGGATAATGCCTTTAAATCCATTTCTATTTTGTACCGGAAATCACACATCTGGCTCAATGAGGGTTGCGCCCAGTATGCCCTTACCGGTGCGCAGGCTGTTGTCATCTTAATTGTCTGCGATTTCGAGATGCTGACCCAGGATACGATTACCAAGCGGCTCGGGCTTGACAAAAGTGTCATTGCCAAGACGGTGTCAAAACTGGAAGAAATCGGATTTTTAGTTCGGACGACCAATGCCAAGGACAAACGCACCTATGATATCCGCCCCACCCAAAAGGCCTGGGACGTCTATGCGCTTGTGAAGGAGCAAGTGGATCTGTGTTTTCAGCGGATGACTCAGCCAATGACGGATAGCGAACGCGCTGAATTTGCCCGACTTCTATTATTGGCGGCAGAAGGAGCGATTGCAGCGGATGATTGATCAGCCGCGCCAAAACGAAAAAAGCGTGAATCCGATTGGCATTCAGCAGGAGACGTGATAAAATACCCACAGACAACAACTTGAATGGGGGAATTTTTACATGAGTGAAAAAGAAAATGTCTCGAATGAAGATCTGCATCGTGGCCTGGAAGAACGACATATTCAGATGATGGCAATCGGTGGCGCAATTGGGGTGGGTCTGTTTTTAGGATCCGCGATGGCCATCAAGACAGCGGGGCCAGCGATTCTATTTTGTTATGCCGTAGCCGGCGTTTTTTTGTTTTTTATTATGCGCGCGCTGGGCGAAATGGCGGTTGAAAATCCGGTTGCCGGATCATTCAGTGCCTACGCCAGTGAGTTTATCGGTCCGCTGGCCGGTTACTTAACCGGCTGGACTTATTGGTTCATGTGGATTGTCACGTGCATGGCCGAGGTGACGGCTGTCGGTATCTATGTTAATTTCTGGCTCCCCAGTGTGCCACAATGGGTTTCCGCACTGGCGGCCGTGGTGTTCCTGACGCTAGTCAACTTAGTCGCCGTCAAAGCTTTCGGCGAGTTTGAATTCTGGTTTGCCCTGATCAAAGTGACGACCATTATTGCGATGATTATCCTGGGGATTGTGATGATTACCACCGGATTCGGTAACGGCGGCGTCCCGATTGGGATTTCAAACTTATGGAATAATGGCGGTTTCTTTCCCAATGGCCTGCAAGGACCGGCTCTGGCGATGGTCATGGTGGCCTTTGCTTTTGTCGGCATTGAGCTGATCGGCGTGACCGCCGGTGAAGCCAAAAACCCGGATAAAGTCATCCCCTCGGCGATCAACAAGGTTTTAGTCCGGATTCTGATTTTCTATGTCGGTTCCATGTTTGTCATCCTGGCCCTTTACCCCTGGGCGACAATTGGAACGAACGGCAGTCCCTTTGTGACGACCTTTGTTAAATTTGGCATCGGTGCGGCCGCCGGGATTGTCAATTTCGTCGTCCTGACGGCCGCCTTGTCTTCCTGCAACAGCGGCATTTTCACGACCGGACGGATGCTCTATAACCTTTCGCTGCAGGGTTCGGCACCCAAAATGTTCGGTAAACTGAGCAAAACTCAGGTTCCCAGCACCGCCATCCTGATTTCGGCTGGTTTCATGCTAATTGGTGTTTTACTTAATTATGTTGTCCCGGCTAAAGTGTTTGCTTATGTCACCAGTGTGGCCACCTTCGCGGGTGTTTTTTCATGGTTTATGATTTTGCTCGCGCAGATGAAGTATCGTAAAACCCTGACCCCGGAACAGGTCAAAAAACTAAAATTTCCGCTGAAAGGCTACCCGTATACCAATTACATCAGCATTGTCTTTTTAGCCATTCTGGTCATCATCATGTTCATGAGCCCCGATACGCGCGTGGCCGTGATTGTCGGACCGCTGTGGTTAGGCGTCCTGGTTGCTTATTATTATGGTAACGGCATTCATAAACGCGCCAATGCGACGGTGAAAGCACATGTCCCGGAATTTGAAAAAATAGCCAATCCCGTCCCGGCCGTCAATGATGCCAATGAGATGTTATAAAAAACCGTTCATATTTGTTATTGACACCTGTGAAACCCCGAAAAACGCCCCTGCCCGGTGGCGATAATCGGCCATGCAAAACGTCCCGGATTCATTAAGAATCCGGGACGTTTTATTTGTACCAATCAGAAGCTTACTGCTGTTCCAGATTGGTGACGGTGCCATCCGGCTGATACTGCATCAGCCGGACATCGGTAGTATCTTTGCCGGATTCGATCGCGACAAAGGTCATATCGGCACCGAGAAGATTCCTGTCGATCCAGGTGCCACTGTTGGCGTACACTTTTTCGCGATTGTAGCCTTCGGGATAGCGGTTGATGACCGGAACATGGGTATGACCGA
This sequence comes from Acetobacterium fimetarium, assembly GCF_014284475.1. Classification (GTDB taxonomy): domain Bacteria; phylum Bacillota; class Clostridia; order Eubacteriales; family Eubacteriaceae; genus Acetobacterium; species Acetobacterium fimetarium. The sequence goes on along the minus strand of NZ_WJBC01000002.1, from coordinate 270,993 downwards.
ATACCACGACGTCGACCGAAGGATCAACGTTGAAATACTGGGTGACCGCCTGTTGATCACAAAAGGTAGCATCCTGTGCGGCGGCTGTGGCAGTTGCATACGGTAGTTTTACCGCGACGCCATTGGCATCCTGGAGGGCATCCCAACGCCTCTGCACATTAGCATAGAGAATAGCGCTGAGGATGGCCTGATTCAGCAGCATATCGTGGTTACCGGGGATATAGGTGACCTTGATGCCGCTTTTCATGACACTTTTGATCGCATCAATCACGGTTCTGTTGTTGTCGGCATCCTTGGTGAAGAATTCCTGCAGATCAGCCGGCTGGGAATTGCCGGTGGGAATAAACCATTCGTCGAGCAGATCGCCGTCGATGACCAGTTCATCGACATCACTGGCCGTCAGCTGATTCAGAAACGAGACAATGTACGCCTTGTTCTTGACCGTTTCAGAAAAACTGTCGTCTAACCCGAGATGCAGGTCGCTGATCACAACAATCCGGTCGCTGTCCTTGGTTGAATCACCGCTCCACAAGTTCAGCCCTTTGGCCGTGGTGTTTGAAGTTGTGGTCGGCTTGGCCACCGGCGACAGGGGAATGTGGCTCTCGCAGGGGACGTTGACCTGGCATTTGCCACAGCCATAGCGGGGCTTGAACTTTTCAGTGGTCTCGTCCAGAAAAGCGGAACAGCGCTGATGATTTTTGCCGGCTTCAATTGTGATGGCCGCCACCGGGCACTGTTTGACACAAGCGCCGCATTGGGTGCAGTATTCATATATTTCAGAATACGGCCGTTCATCCGCCGTCAGCGGCAGGTTTGTGACCAGACTCCCCAGTCTGCCGGCCCTTCCTCTGGCGGTAATCAGCCCCTTGGACAGGCCAAAAGTGCCCAGACCGCAGACAAAGGCCACGTGTCTTTCCGACCAGTTGCTGGTAAATGGTTGCTCAACCGGATCTGTGCTTCTGCGGATTTGGAATCGCGGATCTAGCGATCACCGCTGCCATTGGCACCCCCATTGAGCTCGTTGAATACCGCATCAACAGCTTGAGCCGCGGTAAAGGCAGTCTTGGTAAGGTCACCACCCAGATCTGCGTCCATGACAAACGCTACCAGGGAAAAGCCATTGAGACGGATGTCATGCGGGCCAGTGCCCTGGCTTTGATTAACGCGGTCAATAAAATGGTGCTGGATGAAGCCACCCTCGTCAAACAACCGTGAGCTGAATCAATCCGATAGAACGCCAAAAAGCCATAGTCACCGGAGGGCTGCCCCGAAAGCCACTGAAAAAATAAGTTACCGCATGCCCACCTTTTACCTGAATGGCAATTTGGTCCATTTCGCTGCGTTGGATAAAACCATATCGGGTTTTATCCAACGCCCTCAGCCATCGAACAGTTTAAAAAGCAGCTTGCGGTTTACAAACAGGGAAAGGGTTCGGTTCAATTTATACTAGTTGTTAAACTAGTTGTTGAAATTATTAATATCTAGTTTGACAATTACAATCAAAAGGTGTAATCTAGTCCTTGAAAGGAGTGATGTCATGAGAAAAGATTTAGTAACAACCTGTCCAAGATGTAATCACAATCTGATTGCGACGAAACTACACTGTAAGAACTGTGAATTAGAGTTAAATGGGGAGTTTCAATTAGGAAATTTTGCTTATCTCACTCAAGATGAACTTGAATTTGTGGAAAGCTTTTTAAAAGCCCAAGGTAATTTTAAAACGATCCAATTTGAAATGGAGATGTCTTACCCAGCCGTAAAAAAGAAATTTAGTGATATCCTTGAGAAATTAAATTTAACACCAATAAAAATTGAAGAAGCTGAGGACGATGCAATGGGGAATAAAGAAATTCAATCAATCAATACAACCGATAGTCCAGTTGTTGTTCGGATCAAAGAAAAATTAAATGAACATAGCGGGGAAGCCTTCATTCCCTTATTCCAAAGGGATCTTTGTAAAATTGCTTATGATCCCAATGGAAAAGGACTGATTTCTCCAAAGATTCCACCTGCAAATCAGTTGTCATGGAAAGCCTTTGATGCAGCAGTTGAAGTAGTAGTTCAAAATGGTGGTAAAGCCAAAAAAGGTAACGCACAATCTGGTGGCAAGCTTGGGAGTGATAAACTGCCTCTTGATTCAGTTGAAGGGTACATCGCCCATAAAGTTCATGGTGTAGAAATAGGCATGACGGCCTTTGGTCCCGGATTCGTTATTTGTGCAGTGCTGGATTGGGCTGGTATCTGTCGAAACGAAAGAGGCTATTTGACGATTGTTCCAAGTTTCATGGCTCAACTTAAATCATAGTGACAACCTCTCTGATTTTATGTTTACGGCAAAGTAACGAAGGTCGATGGAAACGAGGTAGCCATTAGTATCGGGACCCTGAATCAGAATACCGCTACGCCAGGCGAAACATCGGGAGCAATGCCGGAAATGCTGACGCTGACTGGGGAAAGCTTAACGTTCACCCTGACGGATGACATCGCAATTACGAAGGCATCACCAGGACAGCCACCGACAACCGGAACCAACGGCGGGTCGGTGGCAGCGGCCGATAGTTCAGGGACAAGCACTGACGGTGCAAGATCCCCATTATCTGCCAATTGCACGGTAAAGGTTTGACATTGATCGGCTGAAGAAGTATATTTAATTTTCAGGCGGTTATTCATGCATTCTCGATTCACAGGCCTGAAAAATGATATTTTAGCAGGGGACAGTTATATTTTGGAGGATACACATGTATATTGCAAATCTCACCTACATCAAACCGTTGACCGAAGTGGAAGCCTATCTGGAAAAGCACATCGCTTTTTTGGATAAATATTACAAACTGGGAAAATTCATCTGTTCCGGCCGGAAAAATCCCCGGGACGGCGGCATCATTTTGTGTAATGCCAAAGACGAACAGGAAATGAAGGCAATTATCGCTGAAGATCCCTTTAATCAGCAGCAAATCGCCAGCTATGCGCTGATCGAGTTTTATCCGACCAAATATGCGCCGGACTTTAAGAGTTTTGTAGAAGGTTCTAATTATTTGGTGGAACAACCAGCACCAAATATTATCGAACTTTAAAAAAATCAGTTGACAAACCGGCATGAATATTGTACTATACTGTATAGTTGCTATACTATATGAAAGCAGGTAAGTCGATGGCGGATTATAAACATATCTCTTCACTGATGGAACGCATCGTCCACAAATACAACCAGGCCGAAAACCGGAAACGTTATTACGGTACGGATCTGCTGCTGTCGCGGACAGAAATTCATACGGTGGTCGAAGTGGGCGATCATTCCGGTTTGAACATCACGTCCCTGGCTCAAAGAAAGGGCATCACCAAAGGAGCGGCTTCCCAGATGATTTACAAACTGGTCGATAAAGGCCTGATTCGCAAAGAGGTCTCGCCGGTCTCCGACACGGAAGTCTGTTTGACCCTGACGGAAGCGGGACAGGCCGCTTATGAGGCTCACCAGCGTTACCACGCGCAAACCAACAACCTGTTTTTTACGACCCTGCGGGAAATGCCCGAAGAAACCATGCGCGAGATGGAAAAGCTGCTGACTGAATTTGACAAAATTCTCGATATTCAGATGAAAGATCCCAAATAAAGCCGCGGCTGTGGTTGCAGCCGTTTTTTTATGCCACAATAGTATAGCTGCTATACATTATAGAATCAATACAAGAGAGGTAATTTATGAAAAGTAGTCATTCCCGTATCAATTTACTGGAACAAGAAAAAGTTTCTAAAGCGCTGTTGAAATTGGGGATTCCCACGATGATTGGGATGATGGTTTCGGCGCTCTACAATCTGGTCGATGTCTTCTTTGTGGGCCAACTGGGGACAGCGCAAATCGGCGCGGTATCGATCGTCTATCCCCTGGAGATGATTCTGTTGGGAATCGGACTTTTGTTCGGCGCCGGGGCGTCTTCCTTCATTGCCCGGCTGTTGGGCATCAAAGCCTATGACGAAGCCAGCCAGTGTGCCACCACCGCGATCATCAGTGCGGTTTTAACCGGTGCACTGCTGTTGCTGGGCATCACGCTGTTTCTCAATCCGATTCTGATGGCCCTGGGCGCAACTCCGACGATTCTGCCCTATGCCCGGGAATATGCCCTCATTATCATCATCAGCATGGTCTTCAATGTCTTTAATATCGCGGTCAACAATATCATCACGGCCGAAGGCGCCGCCATGCAAAGCATGATGGCAATGCTGGCGGGCGGGGTGATCAATATGATGCTTGATCCCGTTTTTATCTTCATCTTCAACAGCGGCGTTAAAGGCGTCGCCTATGCGACCCTGGTCGCCAGACTGGTTTCATTTGGCATCTATTGTTATTATCTGGCCAGTGGCAAAAGCCTGCTGCGTTTTCAGCTGTCGGCCTTCAAACCATCCTGGCCGTTATATCAGGAAATTCTCAAAGTCGGCATTCCAATGCTGGTTTTTCAGCTGCTCAACAGTCTGACCATGGGGATCACCAATTTTCTGGCTTCAGGATTTGGCGACAGCACCGTGGCCGCCCTGGGCATTGTCAACCGGATCATGTCACTGGGCAGCATGATGATTTTTGGTTTTCTCAAAGGTTATCAGCCTTTCATCGGCTTCAATGTCAGCGCCGGCAATCAGGAGCGCGCCGAGTCGGCGACCCGCACGGTCCTGGTCTGGGGGATGGTCTTTTGTCTGCTGAGTTCGACGCTGCTGATTCTGTTGCATAACCCGATTCTGACAAGCTTCAGTCAGAATGATGCGCAGGTGTTAAGGATCGCTACAAAAGCCCTGATTGCCAATGCCGTGGTTTTTCTGGGGATGGCATATCAGGTTATCCACGGCACCCGCTTTCTGGCCATGGGGAAGGGAAAAGAAGGCGGCCTCATCAGCATTGGTCGCCAGGGCGCATTCTTTTTGCCGCTGGTATTCATCTTGACCCTCGCCTTTGGGCTTAACGGCCTGATCGCCGCCCAACCGCTGGCCGATATCTGCTCCATCGTGATGGTCGTCATCCTGGTGCAAAAAGAAAAGCGGCAGTTAGTACCGTCCGAAATCGCCATTCTGGAGAAACCCACCCGCCGTTTTTAACAAAACGGCGCGGTTCCGCACCATTTCATGCTATAATGATTGCGATAAAACGAAAATGAAGGCGATCGGCTGTGGCGAAGTTAGTGAAAACTGGAATCATTGCGACGGTCGGTGCTAGTCCAAGCACTGCCTATATTGAAGTGCTCTGACACTGCCAGGTAAGCAGTGCCGGTTTAAAAATTCGAAAGGAGAGGTTCAGATGATATCAAATCAGTGGTACGCCATCCTGCCATCCAGGGCTGTAAAAAAGCATCAGATCGTTAGCGTCAAGCGCTTGAATCAGGAACTGGCGCTGTTTCGCAACCGTGCCGGGGAAGTCGGCTGTGTTGTTGACCAGTGCACGCACCGGGGCGCGGCGCTCAGTCATGGGAAGATGAAGGGGGACTGTCTTTCATGCCCTTTTCACGGCCTGGAGTTTGACCGATCAGGTCGCTGCGTCTTCATTCCGGCAAATGGGAAAGGCGCGACCGACGACCTCAGCCGCTATAACGTCCGATCGTTTCCCGTCCGGGAAAGCAACGGCATCATCTATTTATGGTTTGGGGATCCGGACAAAATGACCGATGAACTGCCGTTTTTTGAAGATGATGTAAACGATTCCGATGCCTGCAGTGAGATCGAGGATCACTGGCACGCGCATTATTCCCGCTGCATTGAAAATCAGCTGGATGTTGTCCATCTGCCCTTTGTTCATCATAACACCATCGGCCGGGGAAACAAAACGCTGGTCAATGGCCCTAAGGTGGTATTCGTGCCCGGGGGGATTGTGACAAGCGCCAATAATGAGGTGGATCTCGGCCAGCAGCCCAAACCCGCTTCCGAATGCGTGATCAAACCGACCTATTTGAAATTTCTGTTCCCCAATATCTGGATGAACCACATCAGCGATACGATTAAAGTGATGATTTACTTTGCCCCCGTCGATGATCAGAACACAATTCTCTACATTCGCTTTTATTGCCGGGCGACAGGATTCAAGCCGCTCAATGCCCTGATTGCCTGGTTGGGAAAATTTGGGAACCGCATCATCGAACGTCAGGACAAGCGGGTTGTCATCACCCAAAAGCCGAAACCCTCTGCCTATCGATCCGCGGAAAATCTGCTATCCGGTGACGGGCCCGTTATCCAGTACCGCAGAATCCGGGATGAACTAAAAAACCGCTAACGGAATCGTGAGGTGATAAAATTTAAACTCCGATTGCCACAAAATTAGAATGGAGGCTTTGAAACCGGCGATCAGGGAATGCGGCTCTCGCAGGGGACGTTTACCTGGCATTTGCCACAGCCATAACGGGGCTTGAACTTTTCAGCGGTCGCGTCGAGAAAGTCGGAACAGCGCCGATGATTTTTACCGGCTTCAATTGAGATGGCCGCCGCCGGACACTGTTTGACGCAGGCGCCGCATTGGCTGCAGTATTGATATATCTCAGTGTACGGCCGTTCATCCGCCGTCAGCGGCAGGTTTGTGATCAGACTCCCGAGTCTGCCGGCCATTCCCCTGGCGGTGATCAGCCCCTTGGACAGGCCAAAAGTGCCCAGACCGCAGACAAAGGCCACGTGCCGTTCCGACCAGTTGCTGGCAAATGGTTGTTCACCCGGATCCGTGCTTTTGCGGATTTCAAACCGCGGATCCAGCGTCGGGATGACACTCTGATAACCGGCTTTCGCCAGTTCGGCCTGTATATACTGAGCCATTTTTGTGACGACGGTCTGTCCTTCAACCCGGGCATGCAGCCACTCTTCGGCGGGCCAGAATGGCTCCCTTTTGTTGCCGGCCCGGACGTCACTGGTGTAGGGTAGGAAGAAAGAAATCACCGTTTGCGCTTCCGGCAGCCATTCCGCCGGTAAAATAAAATGATTTCCGATGATCATTTTATCTTTGAACGATCTGAAGTAGGGATCATTTGCATTTCCAATTGCCAGAATCGGCGCATCATAAATTTTTAATCCCACCACTTTTTTTGACATCGCAAACTCGGCTGCGATGGTATTGTCTGGAAGGCTTTCCAGAAAGCTTGTGGCATGCATCAACAACTCTTGTTTATTCATTGGTTCGGCCTCCTGATTTTGAAAATATTGATTGGCGGATCATGATAAAACTGCTAATCTGATATTAAGTATAGCAGGAAAATGCAAAAGAGTAAATGTCAGGCCGACAGTAGCTTGCGGTTTACAAACAGGGAAAGGGTTCGGTTCAATTTCCAATGGATGAACCCCTGCCGCTGAATCTGATTAGCGGAATGGTTCGTGCGCGGCGCCTTGAAAATCAGCTGGATATTATCCACAAATGAACGGAGGAAATAACAATGCAAAAAGAAATTTATCTGGCCGGCGGCTGTTTCTGGGGGACCGAAAAGTATTTTGAAAATATTGCCGGTGTGCTGGAAACGGAGGTCGGTTACGCCAATGGAAAGACTGAAAAACCGACATACGCACAAGTCTGCCATCACAATACCGGTCATGCGGAAACAGTCAAAGTTATTTATGATGACAGCAGCATCCGATTACCCTTTATCCTGAAGCTGTATTTTGATGTCATCAATCCGGTCAGCCTCAACCGCCAGGGCGGTGACACCGGCACGCAATACCGGACCGGCATCTACTTCACCGATCCGCGCGATCAAGCCGTCATCGATGATGCGATTGCGCAGCTGCAAAAGCAGTACCGGGAAAAAATTGCCATTGAAGTCAAGCCGCTGCGCAATTATTACCGGGCGGAAACCGAGCACCAGAAGTATCTGGATAAAAATCCGCATGGCTATTGTCATATCGGATCGGGCAAGTTTGAGCAGGCCAGGACCGCCGTTGATTTAAGCCATCAGTATTCTAAAAAAACAAACGCTCAGCTCAAAGAAGCACTGACCGATCTGCAGTATGATGTGACTCAGCACAATGCGACGGAGCCGCCGTTTGATAATGCCTATTTCGATGAATTCAAAGCCGGCATTTATGTCGATATCACAACCGGACAACCGCTTTTTGTCTCAACCGACAAGTTTGAATCGGGATGCGGCTGGCCTAGTTTTGCCCGGCCGATTGAGGCAGCGATGCTTGTGGAAGTTACGGACAAGAGTCTGCAAATGGCACGGACCGAGGTCCGAAGCAAAATAGGGGATGCCCATCTGGGCCACGTTTTTGATGATGGGCCAAAAGAAAAGGGCGGTCTGCGCTATTGCATCAACAGTGCCGCTTTAAAATTCATCCCGAAAGAAGAGATGGCAGCGGCCGGTTATGGGGAATATCTGCCCCTTGTAAAGTAACGCATTCGATGAAGGTCTGGGGGGTGTGGCCGCCAATAAAAAACATCCCGTCGTTTTCCACGACGGGATGTTTTTTTATCAAGGCAGTGCTGTTTATTACGTCATTGCCTAGCAGGCCGGGGCCCGTCGGCCGACCAGCAGAGCCAACACCCGGCCATTGGCTTTTATGGGAGCCACATCAAAAATTACCGCTTCATTGCTGACTTTACTGATCGTTTCTTCAGAAATGGCCGTTTCGCCGTTAAAGCCGGCTTCATACCAGTATTCACCCCAGGCATCAAACTCACCGCTTTCTTTGAGATACCTGGCATGACCGGCCAGGTCCATGACCGCGATATCCTGATAGCCCATCTTATCAACCTCGCCGGCAATCAGATCGACCTGGGTTTGCCAGTCCATCGTGACCACAGCGGGCCGTCCCGCCATTTCTTCCAGTAAGACAAGCGCTTTGCTGGTGGTTTCTTTGTTGGCCTTGCTTTCGGTTTTCAGTTTAAAGGTGCTGATCATCTGTTTAAGCATTTCGGCCTGGCTGGAAAGCTCTTCGCTGGAAGCGGCGCTTTCTTCGGACGTCGCCGCGTTGGTTTGAACCACATTTGAGACCTGCTCGATGCCCACGGTAACTTGCGCAATCTCGGCAGCCTGATCATTGGAGGCCCGGGCAATGTTGCCGACCAGGGTCGTCACTTTTTCAATTTCATTCAGAATGCCCACCAGACTTTGAGCGGTTTCGTCGGCAATTTTGGTACCGACCGTCACCTTGTCGATCGATCCTTCAATCAGGCCTGTGGTTTCCTTGGCGGCTTCGGCACTGCGGGCCGCCAGGGTGCGGACTTCTTCCGCCACCACGGCAAAACCCTTGCCGTGCTGTCCGGCCCGGGCTGCTTCCACGGCCGCGTTCAAGGCCAGAATATTGGTCTGGAAAGCGATGTCGTCAATGACCTTGATGATCTTGGAAATATTATTGGATGACTCGTTGATTTCGACCATGGCTGCAACCATCTTCGACATTTGCTCATTGCCGACTTCCGCGTTGGCCCGCACTTCAAGCGCCCGTTCATTGGCCTCGTTGGCATTGGCGGCGTTGCGCTTGGTTTCCGCAGCCACTTCTTCGATGGAAGCGGTGAGTTCCTGAATCGAACTGGCCTGTTCCGTGGTGCCCTGGGATAAGGCCTGAGCAGCGTTGGCAATTTGAACGGCCCCAGATTCCACCTGCCCGGCACCGATATCGATGTCCGCCATCACCTCGCTCAAATTGGTGGTGATACTGTTTATGACCAGCTTGGCCGCATTATAATCCCCATGGTAATAGGCGCGGATCTCCTGATTGAGATCTCCCGCGCCGATGCGCTCAAGGACGGTGGTGATATCCGAGACATAGTTTTTCAGGAAGCTGATGGTCCGGTTCATGGTTTCCTTGATCCGCCCGTGCTGGCCCTGATAATCGCCATCCATCGAAACGCTGAGATTTCCCTTTGACAGTTCATCCAAAGCCACTGAAGTGGCCTGGATCGGTTCGATGATGGCATCCAGGGTGCGGTTGAAGCCGGAAACAACCAAGGCGTATTCGCCATGGAAGCGGGAAGGGTCGCCGCGATGGTCGAGCTCCCCGGCGACAGCCAGTCGGGTCATTTCATCGGCTTCGGCAACCAGAGCGTGGATATTTTCAATCATCTGGATCAGACTCGGAATAAATTCATCCGCATCACTGCGTTTGCCAGCCGCCACCAGCTCATCGTAATTGTGCAAATCGCCATTGGCAACGTTATTGACAAGCGCATGAATCTGGGTAAAGTTCCCCTGGACCGCATTGACCGAGGCGGCCAGATCGCCAAAGATGCCCAAATAATGGCCTTCGACCCGGGCCGAAAAATCATTGCCGCAAAGTCGATGCATCACGTCGCCGGTTTCAGTCAGGGCGCCGAGGCCGTCGATACAGGCGTTGATATGGGTTTTGAGATCGTTGAAATCACCCTTGTATTCGGTGGTGATTTTGGGTGGAATAACCCCGTTGCCGATGCGCTCAATGGCTTTGTTGGCAACTTTCAGGGGCTTGACAAAAGTATTGATGACATTGTTCAGGGCAATGATCAGGTCCTTGTAGGCCCCGCGGTACTCATTGGTGTTGCCCCGCTCATTCAGTCGCCCTTCCAGGGCCGCATTTCCCAGTCGGACGACGCCGTTGTGAACCTTGTTCATTTCCTTGAGCACATCGATCAGGGAATAGGCCAGCAGATCGTCCTCCGACTGCGGAATGATTTCAACCGCAAAATCTCCATTGGCCATCGACCGGGCCGCTTCCGCCTTCTGCCGGTTATTTTCGTTCAGCGTCTTCAAGCTCAGCAGCAGATCGCCAATTTCATCATTGGTGGTCAGTTCGATGTTCACATCCACTTTGCCCAGCGCCACCTGATCGGCCACTTCCTTGAGCCGGATCAGGGGTTTGACAAACTTCTGCGCCATCACATAAGCCGCGATGCCGCCAACGATGAGAATCAGCACGGAGACCAGCAGAATCTGGTTTCTCAAAGTGGCGATTGCATTAAGCACGGCGGCGTCAGAAGCGCCCGTAACATGCATTCCGGCCAGGTTTGACAAAACGGATGTACCCAAATTAAAAGAAATAATTCCCAGTGTCAGTACCGCCAAAGCGATCATCGCTACCGTAAATAGCAGCAGTTTGGTGGCGATTCGCCCTCGGCGCTGGGGCTCAGTCGGCCCAGCGCCAGCTTGTTCCACCGTCGGTTCCTGGTTTTCGTTCATCAATAATTCCCCCTTAAATATAATTTTCATTCACCCAGACCATGCCATTCGCAGAAAACTGAAACGACGATTCGGGCTATTACATAAGAATAAATGCCTGCATGGATCAATAGCCGATCCATCCTTTCTGATTATAGCACTATTGCATCCCGAAAACCATGATAAATTCTCGGTTCAACGGCGACGTCGCTACGACCTGGCTCAACTAATCGGGGGATTCACGTGACAATAATTTATCAATTTAAGACAGAGGGGCTTCGGGGATTAGGGGCAATGAGGGGAATTTTTTAAAAGAAAATTTGCCACTTCAAAAAATGCGCTTGACCAACGTCGCCGACAGCAAGGCTGTTAAGAAAGCCGGTGGCATGCATCAACAACGTTTGTTTATTGATCGGTTCGGCCTCCTGCGATTGATAAATAATTATTGGCAGATCATGATAAAACTGCTAAACTGATATCAAGGATCGCAGGAAAATGCAAACGCGTAAATGTCAAGCAGACGGCAGCTGGCGGTGCCAGTTGCAACAAAACTTAGCAGATAATTGTGAAAATAATCTGTTTTGGCGACCGCCGGGCCCTGCATCGCTTTCGCAAGCGGACCCGGTCTGACTTGCCGGTGACGGTTTACAGCTTGAATAAATCGGTGCTGAGATATTTTTCGCCGCGGTCAGGGAAGATCACCACAATCACTCCGGCATCAATTTTTTGGGCCACTTCGGCCGCGGCATACATCGCCGCGCCGCTGCTCATGCCGACAAAGATCCCTTCTTTTTTGACAATTTGACGGGCAAAATCAAAAGCGATTTCCGATTCAACCATGATATGTTCATCAATGGCTTCGGGTTGATACAGCGCCGGAACAATCGCTTCTTCCATGTTTTTAAGGCCCTGGATATAATGATTTAGGACCGGCTGAGCTTCCACAATTTTCACTTCGGGATTGTGATGGCGAAGTCCCATACCGACTCCCATAATGGTGCCGGAAGTCCCTAAAGCGGAAACGATGTGGGTGACTTTTCCCTGGGTCTGTTCCCAGATTTCCTCGGCCGTGGTGGAATAATGGGCGAGCTTGTTGTATTTGTTGCTGAACTGATCCGGATTGAAATAACGCTCCGGATACTCAGCAGTCAATTGCCGAACCTTGCGGATCGCGCCATCGGTGCCTTCGGTGGGGGAGGTCAGCGTGACGGTCGCACCAAAGGCCTGAATCATTTTACGGCGTTCGATCGAGACAGCTTCGCTCATGACGATTTCCAGCTGATAACCCTTGACGGCCGCAATCATGGCCAAACCAATCCCGGTATTGCCGCTGGTCGGTTCGATGATGATCTTGTCTTTGGTTAAAACACCTTCCGCCTCGGCCTGCTCCAGCATTTTAAGAGCAATCCGGTCCTTGATGCTGCCGGTTGGATTAAAGCCTTCAACCTTCGCCAGGATTTCCACCTTGGGGTTGGGATTCAAATGATTGATCCGAACCATCGGCGTATGGCCGATGGTTTCTAAAATATTGTTTTGAATGAATGTCTGCAATTGCGTAATCCTTTCTGTGAATAGTATCAGTGTATACCTTTATTATAGTACAAAAATAAAGTAAAAAACAACCATTAACAAAAATAGCCCTGGTACCGGCGCTGACGGTGCCGGGAAACTTAACCAGTCAAACAAACCAAAACCGGGGAAACTCGGGCAAAATCAGCAAGAAAGCGGGGAGCTAAAATGAACATCACCATCATCCATGGTCAAACGCACCATGGCGTAACCTACACCATGACCGAGGCGGTATTGAAGCAACTGAAAGCGGCCGACGACGAGGTGCGGGAGTTTTTTCTGCCCCAGGACGGTCCTGGTTTTTGTGTGGGCTGCAACGCCTGCTTTTTAAAGGGGGAAACGCATTGCCCCGATGCCGACACGGTCCAGCCGATCGCGCTGGCGCTGGAATGGGCTGACGTGATCATCCTCGATAGTCCGAACTATGTCATGGAGATGAGCGGCGCGATGAAGAATCTGATGGACCATCTGGCCTACCGCTGGGTAACCCACCGCCCCCATGGCAGCATGTTTTGTAAAGTCGGGATCACCGTTTCCTCCTCCGCCGGGGCGCCGCCGAATCATGTGATCAACTCCATGGCCAAGCAGCTCAAATGGCTCTGCGTCTCAAAAGTGTATGGGTTTCCTCTGATCAGCAACGCCATGGGTATCCACGATTTAAAACCGAAAAAGCGCGCGGAGCTTGAGAAAAAAGCGGCTAAAGTCGCAAAAAAAGCGCGCCGTCGGGTCAATCACCCGCATCCGAGCCTGCGTGCCAGAATCGCGTTTAGCGTGTTTCGGTGGATGCAGACCGGGGCGCAGTCGGCGTGGAATCCGACCGACAGCGACTGGTGGATCAGCCAGGGCTGGACTGCGCACACTAAACCGTGGCAGCAACGATAAAAGGAAGCTCGCTACTGAATGATTCAGCATCGGATGGTTTCCGAAACGCCGGTATCGTTTAAAAAGGTGTGTCGGACTGCCGGTGCCAGAAAAATCTCAACTTAGAAGTGATAGAAAGAGGATTAATGATGTCATTATTTGCTAAAAAAATTGAAGAACTGATTGATGAAAACGGCGAAACGGTGCAGTCCCTGGCGGAGATCGGCAAAATCAGCCGTTCGACCCTGCAGCGGGTAAAATCCGGCGAGCGGCTGCCATCGAAGGCCTTCTTTCGCGGCATGTGCAAAGCTTTGCGGCTGTCGGCGGCGGAAGAAGCGGAACTCAAAATCATCCTTGAAATGGAAACCATTGGCCCCCGGAATTATTATAACCGAAAAGCCATCATCGGCCTCATCGAAACGATTTCGGAACTGACCGAACACACCATCCCTTTTTCAAAAGAAATCAGTTTGAAAAGTGGGGAAGCCTTAAAGCCCATCCCAACCGATGGCATGGAGATTGTCAGGGGGCAAACCAAGGTGCTGCGATTGATTGAAAACGCCATTGACGACGAGCTTTTTTCCAGCGCAACGCCGCAAATCCGGCAGGTGATCCCGTATGACTGGGATGCCGTCTACGACTACATTTTTCAGCAAATGATGGGCGCGGTGAAAAACCTGACTTTACAGGATATCGTCAGCTTTCCCCGCAATTGCAGTGAATCCGAGGCCGATCAAAGTCTGCTGGCCTTTAAAAAACTGACGGCGCTGTCGCTGCTCAACAATGTGGACTATCAGTCCCATTTTTACTACCGCTCCGCTGACGAATCCCAGCTCGATGGCGAGGTTTTTCCATATTATCTGTTAACCTCCGATCGTCTGATCACCTTGTCACAGAATCTCGCCACCGCGGTGGTGTATTGGGATGTGACTCTTTATCAGGTATACGATGCCTGCTTTTCAGAGCGCTTAAACAATAGTGCTGCTTTTATTCATGGCAGCCGTGATCTCTTTGAGATCTACGCCCTGGAAGACGCGCTTCCCACAAAACTTGTGATGCAGGCCATACCTTGTTTTTCCCGCTATTTCACCGATGAGATGATCGAAAAACAGCTAAACCGGGATTTTCCTTATTTTGACGCCCTGCTTGCGACGGTGATTCCATTTTATGATAAATTCCGGGCTGATAACAAGGGGATGGTAGATGTTTTTTCCCTGAAATACTTGCGGCAATTCATGGATGATGGCTACGTCTATCTGCCCGAAGAGATGGTTCACCCTTTTGCCGCTGGTGAACGACTGAACCTGATTAAACAGCTGCATGCCGATCTGATTAGTAATGAAAGAAAGTGCTTTGCCATCAACGAGGACCGACTGTTCATGAACTCGGCAGTGGAGTTCTCCAATGAAGACCCCACCCTCCGGCTGATTCTCCACTATCCGCAAAATGGCGAAACCATCTTTAAGCACCTGGCCATTAACGAAGTCAATATCATCCATGCCTTTGAAGAGTTCTTTAACAGCCTGCCGACGAGCGACTATGTCCTCACTACGGCCGAAACCATCGCCGGGATCGAAGCCATCATCCGGGATTATGACGGGAATGAAAGCTGATCATCGGGGATGCTGAAATTGTCATGGTCCCGGCCTTTCCGGCTGGGCCAGCCCTTGACGGATCAACTGCCCTCCTTAGTATTTGCAACAGAATGGTTGCCATCACTAAAATGAACTGCAAGGCCGGCCGAAAACAAACATGTTTATTCAGAAGGGAAAGAGGTATAAAATGGAAGATTGTATCATTCGGGAAATGAAACAAACAGAAATACCGCTGCTCTCCGATTTTTTATACGAGGCCATTTTTCAGCGGGGCGAAGCGCAGTTGCTGCCACGGGATGTGATCAAGCAGCCGGAACTTCAGGTGTACATCGAAGCGTTCGGAAGAAAAGATGATCATTGCCTGGTCGCCGAATGCGACGGGATAATCGTCGATGCGGTCTGGACCCGCATAATCGCCAGAGACATCAGGGGATTCGGGAATGTGAATGCTGAAACGCCGGAATTTGCCATCTCGCTCTATCCGGATTACCGCAACCGCGGCATCGGCGCCGCACTCATGAAACAAATGCTTCAACGGCTCAAAACAATGGGATACCCACGGGCTTCGCTGGCCGTGCAGAAAGACAATTACGCCCTGAAAATGTATCAGGCGGTCGGTTTTCGGTGATTGCCGAACTGGAACAGGAATACCTGATGATCTGTCATTTATCAGCGGACGCGACTTGAAACCTGAAAAAGCACACCATACTGATTGTGCAAACCGCTAGCGAAGCGATAACTACTTACACTTGCTGCGTTTCGCAATGACCTGATCACCTGCACATATGGAAGGAGAACGAAAATGAAACCTTGTGAAAAATGGGACGAACTGATTGAAAAAACGGTTGAAACACTGCCAGGAACAGCCCGGGACTATAAACCGGAATGGGATGCCATCCGGTACTTTGTCGGTGATGTGATGTTTGCCATGCGCGGTGAAAACAAAGAAGGCGACTCGCTGCTGACCGTCAAGCTGCCGATTGGCGACGGTGAAATCCTCCGTTTGCGGTACCCGGATATCATTCCCGGATATTATATGAACAAACAGCACTGGAATTCGATCATCCTCGACGGCGACGTGCCCGAGCAGGTGCTGGTCGACTGCATCAAACTGGCACACCACACCGTATTTGTCAAACTGACTAAAAAGAAACAGCGGGAAATCGAAGCAAGCATACAGGTTCCGGGGAATGAGCAAGCGAACTCACCCGCGAAATAAAAATAACGAAGGAGCACTAAAATGATTACCATTGATGAAAACAAATGCATCGGCTGCGGTCTATGCGCAAAAGATTGTTTCACACATGATATCGAAGTGATTGAGAAAAAAGCAAAGTCTAAAAGAATTCGCTGCATCGAGTGCGGCCATTGCATTGCCGTCTGTCCTGAAAGCGCAGTCAGCCTAGAAAACTATCCGATGTCCGATATTCTGGAATATCAGCAGGGCCAGTTTGAATTGGATGAAAATCAGTACCTACGGGCACTGAAATTCCGCCGAACCATCCGGCAGTTTTCAAAAAAACCGGTAGCAGCCGGTCAAATCGAAACAATTATTGAAGCCGGAAGATATTCGCCCACCGGCGGCAATCAGCAGAACGTATCCTATTGTGTTGTGAAAGATGACATCGGCCCATTAAGAGCGATGGCGCTTGATGAACTGAATAAAATAGCCAGCCTTTCCACAGCCGAAAAAGCAAAGCTGAACATATCCTGGTACGGGGAAATGTGGCAGCAGATGTACCGGGATTTTCATGATCAGAAAATAGATGGCTTGTTCTTTGATGCCGAAACCGTGATTCTGGTGATATCCGAGTCCGTCCAAAGCGCCTGCATCGCCGCCGCGCATATGGAAACGATGGTGTATGCCCAGGGCTTGGGCATGCTCTACAGCGGGTTCTTTACCCGGGCAGTGGCCCATTCTAAAGAGATCAAAGACTATTTAAAGCTTGATCCGGGTCAAAACGTCCACGCCTGTCTGGTAATCGGCTACCCGGGCGTCAAATATCAGCGGACCGTGCCGAGAAAAGAAGCCAAAATAAACTGGCGATAAAATATCTGAAAGAGGGAAATTATTCCAGCTGATAAGCGACAGCGAAAGCTCTGGACGATAGTCCACCACAACACTCCAAAGAGCCGATACGGTTTAACCGTACCGGCTCTTTTTTTGTCACGTTCACCCAAAGTTCATATAAATATCAAGTTATACTCATATTGGATTGTTACAATTTGGATAAATCATAAAGCTGAATGACTGAGGAGGAAAAGATTATGACAGCAACAAAAAACAACCACACGGCCATGACCTATGAAAGCGAATATATGGATACGTTAAAAACCTTATATAAAGAAAACAGCCAGATCGAAGAACTGCGCTACTTTCTCAACACCAGTTATCTCTATTTCAACCGGGAAAAAATGGCCCGACGCCAACCGAAAGTCATCGTCCTGGGAACCAGCATTCCCGAAGAGCTGATTTACGCGGCAGGCGCCAAACCATTCTGGATTCTGGGCGGCAGCCTCGGCACCGTCGCCTGGTCCGACGATCTGGTGCCGCGAGACACCGATCCGGTCAGCCGGTCGATGCTGGGATTCCTGCACAATGACCACTTCGATCTGGGCAGGGAAGCCCTGATCATCGTGCCGATCACCTGCGACAGCCACCGCAAAATAGCCGGTCTGCTGAAAAACGCGGGCAAGCAGGTGGTCACCGTGGATATCCCGCCCGATAAAAAAGATCCACTGGCCGGCATCAAATGGAAAAAGCAGATGGAGCTGCTCGCGGAAAAACTCACCGACCATACCGGCAGCCGAATAACCAGAAAAAGCCTGACCCAGGCGTCCCGGCTAGTAGAAACGGCGCGCAAGCTGATGCGGGATTTCATCACGGTCGGTCAGAAACAAGACGGTCTGATTACCGGCTCAGTGCGCATGGCGGTACTCAATTCGTATTATCACACCAATGATCTGAAGCTCTGGTGCAACCAGCTGCGAAAGCTGAACCTGGCGCTGTTAAAAAACCGGAAAGTCATCCCGGCCGGGGAGACGAACAAACCCACCATTCTGCTGATGGGCTCGCCGGTCACCTTCCCGAATTATAAAATTCCCTTTCTGATTGAAGACATCGGCCTGAAAATCGGCGCCGTCCTGGACACAACCACACCGAAGATGATGGCCAGCAGCAATGACAGCCATCAAACGAACGATCCCTTTGATGAGATCATCTTCGCGCATTACCGCTACGACTGTTCCGCCGCTTACTCGAAAAACGACCGGCTCTATGCCAGCGCTCTCGGACATCTGAAACAGGGAACAATCGAAGGCGTCGTCTTTCACGTGCTCAAGGGTCAGATCGAATACGACTTTGAACTGGAACGTTTTGAACAGCTTTTCGCCACGAAGGAGATCCCGGTCTTCCGTCTGGAGACCGACTATCAGTACCAGGACGTCGAACAGCTCCGCATCAGAATGGAAGCCTTCATGGAGATGCTGACCCAAAGCCGCTTGCGCGATGCCTGTCATCTGGAAAAAGCCGCCATATGAAACTGAAAAAATACCTGACACCCGTCGTTGTGCTGATCTGCGTGGGGCTTGCGGCGCTGGCTTACTTTGCCTACAACCTCGTTTTTTATGACTACGGCGCCGGTGCAAGCAGCTTCTCCCTGAGCGATCAGGTGGTGGACACGCCGCTGTTCTCGATGCAGTTTCTGTGGGCGATGACGCCCTTTTTAATCATCATCGCACTTTCCATCCTCTGCATTCTGTTGTGCCTGTGGCTCCGGAAGCGGATCATCAAAAAAGACCCGGTGATGGGCCGCTTTGTTTCTGAACGCACCGGGCTGTCCGGAACCGCAGCCGTCACCGGACAGCGGAAATTCGGATTCATGACGATCCGGTGGCTGATCATGATTGGCAGCTTTCTGGCCCTGATTTACGGCGGGAAGCTGCTGGGTCAGTGGTACAGCAACCTCACCATTCCGATTTTTGCCTGCCCCTACAATCAGCAGCAGCTGATCGGCAGCAGCTGCTATTATCTGGCCCATCTGAGTTCCCTTTTTGCGCTGGCCTGGCAGGATATCGCGATCTTTTTCGTCTCCCTGATGGTTTCCCTGGTGGTACTGGGCCGGCTGATCTGCGGTTTTCTCTGCCCAATGGGGCTGCTTCAGGACCTGGCCCATGCGATGCGCCAGGGGCTCAAGATTGAAGGGCTGTCCCTGAATGAAAAACTCTACAGCCGTCTGAAACCGATCAAATGGACGATGCTGCTGTTATTTCTGGGCATGTCCTTTGTTGGCGGAAACTTCTGTAATTTCTGCCCGGCCCTGACGGTTTCACCGGCCTTCGCCGGATTCAGGGTCTCGGTCTTTTTAAGCGGGTTCATGATGATTCTGGTGCTCGTCAGCGGCTTTTTCAAACGCCGGTTCTTCTGTAACATCTGTCCGCTGGGTTATCTGATGGGGCTGTTTCACAGGATTTCGCTGTTTAAAATCAAAAAGGACTGCCAGTCCTGCACCGAGTGCGGTGCCTGCTACGAAGCCTGTCCGATGGGCATCAAGGAAATTTATACCGAGCGGGAAAAGACCGATGTGACCACTGCCGACTGCATTATGTGCGGCGCATGCATCGATAAATGCCCGGAAAACAATGCCCTTTCGATGAGCTTCGGCGGCATTAAATTCTACCGGGCTTCCCGGAAAACGTTCATGTCCGGTCATCGTAAAACGGAAAAGAAACTGATTCGACGAATAAGGAAAAGAGAAAAAAATGAACCTGAACAATCAAGAAAACATTAAAAAGAATAGCCGGCCCCCCAAAAAAGAACCCTCGCCCATGGAAGTGCGCCAGCGGGAGCGCTTTGTCGGGAAATCCGCCCGGGTGGCCGCCAAATATCTGCGGCGGCTGACGGAACTTAAGGGGGCGCCGCAAGCCATGAAGCCCTTCTTCCAGGTGCTGGAGGACATTCATGTGAACATGAAAAACGTGGAGCAGCCGACGGACACCAAAATCGTCGGGACCTACTGCGTGATGGTGCCCCAGGAACTGATTTACGCCGCCGGCGCCCAGCCGGTCAAACTGTGCAGCGGCAGCTACTCGGCCTTCGCCATCGGCGACGATCTGGTGCCGCGGGATGCCTGTCCGCTGGTCAAATCGGTGATGGGGTTTCAGGCCATGGGAGTAATGCCCGTTTACGAGGATTGTTCCCTGATGGTCGTACCCATCACCTGCGACTGCAAAAAGAAAATGGCCGGCATGCTGGCCGAGCGGGTGCCAACCTATTCGCTGCATGTGCCGACGTCAAAAAGTGATGACGACGACATGGAGCAGGTGGTTTCCGAATTCTACCAGCTGATTCCGGCGCTGGAGGCGGTCACCGGCCAAGCCATCACCTGCGACAGCCTGGCGCGGAGCATCGACGGGATGGGTTTTGCCCAGTATCAGATGTCGCAGTTTGCTGCCTACAAAAAGCATGTACCGGCACTGATCCAGGGCACCCATGCAATGGCACTGATGAATGCCTTTTCCTACATGCCCGTGGACCGCTTCAGCGAGCAGCTCCACCGGCTGAATCAGGAGCTGGGCCGGCGCCAAAAAGAAAAGCAGTTCGTCAGCATGGACAAACAGCCCCGGATCATGGTGACGGGATCGCCGATCATTTTTCCCAACATCAAAATTCCGCTGCTGATTGAAGAGATGGGCGGGATTCTGGTGGGGGATGAAACCTGCATGGGGGAGCGTGCTCTTTACGATCCCACCGTGGTGGTCGATCAGAGTTTTGACGGCCTGCTGCGATCCCTGGCCAACCGCTATACCCGGCCCTGCACCTGTCCGACTTTCGTCGACAACAGCCAGCGGATTTACCGCATCAAACAGATGATTGCCGACCATCAGGTCCAGGGCGTCGTCTATCACGTGCTGCGCGGCTGTCTGGTTTACGACTTCGAATACCAGACGCTGGAGGAGGAACTGGGGCAACTCGGTATCCCGGTGATCCGGGTCGAAAGTGACTACAACGAGGAGGACATCGAACAACTGCGCATCCGCATCGAGGCCTTTATCGAACTGATCAAACTGAAAGATCTGGCAATCAAAAAACAGAAACAGGAGAAAGCAAATGAGTAAGAAATATTATGCGGGACTGGACGGCGGCTCGACCTATACTAAGGCGGCGTTGATTGGCGACAATCAGGTGGTGGATGCGATGGTGACCAACACCGGCATCGACAATAATGCCGCCGCCAGCAGTCTGATTGAAAAAATGTGCCAGCGCCGCGGGATCAGCCGCTCCGAGGTGCGCTATACGATGGCCACCGGCTACAGCCGCAAGGTTTTTGATATCGCCGACGACGACATCTCGGAAATTACCGCCCATGCCTACGGCGTGCGCGTGACCGCCCCCAAAGAATACCGCCCGGGCATGATCATCGACATCGGCGGTCAGGACAGCAAAATCATCTATCTG
Source organism: Acetobacterium fimetarium (assembly GCF_014284475.1). Lineage (GTDB taxonomy): Bacteria > Bacillota > Clostridia > Eubacteriales > Eubacteriaceae > Acetobacterium > Acetobacterium fimetarium. The sequence continues at coordinate 249,433 of NZ_WJBC01000002.1, read as the reverse complement.
GACAAGCATTACGCCGTCAAGAATTTTTCGATGAACGACAAGTGCGCCGCCGGCACCGGCAAGTTCATGGAAGTCATCGCCCAGATCCTGGAGACTACCATCGATCAGGTTGGGCCGCTGTCCCTGGAAAGCAAGGCGCCCTGCGACATCAACAGCACCTGCGTGGTGTTTGCCCAATCGGAAGTGGTGTCGCTGGTGGCCCGAAAATACGACCGGCGGGATATCCTGGCCGGTATGCACCTGTCGATGGCCAAACGGATCATCAAGATGATGAAAAAATCCGAGAAGGGCGGGGACATTCTGATGACCGGCGGCGGCGCCCTCAATATCGGCGTCCATCGCGCCTTTGAAGAAGAAATGATGCGGGACGTCTACGTGGCCCGGTTCCCGCAGTTCAACGGCGCCATCGGCGCGGCGCTGATCGCCAGCGAAAGGGCCTGAGATGGATCTGACACTGCTTCTGCCGGTGCTCGCTACGGCACTTTCCATCGGTCTGGGCTGCGGCACCTGCTGCAGCCCCGCGGTCAGCCTCTTCCTGTCGACCTACATCATCGCCCATGCCGGCGGCATGAAACGGTCGCTGTGGTCGTTCCTGATTTTTTTCATCGGGAAGGTGACCGCCGTGGTGCTGTTGTGCGCCCTGGCATCACTGATCGGCAACCAGTTCATCAGCGCTGCCGGCATGATCGGCAGTTTCAACTTGCGTCTGATCCTGGAGCTTGCCATGACCGCCATGGGGCTTTGGCTGATCGGCCGCTGGCTTGTCCATTACCGCCAGCCGGACGCCCACTGCGCGGGCTGCACCGGCGAAAAAAGCGTGCCGGCCAAAGGCTTTCTGCCCCTGTTCGCGGCAGGATTCGCCTACGGCGCGTCGCCCTGCTCGTCGCTGGTGATGATCATCGGGGTCTGCGCCACATTGCCGCTGACCACAGCCATCCTCGTGAGCACTGTCTTTGCCGCCGCCAGCACCCTGACACCGGTCCTGCTGATGCTGATGCTCTCCGGTGTGCTGTCGGGAAAAATCGCCCGCGAAATCCCCCGGCAGCTGCCGTGGTTCCAACTCGGCAGCTACGTCCTGATCACTCTCTTCTCAGCCGCCGCGCTCGTCAACCTTTAGTAAAAAGACGTCTGTTTTATTCACAATAATCGAACAATAATAGCTTTGATGTCGGTTTCCGCAACCAATTTGGTAACGTGTAGGCGAACAGTCGATAGACTGTCCGCCGTACAGTGTACAAATTGGTTCGCGCAAACCGGCAGCGAAGCTCACGGCAGTTTCGCCAGCCCGTAATTTAAGGAGAATTTGAAATGAAGATCAAGATCATCAAACAGTTTTTTGCCGCCTTCGCGGCGGTGTGCATCATCTACGGTTCGGTGGCCACGACCTACACCAGCTACAAAAACGTGCTGGCCGCCCAGGCCGAAATTCCCCTGGCCATCGCAGTCAAGGAAGAAACCACCGCAGCCGCCGCGGAAACAGACGCTTCCACCGCAACACAGACCCCCGCAACGACGACGGAAACGTCCGGCACGTCGACTGCCGCCAGCACCCAGACCGAGAGCGTCACCGCCGAGACACCAACCGTCACCAAACAGGAAGAGCTCGTGGCCGTTGCCGACACCACCACATCAGCCCAGAGCCAGGCCATGGCCGCCGCAGTCCCGGTGGTACCGACCCTGAATGAGTTTCTGTCGCAGCTGCGCTGCGGTGGCTGCGGCAAGAACTGTTCGCTGGCCAGTCCGCGCTGCGCCACCGGCAGCCGTAAGGCCCAGCAGGCCGAAGCCCAGTACGATGCCACCTACAGCTAAAACGACTCAGCTGTAACAGCCAGCCTCGGTGCTTTACAAAAAATGCCGGCGTGAGGGCAAACACGCCCCAGCGCCGGCACCGGTTGCCGCAATTTGAAGCGGATCAGCCAGCCGATGCCGGTGGCCGGTTTTCCAGAAAATCCACACACAGAATATATTTTTTATCCGCCCGCCGGAAAACCTTGGAATAGGTGATACAGAGGCTGCCGGTGGCCATCGACACATACGGATCGGTAATGAAGCTGGTCTGTTTTCTTCTGATCAGATTGTAATAGAAGTTCTTGATCGAATGATCCACGCCAATCTTGGCGGAATGGAAAACGAGTTTTTCGCTGGTGGCCGTTTTTTTAACGCCCACCGTATCGCTGCATTGAATCCCCGCTTCATCCAGCACATAGGCGCAGTCAATCAGTTGCGAATCGTTGACGTAGTGACACAGCGGGCCACTGAATCCCGGCGCCTCATTCGTGGCGATGGCGGCAATCATCTGATCCACGGTGTGCGTGTAGTTCCGGCATTTCTGGTTGTAATCCTCCAGCTCACCGAGCAGCCGCTTTTTGTATTCCGCAACGACAGTGCCGGTTTTTTGAATCAGTTCATCCGAAAACACAACTTCCTTCATCGGTCGCGAGAAGTAGAAGCCCTGAATCGCCTCGCACTCTGTTTCAACCCCTTCCGCAATGATCAAGGCCCCGATTTTGTTGCTCAGATTGACCAGTGATTTGAAAACCTCCTGCTTGTGATAGACACGATCCATCCGCTCAATGATCGAGCGGTCAATTTTGATGATGTCCGGTTTTAACTCCGCGACCCGGTCCATATTCGAAAAACCGGCGCCCACATCATCCAGCGCAATCAGATAGCCGTATTTCTTGTAGGTCGCGACAAACCGCAACAGCGCCAGCGCGTCCAGCGCCTTGGATTCATTGATTTCAATGACGATGTTTCTGGCCCTGATGCCACTCCGGTTGACCTGATTGTTCAGATAATTGGATCCGCCCACGCCGTCGATGATGGCGGTATCCAGATTCAAAAACAGCAGCAGCTCCGGGTCTGACTCCAACAGCGGTTTAAATGCCTGTAAAACCGTGTCCCGGCAGGCCCGGTCAAGCTCCGTCGTCAAGCCCGCATCGTCAGCTTTTTCAAACAACAGCTGCGGCGGAATGATCTCAGCGGTGCCCGGTTTGATCCCGCGGATCAGCCCTTCCAGGCCGATTGTTTTTCTGCCGGTCACGGATACTATGGGCTGAAAGTAAGCCATCAGTCTTTTCTGCCGGATGATTTCGGCGATATCTATTTCATCTTCCGGTGATAAGGTTTCTCTCTGCAATAATTCCACTTTTTCTCTCCAAATTCCAACGATCCCTAATGATCGGTTTTATCGTGTTTATGAAACACGGAAAGCGCAAACAGAAGCTTCTTTGCTTCCGGTTTGCGCTTAGATTATCATTATACTTATTATTGCCGGCTAATTCAATCTTTTTCGTATCCCATCAGTCATCCCGGCTGGATTCTCCGGCAATTCTGCCCTGAACCATTCGGGGCCCAACAAAAATGAAAAAATCAGATGACGCGTGACCATTTTTTTTGAAAATCCGGATCGGAAATGATAGAATAAATCATACAAACCGTATCCTGCAGTGGATAAATCTAAAAAACGAGGAAGCATATGGATATCAAAAACGTCTCAATCATCGGCCTGGGGGCCCTGGGTATTCTTTTCGGCCAACAGATTTCAGAGAGATCAGGATCGAATCTCACCGTTATTGCAGATGAAAGCCGTATCGAAAAATATCAAAATCAGGGGATATTCTGCAACGGGAAACCCTGTGATTTTCACTACCAGACACCGGATGATCACGGTATTGCTGACCTGATTCTGTTCTCCGTCAAAATCAGCGGCCTCAACGACGCCATCAGTTCCGTCAAAAGTCATGTCGGGCCGGATACCATTCTGATGTCGCTGCTCAACGGCATCACCAGCGAGGTCATCATCGGCGCGGCATTCGGAGAAGTGAATCTGATCTGGGCAGTGGCCCAGGGAATGGATGCCGTCAAAGAAGCCAACCGGCTCCAGTACAAGAATCCCGGCATGATCTGCTTCGGCAACCGGAATAGGGATGAGCCCTCAGAAAAGGTGGCGCGGGTGCAGCGCTTTTTCAACCGGATGGGCATCGCCTATCAGATCGACAACCGGATGGACCGGAAAATCTGGTCCAAGTTCATGCTGAACGTTGGCGTCAACCAGGTGGTTTCAACATTCGGAGAAAACTACGGCAGCGTTCAGCGCCCCGGTGAGCCCCGGGAACTGATGATCGCGGCCATGGCGGAGGTAATCCCCATCGCCAGAAAAGAAGGGGTTGATTTGAATGAGGCTGACATCACCTACTGGCTGGGCGTGGTGGATTCTCTCAGCGCCAGCGGGAAACCCTCGATGCGGCAGGATGTGGAGGCCCGACGCCCTAGCGAGGTCGAACTATTTTCCGGCACTATTCTTGCTTTGGGTAAAAAGCACGATATTATCTCGCCAGTAAATGCCATGCTTTATGAGCAGATTAAAACCCTGGAAGCGGGGTATTAATACCCACTGTCAAAGGTAATTGATTGTTTGCTTATGTCTCAACCAAAATGATATTGGAATAAAAACAGAAAGCGGCTGATTATAGCCGTTTTTTTTTATTTTACTTTGCGATGTTGCGGTCTGAATTTAAAACAACTGGTCAATCTTCCGACAGTGTTTATTTTTATTTAGAATCATTCATGTCAAATAGCATTTATAGTCTTATAATGATCCCAATGAAATTTTATTGCTGGAGGGTATCAAATGAATTCTAAATTTAACTGTAAAACCTGTGAAAGTGCTGATAAGAAACTGGAATTGTTTATTGCCGATTTAAGTATGGAAACGTCCCATCACCGAATGGAAGGCCAGAGCGTCAAATGCGGTTTCGGATTGCAGGGGATCTGCTGCCGACTCTGTTCAAACGGTCCCTGTCGGATCACACCGAAGGGCCCCAAAGGGGTTTGCGGCGCCACGGCTCACCATCGTCGCCCGGAATTTTCTCAGAGCGGTTTCGGCCGGTTCCGGCTGTTACATCCACATCGTGGAAAACACCGCACGGCTGCTGAAAAAAACCGCACAGACAGGCGGCCTGCTCAAAGGGAAACAGGCGCTGACCAAGCTGGCCGGTATTTTTGAAATCGATGAATCGGATGAACACATCCTGGCTGAAAAAATAGCCGACATGGTGCTGGCTGATCTCTATAAACCGGACTTTGAAAAGATGGAACTGGTTGAAAAGCTGGCCTACAAACCGCGGTTTGACCGATGGAAAGAACTGGGTATTCTGCCGGGCGGAGCAAAATCCGAAGTGTTTGCCGGGGTTGTCAAAACATCGACCAACCTCAATTCCGATCCCGTCGACATGTATCTGAACTGTCTGAAACTGGGTATTTCCACCGGGCTCTACGGTCTGACGCTGACCAATCTGTTAAACGATGTGATGCTCGGCGAACCGTCGATCCGTCTGGCTCCAGTCGGACTACGGGTGATCGACAGCGATTATATCAATATCATGATCACCGGTCATCAGCATGCCCTGTTCGCCTATCTTCAGGATCGTCTGATTGAAGATGACGTCGTCGCCAAAGCGAAAGCTGTCGGCGCCAAAGGCTTCAAGCTGGTCGGCTGCACTTGCGTGGGACAGGATCTGCAGCTGCGCGGGGAACGCTATCAGACGGTCTTTGACGGACATGCCGGCAACAACTACACCAGCGAAGCGATCCTGGCCACCGGCGCCATCGATGCCGTGCTGTCTGAATTTAACTGCACGCTACCGGGGATTGAACCGATCTGCGACGAACTTAAAATCAAACAGATCTGTCTGGACGATGTCGCCAAAAAAGCCAATGCCGAGCTGAAACCCTTCGTCTTCGAAGAAAAGGAAGCCCAGAGCACCGACATCATCGACGCCGTCATCAACGCCTACCAGACGCGTCGGGGGAACGTGCCACTGAATCTGCTGTCGGAACACGGCAATGACGATACCCTGACCGGTGTCAGCGAAGGTTCGCTGAAATCCTTCCTGGGCGGAAACTGGAAACCGCTGATCGATCTGATCGTCTCCGGCCAGATCAAAGGCATCGCGGGGGTCGTGGGCTGCTCCAGCCTGACAGCTGGCGGGCATGATGTGCTCACCGTCGGTCTGGTCAAGGAACTGATTGCAAAGACATTCTCGTGCTGTCAGCTGGCTGTTCGTCCGGCGGACTGGAAAATGTCGGTCTGATGTCGCCATCGGCAGCCTCCCAGGCTGGCACCAAACTGCGGGCGGTCTGCGAAAGTCTGGCATTCCGCCGGTCCTCAACTTCGGTCCCTGTCTGGCCATCGGCCGTCTGGAAATGGTCGCCACTGAGCTGGCTGAAGCCATCGGTGTCGATTTGCCGCAGCTGCCGCTGGTGCTGTCAGCCCCGCAATGGCTGGAAGAACAGGCCCTGGCCGACGGCGCCTTCGGTTTATCGCTCGGCCTGCCGCTGCATCTGGGACTGCCACCTTTTGTGACCGGAAGCCCGGTGGCCGTTCAAGTTTTCACGCAGGATATGCTGAGTCTCACCGGCGGTCAACTGATTATCGACGATCAGGCGAAATCTGCCGCCGCGACACTCAATGACATCATCGAAAAAAACGCAAAGAATTAAACATCTAGGGGGGGCAGTCATGAAACGAATCATCATCGATCGTGAACAATGCGACGGTTGCCTGAACTGCAATGTCGCCTGCATCAGTGCCCATCAGGAGGGCAGCAATTTTTATACCGTCAACCTCGGCAGTGCCGATTCTCAATCCCGCAACTTCATCAAATTCGATCCGAAAACCGGCTACACCCCGATCTTCTGCCGCCACTGCGACGAACCTGAATGCGTGCTGTCCTGCATGAGCGGAGCCATGCAGAAGGACCCGGTTAGCGGTCATGTGAGCTATGACGAAGCCAAATGCGCGGCGTGCTACATGTGCGTAATGAACTGCCCCTTCGGGGTTCTTACGCCGGACCGCCAGACGCGCACGAAGGTGATACGATGCGATTTCTGCGAAGACCAGCCTGACGGTCCCAGCTGTGTCAGAGCCTGTCCCAAACAGGCCATTGAAGTGAAGGAGGTCAGCCGATGAAAATCATCATTATCGGAGCCAGCGCGGCTGGAATCAGCGCGGCCAGAACAATCAAGGAAGTGGAACCGAATACTCAGGTTACGGTAATTTCCCGGGATGATTGCGTCCATTCCCGCTGCATGCTGCATCATTTTCTGGGACATGAACGGGATGAAGCCGGCATCAGTTTTGTCGACGGGCATTTCTTTGCCGACAACCACATTACCTGGCTCAAAAACACGGCGGTGGTTGGTCTGAATACCGCTGCCAAAGCGGTAACAACCGACGACGGACAGGAGCTCTTTTTCGACAAGTTGCTGATTGCGACGGGCGCTTCCTATTTTGTACCACCGATACCCGGCCTGAGAGAGGCCACAAACGTCTACGGGTTCAGAGACCTGAAGGATGCCCGACTGCTTGATGCGGAGTGCGAGACGGCGAAAAACGCCGTCGTCATCGGTGCCGGTCTGGTCGGCATGGACGCGGCGTCAGCCCTGCTCAAACGCGGCCTGAAAGTGACGGTCATCGAAATGATGGATCACACCCTGGGGCTGCAGCTCGACGAAAAATCAGCCAGGCCTTACCAGCAGCACTTTGCAGCCCACGGGGCAGACTTTCTGCTGTCGGAGAAAGTCGTTGCCGTGGATCTCGATGAAACGGGCCGGGGAGTGACCATCCAGCTTGCCAGCGGGAAATCCATTCCCGCCGATGTCATCGTCATTGCCGCCGGAGTGCGGCCGTCCTTCGATTTTCTGGACAAAACCGGAATTGCCACTGAGAAGGCGATTCTGGTGGGCGACGATCTGCAGACAAACGTCGCGGACATCTACGCCGCCGGTGATGTGACCGGCCTCTCCGGAATCTGGCCCAACGCGATGAAACAGGGACGAATCGCCGCCATCAACATGCTGGGCGAACGACTGCTCTATAACGACCGGTTTGCTATCAAAAACACAGTCAATTTCTACGGGCTGACCACCCTTTCTCTGGGTAACATCAACCCTCAGCCGGAAGAAAACTTTGATGTCATCGTGCGGGAAGACCACAGCAGCTACCGGAAAATCATCATGAAAGACGGTCACATCAGCGGTGTGATCATCCAGGGGGATATCGGCGGTACCGGCTTCCTCCAGCATCTGATCAAGCAACAGATCGACTTGAGCGGCCTGGACAAGGATGTTTGCGATCTCGAGTATTCGGATTTCTATGCGGTGGATCCGGAAAACGGGGAATACCACTACGCCGTTTAAACCACGGGCAGTATTGCTCTTGGGTTCGACTGACGCGATCCGCTTAAAAGCATAAAAAATAGACCACCCGCAATTCATGGTGGTCTACCCATCAGCGTAGCGACCATTTGTTTTGAACAATTGGCCGGTACGCTGATTCTGTTTAATGATCATCTCAATTGATGCCGAATGTGGGATCAGTCGATCTTGATTTCAGTTTTCTTGGCAGCTTCTGCGGATTTCGGGGCCGTGATTTTCAGAATTCCGTTTTCGAAACCGGCTTTGATGTTGCTCTCATCGATATTGGGCAGATAGATCGAGCGCTGCATCGACTGATATGAACGTTCTTTATGAATGTACTTTTCACCTTCTTCCGATTTTTCCTCTTTTTTGGAAACGGAAATCGTCAGACGATCGTTATCAAACTTGATATGAATGTCATCCTTGCTGTATCCGGGGACTTCCGCATCGACAATGTACTCTTTGTCATTTTCCTTGATGTCAAGTTTGAATTTGTCGTTGAAACTCTTAAATGGTGCCTGATTGTCACTGAAGAAATTCTCAACCATATTATAGAAATCGATCGCATCATCCGTCCGTGCCACTTGATTCTTTTTAAAAGGTGTCAAATCAAACATTTGAAAACCCTCCTTTAATAATATATCAGCCATCCATAAAGAAAGACCGATTATAATAATACTATCCAATTTTTCCGAAAAATAACAACAACCCTGATTTTTTTAATCCCGCTGCTCCGTAAAGGATGCAAAAGCGCCGGCAATGCAGTATAATAGCCAAAAGGAGGGATTACCTTGGAAGAACGATTAATCATACTGGGAACGGGGAACGCATCCGTTACCAAATGCTACAATACCTGTTTTGCGATTCAGCAAGCAGACGAATTTTTTCTGGTCGATACCGGCGGCGGAAACGGCATTCTAACCCAGCTGGAAAAGGCCGAAATACCACTGGGTCAGATTCATGAGATCTTCATCAGCCACGAACATACCGATCACCTGCTGGGGCTGGTCTGGCTGATTCGAATGATTTCCGCCGGGATGAAAAACGGCAACTATGAAGGCAAGCTGCATATCTACTGTCATGCCAAACTCAAAAAAACTATCTTGACGATCGTGAAACTGACGATCCATGAAAAATTTTTGAAACTGATCGGAAAACGCATCCTGTTTCATATCGTGGAAGACGGAACAATCCGGGAAATACTGGGCTGGGAGGTGACATTTTTTGACATTCTGTCCACCAAAGCGAAGCAGTTCGGTTTTACTCTGCGGCTGAAATCAGGAAAAAAGCTGACCTTTCTGGGGGATGAGCCCTACCGCGACAATGAGTATGCCCATGCCTTCCAGGCGGACTGGCTGCTCCATGAAGCGTTTTGTCTCTATCGGGACCGAGAGCAGTTTTTGCCTTACGAAAAGGATCATACCACCGTGAAAGATGCCTGTGAAATCGCCGAAAAACTGGCAGCGGTAAATCTCATTCTCTATCATACAGAGGATAAAAACCTGAATGACAGACAAGCCCTTTACTATGCGGAAGGCAAACCCTGTTTTTCCGGAAATCTGCTGATTCCCGATGATCTTGACGTCATCGATCTCTAGCAGCGGCACCGGCCCTTAAGATCAGATTGTCGATATGACATGAGTGCTCTGTCTACCGTTTCAGCCTTTAAGGTATCTTTCTTCATTTTGTCGTATAATAATGCTATTATTTTTTCTGATGGCAATTGAATTTTGTGATTCTCCAGCCTTCAAATGGATGAAACAACAAGAAAGGTGGAAATGATATGGATATTGCAGCTGCGTCAATGAGTCTCAGCCAAATGCAGGTTTCACAGCAGGCGAGCATGTCGGTGATGAAAATGGCGATGGAAACCGGTGAAGTGCAAATGGACAGTGTCGTCGAAATGGCAGCAACCAGTTCGGCACCCGTTTCGCCAAACCCTTATGTCGGCCAGAATTTGGATCTGACCGTTTAAGCATGATTGAATTCAATAATAATCAAAAACGATGGGATCATTGCCTAATGATCCCATCGTTTTTTTCTTTGTTTATTTAACTGCCATCAGGGTATGCATAAAAAACAGAGAAAATCCACTGCTAAAAGGTAAAGGGGGTCTGACTATGAAACCAAAAGACGCGTATGCTGTTCCTCTGGAAAAGCTCAAAAAAGTTTGCGATTATGAAAACGAGCTCAATTTCTGCAACACCTCGCTGGATGTATCACCACTTGATGTGGTTGTCGGCCAGGACCGGGCTGTCAAATCCATGGAGTTCGGGCTTGCCATGAATACAGACGGCTATCATATCTTTGTTGTGGGCCCTTCCGGAACCGGCAAGAACCAGTATACCAAAGAAGCGGTATCACGGGTCGCCGCCGGTCGCCCGGTACCCGACGACTGGTGTTACATCCATAATTTCATCAACAAGGACAATCCGCTGGCCGTGTCACTGCCAGCCGGTCAGGGCCGTGAATTCCAGCAAGATATGGACAAACTGATAGCTGAACTCCGAACCGTCATCCGGAAAGCCTTTGAAAGCAGTGATTATGACTTGAAACGGGATCGGATCTTCAATGACTTTCAGTTGAAAATGGGTGAGCTTTTTCAGATTATCGAGCAGAAAGCGCGGGAAGAAGGCTTCAGTGTCAAGCCGGTCGCCATGAAATTTATCTTCATCCCGCTGCTCGAAGGCCGTCCGATGCAGCCGGAGGAGTACAACAAGCTGACCGATGAACAGCGTCATGAAATCACTGAAAAACGCTACAGTCTCGTCAACAAGCTCGATAAAATACTGCTCGAGGGTCAACTGTTTGAGAAAAAGACCTCGGAGCGGCTTTTTGAACTGGATCGGGAAATAGCTTTTCTCACCGCCGAGCCTTCCATTCGCGCACTCAAAGAAAAGTACCGCCATATTCCTTTAATCGCCGACTATCTTGACAAGGTGCTGACGGATGTTGCGGATCGGCATGCCATTTTCAAAAAGTCCGAGCCATTTTCGGGGCGTTCCGCTTCGCCGGCGCGGCCGGATGAAAATACCCCGCCCGACAGCCATGACGCCAATCCCTATGAAGCCAGTTATTTTACCGGCCAGGAGGAGGCCAATGCCTTCACGCGTTATAAGGTCAACCTGTTTGTTAACAACGAAAAACAGCACGGCGCACCGGTTGTGATCGAAGCCAATCCCTATTACTACAATCTTTTTGGAAAAATTGAATACAAGAGCCAGATCCTGGTGATGAATACGGACTTCACGATGGTCAAACCCGGTGCCGTTCATCTTGCCAACGGCGGTTATCTCGTTCTGCAGGCCAAGGATCTGCTGACCGATCCCTATGTCTGGAGTGCCCTGAAAAAAATTCTCAAATACCGCCAGGCCGTTGTCGAAAACATCGGCGAGCAATACCGGACGGTGCCGACTTTGACCCTGCGGCCGGAGCCAATTCCGCTGGATGTCAAAGTGATTCTGATCGGCAGTCCGATCTTCTATCTGATTCTGTCTGGTGATGAAGATTTCCGCGAGCTGTTCAAGGTAAAAGTCGATTTTGACTACGAGATGCCGCGCAATCCGGAAAATCTGCGCAAGTACGTCTCAATCGTCAGCTCGATCTGTCATGAAGAAGGCCTGAACCATTTTGACCGCTCCGGTCTGGCCGGCATCATCGAATACGGTTCCAGGCTATCGGGCGATCAGAATAAACTGTCCACCAATTTCGGCGATGTGAGAGAAATCGTCTATGAGTCGATCACCTGGGCCAAACGGGAAAATTCGGAGTTCGCGACGATGCCGCATGTGAAAAAGGCGCTGATGGAACGCAAATACCGCTTCAACAATCTCGAAGAAAAAATCCAGGAGGAAATACTCAGCAAGAAGATCATCATCGATACGGACGGAACAGCGGTCGGTCAGGTCAACGGCCTGTTTGTCATTCAGACCGGCGGCTATTCATTCGGGCTGCCGGCCCGGATTACAGCCATCACCCATGTCGGCCGCGGCGGTGTCATCGACATTGAACGGGAGACCGAAATGAGCGGCAATATTCATTCCAAAGGCGTCTTCACACTCGCCGGATATCTCGGCGGGAAGCTGGCGCAGGATAAACCGCTGGGATTTACCGCCCAGATTACCTTTGAACAGCTTTATGAAGATGTGGAAGGGGATAGCGCCTCCAGTTCCGAACTTTTCGCCGTCATTTCAAGCCTGGCCGGCATTGAACTGAAGCAGGGGATTGCCGTGACCGGCTCGGTGGATCAGCGGGGCGGTATTCAACCCATCGGCGGCGTCAACGAAAAAATCGAAGGCTTCTTCGATATCTGCAACGCCACCGGCCTGACCGGAGAACAAGGCGTCATGATTCCTTCGCGCAATATTGACAACCTGATGCTCAAAGACGAAGTGCTCGATGCCGTCAAGAACAACCGCTTTCACATTTATGCAATCGATAACGTCGACGAAGGCATCGAGCTGCTGAGCGGCCTGCCCGCCGGCGAGCTTGGTGCAGACGGGACTTACCCCGAAGGCAGTGTCTTCTACAACGTGGATCAAAAACTCCAGCAATACAATCAAGCACTGGGAAATTCATCGGAGGAACCGGTCTGGATTACCGTGGAAGAGGATCCACCGACTTAAATTCCAGACCTGATGTGATCCGCCGCCAGGATTAAACCGGTTATTGTAAAAAGCCGCAGAAAACCAATAAAAAAGCCGATTTAGCCGCTATAAAGACTGAATCGGCTTTGCTTTTTTTCATATTTTCGACAATGATCCCGCCATTAATATTAAATTTATATCCCGCCTTATTTCCTTTATACAAACTTTATACGGATTATGTTATTTTATAAATATTCAATGAAATGGTTGCAAAAACTGTTCATTGAATCCAGACATAATTTGGAATCTAAAGGAAAAAGGTGATTTGATTTGTCAAAAGCAAAAGAAGTTCTTCTTGGAAAGTCATTACGAACAGATGAAATTAAAAAAGAAAGATTGTCGAGACTCTGGGGTTTGCCCATTCTTGCCAGCGATGCCGTATCCTCCGTCGCCTATGCAGTGGAGGAAATCCTGCTGGTACTGGTTCCGCTGCTGGGGTTTGCCTCCTTCGGGTACGTACCCGGCGTGGTTGCTGCCATCATCCTGCTGTTGCTGATCCTGTGTTTCTCGTATTCTCAGATAATTTCCCATTATCCCAACGGCGGCGGCGCCTATATTGTTTCAAAAGAAAACCTCGGCAGGAAACCGGCCCTGATTTCCGCGGCGGCCCTGATCGTTGATTATATCCTGACCGTGGCCGTCAGTATTTCAGCCTCCACCATGGCTATCGTGGCGGCCGTGCCCGCTCTGGCCCCGCACCGGGTGCTGATTTCCGTTTTCTGCATTTTTCTGATTACCCTGATCAATCTGCGGGGGATGCGGGAATCATCAAAGATATTCGGGGTTCCGACCTATGCATTTATCCTATCAATGGGGATTATGATTGTCATCGGCTTGTTCCGTCTGTTTTCCGCCACCCTCACGCCCATCGTCTATACGCCAGACCAGCTCAGCGGAGTACTGCCTCAGGAAGTATTCAGCGGGATGCTGGTTGTTGTAGTGCTGCGGGCGTTTTCATCCGGATGTTCAGCACTGACCGGGGTTGAAGCAGTCAGCAACGCCGTGCCGGCTTTCCGGGATCCGTCGCAGCACAATGCCCGACATGTCCTGTATATGCTCGCGGTCATTATCGTCCTGATTTTTGGCGGCACCACGGTTCTGGCCGTGAGCCTTCAGGTAGTTCACATCCCCGGCACCACCGTCGTCGCGCAAATCGCCCAATCGATCTTCGGCCGTGGTTTCTTTTACTACGTGATTCAGATCACGACATCACTGATTCTGATCCTGGCTGCCAACACCGCCTACAACGGCCTGCCGCTGCTGCTTTATCTGCTGGCGCAGGACCGTTACGTACCCAAGCAGTTCTCCCAGCGTGGCGCGAAACTCAGCTTTTCCAACGGCATCCTGTTCATTATGGTCATTGCGATGTTTCTGGTGATCGTCTTTGACAGCGATCCCCACAACCTGATTCCGCTCTATTCAGTTGGTGTTTTCATTTCTTTTACGCTGTCACAGTACGGCATGTTCAGAAAATGGCTGCGCGAAAAAGACAAGGGCTGGCAGTACAAATCCCTGATCAATATCTTCGGCGCCATTGTAACCGGGGTCGGCTCGGTCATCATTTTTTACTCGAAGTTCCTTGAAGGCGCCTGGATGCTGGCCATTGCCATGCCAGTTATCATCTTTGTGATGATCTACATCCGAAATCACTATGCGGAAGTCCAGAATCAGGTGGAACTGAAGGAATTTGCGCCGTATTACCCACGGCTGACCGGTGCGCAGGGAACACCCTGTGTAGTCCTGCTTCAATCCATCAACAAGGCCACGTTGAAAGCCCTCAATTATGCCAATTCCATTTCTGATGACATCACCGTGCTGCATATCTGCCGCTATCCGGAGCATGCCAAACAATTGCGGGCACAATGGGCAGAACTGCAGATCCCCCTGAAGCTCGAGATCATCGAAAACCCGTATCGGGATACTTCCCGAATTCTCAAGTGCTACGTCTACAAACGAGCAAAAAATCTGGGACATGGCGAGAATCTGACGGTCATCATGATCAAATATATCGCAAACCACTGGTACGATCGTGTTCTACACAATCAAACCACTTACTTCCTGGAACAGAGCCTCAGCCGTTTCAAAAATGTGACCACCATTCTGATCCCTTATCATTACTCCCTCAACACCGTTGTTGAAAGCAAAGAGGATATCGACAGCGAGTGAAAGAAGCTGCTTCATCATGACATGATGCGAAAAAGCGGCAAAGAAAATAACTCAAAAATGCTTGTGTTCATTCCTCAGGTGTACATAATATAAACGACCGTTGCCAACCACTTAAACACAAACAGCTTTAACCGCGGTATCGGTTTGTACAACCAATTTGTACAAACCGATACCGCGGCTCACATCAGTGCCTGATTTAATTAAAATAGGAAAGGAAGTAGTGAGTCAATGCGTGTTGTTTTAATCATAACTGGAATCGTTGCGATGGCTTTACTTGTTTATCTGTTCTATATTTTATTTAATGGAGAAAACCGATGAGTATGATAATCGTACAGGATCTGCTGTTTCTGATCATCGTGATCGGCCTTTCAGTTCCGCTTGGCATTTACATCCATCAAGTGATGGCTGGGCAAAAAGTATTCCTGACCCGGCTGATCTCACCAGTGGAAAACAGGATCTACCGGGTGCTTCGCGTACCGGATGATGAGGCGATGAGTCCGCAAAAATACATTTATTCCGTTTTATCGTTTTGTGCGATTGGGCTCATCTTTGTTTTTAGCGTTCAAATGCTGCAGTATATCCTGCCGCTGAATCCCGAGCATTTAAAAGCACCAAGCTGGGATCTCGCCTTTAATACCGCCGCCAGCTTTGTCTCCAATACCAACTGGCAGGCCTATTCTGGTGAATCCAGTCTGTCTTATCTGACTCAGACCATCGGATTATGCGTCCAGAATTTTTTGTCGGCTGCAACCGGAATCGCTGTATTGTTCGCACTCATCAGAGGCTTCACGGCGCCGAAACAGCTGACCATCGGAAATTTCTGGCAGGACATCACACGGATCACGCTGTATGTTCTGGTTCCGCTGTCCGTGATTTTTGCGATTGCCTACGTTTCCCAGGGCGTTGTTCAGTCTTTTAGCCCGTACCAGGATGTGACGATGCTGGAAAACGGGATGACTCAGACCATCCCGTTAGGTCCGGCGGCAAGCCAGATCGCCATCAAACAGCTGGGAACCAATGGTGGCGGATTCTTTGGCGCAAACTCAGCTTTTTCGCTGGAAAACCCGACCCCCCTGACGAATTTTTTGCAGTTGTTGTCGATTCTGCTGATACCCGCTGCACTTTGTGTCGCATTCGGACAAGCGGTAAAAGACAGCAAGCAGGGCCGGGCCATCTATGTCGCCATGATTCTCTTATTCGTCCTTGCGCTGGCTGGTGTCACACTCAGCGAAGCGCTGACCGCACCTGTTTTTTCCGGCGTCGCCACCACTGGAAATATGGAGGGCAAACAGATTATCCATGGTGTCGGTACCTCCGCATTGTGGGGGACTGCGACGACAGCCGCTTCAAACGGTTCCGTCAACGCGATGCTTGACAGCTTCACCCCGCTAAGCGGATTGATTTTTATGTTTCTGATGCAAATTGGCGAAGTCGTATTTGGCGGTGTCGGAAGCGGCCTATCCGGCATGCTTGCTTTTGTGATCCTGACTGTTTTTATTGCCGGGCTGATGGTTGGACGCACACCCGAATATCTGGGCAAGAAGATTGAGCCATTCGACATGAAAATGGTCTGTCTGATCGTACTAACGCCATTGCTTTGCACCTTGTCCGGCACGGCTTTTACCGTTTTACTGCCGCAGGCTAGTGCCTGGACGTTAAATACCGGAGCGCACGGTTTTTCGGAAATCCTCTACGCCTTCTCGTCAATGGGAAACAATAACGGCAGCGCTTTTTCAGGCTTTCAGGCCAATACCGTGTTCACCAATGTGGCCGGGGGCATCATTATGCTGATCGTCCGTTTTGTGCCAATGGCAGCCACTCTGTTTCTGGCCGGAAATTTGTCGAAAAAGAAGTTTGTCGCATCAACCGAAGGAACCCTCAGAACGAACAACAGTCTCTTTGTCGGGCTCCTGATTTGCGTCATTCTGCTGCTCGGAGCGCTGAGCTTTTTGCCTGCGCTGGTGCTGGGTCCGATTGCCGATTTCTACACATCCTTGAGTTGAGGTGACAACAATGAGTCGTGAATTTTCAAACAAAAAAATCTTTATCGATGCCGTTTACCAGTCTCTAAAAAAGCTTTCGCCTGCTGTTCAGATTAAAAACCCCGTTATGCTGGTCGTTTATATCGGGGCACTATTGACGACTGCACTTTTTATGCTCAGTTTCTTGGGGATCAAAGATGAGCATAGCGGTTACATTCTGGCCATCGCCTGCATTCTCTGGTTCACCGTTTTATTTGCAAATTTTGCTGAAGCCATCGCGGAGGGGAGAGGGCGTGCACAGGCAGACAGTTTGCGGAGCGCGCGAAAAGATGTTACGGCCAGAAAGTTGAAAAAAGCGACGGCTGTTGAAGACTATACGGAAGTCGTCTCGAATGCATTAAAAAAGGGCGACGTGATCTACGTTTTGGCCGGCGAACAGATCCCAATGGATGGTGAGATCATCGACGGCGCGGCGTCGGTTGATGAAAGTGCCATTACCGGTGAATCGGCGCCGGTCATCCGCGAATCCGGCGGCGATCGCAGCGCTGTTACCGGCGGTACAACGCTCCTGTCCGACTGGCTGATCATCGAAGTAACAGCCGAGGCGGGTGAAAGCTTTCTTGATAAAATGATTGCCATGGTTGAAGGCGCTTCCCGGAAAAAAACGCCGAATGAGATCGCGCTTCAGATACTGCTGGTTGCTCTGACCATTATTTTTCTTGTAGTTACCGTAACGTTGCTGCCTTTTTCCGATTTTGCCAGTCAGCAGGCTCAAACAGGGGCCCCGATTTCGATCACAAATGCCATCGCATTGCTGGTATGTTTGGCGCCAACCACCATCGGCGCATTGCTCTCATCGATCGGCATCGCTGGCATGAGCCGCCTCAATCAGGCCAATGTGATGGCCATGAGCGGACGGGCCATTGAAGCTGCCGGTGATGTGGACGTGCTGCTGCTGGACAAAACAGGCACCATAACCCTCGGAAACAGGCAGGCAAGTGTTTTTCTGCCCCTGACGGGCGTGACCGAGAAGAAACTTGCCGATGCGGCCCAGCTTTCTTCATTAGCCGACGAAACCGCAGAAGGAAGAAGTATTGTCATCCTGGCTAAAAACCGTTTTGGCTTGAGAGGACGTGATCTCTCCGATCTCGATGCGAAATTCATCGCGTTTTCTGCCAAAACAAAAATGAGCGGCATTGATTATCAGGGTAACGAAATCCGAAAAGGCGCTGCCAGCGCCATAAAAGCGTTTGTCGAAGAGCAGAACGGTGATTATCCCGAAGAATGCAGCCAGATTGTCAAACAAGTCGCCGAAGACGGGGGAACGCCTCTGGTCGTTGCCGAAAACAAACAGGTGCTTGGGAAACCTCCGAAAAACGAAAGCACCTGTAAATCTATACAATTAGACGAATAAATATGCTCGCTCTAATCTCACAACAAACTTTATTGATCAACTACCCCGGAATAGCAAGTAAAACAGCCAATAACGGGTATAAAGAAATCATGTAAAACGTTGATACAAGGGGGTTTCAGACCATGCTAAAGAAAAATAGACCGCAATTAGATATGTTTGATCATATCATATTTGAGAAGTTGGTTCCTAAAGATCATCTGTTGATTAAAATCGATTCAATTATTGATTTTTCATTCATTTATGACCTAGTAAAAGATCAGTATAGCTCAATTGGCCGGGGATCCAAAGATCCGGTCATGCTGGTTAAAATTTTTCTGCTGGAATACTTGTATCGACTTTCTGATGTAGAAGTCGTAAAACGAATTCAAACAGATATTGTGTTCCGATGGTTTTTAAATCTAGGTATTAACGATACTGTTCCCGATGACACCACGCTTAGTTTCTTTCGCGTTCAGCGCTTGACAGAAAAGCATTTCGAAGCTTTTTTCACTGAAATTGTGAAAAAATGCATTGAAAAAGACCTCATCCGGACGAATCGTTTCATCATTGATTCAACCGATGTGGCAGCCAATGTCAATTATCCTTCAATAAAAAAGCTGGCAAGAATTGCTTTCAATAAAGTAATACAGGCAGTGGCAGAATTCAATGAATCGCTGGCCGCTGAAATAGCAGCAGCGATTGAATCAGAACTGGATCTTGCTTATGAAAAATCAGTAAAAGTCAGCTGGCGGGAACATTTTGAAATCACCCAAAAGTATTTGGATAAACTCTATATCAAAACCTATGATGAGTTGCAATATAACCAGAAATATCTAGATGCTTTTGGTCTCTGCTATGACTTACTGGATCAATATACCAATAACAAAAAGGATAAGATCGTGAGCATTGTTGATCCGGATGCACGAGTCGCTCATAAATCACCTGGAAATGTTAAGAAGGGCTACAAAGATCATATCATCATCGATGAAGACAGTGAGATCATCTTGGCATCATCCCAGACACCATTTAACGTCGGTGATGGAAAAAAACTGAAGGAGCTGCTCCAAAAGACGGAAACACAAGTTGGTTTAAAACCAAAAGAACTGTCAGCGGATAAGGTTTATGGCGAAACAGAAAACAGAGCCTTTCTTAAAGATAATACCATCATCAGCAATATCGCATTTTACGAGGAATCCAACCAAGAAAATAACTATTTCAAAATGAAAGATTTTGTTTTTTCTGATGATTTCAAAACAGTTACTTGTCCAAACGGCAAGATTACCGAATTTTTTAAGATCAAACATGAAAAAGTTCACAATCGGGATATGAAGGAGTTTCAGTTCGATGCTAAAGATTGCAGTCAGTGTCCACTCATTGAGCAATGTATTTATCGTTATAAAAATGGTAAGTATCGCTATAAAAACAAACGAGTCACTGTTTATTTACGGCATGATGCGGTGTTAACGGATAAATCCAGAGTTTCAACCCCAGAATTCACCATTGCTTACAATAAGCGTTACAAAATCGAGAGACGTTTTGCTACAATGGTCAGAAATCACGGTTTGCGTCGGTGCCGATATATCAGACTCCGTGGGGCAAAAATTCATATTACCATGGCCAATCTAGCCTGCAATATTGTAAGGATGGTTTCTTTGTTATTCCCTCCAACAAAAAGTGTGAAAATCTGATGAAATCTGCGGAAGCAAAAGCATCTGCAGCCGCTAATTCCTCAGTCATTTTCAAACCTTTTATAAAAATTGAATCGTCAGGTTTCTATTAGCTTTATATCAACGAATATTCATTCATGATTTATAAAATCATGCTTTTTTATGGCCGTTTTTCGGAGGTTTCACAGGCGTTATCTATCTGAAGGATATTGTGAAAAACGGTGTCAAAGAGCGTTTTGATGATTTGCGCAAGATGGGGATCAAAACAATTATGATCACCGGCGATAATCCCATGACCGCTGCCGCAATTGCCGCCGAAGCCGGCGTGGACGATTTTCTGGCGGAGGCAACCCCGGAAGCCAAGCTTTCCCTGATCCGGGATTACCAGGCCAAGGGACATCTTGTGGCCATGACCGGCGACGGCACCAACGATGCGCCAGCCCTTGCTCAGGCTGATGTCGCAGTGGCGATGAATACCGGCACCCAGGCGGCTAAGGAAGCCGGAAACATGGTCGACCTGGATTCAAATCCAACCAAGCTGATCGACATTGTGCGAATCGGAAAACAGCTGCTGATGACGAGAGGCGCGCTCACGACCTTCAGCATCGCCAATGATGTTTCCAAATATTTTGCGATTATTCCGGTTCTGTTTTTCGGCATTTATCCGGAGCTGATTTCGCTTAACCTGATGGGACTGACCAGTGCAAAAAGTGCGATTCTATCGGCCATTATTTACAATGCGCTGATTATTGTTGCCCTGATCCCATTGGCCCTGAAAGGTGTCAAATATCAGGAAATGCCGGCCGGAAAACTGCTGCAACGAAATCTGCTCATCTATGGTCTGGGCGGACTTGTCGCACCCTTTTTTGCAATCAAACTGATTGATATGTTTCTGACCTTCTGCGGGTTGGTGTGAGGTGATACGATGAAAAAAATATGGGCGGTGTTAAGACCGGCATTATGGTGCTTTATGATCATGACGTTGCTGCTGGGCGTTATATATCCTACTGTTATAACAGGAATTGCACAAATTGCATTTCCAAAACAGGCAAATGGTAGTATCATTACCGTAAGCTCTCATGATGGAACCGAAAAAGAGATCGGTTCTGCATTCATTGCGCAGGAATTCACATCATCCCGATATCTCATCGGCAGGCCGTTCGGAACCGCCAATCTGTCGCCGGTAAACGATGAACAGAACAAAGCGGTGCAGCAACGCATAAAATGGTGGTATGACTTTGATGCTGAAAACAGTGCCGTTATTCCGTTGGATCTCGTCACGACATCCGGAACCGCTGCCGATCCCAACATCTCTCCTGAAGCCGCCGACTATCAGGTGACACGCATTGCAAGAGCAAGAAATATGACCGAAAATGAAGTAAAGCAAATCATCAGCCGCTATACCTCCCGGCGCCTGCTGGGATTTTGGGGGGAGCCCGCGGTGAATGTGCTGAAAGTGAATTTGGCACTTGATGGATTAATCTGACACAACAAATGCAAAAGGTGGTAAACTTATGGTAGATTTCGGTGATAACCGACCCAATCCCGATGATATTTTAGAAGATCTGTCTGCAGATTCAGTAAATAAAAAAGGTCGACTCGAAATCTTTTTTGGCTACGCTGCCGGCGTGGGAAAAACATACGCTATGCTAGATGATGCTCAGGAGCAAATGAAATGCGGCGTCGACGTCCTGGTCGGCTATATTGAACAGCATACCCGGCCTGAGACCATCCAGCTGATGGGCGATCTGCCCATGTTGGCACCAAAGATTGTTGAGTATCGAAATATGCAGCTCAAGGAATTTGATCTGGATGCGGCCCTCAAAAGAAAACCGGAGCTGATTCTGGTGGATGAACTGGCCCATACCAATGCGCCGGGGATGCGCAACAAAAAACGCTATCAGGATATCGAAGAGCTTCTCAATGCCGGCATCGATGTCTTTACAACGGTCAACGTCCAGCATATTGAAAGCCTCAATGACATTGTCGAAAAGATTACCCTGGTCAATGTCCAGGAAACCATTCCGGATTATATATTCAACAATGCCGATAAAATCAAGTTGATTGATATCGAGCCAGAGGAATTATTGATTCGATTCGCGAGTGGAAAAGTTTACCGTCAGGAACGGACTGAAAAAGCGCTCGAGAATTTCTTCACGAAAGAAAACCTGCGTCTTCTACGCGAAATTGCCATGCGCAAGGTGGCTAACCGGATCAGTTATGACAATCAGAATGAACCGCGGTTATCCCCAAAAATGGCCAATATCAAACTCCTGGTCTGTGTTGGCGCTTCACCATTTTCGGCTAAATGCATCCGCTGGACGGAGCGAACCGCCGAAGCTTTTCAGGCGCCGTGGACAGCCGTCTACGTCGAAACAATGGAAAGTGAACAGCTGACAGATCAGGAAAAGCAAAACCTTCGGGAAAATTTAGTACTAGCAGAGCGATTGGGGGCTGAAATCGTAACCCTCAATGGTTCTGACGTTGCCACCGTCATTGCCGAATATGCCAAGCTTTCCGGCATCACCAATATCGTCATCGGAAAAAGCCGAACCCCCAAAACAGTCTTCAGTCTTTTCAAAACCAGTCTCGAAGACCGTCTGATCGGCATGCTCTCAAGTATCGAGGTTCATATTATACCGGGCAACACGCTTCATCACCGACCCGCACAATACCGAAAACAAAGGCGACGCCTCGGTCGAAATCTGTCCTTTTCCCGAACGGATGCGCTAAAAACGGCGGCAATACTGATTGCTGCAACCCTGTTTTCACTGGTGATTCATAATCTGGGTATCGGCACACCGAATATTATCATGGTCTATCTTTTGTCGGTGCTGGTCGTTTCAAGAATGACGATGGGGTATGTTTACGGCGTTGCCGCATCGGTACTCAGTGTTCTTGTTTTTAATTTCTTTTTTACCGTTCCTTATTATACCTTTCATGCCATCCAAAAAGACTATCCGGTCACTTTTTTTATCATGCTGATCGTTGCCCTGATAACCAGTGCCCTGACCGTCCGCATCAAAACTCAGGCCCGGTTTGCGGTGGAAAGAGCGCACCGTACCGAAATTCTCTATGAGATCAATAAAAAACTGCTGGCATCCAACGATCTTGAGGGAACCGTCAGACTGGTCAATGAATACCTGGTCAAAATTTTTGGACGATCCGCTATTCTGTATACGCAGGATCCCTTCGCCAGTTTAGCTGAAACCTTTCGGCAATCGCCGCTGGAGCCCGATTCCGCCTTTCTGCTGTCAGAGGATGAACGCGCCGTCGCCCACTGGGTGTTTATGAATAAAAAATCAGCCGGCACCGGTTCGGATACCCTGATGGGGGCGCGGGCCTTCTATATGCCGATTGTTTCTCAAAGTCATGTACTGGGGGTCATCGGTTTATCCTGTACCAACGGAAAACTCAGTCAGGACAGCCGCCTGTTCTTACGGGTGATCGCTTCTCAGATTGAAATTGCACTGGAGCGTCATCATCTTTCAAACGAACAGCGGCGCGTCACCATTGAAGCGGAAAAAGAAAAAATGCGAAGCAATCTGCTGCGCGCGATCTCTCATGATCTGCGCACTCCGCTCACCGGGATACTGGGAGCAAGCTCCACTATTCTGGAAAACGGCGACTTTCTGGATGCCGAAACACGAAAAACGCTGCTTTTGAATATTCAGGACGAATCGCAATGGCTCATCCGGATGGTTGAGAACCTGCTGTCCGTGACGCGCATCAGCGATGGTCCGATGAAAGTAACCAAAACGCCGGAAGCTGCCGAAGAAATTATTGCCGAAGCCGTCAGCCGCATCCACAAATGGTTTTCCAACTGGAAAATTTCAGTGAAAGTACCGGACGAGCTTTTAATGGTCCCAATGGAGGGCACCCTGATTGAACAGGTTATCATCAATCTGATCGAAAATGCCATCAAGCATTCCCCTGAAGACTCGGTCATTCGTGTTGAAGCAACCAAAAAGGGCAGGAATGCCGTATTTGAAATCAGTGATGACGGTTCGGGGATCAGTGAACTGGAATTTCCCTATCTATTTGAGGCTTATGTACCGGATGAAAAACGCAGCGCTGATACTGCCAGGGGCATGGGCATCGGCTTGTCAATCTGCAAATCCATCGTCAATGCGCATCATGGGAAAATGGAAGCAGTCAACAAAAAATCCGGTGGTGCCGTATTTCGATTCATACTGCCGTTAGAAGAAGGGGAAAACAATGGACAATAAACCAGTGATACTCATCGTTGAAGACGAAGAGGGCATAGCCAACTTTATATCAGCTGTATTAAAAGCCAATGAATACAAAATCATCAAAACAGACAAGGGAAAAGAAGCCATTGCAATGACGGCATCCTATTCGCCGGATTTGGTTCTACTTGATCTGGGCCTGCCGGATATGGATGGCGTGGATGTGTTGAAAACAATTAGGGCATGGTCAGCCATCCCGATTATTGTGGTTTCGGCGCGGGGACATGAGCGTGAAAAGGTGGAAGCGCTTGATCTGGGGGCGGATGACTACATCACCAAGCCGTTTGGCACATCCGAACTTTTGGCCCGCATCCGGACCGGCCTTCGCCACAGCCAAAAGAATTCTGATGTGAATTCTGCCGAGATCAAAAAAATCACCGTCGGTGAACTGGAAATTGACTACGACAAAAGGTTGGTCTCCATTTCGGGCGAGCCGGTTCATCTGACCCCGATTGAATATAAAATCATCGTGCTGCTGTCCCGACATATCGGCAAAGTGCTGACTCATGATTTCATCATCAAGGAAGTCTGGGGACCCTATACCAACGAGATCCAGGCGCTGCGCGTCAATATGGCCAACATCCGCAGAAAACTCGAAAAGAACCCGGCGGCGCCGCGATACATCGTGACCCATGTCGGAGTCGGCTACCGGATGGTCGAAGAACTGGACTAAAAAAAGCGCCTCAAGGCGCTTTTCTTTTTATACTTCGGGCAGTAATTTTTCAAGAATAACCAGATGTCCCTGTTCTTCTTTAATAATCTTATCAAGCATCGCTTTGGTGCTCTCTTTTGAATGTTTTAATAGAAACTCGTAATATTCAATGGAGTTTTTCTCGGTCTGTATGCCTTCTTCAACGGCTTCTTTAATCGAGTTGAGTTTTACCTGTTCTCGGTTGAATGCTGCTGAGTTTGCATAGGTTTTAAAATAAGCCGTTACATCTTCTTCAAATAAATAATCAACTTCCGGCTTGTCTTTTAAACCATCAAACAGGCCTTTAAAATAGGTTGCATGTTTTGTTTCATCCATTGCCAGTTTTTTCAGCATTTCTTTGACATTGCCTTTTGCTTTAGAAGCCCACTTTTCATAAAATTTTGTGCCTTCTTCTTCCAGATTAATAGCCAACTGCAGTACTTCGTACATTGACGCATTTTCCATGTTCTTAACCTCCAGCCGATATTGTATTTGTTATATCATAACATACGATAATTGTATCCTATTTAGGAATAAATTTCAACTATTTTGAAAGAAACTTGTTGATTTTAACGTGCTAATGTATCAGGAAGCGCGTACAAATCTTTTGCTGCCAATAAAAGATGCCGTTTCTTATCATATTCTTAGCTCATAATTTAAAATAATTGACTTTTTTAGTTTCCTCTAATATCCTATAATAATACGTGACTTATGTAATTATGAAAGAAAGGACTACCCGAATTGAGTATATTAAAAAGCATTTCATCGCCAAACGATCTAAAAGGATTGTCTTACCGTGATCTTGAAATCCTTGCAGATGAACTTAGAAATGAAATTCTCAATACCGTATCAAATAATGGTGGACATCTGGCCTCAAATTTAGGCATTGTCGAAACGATGATTTCAATCCACCGTATTTTCAACTCACCAGAGGATCAAATTGTCCTGGATGTGGGACATCAAAGCTATGTTCATAAACTCCTGACCGGAAGACAGGGCCGTTTTGACACCCTCCGGCAGTGGAACGGCATCTCCGGCTTCACCAATCGCGAGGAAAGCGAATATGATCCTTTTGGTGCCGGACATTCCGGAACATCCATATCAGCCGCACTGGGACTGGCCACCGCCAATCTGTTAAACGGCAGTCCGAACTACGTCATTGCGGTTGTCGGTGATGGCTCTTTCACCAACGGGATGATCTATGAAGCCCTGAACAACTGCACCAAGAATAATTTGAAACTGATCATTATTCTGAATGACAACGAGATGTCGATTTCAGAAAATGTCGGCGGCCTCTCCAAATATCTGTCGAGAATCCGCACGAGTGAGAAATACTTCACCCTAAAACACCAAACCCAGCGATTTTTCCGGAAAATCCCGCTGGTCGGCGAAAACCTGGTCATGGAGACGCGAAAGCTCAAAAAGCGTTTTAAAAAACGGGTCATGAGCGAAAACCTGTTTGAAAATCTCGGTCTCGACTATCTGGGACCGATTGACGGCTCCGATCAGAAAAAACTGGAAACCGTTCTGAGGGAAGCCAAAGACAAAAACAGATGCTGCCTGGTCCATGTCCATACGGTCAAGGGCAAAGGCTATCAACCGGCCGAAGACAACCCCGAAATCTATCATTCCGTCGGCTCCTTCGATTTGGAAAAAGGGGTGGACCCGACGAACCAGAGCACGAATTTTTCATCGGTTTTCGGCGATATTCTCTGCCGGGAAGCCGCGCAAAACCCATCGGTCTGTGCCATTACCGCCGCCATGACCAGCGGCACCGGTCTCAGCGAATTCAGGAAAAAACATCGCCAGCGTTTTTTCGATGTGGGAATTGCGGAAGAACACGCGGTCACTTTTGCCGCCGGTCTTTCTGCCAATGGAAAACTACCCGTCTGCGCGGTTTATTCGACATTTACCCAA
This sequence comes from Acetobacterium fimetarium, assembly GCF_014284475.1. Classification (GTDB taxonomy): domain Bacteria; phylum Bacillota; class Clostridia; order Eubacteriales; family Eubacteriaceae; genus Acetobacterium; species Acetobacterium fimetarium. The sequence continues at coordinate 222,519 of NZ_WJBC01000002.1, read as the reverse complement.
CGGGTCTATGATCAGCTGATTCATGACGTTGCCATCCAGAAGCTCCCGCTGATCATGGCTCTGGACCGCTGCGGACTGGTCCCCGGGGATGGCATCACCCATCAGGGTATTTACGATTGCTCCTATTTGAGCTCCATTCCGGGAATTACAATTTTCAGCCCGGAAACCTATGCCGAGATGGAGCAGTCCTTTAACCAGGCCTTTCATCACAATGGCCTGACCGTCATCCGCTATCCCAAAGGCGCACAGTCCGAGTACGACCGCAGCCAGTATCAAACCTGTGGCGAAGTGAGCTATCAGGATTTTGGGAAAACACCCGGTGAAGTGGCTGTCATTACTTATGGACGGATCACCAAAAATGTCCATGATGCCATAGCCTCGCTGAATGCCAAAATTTCTGTTCGTCTAATCAAGCTGGTGAAAGTCCATCCGCTTGATTTTGAATCGGTGTTCACCCTGATTGAAGCGACTAAGAAGATTTATATCGTCGAAGAGGGAATAAAAAACGGGGGAGTTGCCGAAAAACTGGCAGCCGGAATTGCTCAGAATGAGAAAATGGGCGATAAAACGGTGTCGATCCGGGCCATAGACGATCCGCTGATTGAGCACGGCGATTTGACTTCCTTATATGAAAGCTGCGGATTTCTTTCCGAACAGATTTTTGTTGAACTGAATAATCTGATTCACAAATCAATATAATCATCTATCCTGATATTATTGCTTGACGCGGAAGCCTTTCAGCCATTAGAATAAAAGTAGAATTCAAATTATTATATCAAAAGGCGGTAGATTTATGGGAAATCCAAGAGTTATGATAGTAGATGATTCAGCTTTTTCAATCACTTTTTTAAAAAAAATGCTGGAACAAGTTGGACTTGATGTCGTCGCGACAGCACTCAATATGAGTGATGCCATCGAAAAAGCTCAGGAAATAAAACCTGATTTGATAACAATGGATATGACGTTGCCGGATGGTGATGGCATCGCATGTTCAAAAGAAATACTGAAACATCTGAAAAACACAAAGATCGTAGCCGTCAGTTCAATGATGGACGAAGAAATTGTTGAACACGCAAAACAGGTGGGGATCAGCGCCTATCTCCAGAAACCCGTGGATCAGGATGAATTGAAGGCGACAATCGAAAAGCTGTTTGCCGGTGAAGATCTGTACCGGCTTTTACAGGATCATTATGAAGAAGCGTTTAAGGAATCCACCTTCAATTTTCTGAAAAGAGAAATCGGCGGGGAAGTGGCAATACAAAACTACGAGTTGAAGTTCAAATCCGGCCGGAAATCCTCCGGTGTTTCAGTGTCAGTCGGCATCATCGGCCGCCACAATGGCCGGCTGATCATCGATATGTCTGCCGATACGGCACTCAATATGGTGAAAAAAATACTGCAGGATGACAACCAGACGCAAGAAAGTGCCATTCAATTTCTGGGCGAATTTGCCAATGTGATTGCCGGCAATGCCTGTTCGCTGCTGAACGGATTGAATCGATCCTTTGGTCTGCGGGTATCGCCGCCGACGATCATTATCGGCGAGGACATTACCGTATCCATCGGCGATATGAAAAACACGTCCTTTGCCATCAAGACGGACCTGGGCGATGCCTTCATGAATGTCGGTATTCAGAAGGGGGACTCATCATGGAGCTAAAAAACATCAATCCCTTTGTTGCGGCCATCAATGAGATTTTGCCCCAGTTTGGTTTTTCAAACCTGACGCAGAAAGAATTCACCGAAAAATCAAAAAAAATTATTGCCAGCGGCGTTGTTCTGACGCTGGGAATCGTCGGGGACAAAAAAGGAAATGTGGTTTACACGATCGATAAAGACGGAGCCAAACAGTTTGCCTCAACCATGATGATGGGTATGCCGGTTGAAGAACTGGACGAAATGGCACAAAGTGCCCTTTCGGAATTATCGAACATGCTCACCGCCAATGCCTGCATCAATTTTTCCAAAGAATCGGTCAATGTCGATATATCCGTTCCGACACTGCTGTTCGGTGAGAACATTGAACTGAACCTGAACAAAGATCAAATCACCTGTGTTGCCTTCGATGTCGATGGCATTCAGCTGGAAGTCTGTGTCGCGCTGGTTTAGTTCTGATGATGGTTTCCCCCTAACTTGGCAGCACTGATAAATTTTTTAACCCGCAGGATTCATACTTGCGGGTCTTTTTTCAATTTCACGACCATTTGGCAGCAGATCTTTCATCGGTTCGGGCGGATTGAGAAATTGAGAATGTTGGCAGTAGCCGGAATGAAAGATTGAAATTGAATCTTTCATAATTCAAATTGAAATTCGGTTTAAATGCATGATTACAACTTGAATATGTGTTTTTTTGAAAAGCACTTTCAAAATATATTGAAAATAATAATAATTTAACTTTATCTGTCTGAAGTTTTGCGGTATAATAGTCTAAATTATACTTAACGATACGAAGAGGAGATTGATGATGAATCATAGTTTTTCGGAAATTACCCCTGAAATAATTAAATACAGCGAGTTATGTAAAAAGAACAGCTATATCGAACCGGAATTATTCACAAAATATCAGGTTAACAGAGGCCTGAGAGATTTAGATGGCAACGGCGTTTTAACTGGATTAACTGATATTTCAGAAATTATTGCCTATACATATGATGACACTGGCAAACGAATTCCCCAAAAAGGTGAATTATTTTATCGCGGCATCAATGTTGAAGAATTAGTGGACGGTTTTGTAAAAGAAAAACGCTTTGGCTTTGAAGAAGTATCCTATCTACTGCTGTTCGGTGATCTTCCCGATCATGACGAACTTCACAATTTCACCAGGCTGCTGGGTCATTACCGCAATCTGCCCACCCATTTCGTGCGCGATATCATCATGAAAGCACCCAGTCGGGATATGATGAATACACTGGCCAGAAGCGTTCTGACCCTGTTTGCCTATGACGACAATGCCAACGATGTTTCAATCCCTAATGTTTTAAGACAATGCCTCGAGCTGATCGCTCTGTTTCCTCTGCTGGCTGTTTATGGCTATCAGACCTATAACCATTATCATGATGGACAGAGTCTGTTTATTCATCAGCCGCAGCCCGAACTTTCGACGGCTGAGAATATCCTTTATATGCTGCGGGCGGACAGCAATTACACAGATCTTGAAGCGCGCATTCTCGATATTGCACTGGTGCTTCATGCGGAGCATGGCGGCGGAAACAACTCCACCTTCACGACGCATGTTGTCACGTCATCGGGAACGGACACCTATTCGGTTGTAGCCGCTTCTTTGGGCTCGCTCAAAGGCCCCAAACATGGGGGAGCCAACATCAAGGTTGTCGAAATGTTCAACGACATGAAGGCAAACATCAAAGACTGGACCGATGAAAGTCAGGTGCGAAGCTATCTTGTCGATCTGCTTCATAAACGAGCTTTTGATAATGCCGGACTGATTTATGGAATGGGTCATGCCATCTATTCTGTTTCCGATCCCCGTGCTAAAGTTTTACGCGGATTTGTCAAGAGCCTTTCCGAAGAAAAAGGCTTGAATGAGGAATTCGAACTGTACTCACTGGTGGAACGACTGGCTCCCGAGGTGATCGGGGATGAACGAAAAATGTATAAGGGCGTCAGCGCCAATGTCGACTTCTACAGCGGTTTTGTCTACAGCATGCTCGGATTGCCGCTTGAACTCTTCACCCCGATTTTTGCAATCGCCCGGATCTCCGGCTGGAGTGCACATCGGTTGGAAGAGCTGATCAACGCCGGCAAAATCATCCGTCCCGCCTACATGAATGTCTGTGACCGACGCGAATACAATCCCTTGTCGCAGCGATAGCATTCAGATTTTTAACATATTTTTGATTCTTAAGGCCACCTTCATTATTTTTGTGATAAAATAATAAAAGTGGTCTTTTTTTATCATTCTAACATGGAAGCAAATCCATCAGAAATTTAAACGAAAGTAAATTGGTCGATACAGAGCTTTGTCACATCCTGAAATGGCCCGGCAATTGCTGCTTTATTAAACGATGAAATTAGTGTATAATATTTTATACGAAAATGTGAGGTTTTAAGGATGTTCAATGATTTTAATGCGATTTCAGATTCGGTGAGGGCGGGTTTCAAACCGTCACTCGTTGTGGCGGAAGCGGCAGAAACTGAGTTGCTAAAGGCTGTTTCAATCGCCCAAAAGTCAGTTCTCTCCGGGCTCATCCTGATCGGGAATCAGAACAAAATCCGTGATATCATATCCCGTGAAGCACTGGATCTGGGAGATGCTCAGATAATCGACATCGATGATCCGGAAGCTGCCTGTGAAAAAGCAGTGTCTCTGGTGCGTCAGGGTCAAGCCGATTTTATCATGAAGGGTCTTGTGGACACCTCTATTTTTTTGAAGGCAGTTATCGATAAAACCAAGGGGCTGATGACCGGACGGCTTTTGTGCAGCGTCATGGTTATGAAAATCGATTCCTACCACAAATTTTTATTAATGACGGATGGCGGCATGGTTATTGATCCGGATTTTGAAAAAAAACAGGAAATCATCCAGAATGCAGTCAGTCTGGCCGAACTGTTGGGGATTCATCCGGTCAAGATTGCCTGTCTTGCCGCCAAAGAAAAAGTCAATTCCAAAATGCCGGCAACAGTGGACGCTGCCGCACTCAGAGAATGGGGCAGAACATACTATGCTTCTGAAACTGTCATCATCGATGGTCCGCTGGCGATGGATCTGATCGTTTCAAAAAAAGCGGCTCAGATCAAAGGAGTCATTTCAGAAGTCGCCGGCGATGCCGATGTGATTCTGGCTCCAAACATTGAAACAGGAAATGCAGTATTTAAAGCCATGGTCCATCTGGGCCGGGCCGAATCAGCTGGAATCGTGATGGGAGCCTGTGCTCCGATCATTTTAACCTCCCGGTCTGATTCTTATCAGAACAAATTAAATTCCATCACTCTGGGTACCTATCTGGCCCAACATATGGGTGATTGTCACGAAACAAGAGAGGAGCACCAAAAGAAATGAAGAAGTTATTAACGGGAAATGAGGCCGTCGCAAGAGGGGCCTGGGAAGCCGGGGTAAAATTTGCGACAGCCTACCCCGGAACACCCAGTACAGAAATATTAGAAAATGTCGCTACCTATGATGAAATTGTCTCCGAGTGGGCGCCGAATGAAAAAGTAGCAGTTGAAGCCACCGCCGGTGCCTGCATGGGTGGGGTGAGAAGCCTCTGCTCGATGAAACACGTCGGGCTGAATGTGGCAGCCGATCCGCTGTTCACTTTTGCCGGACTGGGCGTCAATGCCGGTGCGGTCATTATCACGGCTGACGAACCGGGCATGTTTTCATCCCAAAACGAACAGGACAACCGTCATTATGCCCGCCATGCAAAAGTCTGCCTGTTCGAGCCATCCGACAGTCAGGAAGCAAAGGATATGGTCAAAGAGGCTTTCGCTGTCAGCGAGGAATATGATATGCCCGTTCTTTTCCGAATGACAACCCGTGTCTGCCATTCCAAATCCATCGTTGCATGCCAGGACCGCCAGGAAGTCACCGACCGGCCTTATGAAAAAGACGTTAAAAAATACTGTCCCCTGCCGGCCTTTGCAAAAGGCATGCAGGTCAAACTTGCCGATAATTTCAAACGTCTTGAAACCTACTCAAACACCACCCCGTTTAACTATATTGAAGACAATAAATCAGAAATCGGCATCATCGGTTCCGGAGTGGCCTACCGTTACGCGAAAGAAGTTTTCGGCGATACGGCCTCCTATCTGAAAATCGGTTTTACCTATCCACTGCCAATGGAAAAAATCGCGGCTTTCGCCAAAGACAAGAAAACTCTTTACGTGTTTGAAGAAAATGATCCGGTCATGGAAACTGAAATCAAAGCCGCTGGAATCGACTGTATCGGCAAGGAAAAGCTCCCCACCATGGGTGAGTTGACGCCGGATCGGATCCGCAAGGCCCTCTTCAATGAAACAGTTGAAACCATCCACCCGAATCCTGAAATGATCCTGCCAAGACCGCCGGCGCTGTGTGCCGGATGTCCTCACCGGGGTGCTTTCTACGAATTGGGACGCCGCAAGGACCTGATGATTTTCAGCGATATCGGATGCTATTCACTGGGCCTGATGCCCCCTTACAATGCGACGGACGCCATGATCTGCATGGGTGCCAGCATCAGCGGCGGTCATGGGGTTCAAAAAGCATTTGACATCAAGGGTGACCATTCGAAAAAGGTGGTTTCCGTTATCGGTGATTCAACTTTCTTCCATTCCGGAATTACCAGTCTGCTGAATGTTGTCTATAATAAAAGCAATACGCTGACCATCATTCTGGACAACCGCATCACCGGCATGACCGGACACCAGCAGAACCCGGGTAGCGGTTACGACTTAAAAGGCGAAGAAGCCCCGATTATCGATATCGAAGCGATGGTCAAAGCCTGTGGCATCAAAGAACTGATTACAATCGATCCGAACAACCTTCAGATGACAAAGGACGCGATCGAATGGGGACTCAATGTTGACGGACCGGCCGTCATTATCACGCGCTGGCCGTGTGTGCTTAAGAAACTATCATCGATGGACAAGGATGAATTTCCAACCGCTTTCAAACAGGTGTGCACCGTTGACGTCGAAAAATGCGTCGGTTGCAAGAAATGCCTGAAATCTGGCTGCCCGGCTTTGGCTTTTGATACCGCCAATAAAAAATCCGGAATTCTGAAAGACGTCTGCGTCGGCTGTGGCGTTTGCGCTCAGATCTGTCCCAAACAGGCAATTGAAGTGGAGGCAAGATAGATGGAAACAAAAAATATAGTATTAGTTGGCGTCGGTGGTCAGGGAACGATTACCGCGGCGAAACTCCTGACGACCGGTTTAATGGAAGCCGGTTATGATGTTAAAATGAGTGAGATTCACGGCATGAGCCAGCGTGGCGGCTCCGTCTCCTCATTGGTTCGGTACGGTGACGCGGTGCAGTCTCCTGTCATTGAAACCGGCAGCGCGGACATCGTGGTTGCTTTTGAAAAACTGGAGGGGCTCCGCTCGCTGGAATATCTGAAACCGACCGGAAAATTAGTCGTCAACGATACCGAGATTTCTCCACTGTCGGTCGTTATCGGAACCAGTACCTATCCGGACGGCATTCTGGAAGAAATAAAAAGCAAGTCGGACTGTCGCGTCATGCAGGCCTCCAAAATGGCAGATGATCTAGGTAACAATAAAGTGACCAATGTCATTCTTTTGGGATCTGTCATTAAACTGATGGGACTTGCTGAAATCGACTGGGAATCGATTATCTCAAAAAATGTCAAGAAACAGTTTATCGATCTTAACATCAAGGCACTCAAGGCCGGAATGGACGCCGTTTAAATGAACGAAGCGAGCAAAAATTTCAAATTTTTTCAGCATTCAGCCTGTGAATATTTTCCTTGTCATCATGCGGACGATCTGAGCGAATTCAATTGTCTTTTTTGCTATTGTCCGTTATATGCTTTAGGAAAGGATTGCGGCGGCAACTTTGTCTATACTGACAAAGGCGTCAAAAACTGCACGCATTGCAATTTTCCCCATAAAAAAGAAAACTACGACGGTGTGCTGGAAAAGCTAGCCACACTCATTGAACGAACCAAGATAGATTAAAAATTTAATGTGTTAGAGGGGTAGGGAAATGTCAATTATTATTGGTCTTGTTTTTACTATTGCAGCCTATTTGATAGGGAATCTGAACTTTGCATATATTCTTGTGAAATTTTTCAAGAATGAAGATGTCCGTAATTATGGAAGCGGTAATGCGGGTACGACAAATGTGCTCCGTGTTATGGGAAAGAATTTTGCCTTACCGGTTTTTATCCTGGACGCCTTGAAAGGCTGTCTGGTGGTGGTGGTCGGTCGACTGCTGGGACTTGACGCCGTTTACGATGGTATTTTTCTTGCCCTGGGCGGCATTGCTGTCGTCGCCGGACACAACTGGCCGGCCTTTCTGCAGTTTCGCGGTGGAAAAGGAACCGCCACTTCACTGGGTGTCTTTCTGACTCTGGATTGGGAAGTGGCGATCATCGCAATCATGATCGGCCTCATTGTTCTGGCGATCTGGAAAATGGTTTCTTTGGCCTCGATGGTCGGCATGACCATGCTGCCCGTCTTCACACTTCTGACCGGTCGAAATACCACCGAAATCGTTTTTGCCTTTGTCCTGTGCTTCTTCAGTGTATTCCAGCACCGAAAAAACATCGGTCGGATTATCCAGGGCCGCGAAAGCAAGCTTGGACAAAAAGTCAACATCAAGAAAAAACCAGAAAAAACCGAAAAGCCGGATGAAGATTAACGCATCCCGGCAACAATTTCATACCGCAAATATGATTAACCTCAAGGCTCGTAAAGAGCCTTTTCTTTGTGGCAGAAATCTAAAATGAAAAATACATAAAAATACATTGATATGCACTATATATATGTTTATAATTAGAAATGCATCACAATATCGTGTATTTCATTCAAGGAGGAATAGATAGATTGATCGAACTAAATCAGCTTTTTAAGCGTGTTTTTACAAAAGAACTGGAGAACTCGGACAAGACCGTCTACGATCTGTTTCAGTGGCAGACTGTCGATGTTGTTCTCAAGAACTACAAAACCGGTGAAATAATTTACGAAATGAAGGATCTGGAATTTCCGGAAAATTACTCGCAAAATGCCTGCAACATCATTGCGACCAAATATTTCAGAAGAAAAGGGATCCCCAATCAACTCGGATATGAAAACAGTATGCGCCAGGTGGCCGATCGGATGGTCGGTTTCTGGACCGATGCATTGCGTGAAGAAGGCATCATTGACTCCGCTGAGGAATGGCAGATTTTCTATGATGAGCTCGTTTATGCTTTGCTGATGCAGATGTGGGCACCTAACTCTCCGCAGTGGTTCAATACCGGTCTCAACCGCAACTATCAGATCAGCGGCTCTAAAGATGATCTCTATTATTACGATGAAAAAACCGGAATGGTGGTCGAGTCCGAAGATCGTTACACGCGGACTCAGGCAAGCGCCTGTTTTATTCTCTCAATCCAGGACAAACTGCTTGGCGAACACTCCATCTCTGATCACTACGTGAGTGAAACAAAACTGTTCAAAGGCGGCTCCGGTGTCGGCACAAACTTTTCCAATCTCCGTGCCGCCAATGAAGGCCTCACCAGCGGTGGACAATCCTCGGGGATGATGAGCTTTCTCCAGGGACTGGACCGGAACGCCGGCGCCATCAAATCAGGCGGAACCACAAGACGGGCCGCCAAAATGGTCATCGTCGACATTGATCATCCCGAAATCGAGAATTTCATTGACTGGAAGGTTAAAGAGGAACATAAAGTTCGGGCACTGGGCAAAATGGGATACGATTTGTCCATGGATGGCGAAGCCTATCAAACCGTCAGCGGTCAGAACAGCAATAACTCCGTCCGTCTCAATGCCGAATTTATGAAGGCGGTCCTGAATCTGCGAAACGAACCCGATCATAAAATCAAATTAACAGGCCGGATCGACAATTGTGTTGATCGTGAAGTGTCTGTTCAGGAATTATGGGACCGACTGAACAAGGCAACCTGGGAATGCGCCGATCCCGGCATCCAGTTTGATGACCGGTTCAATGCATGGCACACCTGTCCCGGCGGAGAAAACGGCCATATCGAAGAAAAGGCAAACCGCATCAATGCCACCAATCCCTGCTCGGAATATGCCTTTTTGGATGATACCTCCTGCAATCTGGCATCCATCAACGTTTTCCGTTTTTATAATGCGGAGGACAGCAGTTTTGAGACCGAGCATTATATGCACCTGGTCGGACTCATTCAATGCGCCCTTGAAGCATCCATCTACCATGGACAGTTTCCGACCGCGGATGTTGCCAGAAAAACATATTTATTCCGAACGACCGGCCTGGGCGTTGCCAATACTGCCTCGCTGCTGCTTGCTTTGGGATATCCCTATGATTCACCGGAAAGCCGCACCTTAATCGCAGCGATCGCCGGACTGATGACGGGTACTTCATACTACGTTTCCGGATTGATGGCTGGCAAGGTTGGTGCTTTCCCAAGCTATAAAATCAATGAACCCTACATGCAGCGCGTGATCCGGAATCACAGCCGGATTGCCGGGGCCAGAAAAGACGATTATGAAGAACTTCATTATGAACCGCTCAAAATCAATCATCAGCTTTTACAGAAAATGGGCTTCAAGGAAATCGGCACCCAACTGAAGAATTCATGGAAACTGGCTGAAGAAGCCGGGGAAGCCTACGGTTACCGCAACGCCCAGGTTTCGGTTGTCGCACCGACGGGCACCATTTCTTTCGCTATGGATTGCGGGTCAACCTCAATAGAACCTTTTTACAATCACGTTGTGTTCAAGAAACTCATCGGTGGCGGATCGATGGAAATCGTGAATCCGGTCATGGAGACCGCGCTGCATAATCTTGGCTACAACGATCCGGAGATCCGGGATATTTTAACCTATCTTCTGGAAAAAGATGACCGGGGCTATTTTATCCATGAAGGCGTAAATGGCGCCCCTCATATCAAAGCCGAGCATCTGCCTGTTTTTGATACCGCCAACACCATTTCGCCCATGGGCCATGTTTTAATGGTGTCCGCCATCACGCCGATGATCAGCGGTTCCGTTTCCAAAACGGTCAATCTCCCTCATGATGCAACTGTCAAAGATGTGCAAGACATCCATTTACTAGCCTACCGCACCGGAACAAAGGCAATTGCTGTTTATCGTGACGCCTGCAAAGCCTCTCAGCCTTTAAGTTCCGGTATGGATGACTACCAGGAAAAATCCCTTGATGATTATACCTATGCCGAACTGCTGGCTCTCGTCAAGGAGGGGTCCTCGAAGGCACTTAACCGTGTCAGACCAGAGGGTATGCGTTTAAGTCGAACCCATGCTGCAAAAATAGGGGATATTGAACTGTACATCACCATCGGTTTCTATGAAGACGGGGGCATTGCTGAAATTTTTGTTTCCACGGACAAAGAAGGAACCGTGGTGAAAGGCCTGCTTGCATCCCTTTCCAAATCCATATCGAATATGCTACAATACCATATTCCACCGGATCAGATCTCAAAAATGCTGCGGGGACAGAAATATGAGCCATCGGGTTTTGTTTCCCGACATCCCTATATTAAATTTGCTTCATCGATATCTGATCTCATCAGCAAGGTCATTGATATCGAGCATGGTGATTTCTCAAACTGCCAGGTTAAACCGAAAAATTTCACCGTTATGAATAAAACTAACCTCGTCAACAGCGTGATCCAGGATGAATCGCCAGCCGCGGTCCACATCAAAGACATTCAGGGTGAAGTCTTATACGGCGAAACCTGCAGCCATTGCGGCAGTGACCGGATGATGCGAAACGGCACCTGCAAAATCTGCCTGGACTGCGGTACCACCACCGGATGCAGTTGAAATGAAAAAATATTTTGATGTTTCAGTATTGTTTGATATAATAATTAACTAGGATGTAATTTAGGTAATTATAAAGCGATCGTGAGCTTCGCTGCCAGTTTACACGAAACAATCTTTATACTGTACGGCGGACAGTTCTCCGAACTGTTCGCCTACACGTTACAAAATCGTTTGTGTAAACTGACATCAAAACAACCTTTGTTCGATTCTTTTGAATTTCGCAATTACCGATGAGCTATATCACTTAGGAGATTATTAATGCGAGAAAAAATTAGAAAAGCGACGACGATCGTCGTAAAAATGGGAACCACTTCAATCACCCATCCAAATGGAACACTTGATTTCAAGAAACTGAACGGTCTTGCCCAGGTATTGACCGATCTTGAAAACAGCGGAAAGAAAATAGTCCTGGTATCATCCGGGGCGATTGGTGCCGGAAAGAACCGGATGGGTATGAAAGAACGTCCCAAAACACTTAAAGACAAACAGGCCGCTGCATCGGTCGGGCAGGGACTGCTGATGCAGATTTATCATAAATTCTTTGATGAATTCCATCAGAATGTCGGACAGATTTTATTGACAAAGGATGTGTTCAAACACTCGATCAAGCGCAATAACGCCATGAATACGTTCAATGCGCTGATCGAACGCGGCATTATCCCAATTGTCAACGAAAACGACTGTATTGCGACGGATGAAATTCAGGAAGAATGCTTTGGCGATAATGATATACTATCCGCGATGACGGCGGATATCGTTAATGCTGATCTTTTAATCATTTTATCGGATGTGGATGGTTTGTATGATGATAATCCCAACGTCAATGATGCGGCCAGACTTATTAAAACCGTTGTGAAGATTGACAACAACATCATGAAAACGGCCGGAAATTCCGGTTCCAGTTTAGGTACCGGCGGCATGATCACAAAGATCGGGGCTGCAAAATATGCCACCGACTGTGGCATCGATGTGGTGATCGCATCCGGTACCGACTGCAGTATTTTGTATGATATACTTGATGGTGAAGAAGTCGGAACTGTTTTTCTGAGTGAACCAGAAGATAACTGAAATAATTGATTGATACTTGATGTAAATTGGAGGGAAAATATGTTTAAAAAAATAATCGTTGGAATTTCTGCAGTCACTGCAGGCATGTTAATGGTTTTTGGTGGAATTTATTGTTGTGAAAAAAAGAGAGAAAAGGCCATCGGCGGTAAACTGATGCGGGTTAATTACCGATTCTCGAAAGAATTTGAAGACTAGGTTGAATATGTCAAAGGTATTTATTTTTACAGCATCCACAGGAGCTGGTCATAATTTAGCAGCACAATCATTAAAGGAATCACTCGATGATGCGGGTTATCAAACAGAAGTTTTCGATGCTTTTAAGGAAATAAATGTAGCCCTTGACCGTCTCATCAGCAAAGGCTATCAGCAAATGGTGATGAGTGTACCAAAGCTCTACGAGCAGATGTACAATCAGTTCAACAGCATGAATCGCTTTCAGCAGGGTATCTTCCAGGTCCTGACAAGGATCATGAACCCCGATATTGTTCCTTTAATTAAATCCGGCAAACCGGATTTAATCATTACAACCCATCCATTTGTCACCAATGTGCTGGGCACCCTCAAAGAACACCACGCTTTTGATGTCCCCGTTCTTTCGATTGTTACTGATTATAAGATTCATACCGTTTATTTAAAAAAAATGATTGATGCCTATGTGGTCGGCAGCGAGTATACCAGGCAGACCATGGTAGAAAAAGGGGTTGATGAAAACATCATTTTCCCCTATGGCATTCCCATTCGTCAGACCTTTCTTGAAAACAATCATCTTGAGAAAAAGGAGACGGCGGATGTGGCCGGTACGATTCTTTTGATGGCCGGAAGCCTGGGCAGCAAGCAAATGGAAAAAGCGTTTTCTTCGCTGTTGAAGGTAAAAGAAAGAATCAGGATTATCGTTGTCTGTGGAAACAATGCCCGAATCGAAAAAGAAATTAACAGTCTCAATAGCCGCGAAATCAATTCAAACAAAATCGTGGAAATTCATGGTTTCGTCAATAATGTTTCCGAGCTGATGGACATGTCGGATGCCATCATTTCCAAACCGGGTGGACTGACGACAACCGAGGCCATCGTGAAAAATATTCCGATGATCATTCCATTTTACTATCCCGGACAGGAAGAAGAGAATGCCGATTATCTGGTGGATGGGGGAATGGCAATCAAAGTGGATAAAATCAAAGATTTAACCTCAATGGTTGATTTTTTATTTGAAAATAAGTATATTATCAAGCGCATGTCCGAAAACATGTCGGAAGAAGCGCAAAACCGTTCGATGACCAAAACCATTGAACTGTGTCAAAGTCTCATTGAAAAGCAAGACCATAAAGAAAAGATCAGCAGGTGAAGAAATGAAAAAAGAAATGTCAAAAACATATAATCCAAAAGAAGTTGAAGACAAAACCTATGCTTACTGGCATGAAAAAGGATACTTCAAGCCGGAGATTCATCCCGACGGAGCGCCTTTTACCATTGTGATGCCGCCGCCGAATATTACCGGCCAGCTCCATATGGGTCATGCATTTGACGGAACCCTTCAGGATGTTCTTGTCCGATATAAGCGCATGGATGGTTTTTCTGCGTTATGGCTGCCGGGAACGGACCATGCCAGCATCGCCACCGAAGTTAAAGTGGTGGACAAGCTGCGTGAGGAAGAAGGCAAAACCAAGCAGGATATCGGTCGCGAAGCCTATCTGGAACGCGCCTGGGATTGGGCTCTGACTTACAAGACCCGCATCACAAGCCAACTCAAAAAACTGGGGGCTTCCTGCGACTGGAGCCGGGAACGTTTTACAATGGATGAAGGCTGCAATCAGGCGGTCAATGAAGCGTTTGTCAATCTTTATGAAAAAGGACTGATTTACAAAGGCAGCCGCATCATCAACTGGTGTCCAACCTGTAAGACAGCTCTGTCTGAGGCAGAAGTTGAATATGCGGAACAGCAAGGCCATCTCTGGCACATCCGCTACCCGTTAGCCAGCGAAGACGGCTATCTGGTGGTTGCCACCACGCGACCTGAAACGATGCTGGGGGACAGCGGCGTTGCCGTCAATCCGGAAGACGAACGTTACCGCCATCTGGTCGGGAAAACTGTTATTCTGCCGCTGCTGAATAAAGAAATACCGATTGTCGCCGATGAATACGTGGATATGAAATTCGGAACCGGGGCGGTTAAAATGACACCGGCCCATGATCCCAATGACTACGAGGTCGGGCTGCGTCATAATCTGGAACAGATCCGCGTCATCAGCGATGACGGAACCATGAATGAACTGGCCGGAAAATACAAAGACCTGGACCGTTATGAATGCCGCAAGGCCGTTGTCAAAGATCTGGAAGACTTGGGACTGCTGGAAAAAATCGAAGAACATCAGCATAACGTCGGGGAATGCTACCGCTGTAAAACTACCGTCGAAACCCTCACATCGGAGCAATGGTTTGTAAAAATGGAACCCCTTGCAAAACCAGCGCTGGAAGCTGTCAGAAACCGTCAGACTGAATTCATCCCGGATCGTTTCAGCAAAATTTACTACAATTGGCTGGAGAATATCCGCGATTGGTGTATTTCCCGTCAGTTGTGGTGGGGACATCGTATTCCCGCCTACTACTGCGGCGATTGCGGCGAGATGATTGTGGCAAAAAAAGCGCCCGCAGCCTGCCCAAAATGCGGTGGTACCCAGATCACTCAGGACGAGGATGTACTGGATACCTGGTTCAGCTCCGGACTCTGGCCGTTCTCTACTTTGGGTTGGCCTGACAGCACCGCTGATCTCAAGAAATTCTATCCCACATCGGTGCTTGTCACTGGTTATGATATCATTTTCTTCTGGGTCGCCCGGATGGTTTTCATGGGACTTCTCGAAATGGGAGAAACCCCTTTCAAAGATGTCTATATCCACGGACTGGTAAGGGATTCCCAGGGTCGGAAAATGAGCAAATCTCTTGGCAACGGGATTGATCCCCTCGAACTCATCGAAACCTACAGTGCCGATGCCCTGCGCTTCACCATCATCACCGGTAATTCCGCCGGAAATGACATCCGCTGGCAGGATGAAAAAGTTGAGTCCAGCCGTAATTTCCTGAATAAAATCTGGAATGCCGCCCGATTTGTTCTGATGAATCTTGATGATGATATTATGGAAAAGAAAGATGCCGCTATGGCGCATCTTGAAAACACCGACAAATGGATTCTAAGCCGCATGAACACAGTGGTCCAGGAAGTCAACCATAATATGGAAAAATATGAATTGGGGATCGCCGCTTCAAAAGTCTATGATTTTGCCTGGAACGAATACTGCGATTGGTATATCGAACTGGTGAAGCCGAGACTCTATGGTGATGAGGAACAGACAAAGATTTCTGCGCAGTATACACTACGTGTGGTACTGGATACGATTCTGCGGCTACTGCACCCATTCACGCCATTTATTACCGAAGAAATCAACAGTTATTTACCAGGCGCTGACGGCGATATTATCATTGCTCAGTGGCCGCATTTCAATGAAGCCGATGTTTTCCCTGAAGATGAAAAAGAAGTGGTATTTCTGATGGAGGCCATTCGCAGCATCCGGAATATCCGAGCCGAGATGGATGTGCCGAATTCGAAAAAAACGCAGCTGTTCATGATTTCAGAAAACAGCAAACACCTGTCATTGATGGAATCATCACTGCTCTATTTCCAGAAACTGGCATCCGTCTCATCGATTCTGGCAATCAGTAAAGAGGAGGTCCAGGAGAACTACGTTTCCGCAGTAGTGGACGACCTGGAACTTTATATCAATCTGGATGAACTGGTCGACCGGGAAAAAGAAATTGCCCGCCTGTCCGCCGAGAAAAAGAAGCTTGAAGAAGAAATCAACCGAGTCATTAAAAAGCTGTCAAACAAAGGTTTTACCGATAAAGCACCGGAAAAAGTAGTCGAAGGCGAACGCGAAAAACAGCGTCGCTACCAGGAGACCCTGCAGAAAGTTCTGGAACGCCTGGATTATTTCAATCAATAGAATTTATTTCAATCAGTTACATAGGCTGAATAAACTCATCTCTGATGGGTATTAATATAATGAGCCCTTTATTTCATCAATTTTGTTGACACACAAATATTTTGAAATAAAGGGCTTTTATAACATTTCATACGATGAGCCTGAGTGAAGGCCAGTATTAATGTAGTATCGACAATTGTTACATCGTGTTGGTTGCATCAGAACGGATATCTCGAAGAGTGTCCGAGCTGCAGCAACCAACTGATTAACAATTGGTTGGTACGGGTTTAGCAACAACCTAAGGAGGATTTTGATTGAATAACAAAGCAAGCTTTTTATCCACTGCTTCAGAACTAGAAGCTATTTATGAAGTCGATCCTCGGATGGGATTGAGCAGCGAAGACGTCTCAAAGCGGATTCAGGTTTATGGCAAGAACCGGATGGATCAGGGTAAAACGCCTTCATTCGCGAGTCTGTTCTTTGCTCAGTTCAAAGACTTCCTGATTCTTGTGCTCCTAGCTGCCGCCGTTATTTCCGGCATCGCGGGTGAAATCAGCGATGCGATGCTGATTATTGTCATTGTGATCATGAATGCACTGATTGGCACCGTTCAGGAAAAGAAAGCCCAAACTTCAATGGCAGCTTTGAAGCGGCTGACCATACCGGAAGCAAAGGTCCTGAGAAATGGGAAGCGTGTCATCGTCAAATCAGATGATCTGGTTCCCGGCGATATCGTCTATCTGGATGCCGGTGATTTTGTCCCGGCCGACGGCCGTTTAATTGAGGAAGCCTCTCTGAAAATAACGGAAGCCTCCCTGACCGGAGAGTCAGTCCCGGTTGATAAGGATACCACTGCGATCACTGATCCTTTAACAGCACTGGGAGACCGCAGCAATTCCGTCTATATGACCAGTCTCGTCAACTATGGCCGCGGCCAATTCATTGTTACCGCAACCGGAATGAACTCGGAAATCGGGAAAATAGCCGGTATGATTCAGGGAACCCATTCCATCCAAACCCCGCTTCAAAAGCGTCTGGATGAGCTTGGCCGCATCCTTGCAAGCGGTGCAATCTTTGCCTGCGTCGCCGTTTTCGCAATTGGACTGATTCGCGGCGGTGACCCACTGCTGCTGTTTTTGACTGCCGTCAGCCTGGCCGTAGCCGCCATCCCGGAAGGGTTGCCGGCAATTGTCACCGTCGTATTGGCGATCGGCGTTCAGAAGCTCGTATCAAAGAATGCGCTCATCCGAAAGCTGCCGGCTGTCGAAACTCTGGGATGCGCTTCCGTTATCTGCTGCGATAAAACCGGAACCCTGACCCAGAACAGAATGACGATAGAAAAAATCATTGCCAATGATCAGATCCAAAACGCATCCGACCTGAAAGCAAAAATCATGAATGGTCCTGAAAAAATGATCGTGGAAATCGGTATGCTCTGCAATGATGCCTCAATCATCACCAGTAAAGACGGTGTTCAGCAAATCGGTGATCCAACCGAGGTAGCCATGATCGATCTGGCCGAAAGTCTCGATTATAATCAATCTGCTGTCGCAATGAAGCTTCCCCGGGTCGGCGAGCTCCCCTTTGATTCCCAACGCAAGATGATGACAACCATCCATCGGGTCGGGGATACCTGGTACAGTTTTACAAAAGGGGCGCCGGATATCATGCTGGAGCGGGTGCGCTATTATTTCAGAGACAATCAGATTATTCCGATGAATGATGAACTGGCACGCGGACTCACTGATAAAATTAATATCCTGTCGGACCAGGCCTATCGGGTCATTGCCTATGCCTACCGACAGTATGACACCATGCCGGAAGTCTCAGCCGAAAATTTGGAACATGATCTCATTTTCTGCGGCATGACCGGCATGATTGATCCGCCACGAGAAGAAGTGAAAGAAGCCATTAAAATCTGTAAAAGAGCGGGCATCAAAACCGTGATGATTACCGGCGACCATAAGAATACGGCCGTTGCCATCGCAAAACAGCTTGATCTTTTTGAAAAAGACAGTCTGGCCTATACGGGTACCGAACTTTCTGAAATGAACGACAAGGAATTGCATGATCGAATTAAAAACATTGCTGTTTTTGCCCGGGTGGCTCCGGAACACAAGGTGCGTATTGTGAATGCCTGGCAAAGAAAAGGGCACGTTGTCGCAATGACAGGAGACGGCGTCAACGATGCTCCGGCTCTGAAAAAAGCGGATATCGGATGCGCGATGGGGATTACCGGAACCGATGTTTCAAAAGAAGCCGCCGAAATGATCCTGACCGATGATAATTTCGCAACCATCGTAGCGGCGGTCCGAGAAGGCCGCGGCATTTATGCCAATATAAAAAAAGCGGTTCATTTTCTTTTATCCTGCAATATCGCTGAAATTCTGATTTTATTCATGGCAACGATCATCGGATGGGTGCAGCCATTACTGCCCATCCATATTTTATGGATCAATCTCATTACGGATAGTTTACCGGCCCTTGCTTTGGGGGTGGAAAAAAACAGCGCCGAGATCATGAACGAAAAGCCACGAAGTCCCAAAGAGAGCATTTTCGCTCATGGCATGGGGGGACGGATCGTTTTTCAGGGAATGGTACTGGCGGCCATCACCCTGATGGTTTATCAAACAGGATTTGCCAATTATAATGTCGAAGTGGCGAGAACCATGTGTTTTGCGGTACTCGGCTTTTCTCAGATAACGCATGCCCTCAATGTGCGTTCTCAGAAGAACTCCATCTTTTCAAGCAGATTATTTACCAATCCGTATTTATGGGGGGCGCTGGGGATATCCTGCGTTCTACAGTTAGCCGTGCTGCTGGTCCCGGCTTTCCAGTCCGTTTTTAATGTGGTAGCTATGAATACAGCGCAATGGTTTGTTGTATTTATCGGTTCGGTTTGCCCAATCCTGGTCGTGGAACTGACAAAACTGATCGGGCACGTGATGCGGAAATATTTTATTCAAACAAAAAAATGAAACCCTTTCAATTTATCAACCGGCCTCACAGCGACGAACACCGTAAGGATGCCGTCATTCAGGCCCTTCATGGTAACTGAAAGGGTTATTAATTGCGTTTCGTAAGTAGTTATCAGGTTAGCACTTTTAATACCGAAGTGTAAAGCTCCTGAGTGTTTTCTTTCCAGCGGTTGCAGATGTCCAAAGCAAGTTTTAAAGTAGGGGCACTCAGCGAGATCTCCATCAGAACGACATTATTTTCATGCAGTTTCAGTTCAACGATATAGTCAGATTCACCTTTTTTCTGATAGTTTGCTGTGACTTTCACTTCCTTAAAAATCTTGTCTCGGTTTTCTTTAAGATACAAATCGATCATATCCATGATATATACCGGAATTTTATCGTGAAAAACCTTGAGGGTTTCTTTCCCCATGGGTGTGAGGCTGAGCACTGACTTTCCGTCATATTCCAATGTTGAAAGAAATTCGTCCTTTATCAAATCATCGACATATAACTGGATATCAAAATAGCTGATTTGCAGGTTCTCGATTATGACGAGTGCAACCTGTTCACGCGTCAAGGATGTTTTGATTTTTTTCAGCACATATAGTATTATTAATTTGTCCTCAGCTTGTTGTTCAGAATTGAAGAGCATCTACCCACCACCTTTGCTTATGATAATATTATTGTACCATATTAACAGTGTGATTGGGCTATGACAATCGAAAAAAGAAGCAAAAACACGAAAAAGAAAATACCGCGCTCCCGGAGGAAACTATGGCAAAATTAAAAACTGATGACAACAGTTTAAATCTCTCAATCGAAGCACTCGGAAAATCTCTGGGCGCCGCACAGATCGGCTTTTCTGATCTTTCAGTGCTGCCGGAAAACAAACGGATGGGGTACAACCACGGCATTACGGTGATCATCCGGCTGTCAGACGGCATTCTGAATCAGATTGAAGCGGAACCCACACAAACCTATTTCAGTCATTATCGCAGCGTCAATCGTCTGATTGATCTGATCACCCTGCGCATCATCTTATTTCTCGAAGAACTCGGCTATCCCAGCGTTGCCATTCCGGCTTCCCAGTCTGTGAGCGATCCTGATGATGCCTTTACCGGCGCTTTTCAGCATAAAACCGGGGCAGTATTATCCGGACTCGGATGGATTGGACGAAGCGCTCTGTTCATTCATCCGAGCTACGGTCCCCGCGTGCGGATGGGGACGGTGCTGACCAATGCCCCGATTCAAGCCGGTAATCCTGTTACCCAAAGCGCCTGTGGTTTCTGCCGGGCTTGCGTTACGGCCTGTCCGGCGATGGCCATCGAAGGCCGGCTCTGGGAACCGGGTCTTGCCCGAAATGAACTCTATGATGCTTTCAGTTGCAGCAATCACATGAAGGAAGCTTATCAGCATATTGGCCGGGGCGCCGTGTGCGGACTTTGCATGGTCGCCTGTCCGGTGGGACAAAATAATGCCTTGGCAAAACTGTAAATTAAAGGGTCTGGTAATTAATCGTCCTGAAAATGCTTAAATAGGTTTTTTTTTATCGAAAAATAATATATAATAGATGAGGAGAACTGCCGGCTGGTTTTGCTGGCAGTTTTTAAATTGTAAAGAAACAAGTGAGAAGTATTGAAGAATTTTATTATTAATGGCATACAAAAAAATAGTATTCTGGATGAGATGGAAGTTGCAGCCGGCGATCGGTTGCTTTCAATTAACGGCATGCCTGTCGCCGACGTGATGGATTACCGCTATCTGACGGCCGATGAAACACTGGTTGTCGAAATCGAAAAGCCGGATGGCGAAGTATGGGAACTGGATATCGAGAAAGATTATGAAGAAGATTTAGGCATTGAATTTCCCGAACAGATGCTTGAAACAAAAACCTGTAAAAACAACTGCATCTTCTGCTTTATCGATCAGCTACCGAAAGGCATGAGAGAAAGCCTTTATGTTAAGGATGATGATGAACGCCTGTCATTTCTAACCGGCAATTACATCACGATGACCAACCTCACCGAGGAGGAACTCAACCGCATTATTCGCTACCGGATCATGCCGATGAATTTATCCATACATACAACCAATCCTGAGCTGCGCTGCCGAATGCTCAATAATCGGTTTGCCGGCGATGTGATCTCCTATCTGAAAAAATTTCGGGATCATCACATCCAGATGAATGGTCAAATCGTTTTGGTGCCTGACTATAACGATGGTGACGAACTCCGGAAAACACTTGCGGATTTAAAGGCCTTTTACCCCGTCCTGCAGTCTGTTTCCGTTGTCCCGGTGGGCCTTTCCAGACATCGACAGGGTTTGGCTGAAATACGCGCTTTTAATCAGACGGAGGCCTTAAAAACGCTAGCTATCATCAATACCGTGCACCAGGAAATGACAGAAAAATACGGGGATGGTTTTGTTTATCCCAGTGACGAATTTTTCCTTCTGGCCGATGTCCCAATCCCAGACGTTTCATATTACAATGGCTTTCCCCAGATAGAAAACGGGGTAGGGATGATGGCTGATTTTAAAGCATCGCTTGAAACTGCATCAGAAAACTATAAAAACCACAATGATCATGATCATGCCGTTTCAGATAATCATCGGATTGGCCTGATTACTGGACGTGCTGCCCACGCTTTTATGACCAGTCTGATGGACGATCTCAAAAAAGTGATGCCGGATCTTGATGTGATCATCTATCCCATTAAAAATGATTATTTTGGCGAAAAAATAACGGTTTCCGGTTTAATTACAGGTCGAGATATCATTGAACAAGTCAAACCGGTGCTTCAGGAAAATCCACGGGACCTGCTGCTTATTCCGGAAAACGCACTCCGACAGGACACAGAGCTCTTACTGGATGACTGGACACTGGAACTGCTGAGTGAACACCTTAGCGTCAAAATTGTCGGTGTGCCGGTTGACGGAACAAGTCTGATTGAAACAATCAGAACCTGAAACAGAAAATAAACAATATGAATATAAAAATATAAGTGAGGAAATTAAATTATGTCAAAACCAATCGTCGCAGTGGTGGGACGCCCGAATGTGGGGAAGTCCACCCTGTTTAATAAATTAGTTGGAGAAAGAATTGCCATCGTAGAGGATACACCCGGTGTAACCAGGGACCGTATCATCGCCGATGCGGAATGGCAGAATCACCATTTTACGCTCATCGATACCGGCGGGATTGAACCCCATACCAAAGATGACATCATGCTGCAAATGAGGATTCAGGCCGAGGTGGCCATCGATATGGCTGATCTGATTATCCTGATGGTGGACGGCCGCGAAGGCATGACCGCATCTGATCTGGAAGTTGCCAATATGATCCGAAAACACAATCGCGATGTTTTGCTGGCCGTCAACAAAATTGACAGCCTCAATCTTGAAAATAATGCCTTTGAATTTTATAATCTGGGAATCGGACAGCCCATTGCTATTTCTGCCGAACAGGGGCTCGGCCTGGGCGATCTATTGGATGAAGTCATCGATCGTATCAATCGTTATTACAACGATGAAGAAGAGGAAGATGACCGTTTAAGAGTCGCCGTGGTAGGTAAACCAAATGTCGGAAAATCAACCCTGATCAATAAAGTCCTGGGCCAGGAGCGACTGATTGTCAGCAATGTTCCCGGTACGACACGCGACGCAATCGATACAAATGTACGCTACGACGGCAAAGATTATGTCCTGATTGATACCGCCGGTTTGCGACGCAAGAAAAAAATCTACGAAGAAATAGAACGCTACAGTATAGTTCGAGCGATTGCTGCTGTGGAACGAAGTCAGGTAGTCTTGATGCTCATCGATGCCACCCAGGGAGTCACCGAACAGGATGCAAAAATCGCAGGCATCGCCCATAATCGCTCCATTCCATCGATTATTATCGTCAATAAATGGGATGCAGTCGAAAAAGACAATAAGACCATGAAAAAAATGGAAGACGATATCCGCGATGCGCTGTCTTTTATGGACTATGCCCCGATCATTTTTATTTCCGCCAAAACAGGACAACGATTGGGAAAAATATTTGAAACCATTGAATATGTTCGATCACAGAGCGAGAAACGCATCACCACCGGCAAGATCAATGAGGCAATGGCTGAGTTTACGCTCATGAAACAACCGCCGTCTAAACATGGCCGACGTTTGAAACTGTATTACGCCTCTCAGGTTGCCATCAATCCTCCGACATTTGTCGTTTTCGTCAATGATGCAACGTTGGTTCATTTCTCATATCAACGCTATCTGGAGAATAAATTAAGGGAAACCTTTGATTTCTTTGGTACCCCGATTCGTTTTTTTGTCCGGGAACGAACTGAATAAAAAATGCGAATTATGCAAGAATTTCAGCAGAAATGCTGAGATTCTTGCTTTTTTTATAGTATTTCGCTTAAAGTATGTAATATAATAGACGTGTAAACAGACAGAAGAAGGTGGGGGAGTTTCGCTTCTATTATTCTACAGTTTTCAGTTTATAAAGGAAACTTCTTTTAATATTAAAATTCACCATATTTACAACATTTACAACCTTTTTGACTTTAACTCCAGTCAAATTACACGTAATTTTGAAGTCATTTAGATGCTCGAAATGAATAACTGATTGTGATGTTGATTTACAATCACCGCACCTGAATGGTTCTGAGAATCCTTAATAATTCTATTGGTGACGATCTCATCAATACCTATCATGATCGGGTATCTGAAAGATCTGGAAAAACGAAATCGGCAGGTGAATTTTATTTGCGATTTATACTACAATGCACCGTGCACAATTATAATGGAAACATCACTGTAAAAAAATCAATAAAAAGCTGAAATGTTTTGTCGCGAAATGTAAGTTTCGTGACAAAATGCATAAAGTATGCTATAATCAGACTAATCAAGGTCTTAGTCGCAAGATGGCGTGTTTGCAACAGGTATTCTCAAATTAGAATGCCATTTCTGATTTTTACCTAGCTTGTCTTTAGCTTCGCACCTTGAAAATAATTATTTTATGAATTGGTTCAGAGCTGTCCATCTCAGTACTAGTATTTGCGCCGACAGCCCGAAATCAATTCCAGGAGAAATCACGATGCCTAACGACCGCAGCACCTCTGATAACAAAACAACCCCGAACAATCAAATTATTGACGAATATCTCAATTATCTTTTAACCATCAAAGGTTATTCAGAAAAATCCGCTCAAGCCTACCGTTACGATTTGATTATATTTTTTCGCTTTATCAAACGTTATTTTGCGATGGTTCCCCAATCCCTGGATTTTGATGAAATTCCCATCGATGATATTTCAGTATCTGATTTAAAATCGGTTAATTTAGGAATCCTCTATGCATACCTTTCCTTTACCAGCAAGGAACGTCATAACTCAGATTACGCCCGTAGCCGGAAGGTTTCCTCGCTGCGTTCTTTTTTCAATTATGTCTGCAACAAGCAAAAATATTTTTTGCCAAATCCCGTAACCGATCTGGAAATGCCGAAACTTCCAGCTCGTAACGCACGTTATCTGGAATGGGATGAAGCCGTGGATCTGTTAAAGGGAATTAAGGGGCGCCACAAAGAGAGAGATTTTGCCATCATTACCCTCTTTCTGAATTGCGGAATGCGGCTTTCCGAACTGACTCAAATAAAAATCAGTGACATTAAGAATGATACCATCCGGATCATCGGTAAAGGCAACAAGGAGCGCACGATTTATTTAAATCGCGCCTGTTTAAAGGCGATCAACAGCTATCTGCTGGTCCGTCCCGAATCAGATTCGCCCTATTTATTTCTCAGCCAGCAAAACCTTCCGATCAGCAACCGGGCCGTTCAGCATCTGGTAAAAAAACATTTGTCGGAATGCGGACTTAACACAGATGAAATCAGCGTGCATAAACTAAGACATACGGCCGCAACCTTGATGTTTCGTTATGGTAATGCTGACTTGAGATCCGTTCAGGAAATTCTCGGTCATGAAAATGTCTCGACCACACAAATTTACACACATGTCAATGAAGAAACGCTCAGAGATACTTTGAATCACAACCCGCTGGCTCAATTTGAAAAAGAGGATGAGTAAAAATCACTGGGCCGAACTTATGTTTGCTTTTTTTGTGGCATGTATGTTATAATTAGCCATAAAATATTGGAGGCACTCTGATGTATGAGGATTTAAATAAAAGGCAATATGAAATATTAAAATTTATTGAAGACCAATTGCGGCAAAAAAGCTATCCCCCTTCAGTACGTGAAATTTGTTCAGGGGTTAATTTAAAATCGACCTCAACGGCTCATGCTTATTTGAAAAAATTGGAAGAATTAGGTTATATCAAACGTGATTCGACCAAAACGCGAGCCATTGAAGTGGTGCGCCATGATCCCAATGAATCATTCAGCTATTGTTTTGAACAGAAAACAATCATTTCTCTTCCTGTCCTGGGCTCCGTAACAGCCGGTGAACCGATCCTGGCACTGGAAAACGTCAATGATGTCTTCCCCCTTCCTCTGGATTTTATCGGAAATGATCCCTCCTTTATGCTCGAAGTCAAAGGTACAAGCATGATTGATGCCGGCATTCTGGATGGGGATAAAATCATCGTCAGAAAGCAGGAAAATGCAAATAACGGAGATATCGCCGTTGTGTTAATCCTCGAAAATAGCGAAGCGACAGTCAAAAGAGTATTTTATGAAAACAACCATGTGCGGCTTCAACCGGAAAATGCTACGATGGAACCTTTCTTTTTTAATGAAAGGGATATCCGAATCCTTGGCAAAGTGACCGGTCTGATTCGAAAAATTCAGTAACAAAAAACACCTGCTGGACATTTGTTGCTCTGAACAATAAAAAAGCCAACTTTATCGGGACTTGCCGTGATAAAGTTGACTTTAATTGTTCTGCTGTTTAAGCCGGACTAATCGACTTTCATTTTATCTTCGATACTTTTGAATATATCTTTTTCGATATGCGTTTTGTTCGCCTTTACCAATTCAATCTGGCTTTCAAAAAGCTGATTCTGCAAATCCAGAATAGTTTTTCGGCTTGTCTCGCTTTCCACTTTGCTCTGTCTTAAATGCTCACGGTATTGAGCAAGCAAATCATCCTTTTCATCCAGTTCTTTCTGAAGCAGCTCTTTTTCTTCAGCTAAAACTGCATAATTGTTTTTTTCTTCTGCCAATTGATTTTTGACTGTTTCCAGTTCATCGCGAACTGAATTGACTTCGCTCAGCCCATTCTCTTTAGCTTCTTCACTGTTTTTTATTTCTTCTTCTGCATTTAACAGTTTTTCGGTAATATTCATGCAGCCCAGTATTGCAATACGAATATGATTTGTAAAAGGATTAGCTGTTTTAACATGTTCAAGTTCACTATTGACATAATCGGCAATAACTTTGATATGTTCCTCGTTGCCTTTAGCCTTTAAACTAAAGTCCGTATCTAATATTCGCAATTCCATTATAGTATGTTCAGGCATTTTTTTCCTCCTGTAATAAATCAAATTATCTTCTATGTTATCTCTTCTATTATAGGTAATATCTTCAAAAATTACAAATGATTTATTTATTAATATTCCGCATCAAATGATAAAGCTCATTTTTTTCATAAATTTCAAATAAAACCTTGTTTCTATCCAATTCGTCAAAGCCATCCCGCGACTCTTCAAAGATGGTTGTGGTAGAAAATATTTTTTTGTTGTATTTTTTTGCGTAATTCAAGGTGTGAATCGTCCCGCTTGCCGCTGAAAAACTTGATACGACAACAAATAAACTGCTTGCGCTTTGAAGACGGTCTCGCTCGACAAATCGGTACGGCTTGACAGTCTCCATCGGTGCATATTCCGATAGCAGACAACCGCCATTTTCAATTATCTTCCCAGCAAGGGGTCTGTTCTCAGCTGGATAGACATTCATCAGTCCTGCCGGCAGAAAAGCAACCGCTTTCCCGCCAGCACGCAAACAGCCCATATGTCCGTAAAAATCACATCCGGTTGCCAGGCCACTGATCACAATATAATTTTCTTCGGCCAGAACGCTGCCGGACTCATAGGCAAAATCAGCTCCCGATTGTGTTGGTTCTCGGCCGCCAATAAGTGCCGCACGTTTATCGTGATTCAAGCACTCTAAATCCCCCTGATAATACAGAAGCACCGGAGCATCCGTAAAATTCATTGAAGCCGGATACTTTTCATTGCCGTATGAAACCAGCCCGATTTTATGCTTGATGCAAGATTCCATTATCTTTTCCGCAAAGGCAATTGCATTGTCCTGATCTTGAAGATTGACATTCAAAGGAATCAACTGGAACATCTGACCAAACTCAACGAGTTCGCTGAAAGACAAGCGTTGTGGCTGATTTACCAGCTCTATCAGATTTTTAATCTTTTGGCGTCCCACCCCTTTAAGCTGCAAAAGCGCAATCAGGTTTCGATCGAAATCAATATCTTTCACTGTGCACCCGTATTATTCTCTAAGCTGAGCATCAAAAGAACTTTTTAGTTCCTCCAGTATCTTTTCAATCACGGGATTGATGTCGTCATCATTGAGCGTTCTTTCAAAATGTCTGAAATTCAAAGCATAGGCAAGGCTCTTATAACCATCCGGAATCTGCTCTCCCGTATAGACATCAAACAATTCAATGCTCTCAAGGATATCTCCGCCATTTATGCGAATGGTGTTTTCAACTGATGCAGCCGGTATTTCTGACTTTAACAGGATGGCCAAATCACGGTTTGATGCCGGGAATCTCGGCAGATCGACGAATTTTTTATCCGTGACGCAGCATTCATATAGCGCTTTGAAAGAGAGTTCGCAGACATAACATCTTTTGGGAAGATCGTAGTTTTTAACGACCGCCGGATGCACTTCTCCGATTTCACCCAGTTTCACATCTTCCAGATAAATCGTTGCCTTTCGTCCGGGATGCAGGATATCCGATCCGCCAGCGACAAATGATGCGTTGTCAATGCCGGAATAGGTTAATAATATCTCTACCATGCCTTTCAATTCGAAATAATCGTCATTTCCATAAGTACTGATGACCAGCTTCTTTTCTTCAACCGGAAGTTCTTCAGGCGCAGCTGATGCAAAATACGTATTGGCAATTTCGAAGAAATGGCCTGACGGATTTTTTCTGTTATAATTTAATGAGATCACTTCCAACTGATGACCAATCAGGGTGTTTCGCATGATGCTGTTTTCCTCGCCGAGAGGATTGACCAGGCGAACGAGCTCTTCGCTCAAGGAAGTATTAAGTGCCGACAGACGTTTTTCACTGGTAAAAGATGAGGTGAGGGTTTCAAAATACCCCTGTCCCACTAAGACATTTTTTAGTGCGTCTTCATACTTCTGAATCGGTGTTTTCCCGCCAGTCATGGTTTCGCCACCCATGATCGTGCCTGGAATATTGTCATAGCCAAACATACGGGCAACTTCTTCCGCTAAATCTTCTCTCACTTCGATATCCTGTCGATAACTCGGTACTTCAATTTCCAGGATGCCATCGCCAATGCTCTTAACGGTAAAAGACAGCCGTTTGAGAAAACCGGCGACTTCTGCTTCCGATAATGAAATGCCAATAAACGCGTTGAACCAGTTCGTATCAAGCGTCAATTTAGTTGTCTTTACTGGTTGAGGGTAGACATCGATCAGCCCCCCAACGACTTCGCAGGCGCCAATTTTTTCAAGCAGATAAGTGGCTCTGAGTGCGGCAACTCCAGCCAATTCCGGATCCACACCTTTTTCAAATCGCGCTGAAGCTTCCGTTCGCAGACCCAGTTGTTTTGAGGTCAGACGGACACTGTTTTTATAAAAACAGGCAGATTCCAGCACAACCAGGCTTGTCTGATCGGTGATTTCAGAATTTACTCCCCCCATAACCCCCGCAATGGCAACGGGAACACTCCCATTGGTGATCATCAGCATGGACGCATTGATTTCGCGTTCTTTATCATCAAGCGTGATCATCTTCTTATCATCGGTTGTCCTGACCACAATTTCCTTTGACTTCAAACTGTTATAATCAAAAGCATGAAGAGGCTGGCCCAGCTCAAGCATGACATAATTGGTCACATCGACGATGTTGTTGATGGGACGAACGCCACTGTTCAGAAGCTTAATCTGCATCCACAAGGGTGATGGTTCGACTCTTTTGACTTTGAGTACTTTTGCAACATAACGCTCACAGGCATCGCTGTTGACTTTTACGGATAAATAGTCGGCAATATCATTATTCTTTTCTTCTGTAGAATAGATTTCAAAATCTCTGATCGGCAGGTCAAGTGCCGCTGCCGATTCTTTTGCAATACCGATGATGGACTGACAGTCGGAACGATTAGCCGTGAGCTCAACATCAATGATGACATCATCCAGCCAAAGCAGCTCTTTGACATCCATTCCCAACGGGGTATCTTCAGGCAGAATGTAGATTCCTTCCATGATTTCCTTTGAAAACAGATTGGTATCCATGCCGAGCTCTTCAATGGAGCAGAACATACCGTAGGATAATATTCCTCTAAAATCGTTGGTTCCGATATTCATGCCATTTGCTGTAACCGCCCCGTCAACTGCAACCGGCACAATAGCGCCTTCAAAAACATTTTTTGCAGCCGTGACAATCACGCGTTCGTCGCTTCCCATATCAACCGTGCAAACAACCAGTTTGTCTGCATTCGGGTGCTGTTCAATTTTTTTAATCTTTCCCGTCAGAATGTTTGCAACATTCTCTGAAACAACCGTCAAGGTTTCAACTTTTGTTCCTGACATGGTGAGAATTTCACCAAAATCATAGGGAGCAATATTTATATCAACGTATTCTTTTAACCAATTGAGCGAAACTAACATTTATGGATCCTCCTATTTAAATTGTGATAAAAAACGCAAATCGTTTTCGAATAACAAACGCAGGTCAGTGATCCCATATTTTATGATGGTGATACGATCAAGCCCCATTCCGAAAGCAAAGCCGCTGTATACATCCGGATCAATCCCGCAGTCTTTCAGTACATTGGGGTGAACCATTCCGCATCCCAGCACTTCAATCCAGCCGGTATTGCTGCAAACCTTGCAGCCGACACCGCCGCATTTATAACAGGTCACGTCCATTTCGGCGCTTGGTTCCGTAAAATAAAACTGATGCGGACGGAATTTTGTTTTTGTCTGCTCCCCAAACAGTTTTTTTGCAAACAAATCCAGCGTTCCTTTTAGATCTGCCATGGTGATGCCCTTATCGATAACGAGCCCTTCCATTTGGTGGAAAACGGGAGAGTGGGTGGCATCCACTTCGTCAGTACGATAGACACGGCCGGGCGAAATCATGCGCAGTGGCGGCTTTCTGTCCTGCATGACCCGAACCTGAACCGGAGATGTCTGGGTGCGCAGCACGATGTCGTCTTTATAATAAAAGGTATCTTGCAAATCACGTGCCGAATGCTCTTTTGGCACATTCAGATAATCAAAATTGTATTTTGTCCATTCAATTTCCGGACCTTCTTCGATGGTGAATCCCATCCCCAGGAAAATCTCCTTCAGTTCATTGATGGTCGTATTCAACGGATGCAGATTTCCGACCCGATGCGTTTTTCCCGGCAGCGAGACATCAATCACTTCCTGACTTATTTGAGCTTCCATTGCCTTTTTCTCAAGCGCCTGTTTTTGTTGAATGATATTTTTTTCTATCTCTTCTCTGATTTCATTAGCGAGTTTACCGATGATTGGCCGCTCTTCATTGGACAGCTTTCCCATTCCCTTGAGAGCGATGGTCAACGCGCCTTTTTTTCCTAAATATTTAATTCTAACATTATCCAGTGTTTTTAATTCTTCAACTTCATTGAGATCTGCCAAACACTGATCTCTTAATTGTTTCAGTTCCTGTTCCATTTATATCTCCTTTTTTAATATATTAAATAAAAAAACGCCCTTATGAAAAGGACGAAATAATTCCGCGGTACCACCTTAAATTAATACTGGTTTGTATTCACTCGAAATTTTAACGCAATTAACGTTAGAAACTAGACATCAGAAAAGCTTAGTTTAACTGATTTTCATTTCTAAAACTCCAGAGCGAACTTCAATAAATTCAAATATAAAATCTTTCAGCCAGGGATTTTTTCTCTGTAATGTTTGAAATTTATTTACTTTCTCTTTCATCGTTCTTTGACTGTATGAAATTGACATTTCTCATTATATCTTTTTTTTAAGCAATTGTCTTTAAAAAAATGAATGATTCGCTAAATTATTTCATGTCTTTTAAAATATCGTAGATGATAATCCCTGCCGCCGTTGAGACATTCAGGGATTCAGCTTTTCCCAAAATCGGAATTTTCAATAAAACATCACACTGCTTCATCAGCTCATCAGACATTCCCCTGGATTCATTTCCCATTACAATCGCATACGGCTCAGTGACAGGCTTTCGTTCCCACAGGGACTCGCCGTTTAGTGACGTTCCAATAATAACAACTTTTTTATCTTTAAGTATGGCAGTGTATTCTGTCAGTGATTCAACCTGATAGACGGGCAAATGAAAAACCGATCCCATTGATCCCCGCAATACCTTTTCATTATAAATATCGGCTGTTTTCATTGACGTGATGATGCAGTCTATTCCTGCAGCATCAGCTGTTCTGATAATTGTACCCACATTGTACGGATCCTGAACATCTTCAAGAAGGATGTAGCTTTTAAAATCCGAGACCGGATACGTCATTTTGTTAAGGATACAAATGATGCCTTCAGACTGTGCCATGGTTGATACTGAATTCAAAATGGCTTCTTTGATGATGGAAACCGTTATCCCTTTTTCATTGAGCATCTTCAATGCATCTCTGATTGAATGACTTTGCAGTTCAAACCATTGTTCAGTCATAAAGACATGACGAAAAGTCAGGTTCCCTTGAGAAGCTTCCGAGAATGCCTCATCAAAAAGCTTGGTTCCTTCAATAAAGAAAGCATTTTCATGATCTCGGAATGATTTATTACTCAGTTTACGAAGGTATTTAAGTTGCTCATTGTTTTTTGAACTAATCTCAGTGAACATAGTTACCGATCTTTTCGCGAAAGCTTGTTGATTTCATTGATTGAACGGTTTTCCCCCATTACAATTAACTTATCACCGGGATTTATCATATCCGTTGCAAGCGGTGAGGCATTCAGCACATCCTGAGAACGAATTGCAATGACATTCATGCCGTACTGTGTTCTCAAATCAAGCTGCTCCAATGTTTTTCCTTCCCATGAATGCAAAATATCAACTTCAACAATGGAATGGGTGGTGTCAAGTTCCAGAATATCAATGGAATCGCCTGAAAATAAATTATGAGCAACGCGTTCACCCATATCACGCTCTGGCGAAAAAACTTTCTTAACGCCGAGCTTTAAAAGCACTTTTTCATGCTGAGCAGTATTTGCTTTGCCGTATATTTCTTTAATTCCAAGTTCCTGAGCATTGACGATGCCCATGATGCTGCTGTTGATGTCGGAAGTGATCGAAACAACGATTGCGTCGACATTTTTCAGGCCGATTGATTTTAAAGCGTTGATATCCGTAACATCTGCCTGCACAGCGTAGGTTACCGAATCCGCAATATTCTGAATCTTCTCTTCGTCTTTATCGACAACAACAACATTACATCCCAACTCACTGAGCGTGATCGCGAGAGCCTCCCCAAAACGGCCTAAACCCAGCACGGCAAACTGTTTTTCTTTCAATACAATACTCCTCCTCTAACCAATCATAATATTACCTTCAGGTAACTTAATGGTTCCTACATTTTCACGCGCCCGTTTTTCACTTCGTGAAATAGCGTAGGCAATCGTCAGCGGCCCTAATCGGCCGATAAACATGGTAAGGCTAATAGCCAACTTTCCGGCAATTGATAAATGCGGTGTCAAGCCCATTGTCAAACCAACCGTTCCAAAAGCGGACAACACTTCGAATACGACAACATCAAACGAAGCTTGTGGCTCAGTACATAACAATACAAAGATCATAAAAAAGACCAGGCCTGATGCGATGACGAGAATTGAAATAGCACGGCGAATCAGCGGACCCAGGATTGTTCGCTTAAAAGCGATGACGTCTTTCTTTCCGTAAAGAACTGAACCAACCGTCATTAAAACAATGGCTACCGTCGTTGTTTTAACACCACCGCCTGTTGATCCGGGGGATGCCCCTACAAACATCAGCAGCATGGTCAAAAATATCGATGGTTTAGTCAGCCCGGCAACATCGATGGTATTACAGCCAGCCGTTCTCGGTGTCACCGATTGGAACATCGATGCCAAAAACTTTCCGTGCCAGGACAGGTTTCCCATGGTTTTGGGATTGTTGAATTCAAAAATAAAAAATAAAACAAAGCCGGCGATCAACAAAAATCCAGTGGAAACAAGAACGACCTTTGAATGCATACTCATTTTTCTGAACTTTCGCACATAAATCAGATCACTGGTAACGGCAAAACCCAATCCACCTAAAACAATCAAAGTACAAATGACAAAATTGACCATAAAATTATCGACATAGCCGGTTAAACTTTTATAATCTCCCATTAAATCAAAGCCCGCATTACAAAAGGATGTGACCGAATGAAACACGCTGAAGCCAATTCCGGTTGTCAATCCAAAGTCCGGAACGAACACAAACGACAGTAGGATGGCTCCAATGGCTTGAATCGCAATTGCTGAAAAGAAAATATACTTCACAAACCGGACAATGCCTGACAGCGAATCCATATTGACGGATGACTGAATCAGGATTCGATCCTTGATCGTAATTCGTTTGCCTGCCAGCACAAAGAACATCGTTGCGAAGGACATAAAACCCAGACCACCGATTTCCACCAAAAAGCAGATGACTGCCTGTCCAAAAACACTCCAATAAGTTCCCGTATCCACTACGACCAGTCCGGTTACACAAACCGAGGATGTTGAAGTAAACAAGGCATTGACAAAGCCGGTTGCCTGACCGGATTGCGCTGATACGGGCAGCATCAGCAAAAATGCACCAAATAAAATAAACAGCGCAAAACCAAAAATCAAGATCTCAGTCGGCGATCGATGCCCCAAAAAATATTTAAAACCCCGATGTTTCTTTTCTATCATTGCATTTTCTCCAAACAATACATTTTATGTCTTAATTCTTATGCGACCATACATAATTCTAACACTATAAATTAAAAAAGCAAGAATAATCTACAATAAAAAAACTTCCCAAGTATGGTCCTACATTGAGAAGTTTTATTTACTTAATTAGCTTAATTTTTTCTTTGCAATGTCAACCAGGTCTTTGAATGCATCCGCATCATTCATGGCTAAATCAGCCAGGATTTTACGGTCAATTTCGACACCAGCCTGTTTCAAGCCAAACATGAATTTGCTGTAGCTTAAATCATAAATTCTGGTTCCGGCATTGATTCTGGTAATCCAGAGTCTTCTGAAATTTCGTTTCTTTTCTTTACGACCTACATATGAAGATCTGAGTGCTCGCATAACGGCTTCATTTGCGGATCGGTACAACTTACTTTTTGCGCCATAATAGCCTTTTGCAAGTTTAAGTGTTTTTTTATGTCTTCTTTTGGCGTTAACGCCTTTTTTAATTCTCATTATTATTTCCTCCTATCTTCAAAATTATCGTTTGATCATTTTCATTACAACTTTAGCATCACCAGACGCTAAACCAGTTGATTTTCTAAGATTTCTTTTTCTCTTACGGCTTTTCTTGTTTAGAATATGGCTTTTTCCAGCCTTTGACCGTTTAATAAAACCCGATTTTTTTATTTTAAAACGCTTTGCAGCTCCACGGTGTGTTTTCATCTTTGGCATAACTATTTCCTCCTCCCTGTACAAGGTATCTTTTATAATAAACTATATCCGAGAAATCCAGGTTTATGTAATCCAAGTCCTTACAACAGATATACTCAATTAACAACCATTATTTACTTATCTTTTTTGGGGGCTAAATACATAACCATATTTCGGCCTTCAATCTTAGGCGATTTTTCTACAACTGCGATATCGGCGACACGTTCAGCGAAATCAAGCAATACGCCTCTTCCCTGTTCAGTATAAGCCATTTCACGCCCTCGGAAACGAATAGCCACTTTAACTCGGTTACCTTGTTCTAAAAATTTGATGCAATTTTTAAGTTTGACAATAATATCATGTTCTTCAACTCTAACCGACATACGAATTTCTTTAATAACCACAGCTTTTTGATTTTTTTTAGCTTCCTTCAATCGTTGAATTTCTTCATATCGAAACTTTCCGTAGTCAAGAATCTTACAAACCGGCGGTTTGGCATTTGGCGAAACTTTTACTAGATCCAAATTTTTTTCATCGGCTAACTTCAGGGCATCTTTAGTATTCATGACTCCCAACATTTCACCAGCTTCATCAATTACACGGATTTCGCGATCACGGATCTCGTTATTAATTTCGTGTTGAACATCTTTGCTAATAGTAATATACCTCCATATATAAAAATTGCAGGTAGAGAAACTCCACCTGCAAAAATACTTACGAACAATGTTCATTCATATTTACCTATTTCTCCAAGAAATGAGGTGAGAAGTGTGTTCACTCTACTTTGTTTACTTGAATATTATACGTTCGTTTTATTCTTTTGTCAACTACTTTTTTAAGTTTTGAAAACTGGCCAACTTCTAGGAAAGCAGGGCGCGGTCATTGGAAAATTCTTCTCCGCTAACCTGGCCAAACCGTTTCAGAAGATCCTCGACTGTCAGTTGCTGCTTTTCTTCGCCTTTGATATCCAGAATCACTTTTCCTTCATGCATCATGATCAGGCGGTTCCCATGTTCAATCGCATGACGCATATTGTGTGTCACCATCAAAGTCGTCAAATTGCCTTCCTTGACAAATCGGTCGCTTAACTGCAATACTTTTTCAGCCGTTTTGGGATCAAGTGCGGCGGTGTGTTCATCTAAAAGTAAAAGCTTCGGCTTTTTCAGAGTCGCCATCAAAAGGGTTAGCGCTTGTCTTTGGCCGCCGGATAAAAGTCCGACCTGATCACTTAAGCGGTCCTCTAATCCCAAATCCAGATGACTTAAATATTCTTTGTAGATTTCACGTTCTTTATTGCTGATGCCCCATCTCAGTCCCCGAAATTTACCGCGACGGTAGGCTAGCGCCAGGTTTTCTTCGATGCCCATATTGGCTGCAGTGCCTTTCATCGGATCCTGAAAAACCCGACCAATCACTGAGGCACGTTTATATTCAGGCAGCTTGGAAACATCTTTATCACCAATGAATATTGATCCCTGATCAATCGTGTAAACACCCGCTACGCAGTTTAGCAAAGTGGACTTGCCTGCCCCGTTTCCTCCGATAACAGTCACAAAATCCCCTTCTTCCAGAGTGAGACTGAAGTCTGATAACGCAACATTTTCATTGACGGTTCCCTGGTTGAATATTTTTGTTATTCCTTTTACTGTCAACATTTTACAGATCTCCTCCTTTTATGGATTTTTTGATTGGACGGAGATAGGTCTTAAACACCGGTAAGGACAATGCAATGGCTACGGTTATGGCTGTAAACAGTTTTAAATCGTTCGCCGGCATACCCATCTTCAATACTAACGCAATGATGATACGATAAGTGATGGCACCAAGAACCAATGAAATCAGGCAATTTAAAAAATTTCGTTTGCCGAAAATAACTTCCCCGATAATAACTGAAGCCAAACCGATGACGATGGATCCAATCCCCATCTGCACATCGGCAAAGCTCTGGCTCTGAGCAATCAGGGCTCCGCATAGAGCAACTAAACCGTTACTGATAATCAAACCCAGCGTGATCATGTTGTTGGTATTGATTCCCTGGGCTCTCGCCATTTGTGGATTGTTACCGGTCGCACGGATGGCACAGCCCACTTCCGTGCCAAAGAACCAGTATAGAATGCCAACGATCGCAATGACACTGATAAAAGCAAACAGCATCACTGAATTGGTCGGACTCACCCCCAAATTTTCCATCGGGGTATATATGGTATGCATCCGAAGAATTGAAACATTTGCTTTTCCCATGATATGCAGATTAATGGAATATAACGCGATCATGGTCAGGATCCCTGCCAGCAGCGCAGGAATTTTAAGTTTTGTATGAAGAAACCCCGTTATAAGCCCTGCCGCCATCCCTCCTAAAAAAGCTAGAACTGTCGCTGCAAAAGGATTCATGCCGTTGACGATGGCTGTGGCTGCAATGGCAGCCCCCATGGCGATACTTCCTTCAACTGTCATATCGGCAATATCAAGTATTCTGAATGTAATGTAAACGCCGATTGTCAGTATTGCCCATATAAGACCGAGCGAAATGGCGCCTAGTATAATCTGTAACATTGTTTTTCCTCGTTTCTGTTAGTGGTTAGATAAATGGTTACTTATTTAGTGACGTATTGTTGCAGATCAGCTGGAATGGTCAGACCGATTTCTTCGGCGATTGTGCCATTGATTTTAAAGTCGAACTTGGTTGCTGTTTCAATTGGCATTGTAGCCGGTTTTGCTTCGCCTTTAAGAATTTTTACGGCCATTAAGCCTGTCTGATATCCTAAATCTGTGTAATTGATTCCCAGCGTAGCCAATCCGCCACCGTCAAGCATTGAGGACTCTCCACAGATAACGGGTGTTTTAGACTGAGCAGTGACACTGTGAACCTGCGGCATCGCTGAAGCCAGCACGTTGTCGGTGGGAATGTAAATAGCGTCGCACTGTCCGACAAGTGTCTGAGTTGCCTGCTGAACATCATTCGAATTTGATATGGTTACTTCGACATATTTGAGGCCCAATGCTTCAATGGCTTTTTTCGCAATTTGAGCTTGTGTGACAGAATTAACTTCACTTGAAGTATAAAGTACACCTACCGTTTTTGCCGTTGGCACTAATTTAACCAATAAATCAATCTGTTCTTTGACGGGATTCATATCCGAAGTTCCGGTGACATTTCCTCCCGGCGCTTCATTTGAATTCACCAGTCGCGCCGATTCATAATCGGTAACGGCAGTTGCCAGAATTGGAATTTCAGTCGTTTTTCCTGCGACAGCTTGGGTGGCAGGCGTAGCGATTGCCAGAATCAGATCCTCCTTGTTGCTGACAAAGCGGTCACTGATGGTTGACAGATTACTCTGATCGCCCTGTGCATTCTGTAAATCAATTGTAATATTGTCCCCATCAACATAACCATTATCGGCCAATGCAGCAATGAAACCTTCACGTGAATTATCCAGCGCAACATGATCCATATACTGAATAATACCGATCTTGAGATCGGATTTATCGGAGCTCTTGCCACTGCTGGAACAGCCTGCAGCCAAAACGACAATCAGCATCGCCGTAAAAACAACCATTATTCTTTTTCCATACTTTTTCATTTCTTTCCTCCATTATTTTAATTATATTCAATCAAACCGGTAGCGGTTGAATTGTTTAAAATAAAAAAAACGTCCCTGTATAACAGGGACGAATATAATTTCGCGGTACCACCTAGTCTTCAATGTTTTCACATCAATCTCAGCAAGCGACAGACATCGCTTTTCCATTGTAACGGATGGAATCCGACATAGCCTACCGGGCACACGCCTTTCAGTACGCAGCTCTCAGGATGTATTCACGGTACAAACCCTGCTTTCTCACACCAGCCGAAAGCTCTCTACAAGGATTATTATACTGCTACTTGTTCCTGGTCATAACTTTTTCAAGTTTCATTATATTTATCCTTTTCGTTTTTGTCAACTACTATTACGTTGTTTGTTTAATCCAATACTAAGGATTTCGTTTTAATCTTCTCGATTAATTTTTCTTTCAAATCATCAATACTGATCTGGCCGACATCTCCGCAGTCACGGACTCGCAGCGCCAAATCACCGCCTTGGGCCTCTTTATCACCAACTACCAGCATGTAAGGTGTTTTTTGCATCTGGGCTTCTCTGATGCGGTAACCCAGTTTTTCGTCGCGGACATCAACTGATGCCCGGACCCCAATGTCAGAAAGCTCTTTTGCGATGCCTTTTGCAAAGTCATGGTGCGCATCGGCAACCGGAATGATCATCACCTGAACCGGTGCCAGCCAAACCGGGAATTTTCCACCAAAGTGTTCAGTGATGATTCCGAAGAATCGTTCGATGCTTCCCAGAATCGTCCGGTGAATAATAACCGGGCGATGTTTTTCGCCATCGGCTCCAATATAATTCAGATCAAAACGTTCCGGCATCTGGAAATCAAGCTGAATGGTTCCACATTGCCAGGTACGACCCAGGCTATCTTCTAAATGGAAGTCGATCTTAGGACCGTAGAATGCGCCATCGCCAGGATTGATACGGTAATCGATTTTTTTATCCTCCAATGTTTTTCGGAGCGCTTCAGTCGCAATTTCCCAAACTTCATCCGATCCAATCGAATTTTCCGGTTTTGTCGATAACTCAACTTTATATTTAAATCCGAATATTTTATAGATATCATCCGCTAATTCAATAACGTTGGTGACTTCTTTTTCAATCTGATCCGGTGTCATGAAAATATGTGCATCATCCTGAGTAAACGCACGTACCCGCATCAGCCCATGAAGCGCCCCATGCAGTTCATGGCGGTGGACCAGACCCAATTCACCCATTTTTAATGGCAAATCACGGTAGGAGTGGCCTTTTGTTTTATAGACCAGCATTCCCCCAGGACAGTTCATCGGTTTGATCGCATATTCACTTTCATCAATTTCAGTGAAATACATATTTTCCTGGTAGTGATCCCAATGACCGGAACGTTTCCAGAGTTCAGAATTCAGAATGGTCGGCGTTTTTATTTCCTGGTAGCCGCGGCTTTGATGTTCTTCGCGCCAGAAATTTTCCAGTTCGTTTCGGATGATCATACCCTTGGGGTGAAAGAAGGGAAATCCGGGTCCTTCTTCGTGTAAAGAAAAGAGATCAAGCTCTTTGCCCAGTTTACGGTGGTCACGTTTTTTGGCTTCTTCCAGTCGGACTAAATACTCTTCCAGTTGGCTTTTCTTGGGAAAGGTGATGCCATAGATTCGTTGCAGCATTTTATTTTTTTCGTCGC
This sequence comes from Acetobacterium fimetarium, assembly GCF_014284475.1. Classification (GTDB taxonomy): domain Bacteria; phylum Bacillota; class Clostridia; order Eubacteriales; family Eubacteriaceae; genus Acetobacterium; species Acetobacterium fimetarium. Next base: position 182,018 of record NZ_WJBC01000002.1, on the reverse strand, counting down.
CGCGCCAGTAGGCCCCGGCAAGACTTAAAAGTTTGATGGCTTTGATCGGGCTCAAATTCTGAAGATGCGGTCCAGCGCAAAGATCGCTGAATTCTCCCTGTGAATAGAAGCTGATGATGGCATCTTCCGGCAGGTTTTCGATCAGCTCAGCCTTGTAGATTTCGCCTTCTTTATTGACCTTATCAAGGGCTTCATTGCGGCTGAGTTCAAAGCGCTTCAGTTCAAAGCCTTCTTTCACTATTTTGCCCATTTCCTTTTCGATGGCTTCCATAATTTCTGGTGTAATAATCACATCAACATCAATGTCGTAGTAGAAGCCGTTGTCGATGGCGGGACCAATCGCCAGTTTTGCTTGTGGATAAAGCCGCTTGATAGCCTGAGCCAACAGATGGGAACCGGTATGCCAGAACGCATGCTTGCCGCCCTCATCTTCAAATTTCAGTAAGTTTAACGAGGAATCTTCAGTAATCGGCTGACGAACATCAACCACCTCACCGTTTAATTCACCTGCCAGTGTATTTTTGGCAAGTCCGGTGCTGATGTCATTTGCAACCTCCAGCACTGTGATCCCGGGTTCATAAGTCTTTATGGATCCGTCTTTTAACGTAATTGTAATCATTTTTGTCTCCTTTTCAATTTTCTTCTAAAATAAAAAAAGCCCCTTTGTAAAACAAAGGGACGTAAATAACGCGGTTCCACCCAATTTGATTCATCATGATGAATCCACTCAAGTTCTGGATAACGGTCAGCTCCGTAAAACCTTACTGCTTTCAGGTTTCAACTCCAAGGTGGTTTTCAATCATCTTCTGTATCGGCAATTACAGCCAAGTTGCCTATTCTCTGAACCATCCAAATGATTTACTCGTCCTCATCAACATTTTTTTATTTAATGGTTAAAAGTATATCCCTTTTTTTATAAAGAATCAATACTTTTAAAACTTTTTATTTCAATATTCGATATTTTTTTTCTGCAAAAACGATCAGGCCTTCAGTTTTGTTCTCCAATGGATATTTTCCAGTTAGACAATGCATAAATTCGCTTGAAAAATACTGGAATTTTACTTTGGTAAAGACCTTTTTGGCGGCTAAATGGTTATATTCCGGTAAATACCGACTAATATTCGTCGGTTCTTTGAGAAATTCAAAAATCCATTCCTTGTCCGGGGTATGGTCTTTCAGATATTCCGGCAGTCTCGTCACGCCCAGACTGAGAAAATCAAACTTGATCCATTCAGTCAAACGATTGGTTTGATCATACGGCTTTAAAAACATCAACAGAATTTCAAAAAGTTGATCTCTTGATTTGCCAACATCAAAGTATCCCTGAACTGTCCAGAAGTCAGAAAATTTCTCGAAAAATTCAAACGGTGTTTTGAAGGAATCCAGCTCCATGACATAATTGATTGTCATTTTGAAATAGCCGCTGTTATAATACCGATCAACCAGCATTTCAATATCGCGTAGACGATAGAGCTCATCACTGCTGATATACTTGCTGGAAATAATCTCATAGGGCGGAAATTGGGCATAGGCATATTCATGGACAGCTTCTTCACCGCGGATTCTGGTTCCTTTCAAACATTTGAGGAAACCGAGCTGAAGCATATCCGGCGCGAGGGCAATGATGCGATTGAAGGAAGCTTTAAAAATATCATAGCTCTCAAACGGCAAGCCGGCAATGAGGTCCAGATGAATATGAATGTTTTTACCCGCCAGCAGTCTTCGGACATTCGCTTCAGTCTTTGTCAAACTGATTTTTCGTCCAATGGCTGCCAGCGTCTTCGTCTCTGTGCTCTGGACGCCAATCTCAAATTGAATCAGCCCTGGCGGTGCTTCTTTTAAAATTTCAATCATCTCGTCATCGATAAGATCCCCGGTCATTTCAAAATGAAAATTTGTCTTACCCCCACGCGAAATCAAATGTCTGAAAATAGCTTTGGCCCGTTTTATATCACAGTTAAAGGTTCGATCCACAAGTTTTACCTGTTTGACCTCTGCCTTGATGAAGCAGTCCATTTCTCTTAAAACCCGTTCCAAAGAAAGCATCTGCATGCCGTGAGTGGTCGACGACAGGCAATAGGAGCAGGAAAACGGACATCCCCGCATGGTTTCATAATAGATAATCCTATTGCCATACATTTCCAGTGCGTCCCGATTATACGAAAATGCCAGGAGGTCCAATGAAATTAGTTTTTCATCCGGAATTGTCATGATTCCGCCGATTTGACTTCTAAAACAAAGACCGGGAATTTGACCAAGGCTGCTTTCATTTTCCCCGGTTTCAAGAAGCTTTTTTAATTTCAGCTCTCCTTCTCCCTGAATGATCAGATCGATAAAAGAATGCTTCTTCAACAGAGCTGGTGAATCATAACTCACTTCTGGACCGCCAAACAGTATTTTAGAAAAAGGTCTGGCTTTCTTGATGATTTCCGCCAGTTTCAGAGTCAACTCCATGTTCCAGATATAGCAGGAAAAGCCATATATTTTTGTTTCTGATGATAATAAATGCTGCACGATTCGATGCAGCGAATCGTTGATGGACAGCTCAACGATCTGAACATCAAATTCAGGAAGTTGAGCCTTTAAAGACCGTACTGCAAGATTCGTATGGATATACTTTGAATTGATACCGACAAGAACAAGATCTTTCACGGCAACCTCCTGTAATATTTCTTATTTGATTTTAAACGTTGAATCTAAAGAACGTGACATCGCCGTCTTTCATGACATACTCTTTTCCTTCAATCCGGGTAACGCCGGTCTCTCTTGCCTTGACATCTGAACCAGCCGCGATCAGTTGATCATAGCTGGTAATTTCTGCACGAATAAAACCACGTTCAATATCACTGTGGATTTTCCCAGCCGCCTGAGGCGCTTTTGTCCCTGCGGTGACAGTCCAGGCTCGGCATTCATCCGGACCGGCTGTTAAAAAGGTTATCAATCCCAAAAGTTTATAGCCGGCCTGGATAACCTGATCGAGACCTGAGGATGCCAGGCCCAATTCTGCCAGAAATTCCGCTTTTTCCTCATCGTCAAATTGCGCAATTTCCTCCTCAATTTTCGCCGATATTTTGATAATTTCTTTATGTTCACCCGAATAATTCTCTGCTACCGTCGCTTTCAGGCGTTTGACCATCTCATTGTCTTCAAGCAAATCATCCTCCGATACGTTGGCGATGTACAGTACCGGTTTGGTTGAAATAAGTTGGATGGTCTGGATAAAATCCCACTCATCAGCATTAAAATCGCTCTCATTCGGCATTTTGCCGCCTTCAAGGATTTCCCGCAGGCGCATGGCTATTTCCAGATTTGCTTTTTCCTGGGCATTCGTCTTGGCAATCTTTTTATTTTTATCGATTCGTCGATCCAGCATTTCAATATCTGCAAAAATCAGTTCCAGATTAATGGTTTCCAGATCATCGATGGGATCGATTTTTCCTTCAACATGAACGACATTATCATCCTCAAAACAACGAACGACATGAGCGATCGCGTCCACTTCCCGGATATGGGACAAAAACTTATTTCCCAGTCCTTCCCCTTTGCTGGCGCCCTTGACGAGACCTGCAATATCCACGAATTCAATCGTTGTTGGAACAACTTTTTTTGAAGTGTACATTTTTTCCAATACTGTTAATCGCGGATCCGGAACGGTGACGACCCCGACATTGGGATCAATGGTGCAAAATGGATAATTGGCGGATTCAGCGCCCGCCTTTGTTAATGCATTAAAAATTGTGCTTTTTCCGACATTGGGTAAACCAACGATTCCTATTTTCATAAATAATCTCCTAAATATTTTTGATCAGGCGATTGCGAAGCATCAAGCGTTTCGCCGCCAGTTATGTTGCGTTTTGAATCTCACTTTTTCTTGAATTTTATTTAATGCCGGTTGTCGAAATGCCCGCCATTGAGCTTGCTGTCAGCAAAGATGTTCCCAGACTCAGTCCTGCTGCCAGCAATTCCAGTCCAATCACCGGGATTGCGGTTTTCTTGTATGACAGGCCATAAACTACACTTAGGCCAATGATGACGATGATGATTTGCCAAATATTGAAGATGCTGAAAATGCCCCCCAGAAAAGCGACCCAGTCGAATTCATACGCCTTGGTTAAATCGATCGGTTTCTGAAAGATCAGGCTTAAAATACTCTGGATGATTTTCGGAAAATAGGACAATCCAACCACATAGACTGCTGTTTTGAAGTTTCCAGCGCCACCCATTTTGTTCAGCACAAAATTGAAAATACCCGCTTTGACGACAACGGCAATGCCAAGTCCGATGATCCCAGAAAAAACACCCGTGCCGATGGTAATCCATTTGACCATTGACATTTGGTCTTCCGCAATCCCCATATCCATCGTCGATACCGCATTGCCGGCAATCAGTCCTGAAAAAATACCGATAACGATCAGAATGATAATGGGAACGAGCAGTGATATTTTCTCTCTACTCATTAATTGTTTGAAAAATTGAACCGGATGGATTAATAGATTTAAATAATTCATGTTGACTCCATTTCTATTATTCACTTCTGATAGCATCCAGCGAGCTTAAATTAGCCGCTTTAATAGCTGGACGAACACCAGATAAAAGACCGACAATGGCTGAGAAAAGCAGCGCGAAAACAACTAAACCGGGCGTAATGTATGAAATTGTCACATTACCCGTCGTGATGAACAAACCGGCTATCAGGTTAATCAGGATTGAAAGAATAAAGCTGATAATGATACCGACAATCCCCCCGATCAGACCGATCATGGTGGATTCCGCAATGAACATATTGCGGATATCAGAGATCGATGCGCCAATAACTTTCATAATGCCAATTTCCTTTGTCCGTTCATAAATTGACATCGTCATGGTGTTGACAATACCGATACAGGCGACCAGGAGCGCTACCCCTCCGATACCGCCTAAAAGTATTTGGAGCATCTGGAAAACACTTCCCATTGATTCCAAAATCTGCTGCATGGAAAACACAGTGAAACCGAAATCCTCAATTTGCGCGGTAACAGTATTGACAACGGACGAATCCTCAACGGTCACCAAAGCTTCGGAATAGCCCTGCTTTTTCACATTGACTTTTGTCCCGGTTTGCCATTGATTGAGGTCAGTAACCAGTTTATAATCGGCAATGATGGAATAGTCTTCCGAGCCGCCGGTCGATTCCAGAACACCGGTAACTTTAACTTTCTCAGTTCGGGTTTCTTCATCACCGTTCGCATTCGTTTTCGATATCACCAGGCTGATATTTTGACCAATCAGATCTTCCGGAGCAACTGTGTTTTCCTGAGCCTGGGCGCCGGTCGAGCTTAATGTGTAGCTGGACAATACTTCTTTTCCTAAAATGACGGAATTATGATCATTTGCCCCCGGCTTTTTCCCGCTGGTTGTATTATAACGCATGTCTTCCATCACGTTGTAGTCAACGCCCATAAGTGAAACCCCGTACTGCTCCCGATCGTAATCAACGGTCGCGCCACTGAGATTGACAACCGGTGTGACTGCCACAACCCCATCGATTCTTTTCAGATCTTTCAGCGCGTCGTCATTGAGGATTTTCTCGTCTTCCTTTTTTCCACCAGCCATCATGGTCATTCCAGTCGATCCAATATCCTTATAAACCTGGATGGTGGTCACTGATCCCGCGCCGGATAATTCATCGGTGATACTTTTTTGAGCGCCGTTTCCAATGGAAACCATCACGATAATGGAAGCGGTTCCAATCACAACGCCGATAATCGTAAGAATGGTTCTGAATTTCATGCGCCAGAGATTCTCCCAGGATAACCGCAGGAGTTCTTGCTTATTCACAATATCACCTCGCTATGCTCCAATTCCGAATACAACGCGTAGAAATTTCTGGAATATATTTTCATCCGCGTTATCGTTTTTTTGAGCTGTGGCTTCCTGTGAAATAATTGTGACGTTCTTTTCAAGCGTGCGTTCATTATTGAAGCTATCCACATATTTAAGGGTGATTTTTGCAGGATACTCACCTTGACCATTTGCAGTAACTTCCGTAGAAAAATCATCATTATCATCTTTTTCAAATGTGCCGTAATACTGGGAGCTGCTGGTGAAATTCAGGCCATCACCGGAAACATTCAACTGCACCCCTTTGACAGGATTCGAACCGTAATTCGCAATTTCAAAATCAAGTTTTGTGACACCCTGATCATTGGCCGTAAGGGTATATCGATCCGGCACGATAATGGACATCGAATCACTTTCATTTACAAAAATACCAACCGTTTCAGCAAAACTATAGTCATCGCCGTCGCTGTCTTCACAATTGATTTGAAGGTTTAAATTGTAATTCTTTGCTTCCGCATTGGGAGAAGAAACCATCGGAATTTCAATGGCCGAGCTTTCTCCCGAAGGAATCTTTTCGACATAGAAATGACTTCCGCTGCCAACCATCGAAAAAACACCCAGGTCCTGGCTGCCGGCAATTGAAAGCACGTCCAAGGTAACATTTTTAGCGTCATAATCACCGTGGTTGGCAAGCGTGACAGTCAGTTTGAATTCTTTACCTGGTGAAACAGTTTCCGGGGAATAAGTCACCGAACTGATTTGGAGCAGCGGTTGTTCCGGAGCAGCAAAAACGCATGGTGTGAAACAAAATAATATGAACAATGACAGAATGAGGATAGGCAGAATCGTTTTTTCTTTCATTAAAATACTCCATTTCGATTATTATCGTTGATCTTCCCAACGTTCAATAAGGCCATCTCGCATGTGAATGACCTTAGTACAATATTTTGCAGCTTCCGGATCATGGGTGACAATTACAAATGTCTGCTTTTCTTCACGGTTGAGCTTAGTAATCATTTCCATGATATCAGAACTCGTTTTCGAATCCAAATTTCCAGTGGGCTCATCAGCAAGTATTATTTCCGGATGATTGACCAAAGCCCGCGCAATACTCACTCTTTGCTGCTGTCCTCCTGATAATTCACTGGGTTTATGTTCCATGCGATCGACAAGACCGACGATCTCAAGTGCTTCTTTTGCTCGCTTTAGGCGAATTTCTTTTTTCACACCTGCAAAAGTCAGGGCTAAAGCAACATTCTCGATGGCATTCATGGTGGAAATCAAATTATAAGATTGAAAAATAAAACCAAGGTGTTCTCTTCTAAAAAGGCAAAGTTCATTTTCAGTCATATCACTAATCCGATAGTCTTTAATTATGACTTCACCTGATGTTGGTGGCACAAGTCCCCCTAGAACGTTCAAAAAGGTGGATTTTCCTGATCCGGAAGGACCAAGAAGTGCCACCATTTCGCCTTGTTCAATGCTTAGGTTAATTCCTTTGAGTATGCTTATGCTATTTTTACCGATTTTAAAGTCCTTATGCAGGTTTTTGACAGTAATAAAAATTGCGCTCTACCCCTTTCAATTTTCAACTACTACATTTATCGTGTAACGGGACTGTCTTTCCAGAGTTTTTCCAAATTATAAAATCCACGTTCATCAGCATGGAAAATATGAACAATGACATCGTAGTAATCCAACAGAATCCAACGACCCTCCCGTTGTCCTTCAATGCCTTTGGGAAAGATTTCAAGATTTTTTGTTTCATATTCGATATTGTCAGCAATGGCTTTCACCTGTCGCTCTGAGCTTCCGCTGGCAATCACAAAATAATTTGCAATTGTAGACATTTCAGTAATATTGATAATTTCAATATCGAACCCATTTTTATCTTCAATCCAGCCTTTAATTTTTTCAACAAATTCTTCCGGAATAATAATAATCACTCGCTTTCATTTTTAATTTTTTTTAATTTTTTTATAATCAGATCATTTCTGGCGCAGATCGATCTTTTATGAATAAGTGCACCCATCTGCGCCACATGACAGATGCTGTTTGTAAGCGCCTGTATCGTCGCCGCATCGAGATCAGTCAAGGCTTTTCTTCGCGCCTTTTCCACGCCAGGATAGGTTCTGCCCTTCTCAATAAAATCAGCCAGATAAATAATCTTATCGAGTTTTGTCATTGCCTTTCGACCGGTTGTATGATAACAAATAGCATCCCGAATCTCCGGATCTTCCACGCTGTATAATTCTCCTGCTACCATTGCTCCAACTGGGCCATGCAGCAATTGGGGATCCTCTAAACTCACAGCATCTATTTCAATATTGTGTTTCTTTGCATAATCCAGCAATTCATCATTTGAAAAACACTTGGCACAATCATGGAGCATTGCTGCAATAGCAGCATTCTCAACATTACACCCATATTTCAACGCCAGTTCTCTGGCTGCTTCTACTACATTTAATGTATGCTGATATCGCTTTTTTGTCAATTTTCTTTTTAAATCTGATTCAATTTCATTCCAATTCATTTTTTACTCTCTGCTCATGTTTTTGATAAATACAACTGATGCATATAGATATAATTTTCCACAGCTTCAGGCAACAAATATCGAATGGAGTTGCCGTTTCTGATTCGCAAACGAATATCAGATGATGCAATGTCCATCTCTGTCGTGCGTAATTTACTAATTGACGCACCATAAATTTTCTTTAGTTCTCTGATGCGGATATCGAGCTTTTTATGACTGTAACCCGGTCGAAAGGTAGTAATAAAATTCACTGCCTTCAGGAGCTCATCCGCGCCCTTCCAGAGATTGATTTCAAACATCAAATCAGCACCGGCAATAAAGTACAAGTCGCTGTCAGGATAAAGCACCTTAATTTTATTTACCGTGTCAATCGTATAGGTAAGACCAGTTTGATCAATTTCATAGGTCATGATCTCAAAATAGGGATTTCCGGCAATGGCAAGCTCAACCATTTTCAGACGATGTTCCTTGGAAATTTCTTCCTGAGACTGTTTGAACGGATTATTTCCTGTCGGAATAAACAAAACCTTATCCAGTTTAAATTGATCCCTGGCCGATTCTGCCAACAGCAGATGTCCAGTATGTATGGGATTAAATGTTCCTCCCAGAAGACCGATTTTTTTCTTCATCTCAAACCTTTGCTTTTAATTATCTATTTTTCTTAAATTACTCGTTGATGTTCTCTTGATTCGTTTGATTTTCTTTTGATTTTTAGTAGGAACTTCAATTTTTGTTTTCAACAGATTTTTTTTGTACAAAATAAATTTATTGCCGATGGTACAGACAATATCCGATTTTGTAGCCTTCGCCAATTCACGGGCGACATCATCAACGTCTTCCAGTGAATTGTTTTGTACTTTTCCCTTAACCAATTCACGGGCGATAATAGCATCCCGGGTCTGAACGATTACTTGGGGGGTTATCCCCTCCTTGCCAATAAAAATAATATCTGGAATATCGATGGCAAGTTTTTTCAAATAACTTCTTTGTTTACTTGTTAACATTTTTTCTCTACTTTCTGCGATGTTATTATAACATATAATAAGGAGTGAAATCTATTTAAAATACTCAAATTCAATCTCATCCAATCGAACGACATCTTCATCCTTGATGCCCATCTTTTCAAGTTCTTCAAAGACGCCCTTGTCCTTCAGTACGCGTTGGAAGAAGCCGATGGAATCCAAATCTTCAAAATTCACTGAATTGATGAGACGTTCCAGGAATGCCCCTTCAACAATAAATACATTATCAATTTTTTCAATGGTAAATTGTTTTTCCTTGAATTCCGGTGTGTAAACAGTTTCTTCAACTGGTTCCAGATCGAAAATCGGTTCAACTTCTCCAATTTCATCAAGAAGCTGAATGGTGCGGCTTAAAAGTTCATTTATTCCCGCGCCGGTAACAGCAGAAATGACAAACACCTCATACCCCAAAGTTTCAAGTTCACCTTTTAAAGTATTCAGTTCTTCCTGATCCGAGATTAAATCAACTTTGTTCAAAGCGACAATTTGCACGCGCTTCGCTAACTTTTCATTGTATTTTTCCAACTCGTAGTTGATCTTTTTAAAATCATTCAACGGATCACGGCCTTCACTTCCAGATGCATCCAGAAGATGAATGAGAAGTTTCGTTCGCTCCACGTGTCTGAGAAATTGGTCGCCAAGTCCAGTTCCTTCATGGGCGCCTTCAATCAAACCGGGGATATCGGCGATAACAAATGGATCAAAATTCCGCCATTCGACTACCCCTAAATTGGGGACGATCGTTGTGAAATGATAATTGGCAATCTTTGGTTTTGCTTTTGTAACTACCGATAGCAGTGTTGATTTTCCAACATTTGGAAATCCGATCAGTCCCACATCCGCCAGTAACTTCAGCTCAAGAATAACCGTCCGCTCCTGACCTTTAACACCACCTTGTGCAAATCGCGGTGCCTGCCTTGTCGCAGTTGCAAAGTTCATATTTCCACGACCGCCACGACCGCCATCTGCCACCCGGTATTTTTGTCCATCTTCTGATAAATCACAGATGACGCGACCGGTCTCTTTATCCTTAATAATGGTTCCAACCGGCACTTTGATAATCAAATCTTCGCCTGTTTTACCAGCCGAGCGGCAGCCCGATCCATTTTCCCCATTCTCTGCTTTGTGTTTTCTTTTATATTTAAATTCTATTAAAGTCCGATGGCCATTGTCCGCCATAAAGATAATACTACCTCCATGGCCTCCATTTCCACCATCCGGGCCACCATTGGGAACATATTTTTCTCGTCGGAAGCTCATGCCTCCATGTCCCCCATTGCCAGCCTTAAGTATAATTTCCGCTTTATCTACAAACATTGTTACCTCGCTATTTTATAATATCAATCCGTACAACAAAAAATAAAACCTCTTATCTGTCAAAAACGAGCATAAGAGGTTTTATAGCTGTATTATTTTGTCACTGGAAAACTAGATTGCTTCCCGTGGATAAATACTTACTTGTTTTTTGTCTCTGCCTTTTCTTTCGAAACGCACGATACCGTCTTCCAATGCGAATAATGTATCATCTCCGCCTTTTCCAACATTAGTACCTGGATGAATTTTTGTTCCTCTTTGACGAACTAGAATATTACCTGCAAGTACAAATTGACCGTCTCCTCTTTTTACACCAAGACGTTTTGACTCACTATCACGACCATTTCTTGAACTACCAACCCCTTTTTTATGGGCAAATAGTTGAAGGTTCATTTTAATCATTATGTTCACCTCCTATTTATATTCTTCTTCAAACTGGATATAATCTCCATAAGCTTCCGTTATCCCTCGGATTCCCAAGAGTAAAGTTGAGATTAAAGTATCCGTCTTCATTTTCATTTTTTCATCTGAAATCTCAGGAATGGTAAAACGAACGTATCCTTCTTCCACCATTTCATTCAGATCTTTCCGACCAACAATCTCTGTGAGGCCATTAAGGATGCTGATGGTCAACACCGAAACAGCAGCACAAACAATATCTTCACCTTGATCAGCAAAACCTGCATGGCCAGATACGATTATCTCATGTGTTTCATTATTTTTTTTGCTGATCTTTACTGAAATCATAAAATTTAAGCTTGAATGCTTGTAATTTTAACTCTCATGAACGGTTGACGATGGCCTTGTTTTTTACGATAATCTTTTTTAGATTTATACTTGTAAATAATAACTTTAGGTCCTTTGGCAACCTCGAGAATTTCAGCTTTAACAACAGCATTTTCAACCACTGGAGTTCCAACGGTCATTTCGCCATCTTTGTTTACAGCTAACACTTCAGTAAAGGATACTTCTTTTACATCTTCTTCTTTGAAATTGATTTTTTCAATTTCGATCACATCATTTTCTTGAACGCGGTATTGTTTACCACCTGTTTTAATGATTGCGTACATAGTTTCTACACCTCCTCATACCAGACTCGCCACAAAAGGTGCTTTCGACTTAAAACCTTGTGTGTGCGGCTACATAACTTTTAAGATAATAACACGGGAAACCTATAAAGTCAACTAAAATAAATATTTATGACTTGTTTTGCTTTAAACAGATATTTTTATCGTCATTTTTTTAAGCAAACTCCAGACTTATTCGTGAGCATGACAATGACGCATGTTCTGACATATAGTTGCCAAATAAACTACAATAATTTTTCAGAAGTCTAAATCTTTTATTTCATTTATTGTTTGGAAATGAAGCAGATTGTTGTTATAATAAATAAAAAGGTATTTTGGAGGTAAGAATGATAGCACAAAAAAACAACCGCAAAATGAAAATTATCGTCGGTACAACGCTTATCGTTGTTGCATTATGTTGCATTGGTTATTTTCTCTACCCTATGATCTCCCAGCATCTGGAGAAAAATCAAATTATTGAAGCAGCTAACGCGAGTGAAGCCACTCCAGAAAATCGCATTGATTTTAACGCACTGCTTGCCATAAATCCCCAGACGGTTGGCTGGGTTCAGATTGATGGAACACCCCTGGAATACCCGGTTGTTCAAACGGACAACAACGATTATTATCTACACAATAGTTTTAATAATGAAGCATCCATTGAAGGAACTATTTTTCTTGATTATCTCTGCAACACCGAACGCACTCGCAATAATGTGCTTTATGGTCATTATATGCGTGATGAGTCGATGTTTGGCAGTTTATGGCACTATCAGCAGCAGTCATATTTTACCGAACATCCGGTCATCAAGTTTGATCGACCTAATGATCCGGGCGATTGGGAAATATTCGCGGCATACGTAACTGATGCAGATTACGATTATCGTCAACCGGAGTTTAATGACGATGCAGCGTTTTTGGCATACATGAATCGTTGTAAAGCCTGTTCACTTTATGATACCGGCGTAGTTGTCAAGCCAACTGATGAAGTGCTCACTTTATCCACCTGTATCTATACCTTTGAAAATGCCAGATTTGTGGTGCAGGCACGAAAAAAATAACAGTTCAATTGCCCTCTTCTGTATGATATATTTCTTCAGCGATATTGACACGCTGTTATGAGCGATAGCCCTTGCAACATCTTATCTCTGAGAATTTCATAATCCAGCAGCGCTTCAATTTGGCCGCCACTAATGGTGACATCTTGGGCGCTGCTGGATTCTTTTCAGGATGCCGTGTTTAAAGGAATGCTCCGGATGACTTCAGTACATCCAGAGTAAGATCTCCTCAAACGGAAAAAATATCATAGGTTTTCTGATTAAACCACAGCTTCATTTCAGTTAGGAATGATTCCCTGGAATCACTGCAATGAACAAGATTCTTGCAGACTCTTTTTTCGCGATCAGCCGCTTTCATAGAATCCACGCCATAATCTCCACGTATCGTTCCCGGTAAAGACGCCGACGGATCCGTTGCCCCGGTCAAAGCCCTTGCATTTTCAATCGCCTTCTTCCCGTTTTGGCTTAAAATCACCGGCATCATACTCTTTCCGACAAAATCGGCAATGATCATTTGTTTAAACTGCTCGCCCAGTTTATCAATGACTTGAGTATAATGTGAAAGAATTAAATACTGATCAACCTGCTTAAAGCCAACCATTTCAATTTTAAATCCTTCTTTCAAAAATCGCTGGATAATGGTTTCAACCAAATCTAATTCTAAAGCATCAGGCTTCATAATGATTAATGCATAAGATTTCATAAACTAACCTCTCCAAAAGACTTCTATAAACGCAAAAAATACTGAAGCTGACCCCGCATATAATTGCAGAATCAGCATCAGCATTCAATCTCAGTTGTCATTTCTTTTGGACTCACCCCTTTCACTTTATCAAAAATCTTCTTTTTTCTTCTCAAATGAAAACCTCATACTTACTTTAGGGATTTTCTTCTTTCTCGTGATCAGAAACCTTATCTTTCATATTCGCTCACTTCAAATGTTAACTCGAGATGATCTAAAAGCCACCCTTTCGATTCTAAGAAACTGTTTTTCCAAATCCTGGTATTTTTTTTCTTCAAAACTCGGGAACTTATTCCGTCGCCTCTGAGAATGGATTCTTTCGAATTCAAGAATCTTTCTTTCATAACCCGTGCACTTCATTTGATCCGGATTATAAGCGTTCATTCCATTAATTCTAGGAAGCTATTCTTTGAATCTCTAAAACTGTTTTTCTAAATTCAGGTATGGATTTTCCTCTGATCTTTAGGAACTGGTTTCTTCAATTCTCGGAGATCACTTCACCGATCCTGAGAACTTTTTCTTAAACTTCAAGAACTGGTTCTCTTGATTCGATGAATTTTTCAACAAATATGTTTTTCTGAATCCGGATATCTTTTCCGGATTTTTGAAATATTTTACCATATCAAGTGAAACGATTCTTCGAATCGGCCTCTCCTCATTCATCTGAATTAGGCAGTTTTCATATTGATTAGAAAAGAATTGATTTTTGATTTAGCCTAATTATAGCACCTTTTCAGCGAAAGTAAATCGATTTTTTGTAAACGTTTGTAACGCTTTTGTAAATCTAGAAATCAGCTTTAAGAAGCAATTTCTGACGATGACATTCGATGGTTGGGTCAACAATAAAAGCACCCCCATAGAGGCTATTGATGCTTTCAAGAACTCGCTCCGGCTTCACACATTGTTGATCGATATAGGTTAAGGTCATTTCGATGTTAACCCGATCGCTTTCACCATCCAGTTGATAAACAGCGATTGATTCAATAAAGGGGCGGATGTTTTTTTCCACCATCTTCCCTTTCTTATTGCGTTTTTCCATCTTGATATCAGTTAGTTCCAGATAAGACTTGATGATCTCATCAAGTCTCAAAAAACTCATCTCCGGCACTAACTTCACTTTTAACAAGTAATAGCTTTTTTCAATGGATGAAGAGAGCGAGCTCGTTCCCTCCTCGCAAACTTTTGCGTTGACAATCTGCAAGCCATTCGGCAAAGCTGCGTTCATACGAGCTAAAAATTCATCGCTGTTCAGATCCTCCGACACATTGACTTCTCCGTATTCGCAATCACTTGTCAAGCCAACTGACATGGCTAAAGCAAATGACATTTTAGGATGCGGATTAAAACCCTGAGAATACTCAATGGGCAGATTTGCCCGACGAAAAGCGCGCTGAAAAAGCCGCTGCTGATCAAGGTGGGATAAGAAACGCAAGGGAGTTGAGCGTTTGAACTGATATTGTATTTTAGACATGACATTTCCATCCTTTTTTAAATTCCATAATTCCGCAATTTGAACAATTTTCCGGGCAATAGGGAGTGGTTAACGCTTCTAGCGCTTTTAGCGCTTCCGCTTTCAGAAACTCTTTTTTTACTCCTGTATCGATAAAATCCCACGGCAGCATCTCATCATAATCCCGATTTCTAAGGGCATAAAATTCAGGGTCAATACCAGCCTCAGCAAAAGCCTCATTCCATTTTTCCAGCTGAAAATGCTCTCCCCATCCATCAAATCGGCATCCTTTTTCATTGGCTTTTTTCAGAACTTGACCAAGACGACGATCGCCTCTGGCAAAGACCGCCTCCAGAAAGCTGACTCCGCTGTCATGCCAACTGTAGGAGATTTTTCGATCCTTGATGGATGCCTTCAGTTGGCGCTGCTTCTTTTTGAATTCTTCCTGGGTGTTTTGTCCCATCCATTGAAAAGGCGTAAAAGGTTTCGGCACAAACGATGACGTGCTTAGAACCACTTTGAGACTTTTGTTTCTCTGTTCCTTGTCAATTTTCATATATTCATCAACGGTCTTTTGACCTAAATCAGCAATCCCTTCAATGTCTTCATCGGTTTCTCCAGGTAAACCGATCATAAAGTATAATTTTACGTGTCCCCAGCCCTTTTCAAATGCTGTGTGCACAGTATCGAGCAGGTTTTCCTCGGTAACACCTTTATTGATGACATCGCGCATGCGTTGGGTTCCTGCTTCCGGAGCCAATGTGAGTCCCGCTTTTCGGACTTTCTGTATCTCCTCAAGCATCTCAATACTAAGCGAATCGATCCGAAGGGATGGCAGGGAAATACTCACTTTCTGATCTTCATATTCGTCAACCAGGTTTTTAATCAGCGTTTCAATTTCACTGTAATCTCCGGTACTGAGCGAGGAAAGTGATACCTCATCATAGCCGGTTGCGTCGACCAATGCTCTAATTTTACTTTGAATCGTGGACACCGTTTTTTCCCGTGTCGGACGATAAATCATACCGGCTTGGCAAAACCGGCAGCCCCGGCCGCAACCTCTGAATATTTCATAACTGATCCGGTCATGAACTGTTTCAGTATAGGAAACGACAATTTTTTCAGGAAAATAGGAAGCATCCAGATCATTGATGAACTGTTTCCGAATGGTTTTGGGCGCCTCTTCAACAATTGGCAAAAATGATTTAATTACACCGGTAGCATCATCATAAGTGACTTCGTAGAAGGCCGGAACATATACCCCTTCGATTTCTGCAACCATCCTTAAAAAGTCGATCCGTTTGCCATTCGTTTTTTTCCATCGGCGGTAAGATTCCATAATTTTCAGAATAACCTCTTCGCCTTCGCCAATGACATAAAAATCGATAAAATCCGACAGCGGTTCAGGATTGTAGGCGCATGGACCACCGGCAATCACAAAGGGTTCTCCCTCTTGTCGCTCCTTAGCCTCAAGCGTGATATGACCAAGTTTCAACATATTCAGCACATTGCTGAAGCTCATTTCATACTGAAGGGTAAACCCGACAAAATCATATTCATTCAAAGGCATCATCGATTCGAGGCCGTATAATGGCAGATTATTCTTTATCAGCTGTTCTTCCATGTCAACCCAGGGCGCAAAAACCCGTTCACACCAAATATCCGCTTCTTCATTAAGAAGTCCATATAAAATTTTCATTCCCAGATGAGACATTCCAACCTCATAGGTATCCGGAAAAGCAAAGGCAAAACGAATCATCTTCTCATGGGGTGTTTTATGAACGGCATTCACCTCATTCCCGAGATAGGTGATTGGTTTTGTCACAAGTGGCAAAATATTTTTTTCAATGTAATTATTCATTCAATTCCTCATATTTTATTTTCTAAACAATTTGTAGTTTCCGATTGTTAACGCAGTTTGTTTATCGATTGATAAAAAACAGACCCCCTAAGCATAGAACGATGCCAATTAATTGATCGGCTGTCAAAACTTCTTTATAAAAACAAATTCCTACCGGAACAAGGATGACCGCCAAGGCAATATTCGCGACAACCGAACAGACGCTCACATTCCACCCAACGCGATAGGCCGTGATATATCCGAATTCCAGTGCAACCACGGATAAGCCCAGGATAACACTGGCCCAATTTATTTTTCCGAATGCATCGGTGACGTTTTCGTCCAATCCGGTAATAAACAGCAAAATAAGTGTTGCAAGCGCCGATACCAGATAGGTTACCAGCAAAGATAAAAACGGATTGGCGGCTTCCGGCACTGACTTTGCACAGATATTGTAAAACACATTAGCTGCTACAATCAGTAAAACAGGAAAGTAAAAGGTCAGTTCTTTCAATGCAGTTTAAATCTCCTTCAGCTTAATATGATATTCTCCTCGTTTCAATCAAGGTTAAATACCTTTTTAAAATCTCGTTTGACAGCGTACATACTCTCATAAGGCTGTTTGCTATACAAAAGACGTTTAATGACATTTTTTTGCATGTCATCCAAACCCAAACCATCGACAGAGAAATCCCCCTCATCAAGCGCCATTTCCTGGGAAGTCAAAGCTAATCGCAGAAAGACATCCCCGATTCCCCAAAAATCTGCGTTAAAGCGTCTTTTTTGTTCAGAGAGCATTCTGGCAGAACCAAAATCGATTAAAAATATTTTTCCGTGATCCCATAAAATATTCGAGTGCTTGACATCGCGATGACTTATTTTCAATGAATACAGATACTCCATAATATCAATCAATTGAGTTGTGATTGATAAAATTTCATTTTCAGAAAAATCATAATCCCAATTTATCAACTCTTCCAAACTGTTGCCTGGCTTTTTTTCCATAATCAGGCCATAAATGCCATCAGCATCGATCACTTGAATCATTTTGGGAATTGCACAATGATCGATGGCGGCCAGGATCTTGCCTTCACGGGCGATTTTGGTTTTTCTCCGTTTTACATCATTTTTGTTGAAAACTTTTAGGGCAAAGTTTTCTTCATGCCGTGATACTGAGTAACAGGTACCAAACCGTCCCGAACCTAAAACGCCTGACAATTGGTAACCAGAAAGCGAAAGCGCCCCTTTTATAGTACGAATGTCTCTACCATTCAATTTCATCTACCGACATCGGTTTTTCATTTAAATAGCTTTCCTGAACTCTGCCATTTTTCATGATGATTACCTTGTCCGCCATGGGTGTAATGGCTTGGTTATGGGTAATTAAAATTACCGTCATTTTTTCTTTTCGGCTGGTCTCCTGAAGAAGTTTCAGGATATTCTTTCCCGTATTATAATCAAGGGCACCTGTTGGTTCGTCGCAGAGCAGCAGCTTGGGCCGTTTTGCCAGAGCTCTTGCAATGGCCACACGCTGTTGTTCACCACCTGAAAGCTGAGATGGGAAATTGCTCATCCGTTCCTCAAGCCCGACGCTTTTTAAAACCGTCTTTGCATCCATGGGATCATTACAGATTTGAGTTGCCAGTTCGACATTCTCAACCGCCGTTAAATTCTGGACTAAATTATAGAACTGAAAAACAAATCCCGTATCATAACGCCGATAAGTCGCAAGCTCCCGGCGTGTCAGTGATGCGATGTCCTTGTCGCCCACAAATACCTGGCCTTCGTCGCAGCTATCCATTCCGCCCAGAATATTAAGTACCGTTGTTTTCCCGGCACCGCTTGGCCCAACCACAACGGCAAATTGTCCCTCTTCAATTGAAAAAGAGATTCCATTAGCTGCATTAATGGTAACCTCTCCCATATGATAACGCTTGTAAACATCTTTAAATTCGATAAAATGTTTCATCATTCTTTACCTTATTCCTATTGATCTCTTTTTGACATTTCCATTTTATTGTTTGTAACCTTTTTGTATAATGACAGGTTTCTTAGTATTCATTCTATCTGACATTATTTTAGTATAGCTTTATAAAATTCATCCGTCAAGATAAACCCTTCCTTTCGATGCTCCTAAAAGCAGATTAGTGAAGAAGAAACATTGCTTTCTGCTACAGTGCGCATCGATTTGACATTTTATTAGGCCTCAGACTGGACAGTCACCTTTAAAAAGTTTACAATTAAGCCATTATCAATTTGACCTGGAAACATTCCTTATTATTTTTTAAAGTCCCAATAAAGAACACTTGCGGTGAAATTATAATTATTCAGTTTTATATTTAGGAGGAATACGATGAATTTAAGTTTTATTGTTGGCCCAGTCGTTGGGGCTGTCATCGGACTTATCACCAACGGGATAGCCATTAGAATGCTGTTTCGCCCACTAAAGCCCGTAAAAATTTTTGGAATAACACTGCCCTTCACACCGGGATTGATTCCCAAAGAAAAATCGCGAATCGCGAAATCTTTAGGTGATGTGGTTGCCAGTGAACTGCTCAATGAAAATGTTATTAAAAATGGTTTGCTGTCTCCAGAAATGGACGAAAAAATAGCAATCACATTAAATAATTTCATTGATCGAAAAAGCACCAGTGAAGAGACGCTCAGAGAAGTATTTTTTTCCTTCGTGGGAGAAGAACAAGGTTTAAGCATCGCAGATGAAGTATCCCATAAAATTGTGGACTTTTCATATGAACGGATGAAAAAGCTCGAACTGGGCGCTTTGTTGTCTGAAATTGCCGTTACAGAAATTGCCGCAAATCTTCAAGGCTCGATGTTTTCAATGCTCATCAGTGATAACCTCATCGCTTCGGCAAAAGTTAAAATGTCGGAAATCATCGAGAAATTAATTGCTGAAAGAGGAGCGGAAATCTTAGATAACATTGTTCAAAAGGAAGGAGCTAACCTGATGGATAAAAAGTTATGCGACCTTTATGCTCAGTATGAAGAACGAATGCCTGAATTCGTTGATTGGGTCATTAACACCTACCATATGCTGATTGAAAAAAACATCCGCGCATTGCTTCATGCTGTGGATCTATCACAATTAGTTGAAAACCAGATCAACAGCTATGATGTTTTGACCTTTGAAAAAATCATTCTGGATATCATGTCTAAGGAACTAAACGCGATTGTTTGGTTAGGTGGACTCTTGGGATTTGTGATGGGCTTGATCATGTTAATTGTCTAAAACACAAATGGTAAAATTAGAAAAAGGAGATTGCTATGACAAAAAAAGTAGAAATTGATTGGAAAAATTTAGGATTTGATTATATGAAAACTGATCTTCGCTATTTGTCCTACTGGAAAGACGGAAACTGGGACGAAGGTGTATTAACCGAGGATAATGTACTGCATCTTGGAGAATCATCACCCTGCCTTCATTACGGACAACAGTGTTTTGAAGGCCTTAAAGCTTATCGGACAAAAAAAGGTGATCTTCAACTCTTTAGAGTCGATCAGAATGCCAAACGCATGCAGGATTCATGCCGACGTCTTTTGATGCCGGAAATTCCAGTAGAAACTTTTATAAAAGCCTGCACTGATGTGGTGAAAGCTAATGAAGCATACCTGCCGCCTTATGGGACTGGTGGTTCTCTCTACATTCGACCGATGATGATTGGTGTGGGAAACAGCATCGCAGTTAAACCAGCAAAAGAATATCTGTTTACTGTCTTCTGCATGCCGGTAGGCGCTTATTTTAAAGGTGGCATGACGCCGGTTAACTTCATGGTATCCGACTACGATCGGGCCGCATGTTACGGCACAGGGCAGCAAAAGGTTGGCGGTAATTATGCGGCTTCTCTTATTGCCCACGAAATCGCCGCTGAAAAAGGCTTTGCCGACTGCATCTATCTGGATCCAACGACACATACAAAAATTGAAGAAGTTGGCGCCGCTAATTTTTTTGGAATTACAAAAGACAATCGCTTTGTTACGCCGAAATCTTCATCAATCCTACCAAGTATTACCAAATACTCCCTTTTATACCTGGCGGAAAATGTACTAGGTCTTGAAGTATCGGAAGAGGATGTTTATATTGATGCCTTAGATGGTTTTTCAGAAGCTGGTGCTTGTGGAACAGCAGCAGTTATTACACCGATTGGCGGCATCGAATATAAAAACAAACTTCATGTTTTTTACAGTGAAACCGAGGTCGGTCCGATAACCCGAAAACTATATGACACCTTAACCGCTATCCAGATCGGTGATATAGAAGGTCCTGACGGCTGGATAACCAAGCTTTGACCCTTTTTATCGGATGAATGTGTTTTCGCTTAAATGCATAACCGGAGGGGTGACTGTCTGAGTAGCCCCTCTTGTCATGCAAAAAAGAAATGCTGATTAATTCATTAGACTATTTCTTTTTCTTTCTTTTTTTTCTCACCGTATAACCAAAAGTCCCGTATTTTTTCCCAAGGCCAAAGTATTCTCCGTGAACATAAGCCAGTAGACCTGCTTTATCTAAATGCAGCTTGCCATTCGCATCAAGCAATTCCTCACTGACATGAACAGCCAGAATTTCAGACATGAACATGTCATGCGTCCCTAATGGAATGATCTCTTTCACCCTGCATTCCATACTTAACGGACTTGCTGCCAGCATCGGTGACTTAATCAAATCGCCAGGATTGATTTCTAATGCCATTTGTTCAAGTTTATTCACTTCCCGACCCGAGCGAACCCCGCAAAAATCAACAGCCTTTACCAAATCAACGGTCGAGAGATTGATTGTAAATTCTCTTGCTTCTGAAATAATTTCATAGGACAAACGGGTGGGCCGCAAGGAAATATAAGTCATCGGCGGCTTTGTATTTAGAATTCCTGTCCAACCAACCGTTAAAACATTTGATGTTTCTGCCTGCCCACAGGTCACTAACACCGGCGGAACGGGTGCCAGCAAAACGCTTCCAGGCCATTTTATTTTACTCAATTTTTATTTCTCCCTTGTAATTCTATGCTATCGAGTATTATATCAGCTTCCCAGATAAAAAAGAAGAAAATCAATTAATAAGCAGTTTTATCTTGCATTTTTTTATCAACATAGATAATATATTATTAGCATAACAATTTTGAACGGAGAAATATGAAAACAGAACTATTATTTTTAGTAAAGCGTCTATGTGATCTTGAGGAAGAATTCATGGATCTTTCAGAAGAAGAAAAAGAAATCGTTGTTACAACTGCAGAAAGCATGACCGGGAGTCTCTTATACTTATTTGAAGCCCTTGAAGATTATTGCATGTATGGTTTTGACGATGAAGAGTAAGATAAACATCTGACGGTAGTGCTTATCAGAATAATGAATGAAGAATCTGTGAGGATTAAATAAAATACGACAGAATCATTTTGACAAGGAGGCAATCATGAAAACAAACGGAAAAATATATTTAACCGAAACTCAGTTCAGTAATAAAGCCCGTACAAGTGAATTCAATCAAGACGAATGGGTTGATGTGCCATTGCCAAATAACATGGCTAATTGGCGTGATACCCTTGATCTCTCAGTTTATTCTCTGTCGCAGGCCCTTGAACAGGAAGGTTTTAAATTTCCTTATCAGTATATTGAACGAGTAGAGAATGGTCTGCAACTTCCATCAATTGAGTTTTTGTATGCTTTAAAAAAAGTTTTCAGAATATCCATTGATGCATTGTTTTTTGAAGATTCCCCAAAACCCAAGGGCAGTCAGGCAAATTGCGAAAAAAAAGATGTCCGTATGGTCCATTAATCCCTTAACATTAAACTTATTCTTTGTTTGTGATTTTGCAAAACACCTCTTCAACATCATTGCCGAAGAGGTGTTTTGCGCAAATTCATTAATGCTTTGCCATTGAAGTCTGCTTGAAATCGTAGACCGGGATATTACCCAGAAAAAGTCGCAATACCCGCTCATCCAGCGTCTTCCTTCCGGTATCACTGAGATATTCAATGGCATCAATTGGTTTTAGCCCTTTTTTGTAAACTCGGTCAGTCGTCATTGCATCATATACATCCGCTACAGCCACTATTTTAGGAAGGACACCGACATAATCTGACTCTGCATTTAATGGATAGCCACTTGCATCAATTCTCTCATGATGAAATAAAACAGCACGCTTAACATCCAGATTAAATTCAGTGAATTCATTTAACAGAAAGTACCCATACAAGGGATGTTTTTGTATCTCTTCATACTCTTCGTTTGTCAAACGACCTTTTTTATTTAAAATCTCACCCGGAATATAAATTTTTCCAATGTCATGTAATAGTCCAGCTTGAGTGGCATTGATTATTGACTGATCGGAAAGCCCCATCCAGATCGCAATAAACATGGAATAGAATGCAGTATTAATACTGTGAGTAAAAGTATACTCATCCATTTTTTTTATTTGATCAAGTGCCGCAATGATGACCGCATTGCCATTGATGCTTTCATACATGTGAGCAAGGTATTCGGTAATTCGTGTGTAAGTATATTCTTTCTGAAAAATTACATTACTCAAACATTTTTTTAATTCCAGCAATATTTCCCGATTCAACTTATCTGTTGACGTTTCATCCAATTCGTATATCAAATCAGTCAATGGTTCTTTTATATTATATTTTGATTCTTCAAGCTGCATTTTTTTACCTCTGTTTGATTATTTTTTTGCTATTCCTAATTTGTTCATCACTTCAACGAGTTTATCGGTATCGATGGGTTTTGCAGCATAAGCCTCGCAGCCTATTTCAAATGCCTGGTGAACGAATTCGGTGTCAGCCAAAGCCGTTATGATGATAATTTTAACCTGATCTTCCGTCATAATTTTTCTTTGTTTTTCAAAATCCCTGATGGCTTTGAGAACTTTTATACCATCAATTTTCGGCATCATAATATCAAGAAAAATCAAATCGTAAGGCTGTTTTTCCTTTTCTGCAATTAAATATGCATCCAATGCTTCCATCCCATCGACGACAATGTCACATTCTCCATATTGTTCCAAAAATTTTGATAAAAACTTTCTGCTGATCATATCATCTTCTACAATTAAGATTTTCATTTTATTCTTTTCCTTTCCTGTTTAAATACTGATTCATTACAAGATAAATCTATCATGGTCTGCTGATCTGCCTTTTTTTATTAAACGGTCTTTTTAAACACTTCA
Organism: Acetobacterium fimetarium; assembly: GCF_014284475.1. Classification (GTDB taxonomy): domain Bacteria; phylum Bacillota; class Clostridia; order Eubacteriales; family Eubacteriaceae; genus Acetobacterium; species Acetobacterium fimetarium. The sequence goes on along the minus strand of NZ_WJBC01000002.1, from coordinate 157,987 downwards.
AAGATCTCACTCAGTCCATGTGCTTTTTTAACAGCTTCATCATAGTCGCCTCTTCTTGCATCCAATTCAATCTTAAAAGCAATTGTTTTCAGATCTTCAATTTCCAATTCACTTGCTAAGCTCTTTATTCTATTAGCCAGCGTTTCAAAAGATGTCAACTCGCCATTTTTAATTTTATTATTCAGTAAATCAATTGCTTCAGAAAGTTTCCTGATTTCGGACTCATCGTGAAGTGTATTTTCATTTTTTTTCTTCTCGGAAATAAGAACTTCTCCGTTTTCATTAAATGAAATACCAAAGTTATCCAGGTTTGTATTTTTTTGTTTTTCGGCAATCATCTTTTCAATTGCATAGACCAGTTTTTCAACTTTTATCGGTTTAGAAATATATTCATCCATGCCTTGGGCTAAAAACCGTTCCCGATCACCATGAAGAGCATAGGCTGTCAGCGCAATAACCGGTGTCATTTTATCAGTCTCCCGGATTCTCTTGGTTGCTTCGATTCCATCCATTCCAGGCATTTGAATATCCATCAGAATGATGTCATAGGCATTTTTTTTTGCCATTTCAACTGCTTCAAATCCATTGTTGGCGATATCCACAGAATATCCGCATTCTTTGAGCATACGAGCTGTAACGAGCTGGTTGACTTTATCATCTTCTGTCAGCAGTATCTTATAATCTTTGTCAATGGTATACACCTCACGGTTTATTCCCGATTGTTCATGATTGGGTTTGCCGGCTTCGAAAACTAATACAAAGGAAAACTTGCTTCCTACCCCCTTTTTACTTTCTACCCATATTTTTCCATTCATAATCTCAACAAGCTGTTTTGTAATGGCCAGCCCCAAGCCTGTTCCCCCAAATTTTCTCGTGAATGAGCCATCAACCTGTTTAAAACTTTCAAAAATACTAGTCAAGTTCTCGCTGTCAATACCAATGCCGGTGTCTTCAACTTCAAAAAGTATTTTTATAGAATCATCTTCTGTAGAGATTTTTTTTATTCTAACCCAGATCTCACCATTTTCAGTAAACTTAATGGCATTACTGATCAGATTATTGAGTATCTGCTGGACTCTGTGGGAATCCCCAACCAGATAGTGTGGTGTCGCAGCTGAAAAAGCATAGTTAAGTTCAATCCCCTTTTTTAATGCATGCGGGAGTTGCGCTTTTATTGTATGTTCAATCAGTGATTTTATGTCGAAGTCAGCTTTTTGAATCACCATTTTCCCAGCTTCCATCTTTGAAAAATCCAAAATGTCGTTGATAACATTCAACAATGCATTGGCGCAGGTTTTAACAATTGCGATATTCTCCTGCTGATCTGGGCTTAAATTTGAGAGTCGCATCAAATCAACCATTCCCACAATGCCATTTAATGGCGTTCTGATTTCGTGACTCATATTTGCCAAAAACTCACTTTTGGCTCTGTTGGCAATTTCTGCCTCTTCTTTCGCCTGATGCAGAGCACTCTCGAATTCTTCTCTCTCCGTAATATCCCGAATAATAGTAATGATTACTTTTTCACCATTGATGTAACACCGATCGCAAAACACTTCAACCGGCAGTAATGTTCCATCTTTCTTTTGAGCCAATGCCCGAATGGTTACATACCCATTTTTGATCAGTTTCTGTGAATAGCTCTCCATGCTGTGCTTCGCATCGACGAGCCGGACCGGTGACTCCTCAGACGATAAGAACTCCTCATAGCAATAACCGAACATTTCAGTCGCCGTTTTATTAACCTCTATTATTTTTTCGTTGATGCCTTTGCTGCCAAATCTCTGCACAAATTTGGCGTCGACTGAATTATTGAATATTTCACGAAATTTTTCCTCATTCGCTTTCAGTGCTTTTTCGGAATTCTTCCGGTCTGAGATATCCCGGATAATGCTCAATACGACTCTTTTTCCATTGATTGAAGTGCCTTTGAAACTAATTTCGATTGGTAGCTTGGTTCCATCTTTATTTATTGCCAATGTTTCAAAAACAGACCCGTTCGTATTTCCCTGTTCCATGCGGTCGATGATCAATTTTTTATCGTTAAGTATTAAATCATAAACTATTAATTTTTGCATTTCTTTTTTATCGCAACCAAAAAGATTATACGCCGCTCTGTTCGCTTCAATGATTCTGCCGCTGCTCTTTTCAAAAAATACTATAGCATCCCAAACTTTTTCAGCAAGCATTTTATAACGGGTCAGTCCATCTTCCATCATTTTCCGATCAGTGATATCAAAACCCAGACCGATATAGCAGATATTAACGCCATCGATTTCGTGTAAGGGACAGTAAATACCCTGTATCCAGCGATATTCGCCACTTGCATGAAGCATTCTGAATTCGATTTTAAAAGAACTTTTATTTTCAAACGCAACATTCAGTAATCTCAAATAGTGATTTCTGTCTTCCGGATGAATCATCTCAATCCATTTATCACGACTGTATTTCTGCTCATCTTTTCCGGTAAACAGGAACCAGCTCCGGTTGGTAAAAACAATATTCTCTTTGACATCCATTTTCCAGATTATATACGGAAAATTTTCAAACATCTGAAGATAATAATCTCTCGATTCTTCGATTGAGATTTCATTTTTTTTTCCCTCTGTGATATCTTCAAAAGTGATCACCAGATTTCTGGCATTTTCCTGAATCATAAGTGCAATATTTATTTTAAACCAATAATCGTTTTGCAGGTATCCGGAAAGCATGCTCTTTTTGAATTCCAGTTTGACTGATTTTTTTTCCAGGCTCAGCACCTTTTCAATTTCGATCTGCAGTTCACATTGCTCACATTCCCGATCAAAGCCACATCCCTTTTTATTCAAAACACTGTTCTTACACTGAAATGCATCGCCAAATCGTTTTCCCAGAAAATCTTTTCTGGTCCCATTGAAAAACTTCAATAGCGTGTCGTTCACCTTCGTAATGTTTTGGCTTTCATCCAAAACAAGCACACCAACGGAAATAATATTAAACTCCTGCGTGTAACAATCCTCATTATCTGACGGCTTATTTTTTAACATTGCAACCTCCTTAATCATTACCGGTACTCCTTCAGTCACTTTCATCTCTAGATAATAATTTTCTGATGCCAGACAGTGATTTCCCCGGTCGCAACACTCAACTCAACCGTTCTGCTTACGTTCTCACCTGTTTCCATCAAATTTATCTTCAGATTCACATCATCCAAATATTTTTTTACAAACTCGACATTCTTTCGCCCAACATTGAAAGCATCGCAATTTCTTATTGAATTGGCACCACCAAAGACGTTGATGATCAGTTCTCCTTTGCTGCATCCATATTCTTTATGAAATTTATTAATAAAAATCGGAAGACCGGTTGAAGCGTAAAAACAGCAGCGCGTGTCAACATCAACAATCTTAGAAGGGCTTGGTAATGCAATATGAATCAGACCGCCGACCTTTCTTTTCGATGAGTAAGCGGTAATACCGACACAAGAACCCAAAGCATATGTTTTAATGCTATCATTAATATCGTTTGAAATGGCCATTTCGCCGATTCCAATAATTCTGATCATTTTATCACCTACTCGTTTACTGTTGCACGTATTAATTTAGGTATATTTTCCAAAGGAGCCTGTATTTCGACTCCGCCGATATTATAGGCAACCTGTGGCATTCCATAAACGACAGAAGATTCCTCATCCTGACCAATCGTTACGGCACCGCTGCTGCGAATGCTGAGCAGTCCTTTGGCTCCGTCCGACCCCATGCCGGTAAGAATAATCCCAATTGCCTTTTTGCCGGCTTCTTTTGCAACCGATTCGAAAAGAACATCAACTGATGGACAATGTCCATTTACTTTCTCACCTGTAAATACTTCCACTTTATATTTTTCTCCAATTTTTTTCACTCTCATATGCTGTCCTCCCGGGGCAAGAAGGACTTTTCCCGTCTCAACGATATCACCATGCTCGGCCTCTTTGCATTCAAGTGGTGTTTGTAAATTGAGCCTTTCAGCATACATTTTGGAAAAAACCGGTGGAATATGCTGAACAATAACAATGCCGGGGCAATCTGGCGTCAAATTTTTTAAAATATTGAAAATGGCCTCCGTTCCACCCGTAGAAGCACCAATCGCAATCAGCCTATCTGAAGACACATTTAATTTACCAATTAATCGTTGTTGTGTCGTTATCTGCTTTGAGACAACAGGTTTTCCCTGTACTGCCCATTTGATTTTCTTTCTTAATTCATAAAAAAAGTCATCAACATTTTTGGAAACATTGAGATTAGGTTTAGATACAAAGTCTGTTGCCCCGACATTCAAAATTTCCAGCAATTCTAGACTGAATGAACTAACCACAATTGCTGGGAGTGGATACTGCGGAATTAATTGCCTCAAAAATTCAACGCCGTTCATTTTAGGCATTTCGAAATCACAAGTGATTACATTGGGTCTGTACTGCAGTATTTTATCTCTCGCATCATAGGCATCCTGAGCTGTTGCCACCACTTCAATATCCGGATCCAATGACAATCCCCATGACATCACGTCTCGATAAACCCTGCTGTCATCTATAATCAAAACTTTTATCTTTTCTTTTGTTATCATTTCTCAAGCCTTTCTGTAGATGGCCGGTAAAACATATTTGAATTTCGTCTGATCACGAATCAAGGATTCAGAATGACCAATGAATAAAACCCCTCCCGGATCCATGCATTCGTAGAATTTATCGACCAGTTCTATCTTTGTCTTGTTGTCGAAATAAATCATGACGTTTCTACAAAATATGACATGAAATTTTTTCTTAAAAGGAAAATTTTTGCTGATGAGATTGAATTTTCTGAAAATGACTTCTGCCTTCAATCGATCAATAATTGCATCATTTTTGCCATCTATTTCATTAAAATAATTCATTCTAAAATCGATTGGTAAAGAACTCACCTGTTCTTTGGAATAGTGACCATTTTTTGCTTTTTTTAGAATCCCATCTGAAATATCTGTTGCTAATACTTTTGCATCCCAGAATTTTTTTGTATTACCGAAATATTTATCGATGATCATTGCCAGCGTATAGGGTTCTTCTCCTGAAGAACAACCGGCACTCCAGATTCTTAAATCATGATCACTTACCGTATTTTCAAGATGTGGTAACACTTGATCTTGAAAATACGTAAAATGATCAGACTCGCGCATAAAAAAAGTATAATTAGTCGTGATTTTATTAATCAGGGTATTCACAATTCTTCCTGTTTTATCTGCTTTTAACAAGATGAAGAACTCTGAGAAATTTCGGCAATTATTTTCAAGAAGGACATGATGAAGTCTTCCTGTAACCAGGTTCTTCTTTTCATCGTTTAAGTATATGCCGTAGTTGTTTTTTATATAGCCGGTTAACTCTTTAAACTCATTTTCTGTGATAGAAACCATCATGTCTTCCTTTAAGCCTGGTTAAATCGGATCATTTAATTACTGATGATGCCGAATTAAAATATTTTTAATACTTTCCAAATTCATTGTCATTTAAAACAATATGGGTCGGATTGCTCGCCAATTCATTTGTCTCAAAACTCGGTTGATTGCCCCGTTTATTCGAATAAACGTTGTTACTGCTACTTAAATTTCTGAGAATTTCTTCAATATCTGATTTTGATTCCTCTGTCCCTCGATACGAATAATGTGATACTTTTTTCAGGTTGAATCTTTCTGCCTGTTCTCGTAACAACTCAGCTTGACTTGATAATTCTTCACTGGCTGCTGCGCTTTCTTCTGAAGTTGCGGTATTCATTTGGACAACTTCGGATACCTGCATAATTCCCTGATTAATCTGGGAAATTCCGATCGCCTGCTCGTTGGATGCGGTCGCAATTTCTCCAACAATATCCGATACTTTGGTTACATCACCAACAATTTTGTTCAATGCTGCTGCCGTCTTTGTTGCAATCTGCGTTCCGTGATCAACCTTTTTAATGGATCCTTCAATCATTGCCGTTGTTTCTTTAGCCGCATCCGCTGATCGTGCTGCCAGGTTTCTGACTTCTTCGGCAACAACTGCAAATCCTTTTCCATGCTGTCGGGCTCGTGCTGCTTCTACTGCAGCGTTTAATGCGAGTATATTTGTTTGAAAAGCAATTTCCTCAATCACTTTAATAATTTTCGAAATATTATTGGAAGACTCATTTATTTCTTCCATTGACTGGAGCATCAATTTCATTTCACTATTCCCCTGGAGCGCATCTTCCTTCGTGCTCTCTGCAAGTTCACTGGCTTCAGAAGCATTATTCGCATTCAGTTTCGTTTGTGAAGAGATTTCTTCAATCGAAGCGGTTAATTGTTCAATGGAGCTAGCCTGCTCGGTTGCCCCTTGAGACAGACCCATACTTGAATCCGCAATCTGTTTTGATCCTGCCGCAACCTGTATGGCTGCTGAGTCAATACTTGTCATAACATCGTTAATATGATCAGTCATTTTTTGGAACGATCTTCCCAAATCGGCGATCTCATCACCGGTATTGATGTGGATATCCACATCCAAATCCCCTCCCGCAATTTTTTCAGCCGATCCGACCAGTAAATTCAATGGTTGAGTGATCGTTTTAGCTATCTTCAAGCCAACGCCTACCGCGATTGCTATGCCAAGAGCCATGATGACGACCATAACAATGCAGTCTGAATTGAAATTTGCTGTATTCTCAGCCAGCGTCTGCGTCTGGGCTGAAATTGCTTCAGCTGACATGTTTTCGACCGACATCGCATTTGTATACATATTTTCGGCTCTGGTATTGATTGTGTACATGCTGTATATGCCAAACAACCCGACCATTCCAGTCACTACTGCAAATAAGATAAAGCACGTAATCAGTTTTTCTTTTATCTTCAAATTCTTAAATAATTTCATTATTTATTTCCTCCAATAAAGTTTTTATTTAAATCAGTTATAATTTAATTTTCTCATCATTCCGATCGTTAATTCAAATCCTGAATTTCATCCTCATTAACCAATCTATCGCAGTCTAAAAGTAATTTGACTTCATCTCCAACCTTGCCGATTCCCTTCATATATTTCTGGCTATAGCCATCGTCTAAATCAGGGGGTGGCACAATTTCTTCGTCACGTATTGTAATGACCTCTGATACGGCATCGACAATGATTCCTACTGAGATATCCTGAATTTCTACAACTACAATACATGTTTTTTCATCGTATTCTCTAAATGGTTTTTCGAATCTTAATCTGATATCCATCACCGGTATGATTTTGCCGCGAAGGTTGATTATCCCTTTGACATATTCCGGCAATTCCGGAACTTCGGTGATTCTCTGTATTCCGATTATTTCAGTTACATAAATAATTTCCAATCCATACGATTCATTTTCCACTGAAAACGTCAAGTATTGTCCTTCGTCCTTGTCGTCTTCCTCGTCGTATTCTTCAAATTCATTTTCTTCGAATTCTTCAAATTCTTCTGGCATTGTATCATCTCCTCGTATAATAAATTTAAACACAAAGTGTTCAGTTGATTTTGCTGTTTCGTGAATTCAATCCGTCGACGTCGAGAATCAGGCTGATATTTCCGTCTCCCAGTAGTGTGCAACCGGCCAAACCGTCTATTTTTTTCATACGGCTGACGTATTTTGGCAACGCTTTAACGACCACTTCCTGTTCACCCATCAATTCATCTGCAAACAGACAAAATGTTCTGGTATCTCCTTCGAGCATAATCAGGATGCCTTCTTCAATCTTGGTTACTTCTGTTTTGACCTGATAGCATTCATGCAGTCTCAATATTGGGTAACACTGACCACGGATCATAATCATTTCATTGTTATCGGGTCCTCTGAAAATTTCATCAGGTTTTGGTATAAACGACTCTTTGATAGACATAATGGGAAGTGTATAGCATGACTTACCGACTTTGATGTTCATGCCTTCCATAATCGCTAAAGTCAATGGTATTTTCAGAGTGATGACGGTACCTTTTCCTTCAATACTATCAACCAAGATCTTGCCACCGACACTTTCGATGTTTTTAGCAACGACGTCCATTCCTACACCCCGTCCCGAGAATTCGGTGACCGCCTCTTTAGTCGAAAAGCCGGGAAGAAAAATCAGATTGAAAATTTCCTGATCCGTCATTTCAGCCAGTTCTTCTCCACCCAAGCCGTTTTCCATTGCTTTTTTCATGATTGCTTCTTTATTCAGTCCTTTTCCGTCATCTTTGATTAAAATCAGGACTTCTCCGCCGGCATTTTTTGCCTCCAGGGTAACGGTTCCGGTTCCGGGTTTTCCCTGAAGAATTCTAACCTCCGCGGTTTCGATCCCGTGATCAGCGGAATTTCTGACAAGATGCATCAGCGGATCGCCTATTTTTTCAATGATATTTTTATCAACTTCCGTATCTTCGCCAATAATTTTCAAAGAAATTTCTTTGTTTAGTTTTTTACTGACATCTCTGATGATTCTGTTCATTTTATGAAGAGTTGGCCCCAGTGGAACCATTCTAATGGACATCACCATATCCTAGAGTTCATCGGTAATTTTTTTAAGTTGCAACGCCGATTTTTTAAAATTATTCAGAGCCAGTCCATTCAGATCTGGATTATGTATTACCATTGCTTCGGAAATGACAATTTCCCCAACCATATTCATCAGCTTATCAAGCTTTTCAACGCTGACTGAAATCATGCCCTGACTCTGATGTCCACCAGCGGGCACCGTATTTTTTGCTGTTGTCTGTTCCTTCATTTCCGGGATTATTATCTCATCACCCGTCAACAGAATTTTGTTTTCGGTCGATTTCTGTTCTGCAATTTCGGCATATGCTTGAAGATCCACACGCTCAATAAACGCCATCGTTTTAAATAAGGAATGCAGTTTCTCTTCAGACTCCGCGGTTTTTATATAAAGGACGAGTCCATCTTTGCGTATGATCTCAACACAATCGACATCATTGATGACATCTTCAGGATTGCTGATTACCTCTTCTGTCATATCTTTCAAGTTATGTATCACTGTAAAGGCACGGATGTTTTCCATCCCGCAGTCCTCTTCAAATTTCAGAACGGCTTTATAGGTTTTTGTTTGAGTCGCTTTTGCCGAACGGTTGGAACTGATGTAATACTGCTCTTTAACCGGTTCATCATTCACTTTAGCTGTAACTGGCAAATTGTTTAATTTTTTTAATGCCGTTAAATGTTCTTTTATGTTTTCGATTAAATTCTGGGGATCTCCATCTGCTTTTTCTCCGTTTTCAATTTTTTCCAGTTCCATTTTCATAAAGTCGATACTTTCAAGAACAAGATCGGAAAGGGTCGTCATATCAAGTTCCTGTGGCTTGTCTTCCCGGATAAAGTAGAATAAATCTTCGGTCGTATGAGCCAGAACCGAAATGTTGTTGAATAACATCATTGCCGCCGAACTTTTTATGGTATGCATGATTCTGAATATTTCATTGATTGTATCAGTTGGATAGGTTTCCAGCGTTTCTGTTTCAAGAACGGATTGTTCCACGTGTTCCAATTGCTGCGAAGTTTCAAAAATAAATACTTCCAGCATTGGATCATTTACATATTGTGATGCCAATGTTGCCGCCTCCTTAAAGTACTTTTTAAATAGAGAATTGCAAATTAATATTTGTAATGATTAACTATGCGTCTTTCGAATGACTGTTTTCTGAAAAAGCAGCTAAAACTGCATTGACCATTTCCCTTGATTTCTCATTAATTGAAAAATCAAATTTTGACATCCGCCATTTCAGACAAAGTTCTCTGCTGGCGCCTGATAGAATCGCTTCAATTAATCGAGCTTCAATGTTCTTCTGGATGACTCCATTTTTCTGGGCTTCTTTCACTGTTTTAAAAATGAAATCCGCTCGTTTATCTATGATGCTGCGAACCTTATCAGATAATTCAGGATCACACATCAAGCTGTCATATGACTGAACAATCACCGTGATTTCAGGATAATTTTCGTAATATTCAGCGTAGGCATTAAAAAAGTATTTAATTGTTTCTAAAGAAGAAAGCTTATTTACTTGACATGTTTCTATAATGGCATCATCGAACTGACTGAATTGATCAATCACCGCTAGTAATATTTCAGTTTTGTTTTTAAAATGTCTAAATAGTGTCCCTTCTGATACACCCTCACGTTTTGCGATCAATTTTGTTGATAAATTTTGAAGTCCAACTTGATTTAACGTTACTATTGTAGATACGATAATACTTTCTCTTCTTTTTATCAAAGATCCTTTCATTCTTTCGCCTCCCGGAGTGATTACTCACTCCTATAAAATTATTACATCTTTTCATTCTTTTTTGTCAATCTGTTTTATAAGTTTTTTCGAAATGCTTAAGTTTTTTCCAGGGCAACTCACATCATTAGTCAGTATCTACATTGTAGCTGGCACAAAAATAGGCCAATTAGTTTATCATCATGCCCACGATCTTTCAAAATTTCGCACGCAGTTAGTTACTAATTGGCCTATTTATTATTTATTGCTTGATCTCGTCTTATGGTTATACTGTCGCCAAATTTGAATCATGAACGCAGACTTGTATGGCATTGGTTTCATCAGATAATTCTTTGTTAGAATTATTTTCGGTTTTATTAATTACGAATTCTCCGCTGTTTCCCCATTTCCATTTGCCGATATTGTCAGCACCGATTTCAAAGTGCAATTTTGCAATACCTAAATCGATCATTTCACAACCCAGCTTCAATATAACAAAGGCATTGAATTTTCCATTTTTATATATAAATTGCACCGGTTGCTGATTGACTGCTGAAGGTGCGCGCTGCACTGCCTTCATCCCATCCAGGATCCACTCTGGTATCTCAATATCTGATTTTAACATCTCTTCTGTTTTTTTTGTCTTTCTGTGCATGATAGAGCAAATTGCTTTCTCTTTAAATGACAACGCTTCCGGAGCATGACCAATCGTAATGATTCCACGAAGCGTTTCATCTGCTCCAATATCGCATTGACATGATTTTTCTTTGTAGCTTCCACCTACCCAGCAAGTATCAAGCTTGAGAAGTTTTGCTTCAAGCACAATACGCTCGCCGTAATAACCAATTTTCTCAGCCAAATCCAAGTCACTCTTTTTTCCCACCAATGCGATATAGTTTCGCACATTTTTAAACATCCCGTAACTCATTTTAACGCCTGAAAGGGCATCGTTATTATTTATGCACAATTGCAGGTGCAAGCCACTTTCTTCATTGGCCTGTTCAATCAGATTTTGCAATCGCTCTACAGCGATATCATTGATTGGTTTTTCTAAATACGATCTTCTTGATCGTCTATCTTCAATGGCTTTTTTATAATCCATTTTTTTCTCCTATCTCAGTTTCATTCTGTTCTTAATATTGCGAATTCTTACGTACTGTATTTTATTGTTCCATACAGTTTTAACAGAATAAACCGGAGGATGCAAGATGTTTATAAATGTTTTGCCTTGCATTCACGATTGATTGTCTTTCAGATAAATCCAACTTCTTTAAATATACGCGATCATGTGTGCTATAATCTAGATAAAAAATCATTAAGGAGAATTTTATGACCCCTGTTATTTGCCCGATTTGCGGAAGCGAAAACGCCACCATTTTTATTCAAGATAATTCAGCCGATTCAAAAGAATTTAAGCAGTCTGGACCGATAGTAATTCCGACAGCACAACCACGCTATCATTGCAACGCCTGTGAAAATAATTTCGGCCAAGAAACGACTTTTCTTCAAAATTCCACAGTCCGAATCGATGTCACCACCCGAAAAAAGGGTGAGATCAGTCAAACAATCACTTTTTTTAGAACGCCAACCGGTGTCACCTTTGAAGGCCCTTTTATCTGTTACTATCCCGATCTTCCTGAACTATATTATGATCATGAAGCGTGTTTTCGATTTCTGAAATCATTTTACAATCTCTTTATCATCGACTGGAAACAAAACTATGGTGAACTAACTTCTTCACCGGCCTTTTCCTGGGATCTCATCATCCAATTTAAAGAAGCTGAAACCTTTCACTCGCAAGGATACGATCAGTATCCCCCCTACTGGGATCATTTGATGGATCTTTTTGTGAGTTTCCGGCTTCCAAACATAAAAAATGCTCTTGGCGATAATTTTCTTTGAAAAATTTAAGATTAGTTTGAATATTGTGTTGATTTACGGGTATTTATTAAATCGATTGGCATTATCGATTAAATGTCAATCACAAGCTTTAATTTTTATGAAAGGAGGTAAAGACCTAAACGTAGGTCAAATATTTTGTAAATCAATTTTTTTAGAAAAGGGAGGAATAGTAAAGTGAGAAAAATGTCCAAATTATTGTCATTGTTGATGGTTATGGCCATGATGTTTATGATGGTTCCCGTCTCTGCCCTGGCTGCTAATGATGCCGATGCGGCTGCAGCTGCAACTGATAAAGATACCGTTGTTCTTGTAACAAATGAGGTACCTGCTACAACTGATGCAGATAAAACAGCCGTAGACACACCGACACCGGCTACTACAACACCGGCTACAACTCCGGCAACAACTCCGGCCGTTGATACGCCTGCTGTAACGACTCCGGCTACTACAACACCAGCAACAACAACTCCGGCTACTACAACACCAGCTGCACCAACTCCGGCTGTTGATACGCCAGTTGTTCAAACAGCAGCCATTGATGAAACCATCGATACGTTAGCTGCCACGGTTGTCAATTTAACGCTAACCGGCGGCACCGTTGTTAATCTTCTGGTTACCAACACCGGGGCTGGCTATTCATTTGACACTGCAGCCAACACATTAACACTTGACAATTTCACCGGACAAGAACTGGATGTCGTATCGAATGCAGATCTATTCAAAATGGTACTGCATGGTGTGAACAAGTTAACGACCAATGCTGGATTTGCTATTGACGTTGATGGCAGCATCAATTTAAGTGGCGACGGCAGACTAACAGCTGAAGGAGCCGCCACAGCAACTTCATCGGGTGGTGGTCTCTGTGCAACTCAGGACATCAGCATCGACAGTGGTTACTATGATTTCATAGCCACCGGCAATGCTGGTACAGGTGCTGCCGTTGGGATCTTTGGCACCACTGCAACCAGTGATATCATGTTCAATGGTGGTTATACTGATGTTACCGCCATCAATCCTGGTGTAAACGGCGCCTATGGTGTATACTCATATGGCGATGTTTATGTCAATAAAGGCGATCTTGATGTGATTACCGATTCTGCAGCTGGCACTAGCTGGGGTATTGGCGCCGCTGACGACATCGTATTCAATGGCGGTTACACAACGGTTGATTCAACAACTGTAACCGGTGAAGCAAGAGGTTTGCATGCAAATAGTTGGGTAGTCATCAACCGTGGGATCCTTGATCTTTGCACATCTGGTGGCATTAATCCTTTAGCAATTGAAGGCCATGAAGGCGTTTATATTAACCCATGCTACGGACCGGTTGATCTTTCAGCTTCTTGCTTGTATCTTGAACCACTGTGCGGCAAGCATTTCAGACATCATCACGCTGCCTCTTCTAACCCAAAAACGGGTGTCGAAACAACAGCAACGGATGCAGTCATCGCTGGTTTAGCCCTTATTTCTTTAATGGGGCTGGCAATAGTAATGTCAAAACGAGAACTTAATTCTTAGTGACTCCTAATTGGCAATACCGTTTAAATCTACTGGAATGAATCATTTCAGCTGACTAAAAAATTGACTCAACAGGTATATCTCCAATCACCTGTTGAGTCAATTTTATATATTCATACGGAATCTTCATTTTCCGAATCGCTGATTTTTAAATTCCTCTTCAATAGTTCTTCAACTGCTATCTTTATCATTTAATCTAAACCAATAATTAATCATTGCTACGTTTACCAGCTGGCGTTGATATTTTTCTGGTGATTAATTCACTTATTTAAAATAATATGATTTAAAGAACAGCTAGTTGGGTATATACCAAAAATATAAATATCTACATTTAAAAGGAGGATTTATTATGAGACAAATTATGGGTATCCAAGTAGGTGATCGTGAACATGAGGCTTCAAGGGTTCAAGAATTGCTGACAAAACATGGCTGCATTATCAAGACGCGTCTTGGATTGCATGAATCATCGGCGGCGCATTGTAGCACAAGTGGCCTGATTTTATTAGAGTTTTTACCAGATACGGATGACGAAATTGCGCTTATGAAGAAAGAATTATCTACCCTTGAGTCTGTTTTAGTCAGACAAATGGAGTTCTAATTTCAAGAAGAAATTGAAGCCCCTTTTCCTGATGACTAAGCAATCTTGTTTTGTGATTGAGTCTAAAAAGAAAAGAACTCTATTTCCTGATAAAATAAATCATCAGAGAAATAGGGTTCTTTTTCTTCGCCATATTAATTCACAAACTAATTTGTTCAAGAAGTGCAGGCAAACATTTACCACATTTGTTTATCTGCAAAAGAGAAGCTCCGGAAGAAACCAGGACTTCATGATGAAATTTTTACATTAATATCATCACGAGAATGCCAGCAATCACACCAACTACTCCAACCCCTGCTGCAAAAACTCTTTCTTTTTTCACATCATCCAGCAATTCTTCCTCTGACTTATATGTGACATGCGAAGGTTTTTTCGTTGTTGTTGATCTTCCTACATATAGACGATTTCCCCGTTTATGGATTTCTCCAAGTATATACATGGGTTGATCTTCTGGAAGAATCTCTTCAAAAAACCGGTATCCCAAAAATCGGGAGCCTCTCGGATTTGAAAAACTAAAATTGAAATTATCCCGAACCCAACTGGAACCTTCTGATTCAAAACGATCACAGCCGGACATCAAATCCACATCGCTACCAAAGCTCTCAATATCGATATACACTTTTTCTTCACAGCTATTGTCGGAAAGGTAAATTTCAACCGGACTCTTCTCGTTCGATAGAACTGTTTCAACCTTATCGGTTATGGTTCTGGTATTGCCGTCATCGTCCCGTTCCGTTCGCGTTTCTTCATTCACGGAATATACCGTGTTTTCATAATAAGCGGCTGGCCGCTGCGAATAGGGTGCCTCAACATCCCCAGATAAACTATGGAGATGACCTTTTACTTCGCTGTAATGACGATAGTTTTCGTCTAAATCCGATAAATTTCCGACAATATCAAGCACGTCCTTGATACAGCTTGTTTGCTGAAATTGCATTTCCTGCGCTTTATTTGTGTTTTTTCGATACACATAAATGGCGTATCCAATTCCTGCTATAATTAAAAGTAACCCAATTATATATTCCATGGCTCTAGCTTATTCCCATTTCGGCCTTAAGCTTTGCCAGTTCATCATCCACTGCGTTTTCTGTTTCCAAAGCTGCAAATTCATCCGTAACACTGTTGCTTTCACCAGCCATTTCACTAAATGCCTGAGCTTCCGCTTCTTTTGCATTAACTTTCTGTTCCATTTTATCAAGTTTGGAAAATGCACTCGTGCTATCTGTACTGTTCAAGGAAGTGCTGATGCCTTTCTGAGCATCTGCCATTTTTGAACGGGCGATCAGCATATTTTGTTTCATTCGTGCTTCTTCAAGTTTAGCTTTTAATTGGCGCACCTGGTCTTTCAGTTGTGCAGTCTGCATACTCATGGTATCGTAAGCTGCTTGAAATTGAACGATGCTCTGGTCCACACTTGCTTTTTGAGCGAGGGCTTTCTTCGCCAGTTCTTCATTTCCGGATTGTAAAGCCAACTTTGCTTTCTTGTTCCAATCCTCTGAAGATGCTTTTGCCGATTCCAGCTGTTTTAATGCCTGTTTTTCACTCCCCATCGCAGCCCCTAATCCCTGGGTTGCCTCATTGACTTGAGCTTCCATGTCAATGATAATCTGCTTCACCATCTTTTCTGGATCTTCTGCTTTATCCAGCATATCGTTTACGTTTGCTTTTAACAAGTCTCCAAGACGTTCAAAAATCGCCATTCATTTCCTCCTTCTTGCGTTATACTACGCAATTACCACTCTATTTTTATTATTATACTAACAGAACAAGAAAAATAAGTCCAACTATTTTTAAACTATAATTATCTGTATTCTAAAGAAAGCAATAACCTTCAATGGCTACTGCTTTCTTTTTCTATTTATTTACTACTCATCTGAGCAGACGGAAACTTTTGAATTCTCTTTTTGATAAATCAAAATCAGATTTGCAAGGCAGCTTCCATTGCTTCTGTTGTGGCATCCAATGCCCGTCGAGCTTTTACCGCATCGCCAACAATGTAGGTTTCTTTGATGGCTTCTTTTACATCTTCGCCGATCGAGTTGTAAGCCCGAGCCCCCATTGCAAGTACGACTGTATCAAATCCTGAAAGGTGCTGCTCAGTTCCATCAGGCAATGTGTAAACTACGCCGTCTTTGAGAAATTTGGATACTTTTGCATTAACGACCGATTTAATATTATATTTTTCAAAATCCTTCATTAAGAACAACCGATGTTCGGAGATCACATCTGCCGCTACATCTTCACGAAGTTCCACCACTGTGACGTTGTGTCCCAGTTCTCCCAAAAATGCTGCTGTTTCAGATCCGACCATACCGCCGCCTACAACCAGCACTTTTTTTCCACAGGTTTCTTTTCCATCAAGAAGATCAACCGCATGGATTAACCCCGAGTCTTCAATACCAGGAATCGGTAATACAAGTGGTATCGCACCGGTCGCAACAATGGCGGCGTCGAAAGCTTCTGCTGCAAACAACGCCTTCGTTACTCTGGTGTTCATTCGGATTTTCACGCCAGATAATTCGCATCGTTTAATATAGCTTCTGACCATATTGGTGATATCCCCTTTTCCGGGAGGATAAGCAGCTAAACGCATTTGCCCCCCGAGAATATCGGTTGCTTCAAACAAAGTCACATCATGACCGCGTTGCGCTGCGATGGAGGCGCCGTACATTCCGGCAACGCCGCCGCCGATTACGATCACTTTCTTAGGCATCACGGCCGGTTTAAGTTCCGACTCTCGGCCCAGCAATGGATTGACAAGACAAGTAATTGGTTTTCCTTGATACATATTATGAACACATCCCTGCAGACAGGCGATACAGTGATTCAGTTGATCCAGACGACCCGCCGCAGCTTTATTCGGCGTTTGTGGATCAGCCAGACTTTGACGTCCGAATGCAACCAAATCGCAACGACCTTCACGTACCAATAGTTCTGCATAATGAGGTTCAGTAAAACGTCCGATTGTGATGACAGGAATACTGACGGCTCGTTTAATTTCAGTTACCAAGTCGGCACTGAATCCACCGTGCATGACGGTCGGCGCCCACATATATTCATCCTTGATGTGAACCGCACGGGAAACGTGAAGGCCGTCAATACCGCAATCTTCCAGATAGGCAGCAATTGCTGCGCTGTCATGAATATCCAGGCCACCTGGAATTTCATCGGAACTATTGATCCGACACAGAATTGCAATGGAGTGTCCTGCTTTTTTGCGGATATTTTCAATGATCAAACGCGGAAGACGCAATCTGTTTTCAAAGCATCCGCCAAATTCATCAACACGCTTGTTGGTTCTTGGTGACAGAAAGCTGCCGATAAAATATCCATGGGCACAATGAACTTCTACCGCATCAGCACCAGCTTTTTTTGCCCGTAATGCTGCATCACCGAAGGATTCGATGAAATTATAGATCTCTTCTGTTGAAACAGAAACCGGAATATCACGTCCTGCTGATGCGGGAATGGCAGAAGCCGCTTTAATTGGATATCCCGCCGCTTTTGCATTTCCTTCAGGGCCGGCATGCTGAAGCTGAATGGATATTTTTGAACCAGCCTCATGACAGACATCAATAACACGTGCGAAGCTTTCAATCGTGGTGTCATCAAACAGGCAGGCCTTATTGGTTCCTCCCTTTGCGCTTTTATCGACAACAGTGGCTTCGATGGTAATTAATCCAAAACCGCCATAAGCGCGCTCACGGTAATAAGCTAAGCTTCTGTCACTTAACGTTCCATCTGCATTTGCAAAATTATTGCACATTGGCGCAACAACAAATCGGTTTGGTACCTGCATTGGGCCGATTTCGATTGGGCTGAACATCGCTTTAAATTTCATAAATCATAATCCCCTTCACTTGAAATCTAGTTATTTGCTGTAACAGAAGAATTTTCTTCTTTCTTTTGTTTGGCAATTAAAACTGCTGTGATACCAAGACCTACCACCGCAACAATTGCAGCGATCACATAAGCCTGGCTGTAGGCAGCAACACCTAAAGCTTTATCAAGCGATCTTGCCGCAATCTGAGGTCCGATAAGAGCCCCGATAGAATAACCGAAAAACATTATCCCATAGTTGATACCCGAGTTCTTAACACCAAAAGTTTTGTTTGTCAGCGGCGGGAACACAACCAGAACACCACCGAAAGATGCACCAAGTATAACAAGAAAAATAATAAACATGACCTGATCAGTCGCAATCTTCAGTCCCATTAACCCGACGATTGTCAATACAAAGATAATTGACAGAGTTTTCAGTTCGCCGATTTTATCACAGAGTTTTCCAACAATCAAACGCCCACCGAAATTAGATAGACAGTTAATGACAACCATATTAGCGGCGGTGACAGCCGTCATCCCCAATTGTATCTGGGCAATCGCCGACAAAGAACCAATCAGCATGATTCCAGCTGTACAGGCGATCGAAAACAATACCAGCAAAATCCAAAATGTACCTGTTTTCACCATTTCTTGCGGCGTGTAGTCTATTCCTGCAGAAGCAGCTGCTGCCTGGGCGGTAAAGCCTTCCGGTACCCAACCCGGTTCCGGTGCTGTCATTTTCCAACCAACCAGGCACACCAATACAAAATAGAATCCACCGATAAAAATCAATCCCTGTGTTCCGAATTGTGCGCACAAGATCGCCCCAACTTTAGCAAGAACCAGAGGACCAAGCGATGCTGCCGCCAAAAGAATTCCCGACATGGTCCCTTTCTTTTCCGGGTACCATCTCAAGGCCGTGTTAATCGCAGGATTGTATAATAATCCATTTCCTGCTCCGGCCAATAAACCATAAGAAAGATAAAGCATTGGCAAACTGGAAGCAACACTTGTCAAAGCCCAGCCGATTCCAAAAACAAGCCCTCCGATATACACTAACTTTTTGGGGCCAAACACATCGACGATTTTTCCTGAAATTACGCCAAATAGTGACATAACAAACTGATAAATCGTCAGGGTAATCAATACTTGAGCAGCAGTTGCTCCGGTGGCTTGGGTTAAAGGGGTAACAAATACCGAAAATGCTGCTGAACCCGAACAGACAAATATAATAAAAAATGCAGCAGTGAAGACGACAGTCCTGTTAACAACAGATTTTGTTTTTTCCATAATAAATTCTCCTCTTCTTTTTACAAATTAGCGTACATCACTTTTTAAGCACAAGTAATCTAATTCTTTTTGTGTCAATTTTACATCGAGTGCTTTTACACAAGATTCAAATTCTTTTTTGCTTCTGCTTCCGATGATGGCTCCAACTGGGAATGGTTGAGACATTACATAAGCAAGTGCAATGTTGATTGAATCAACGCCTTTTTCAGCACCCAATTCCTGTGCCCGACGCAAACGCTCAAAGTTATCATCAAAGAAGAACGCCTCCTGAATGTCCTGTGGAGCGCTGCCATCTCTTTTGTAAATGTCAGCAAAAAAACCATGTGCCTGCGAAGCCCAGCTAAATAAAGTCACATCTTTGCCTTCATGCCATTGTGCATATTCATCATCAGCATAAACACAACCCGGCCATCTCGTTTTTCTGACTTTAGCCAATGAATAAGAAGGGTTATTTACAGAAATCCCCTGATATCCTTTCTTTTCACAGTATTTCACAGCTTCCTGGACTCGCGGCAATTCCCAGTTTGATAAACCATAAGCTCCGATCAAGCCTTCTTTTCTGTGTTCTTCCAGACGATCGATAATTTCGCCAACTGGTACGTTTTCATCATCACGATGCATTAAATATAGATCAAAGAAATCGCAGCCCGTATGAAACAAACTATAATGCAAATCATCTGTGATTAAATCCGGTTTTACTCGCCAGTAATCAGGATGATGTGCTCCGTCCGGAGTAATAATTGGATGGCAGCATTTGTCTACGATAACCAGATCTTTGCGATTGTTTCTTCCATCAAACCACTTTTTCAGTATTTTTTCAGATTGAGCAACTCCATAGAATCGTCCCGTATCAATAACGGTACCACCTGCTTCAACATAGGTATCCATCATCCGAAAAATTTCATCTTCAAATGACGGTCCGAACCAGGCTGTGCCCATGATCAACTTTGATACTTGCTTTTCAATGCCTTTAACTTTTAAATATTCCATAATATCCTCCCTTTTGCAGTTCTTTTGTGTGAACCTTTACACGAATCAAAAAACTAACTGTGTATGGACACATTATAATTGAGCAGCTTGCTTAAAAGCCAATACTAAATATCTATGAATCTATAGATAAATTTTATAATTTGAATTATCTATTGCTTTATAAAGAGATTCTATTATAAAATTACGCTTGTACGGAAGAGGAGGATATTGCCTTGAATCTAAATCAGTTATATTATTTTAAAAAGCTTTCTGAAGTAAAACATTTCACAAAAGCTGCACAGGAACTACATATCAGCCAACCAAGTTTGAGTTATTCTATTTCTTCTTTAGAAGAAGAATTGGGTACAAATCTTATTCAACGAAGCGGCCGAATCATTTCTCTTACTGAAAACGGTGTGGAGTTTTTAAAATATGCCGATTCTTCTTTGTCAGAACTAGAAAAAGGAATTAAGATTGTAAAGAAAAATGAAGATGTGCAAACCGGAAAGGTTGATATCGGTTATATTTATACAATAGGTTCAAGCTATATGCCTAAATTAATCAAAGAGTACATTGAAACATATCACTTTGAAACAACTTTTGACCTGTTCAGTTCTCCCACTTCTACCGTTATAGAAGGGTTGAAATCAGGAAAATTCGACATTGTCTTTAGTTCTTATGTAAAGAACGAATCCGACTTGGAATTTTTCCCTATTTTAACCCAGAAAGTAGTCATCATTGTTCCCAAGAAACATGAACTGGCTAAATTTGAAAAGGTGACTTTAAAGCAAGTATCTGCGTACCCTATCGTCACCTATAACAGCCATTCTAATTCACTGGGGGTTCTTGTTAAAAACATTTTTAAAAACTATAATATAGAACCTCGTGTCGTTTTTGCATTAAATGATGAAACTTCTATCGGAGGATTTGTCTCGGAAGGTTTTGGCGTGGGGATTATCGAAGATCTTCCATTGATTGCGCAATTCGACCTTAAGATCATTCCACTGGATATCGATCTTCAAACACGCGTTGTCTATTGTGCCTATAATAAGAGACTTTATCAAACTGGAGCAATCCGATCATTTTTAGAATTTGTTAAACAAAAAGAGATCAGTCTCTACTAATAAAGATTTAAGTAAAAAATTGCTTTATGGCAAAAAATAAAAAGGTCAATGCTCAATCTTTGACAAATTCATGAATTGTCAATAATCAATCATTAACCCTAGCTTTATTTTGCTTTTGATACTAATCAGACTATGAGGTCCATCGAATCATAGGGAACAAAAACATTATCAATTACTGTCGGCATTTTGTCATTCTCATCCACCATCGCTTTTTCGTCCGCTTCGCTTTTTATTGAACTGCTTTTAGCTTTTTTCGTTTCGATCTGATCATTGACATTTTCAATTCTGTCAGCTTCTTTTTCTGATTTCTTTCCCTTTGTTTCTTCCATTTCCTTATTGACATCCGAAAGTCTTGCCGCATTATTGACAGAAATACTGCTGATATTTCCTTTAATTTTGCTGAGCCGCTTTTGTTTGCCATCGGTATCACGACCTCTTGCACTGTCAAGCTTTATTTCTTCAGACAGAACCCCTGCCTCACCTTTCATGTTTGTCTTTACACTCTCGGCCTTATTTATCCGGGACATGGCAATGCCGGCACCAATCAGACTCTTCATTGAAGTTTCATCCATGCTGGAAGCGACTTGGTTAGTGTTCACTGTCTGCTGTATATTTAAATCAGAGTTGTCAATTGCTTCCGCTTTCTCTTCCTGGTTTTGTTTCTGAACTTCAATTTTTCTTTGCGTCAGCTGGTTATTCAACTCATCGATCATTGACTGCAATTCTTTCTTTTTTTCCATTTTTGCTTCTACCGACATGTCTTCATTTTCTGAAATGCTGGTCATTTGTGCTTTCAGATTATCTATTTGTTTCTGAATACTCTCCGAAACGCCATCCTTTTGCTTCTCTGATGTTTTTTGGATACTGTTATAAAAATTAGAAGAGTTGCTGGTGATCGATGCTATTCTCATTTTCAACCTCCGCTGAGTTTTTAAAATCAACTGTTAACTGTAAACCAGCCGGTAAGAACTGGCTATCCTTATTATTAGTTGAAATCATATCGTATTATCGCATTGATGTCAACACTGTTTGACTGTGTTGACATTTTTCTCTTAGACTTATTCCTGACAGCTCGAACTCAAAACCTTTCCAGGGATTATAAATTCTTTTTCTTTTTAAACTGTCTAACTTTTCTATAAATCAGATAGCCGATTCCCAGTATTGCCACAAAGGGAATGAGCCTGACAAACAGAAGGATAAGTACAGCGATGATGTTCAACAAAAAGTTGATTGAAGCAATGAAACCTTCTGTTAATTTTTGAACAAATCCTGAAAAAGGTGATACAATGCTACTTGCCCCAAGCACTTTTTCATACACAGAAATATAAATTGTGGAATAGGCTATTTCAGTATCCCAATTTTTAATTAGTGTCGTTCGTTTATCAATTTCAGTTCGAACTCTGTTGAGTTCACTTTCAATTTGGAGCAAATCACCTAAACTTACTGCCTGATTCAAATATCCCTGAAGCCTTGCTTCTTCAATTTTCAGATTGTCCAATTGACCTTTTATATCCTGGTACTCCTGAGAAATATTTGTACTATTGATGCTGGAGCTGATTACGGTTCCATATGTCTCGATTTCCTTCATGGATTCATTGAATTTTGTCGATGGTACCCTTATGGTTAAATAGCCTGAGTTTGTCTCAACATTTTCAGTTTGATCGGCACAAGAAGAACTTGAGTTCTGCACAAATCCACCCTGTGCCACCGCAAATTCACCAATTTCATTAAATGTTTTCTGATAATCCTCAGTATAAAGACTGATATTTCCAGAATAGATGATCTTTGACGCATTGAGTTGCAAACTCGAATCGACCGTACTGGAAGTTGATGACGAATCGATCGTTGTTTTCTGATCGTACTCATTTACAACACCATCATTGACTGCTGACGACCCCCCTCCAGCAAATCCATACAACAAACTGATT
The DNA here is from genome assembly GCF_014284475.1 of Acetobacterium fimetarium. Taxonomy (GTDB): domain Bacteria; phylum Bacillota; class Clostridia; order Eubacteriales; family Eubacteriaceae; genus Acetobacterium; species Acetobacterium fimetarium. Next base: position 134,637 of record NZ_WJBC01000002.1, on the reverse strand, counting down.
ATGAGTACCAAGACTGTAAATATAAAAATGATGCTGCCCGATACGATTAGCGCAATTTTCCAGAATTTTCATCTCTTTTTAGAATTTTTCATCGATTTATTCTCAATTTTCAGTTCCTGCTTATCCTCGTCAGCTTCTATTTTTTTTCGATCTGATTCTACCGGTGAAGCAACGTTTTTATTTTTTTTATTCTTTTCTTCCTGTTCCATCCGACAGTTTTCACATAATTCAAGATGTTTCAGAAATTCTTCTTTTTCCTCCGTACTCAATTCATTTTTCATATCCATTTCTATCCAATTTCGATATTTTTGATGGTCCATGATTCATCCCTCCCTTGAGAATGTCTCTTATAGAGTGTTTGAAAAACTATCCTATGTTATCTTTAATATAGTTTAATTCTATAATGATCCTATTTTAAATATAACCATTTTTAACTTTTTCAAACAGACATTGCTGTCCCGTTATCAAGTGTCACTAATCATTCCGGTAACCATCGGTAATATCATTGGTGGCGCTCTTGTTATTCCAAGTGCTTATTATTTTGCTTATTTAAGAAAGCCAAAAGCTGACAGTGTTACTGCTTCAGTTACCAACTCTTATTACTTAACTGGTTTGCCAGATAAGAATCTTCCCCGATGTAGCAACCTCCCACTTTTATCATAATATTTACCATCACCATGCCAAAGTCCGTTATAAAAATCACCGGCATATTTCACTTTGCCATTTTCATAATATTCTCTACATTTACCCGAAGGAGCAGAAGGATCTTTCTGTGATTCAGTTTTTATCGATAGTCTGGCAAAATTTCCCTCACATTTCAAATGTCCGTTATTATCATACAGTTTTCCAATGCCAGATGCGTAACCATTTTCAAAATTTCCTTCATATTTCAATCTTCCATCTTCATTGAATAACTTCCCCGATCCCGCTGCGTAACCGTTTAGAAAATGGCCAATGTATTTCAGCTTCCCATTTTCATGGTACTCTCTTCCCTGGCCTACCTGCACCCCATTAAAAAAAATTCCGTCAGCCGCAAGTTTGCTGTTTATATATTTTTTCCCCTTAAACAAGTCGCCTTCTATATAATAGCCGATCATAAAGCCATTTTTGCAAAATACTTTTATTGTCGACTTCGCCTCTGTGCCACTAGAAAAGAACTTGCCTTTTTGTTGCGCATTGTAAATTCCCCAGACTGCAAATGCAGTGATTACAATAAGCAAAAGTATAACTGTTCCCGCATTCATATCTTTATTTACTCACTTTCATATCATTTTCCAATATCTAAATATATCCGGTCATTATATTTGAATTCGCACAAAAAAGCAATACTCGCTAATTTTTCAATTTTGGAGTTGCACATGTTCTTAATCAGTTGAATGATTTTTATTTTATAATCGCTCATGATATTGTGATAATAAAGTACTATAATTAATTCTATAATTTGATCAACTAGGAGGATTTAATAATGGCTATAGTATGGACTCCAGATTTATCAGTCGGTGTGACAAACATTGATTCTCAACACAAAAAATTGTTTGAACAGGCTGATCAACTATTCTCTGCCGGTAAAGCCGGCAAATCAAAAGACGTTATCGCGGAAATGTTGGATTTCCTCGATACTTATACCAAACAACATTTCCATGATGAAGAAACCTACATGATGAGTATCCACTATCCTGAACTACAGGCTCAAAAAAATGCCCATCAGAGTTTTATTGCAGAACTAACTAAACTAAAAAAAGAATATCAAACATCCGGTGGAAATATTTCTTTGATAATCAATGCCAACCAGATGATTATCGAATGGCTTACCAAACATATTTCAGGGATGGACAAAAAAATTGGCATCTATGCTAAAACACTCAAATAGTCAAACGACCACCGTAAAGCATTTCACAAGTTTACTTTTATCTGTGATACATCACCACTTTTAATGCATTGGGTACTTTCTGAAAGATCGACATATTTCTAACTACCCTTATAAAAAAAAGAAGCTCGCCTAATAAAAGGTGAGCTTTTTATCGTAATAAATCTAAATCACCTGAGAGGTCACTTCATTTGCCCACTGAATTGCCCACCGATAGGAAAGTGCCAATTCAGAATTACTTATATTCAGGTCTATCGAAATTTTTTCTACCGCAAACCACTCTCCTTTTTCACAAGCCAGTATCAACTCATAAATTGGATAAAGTATCCCTTTATGATCGATCAACGCTTCCGTTATTGAAGAAGGAAGTGCTATTCCAGCCAGGGCTTCTTCCATGGACTGATCAAGAATCGCATCCAGTACGCTAAATAATCCCATCATTGAAGCAGAATGTTGATATTCCTTCAGGTTGCCATGAATAGCCAACGACTCAGCAAACTTTGATCGGATTAACGAAATTTTCTTCAACTCTCCCGGTTTATCTTTTCCTAAATCATGAAGCATGATGATACTGATCCAGCATTCAATTTCTTTTAATCCCATATAGGTTAACGCATACTTAACAGAACAAACTTGGCTATTTCCTGATCGAAAACATGCCATACGCATCACACGATAAGCCAAAGTGACATCATGCTCAATCAGTTCCGTCAGTCTTTCAAAACTTGGATCTTCTTTTTTTACCTCCGAAATGATACGTATATATTGAGACTTGCTAGTCGTTTTATTATATGATTTACCGGCAATATGGGGTTTACTGAAAAAATATCCCTGAAATAAACGAAATCCCATTTTTTTAGCTTCAATGTATTCTTCTTCCGTTTCAACTTTCTCTGCTAAAAGAATTTTATTCTGGGATAAGGCTGTCGCTACATCTGTTCTGATTGTCTCTAAAGGCGTCGCCAGGATATCGTATTTGATTATGTCGGCTAGAGTTGTTAAGGGATATTCAAGATATTTTCGGGAAAAATCATCCAGTGCAATCTTATATCCCATGTTTTTTATTTCTTCCAACCGCTCCAACAACAGACGATCGATCTTGATATTCTCAAGCATTTCCACAACCAGCCGATTCGGTTCAATTAATTCCAGCGCATCCGAATGAACAAATATTTCGTCAAAATTAATAAAAGCATACTTATCATCAACGAGATTTTCCAATCCAGATTCATATAAACCGGTGATAACTGTTGCTGTTGCACCCTGAGAAGATATGCCTCCAAATTGAGTTGACTGCCGTTCTAATCTAAAAAGCAATTCATATCCATAAACTTCCAATTGACTGTTAAAAATAGGTTGTCTGGCGATAAACATGATGCGTTCCAACTTTCCAAAATATTCATGCAACCGGAAACAAACTTCTAATCAATAGCGTCCACTGCAATCATATAAAATTTATTTCTATTTAAAAACAACTTAATAATATCATTTTACTACCGTGTTTTCAATAAAATAATAACCATTTTGAAATGATTATTCTCTATTTGAATGATTGTCTTCATTAATAAATAGATTTAAAAAAAGCGCACCCCAAATTGCCAGATTTTTGTCTGAGCTTTGAGGTACACTTTATAAACAGATGGTATTGAGTATTACATGAGTTTACTGATATTTTGAGTGAACGAAACAACATCATCGATTGGCAATCCAGCAATTAATCTGGCCTGGTTATACAGTAAGTGAGTATAAAGTTCGAGCTGCTCCTCATCCTTTTCATAGAATTCCTTCAATTTTTTATAGACTGAGTGATTTTTATTAATTTCCAGCACTTTCTTGGCGCTGACTTTGCCGCCCTGAGGCATGGAGTTTAGTGTTTTTTCCATTTCAATGGTAAGCTCACCTTCTGTAGAGAGATAAACAACATCGTCTTTTAAATGACCCGTCGTCTTAACCCTGACCACTTCTTCTCCAATGATCTCCTTCATTTTTTCAAGCAGTTTTTCATCCGCCTCAGTTTCCGCTGCGGTCGGTTCATCTGCATTCTCCTTTGGTGCTTCCAGTCCCAGATTATCGCTGGATACAGATCGGAATTCCTTTTCAGCATACTGACGGATCGTCTGTAAAACAAATTCATCAATAGTCTCTGTCAGGTAAAGTATTTCATAATTTTTATCCTTAACGATGGTTACCTGCGGCAATTTTTCGATATGTTCCACAGACGAACCGGATGCAAAGTAGATATACTTCTGATCTTCTGGCATACGGTCTACATATTCTTTTAATGTGACCAATTTTCCCTCTTTTGAAGAATAGAAAAGCAGGAAATCCTGTAACTTGTCTTTATTCTGACCCCAACTATCGTATGTTCCCACTTTTAATTGATTGCCAAAGGCCAGGAAAAACTCTTCATATTTTTCCCGATCATTTTCCAGCATATTTTTAAGCTCTTCAGAAATTCTGGAATCGATTTTTCGGCTGATCAACCGAAGCTGCCTGTCCTGCTGCAGCATTTCTCTTGAAATATTGAGCGATAAATCTTCCGAATCCACCACACCTTTTACAAAGCTGAAATAATCAGGCAGCAGTTCCCCGCATTTATCCATAATCAGCACACCGTTGGAATAAAGCTCAAGACCTTTTTCATAATCTCTGGTATAGTAGTCAAACGGCGGTTGTCCCGGTATGTATAATATTGCTTTATAGCTCAGCATGCCTTCAATACTTAAGTGAATGTGCGCCAGCGGCTCGTCATAGCCAAATCTTTTTTCGTGATAAAAATTATCATACGCTTCGTCATTCAGTTCATTCTTGTTTTTTCTCCAAATTGGAACCATGGAGTTCAGAACATCGTCTTCGAGATATGATTCGTATTCTGGCTTTTCAGCATCCTTTGTTTCTTCTTTAACGCGACTCTTTTCAACCACCATTTTGATTGGGTAGCGGATATAATTTGAATACTTTTCGACAAGACTTCTAATGCGATACGGTTCCAGGTATTCATCGTAATTATTATCATCCGTGTTTTCTTTGATATGTAATATGATTTTAGAGCCATGGGATTTCATATCGGATGGCTCAATCGTGTAACCATCAGCGCCTTCAGAAGTCCATAAGTAGGCCTGATCTTCATCGATGGATTTTGTTTCCACTTCAACTTTGTCTGAAACCATAAAGGCCGAATAGAAACCGACGCCGAACTGACCAATGATGTCAAATTCTTCTTCCATTTTTTGTTCTGATTTGAATTCGTTAGATCCACTCTTGGCAATCGTTCCAATATTTTCTTCAAGTTCTTTTTCAGTCATACCGATACCGGTATCTGAAATTGTCACGGTTCGATCATCCTGGTTTGGATGAATGCGGATATAATAATCATCCTTATTGAATTTTTTATCCTTGTCCGTTAACGTCTTATAATAAACTTTATCAATTGCGTCTGAGGCGTTAGAAATCAATTCACGTAAAAATATCTCTTTGTTCGTATAAATTGAATTGACCATCAAATCCATAAGACGTTTGGATTCTGATTTAAATTGCTTTTTTTCCATTGCACATACCCTTTCTTCATGCCATATTATTATTAGCACTCAAATAGAACGAGTGCTAATAACTATATTGTAAATTTATTTGTGGAATGTGTCAACACTGTTTAATATTTTTTTAAGCAAATTCTATTCCGAAAGGTTTTCTGCTTACTATAAATGACTTCTAAATTATTTCAGTATTTCAATCTGTCTCCAAAAGATCTTTACAATACACGCAGTTCTTTGGATCCGAACAGTTTAACAAGTCTGGCAATACACTTTCCTTCGTACCCTGCTGCGCAATTGCCCCCTCCACCATGGCTGTTATTTCATCCGCAACATCCAAAATTCGTTCCTGATGAGAAATAATGATAATGGTTTTACCCGCATCCGCATTCATTTTTTTAAAAACTTCAATCAAATGGTTGAAACTCCATAAATCGATCCCGGCTTCCGGTTCGTCAAGGATGGATAGACTTGTATTTCTGGCGATTACTGTTGCTATTTCTATTCGCTTAATTTCACCGCCAGAAAGCCCTTCGTTAAGCTCCCGATTGATGTAATCTTTGGCACACAAACCAACCTCAGTTAAATAATGGCCGGCTTCCTGTACCGACATCTTTTTTGCTGCCGCAATATCGATTAAGTCATGTACCGTCAACCCCTTAAAACGTACCGGTTGCTGAAATCCAAAGCTAATTCCTTTTCTTGCACGTTCTGTTATGTTAAGTTCTGTGATGTCTTCACCGTTAAAAATGATTTTACCCGTTGTCGGTTTAATGATACCGGAAATAATTTTCGCCAGAGTCGATTTTCCCCCACCATTTGGTCCGGTAATGGCAATGAGCTTTCCGGTACCAATCGTCAGATTAATTTCCTTAATAATTTTCTTATCATTCTCCACTACATATGAAATATTCTCAAGCTTAAGCATTTCTTTCTCCCTCACTATCTGTCTTATGTGGTTATTTCTTCCGACGTTGCTGAATTTGAGTGAACCCTGCATCTACTTTCATTGGTTCCTGCATCAATCTCATCGATAGGATCCATACAAATCAGTGTATTTTTTCTTTATTATTTTATCCATTTTTTTCGACAATAAACAAATCAAATAAAAAACAGCTCTATCTAAATACGATCAGAGCTGTTTCATTTGATTTATTGTGTTTTTTTCTTATAAATTCTTTGTATTCAGCACTCTCAAGGCATTGAAAATCGCAATCAAAGCCACTCCGACATCCGCAAATACAGCTTCCCACATGGATGCCAAACCCAATGCCCCCAATACAAGGAATATGCCTTTAACCCCTAACGCAAAGATTATGTTCTCAAAAACAATGACTCTCGTTCGTTTTGCTATTCGAAGCGCTGATGCAATCTTTGATGGCTCGTCAGTCATAATGACTATATCTGCAGCCTCGATCGCCGCATCAGAACCCAGTCCTCCCATTGCCACGCCAATATCCGCTCTCGCCAATACCGGTGCATCATTGATGCCGTCGCCGACAAACATCAGCTTTCCTTTCGGTGATTTTTTACTTTCCAGCCACTCGAGTTTCTCAACCTTGTCACCAGGCAGTAATTCAGAATAAACCGCATCCATACCCAGCTGGTTTCCAATTTTCTCGCCTGCAATTTTCAAATCACCGGTGAGCATAACTGTTTTTTTAATACCCAGAGATTTAATCTCTTTGATTGCCTGAGCCGAGTCATCTTTAATTTCGTCCGAAATGACAATGTTACCGGCATACTTCTGGTTGACCGCAATATATACAACCGTTCCTGTCGTGTCAACATCATTTTCACACGAAATTCGCTCGCTTTCCATCATTCTCTTATTGCCTACGATAACTTCATTACCATTAATGGTCACGTGTATTCCATTTCCCGCTTTTTCCTGATAATTTTTGATCCGACTCTCGTCGATTTCTTTACGATAAGCACTTACAATAGAAAGAGCAATTGGGTGATTTGAATAACTTTCGGCATAAGCCGCGTATTCCAGAATTTGTTCTTCGGTATAATTTTTTTGGGGATTCAATTGAGTCACTTTGAAGACACCTTTTGTCAGCGTTCCCGTCTTGTCAAATACGACGGCTTCCACGTTATTCAATGCCTCAAGATAATTGCTCCCTTTTATCAGTATGCCCTTCTTTGACGCACCACCGATCCCGCCGAAAAAGCCCAATGGAATCGAAATTACCAGCGCACATGGGCAGGATACCACCAGGAATACCAGGGCACGATAGGCCCAGTCAGACCAGAGTGCTCCCGGAATCACCAAAGGCGGTATGATTGCAAGCGCCAGCGCACTGAAAACAACCACTGGCGTATAGTATCGTGCAAACTTTGTGATGAATTGCTCGGTTGGTGCTTTTCGACTGCTTGCATTTTCAACCAGGTCGAGAATTTTAGACACTGTAGAATCTTCAAAACCTTTTGTCACCGCCACTGTCAGAACGCCATTTTTATTAATGAATCCGCTTAATGCCGCTTTCCCAGGTTCCAATTCCCGGGGAAGTGATTCACCCGTTAATGCAGATGTATCAACCATTGAAGTGCCCGCGATTACGTTGCCATCCAACGGTATTTTTTCTCCCGGTTTTATAACGATAAGATCCCCGATATTCACGTCTTCCGGGGATACTTTTTTGAGTTTATCCCCGACTCTAAGATTGGCGTAATCCGGTCTGATATCCATTAACGAACTGATTGATTTTCTGGAATGATCCACCGCCATATCCTGAAACATCTCACCAATCATATAGAATAGCATAACAGCTACTCCTTCTGCGTATTGACCAATTAAAAAAGCACCGATTGTAGCAACGCTCATTAAAAAATATTCACTAAATACCTGCCCTCTGGCGATTCCTTTTACAGCGCGTAAAAGAACACCTCCTCCGACAATGATATAACTGCTTAGAAATATCGCAAATTCCAGCCAATTCTGAAAATTGAAAATCATGCCAACCGCAAAAAACGCTCCTCCGATGATGAGTTTAATCATTTGTGTTTTGCGATTATCCTCATTTCCGTCTTCACCGGTCTCTTTTTCGCTTGATTTTTCTTTTACGCTGACATCGGGTTCATGTTTATGAACAATGGTTTTGACCTGATCAATTGTGTTTTGTATATCAATCGCTGATTCAGTTTCCAATGTCAGCGTTTTGTTAATGAAATTCATGGATGCATGTACGCCACTTAACTCGTTAACTTCACATTCTATCTTTGATGCACAGTTAGCACAGTCCAGACCTTCCAGTTTCAGTTCTTTTTTTTGCATTGCTTGACCTCCCTCAATTGTCTTCCTCTGAAATATGAATCAAACCCTGATTAAATATTTGTTTGACATGTTCATCATCTAAAGAATAAAACACATTTTTTCCATCTCTTCTGTTTTTCACCAGATCCACCTGTTTTAAAACTCTGAGCTGATGTGATACAGCAGACTGTGTCATGTTCAATAAAAATGCAATATCGCAGACGCACATTTCAGCTTCATCCAAAGCCCAGAGTATTTTAATTCGCGTCGAGTCCCCGAAAACTTTGAACAATTCAGCAAGATCATATAAAGTCTCTTCCTGAGGCATTTTGTTCTTTACCTGTCTTACAATATCGTCATGAATGACATCACAGTCACACCGTTCTATCGGTTCCATTTTTCTAGCCATACTATCACCTCAAATTAATTTCAGTTGATCGATTGAGCAACTGTTCATATATTATGATGCAATTATAGCTCCAGTTCAATGGTTTGTCAATACAAATATGAGATATTGTTCAAGTGTTCATGTTATCAATTAAAACCGTATTGATTTCTTCTTTCTGATCATACTTTTACTCGATGAAATCGATTCTTTTTAAAACTTCCGTTATTTTTTTCATATCCAGTGGCTTGTTGGCATATGCATTGCACCCGAATTCAAAAGCTGATTGAACAACATGAGATTCACCTAAAACCGTCGTTATAATAATCTTCGCTTTTTCTGATTCAGATAATTCCTGCTGTTTTTCTAAATCACGGATCGTTTTCAGAACCTTAACTCCGTCAATTTTTGGCATCATGATATCCAAACAAATCAGATCATAAGGTGTCTTTTCCTTTATACCAAGCATATACGCATCGATGGCTTCAAGCCCATCCACAACCGAATCGCAATCGCCATACTGGCTTAAAAACTTACTTAAAAACTTGCGACTCACCATATCATCTTCTGCAATTAAAATTCTTTTCACTTCAATTCCCTCCTACACCTAGTATTGTTCCATCATTTGCCAAGTTTCTTCAATCCGTTTTAAATGCTCTGGAATGTTTTCCAACAGATCCTTGCGGATGTCGAGTTCCAACTTGAACACCAGATTCTTTAATCCATCTGCATTGATTTCTTCAAACAGTTGCTTTAGTTGATGTGCCACAATTTCCATCATGATAAAGTCCCGATCTCGTCCAAGCATATTGAGTTTCTTAATACTTTGATTGATTTCTATTTTTATTTTTCCATCTAAAAACAGCGGCATCTTTTCACTTTTATCAGTATTTTCGTCGATGCTTTGCTGGTAGCGTTCAACCCGATCTCTTATCATCGCCAGCTCACTCGTATTCGTGTTCCTTAGATATTCACTCAGGAATACCTGCATTTGATGGCGATCGACCGGTTTTGATAAATAGCTGTCCATTCCACTTGCCCTGAAAATGGCCTCATCTCCCTTAAGCGCATAAGCAGATAAGGCAATGATCGGGGTGCTCTGATTTTGTGAAAGATCCAGATTTACTGTTTCGAGCGCATCTGAATTCAATATTTTTTTACCGCGAATAATCTGCGTTGCCTTAATTCCGTCCATTACCGGCATTTGGATATCCATCAGAATAAGATCATATTTGTTTCTACCTGCAAAGAAAACTCCCTCTTCTCCATTTTCAGCTAAATCAACTGATATTCCAAAACTCTCCAGCATTCTGCTGAGAACCGTCTGATTGACCCGATCATCTTCTATCAGTAATATCCGACTTCCTTTGAACTTGATCTCCGGCTGAGATGCTTGATATCTTTTCGAAAACTTAGCTCCTATCGTCATTGGTATATGAACCGAGAAGGTACTTCCATAACCTATGTCACTAATGAAGCTAACCCGTCCTTTCATCATCTCTGTTAATTGCCTGGTAATCACCAATCCGATACCCGTTCCCCCGTACTTTCTGGTATAAGATCCATCAATCTGTGTAAAGCTTTTGAAGAGCTTTGAATATTTACTTGGGTCAATGCCAATTCCCGTATCCTTTACATCGATATGCAGCATCACCTGATCAGGCTCTTCGCAAATAACTTCCTGATTGACGATTAATTCTACTGATCCTTCATCAGTAAATTTAATAGCATTGCTGAGCAGATTATTTAAAACCTGTTTCAATCGTCTGCCATCCCCGATAATTGAGGTTTCAGGCACATTTTCATAATTAACACTTAGTTTCAAGCCTCTTTCCATGGCATGATTTCGATGCATTTTTATTGTGGCTTCAATGGTATCAAGCAGATTAAAACAGATTGGATCAATCATCAATTTTCCTGCTTCAATCTTGGCAAAATCCAGAATATCGTTGATGATATCAAGCAATGAATGAACGCATCCCTTCGCTATTTCCAAGTTCTCTTTCTGCTCATTTGTAAGCGGTTCCAGCATGGTGAGGTCAATCATTCCGACTATCCCGTTTAGCGGCGTTCTGATTTCATGACTGGTATTCGCTAAAAATTCACTTTTGGCGCGATTTGCTTCCTCCGATCGTTCCATCGCTGATTTCAATTTTAGTTCGGTCTGTTTCTTGGCATCGATATCCCAAGCGAGAGCCGCAATATAACCCGGTTCAGGACTGCAAATGGATGCTTCCACCCATCGTTTCACCCGCTTTAAATAGAATTCTTCGACATTAATATTTTTACCTTCAGAAATTGCTTTATCAAAATATTGAATAATCATTTTTATTTCTTCCTGGTCCAGAAATTTCATTCTGGAAACACATTGATCGATGCCCATGTGACGTGAAATACCAAATATTTTTTCTGTTGCCTGATTCATTTCGACCACTTGTGCATCAACAACGTGACCTTTTTCGTCGGATATCGCCTTGAAATACGTAATGCTGCTATCAATATTTTTAAACAAGGAAAAATATTTTTGCTGACTTTGTTGAAAAAGCGCTTCCGCACAACGTTCATCGTGGATATCCAGAAACAAACCAATTATCCCGGCGAATTCGCCGTTTTTTCCAAAGTATGGTCTTCCGATGCTTCTGAAAATTCGGTAAGAACCATCTGAGTCAGATAATTCGACTTCAATATTAAAGGGTTGCTCGGTGCGGATGGATTCGCCAAAAATCTGTTCAAACCGTCTAAAATCCGAAGCTTTCATATGTAGTTTAAGTGCTTCCAGGAATGATTCTTTGGTGATGTTCATATAAGACTTAAATGTCTGATTGATGAAATCACATGAATGATTCTGATCAAATTTAAAAATCATCATCGGTAAACTGTCCAGAGTTGTCATGCATGTGTTTCGCGCATCTTTCAGACTTTTCTCATAGTACATCGCTTCAGTAACATCTTCAATCGTAATGACAAACTCTTTCTTTTCCTCAAACGTACTAACCATTATACTGGTATTCAGAAATATTACGTGTTCGATCCCATCTCTCATATATTTGAATGGAACGGAATTCTCTTTCACCGATTTTTCTTCCTTAATTACTTTTTTCATTGATTTTCTGATTCGACAAAATGCACAATTCAATGAATAATTGCAACCTCCATCAAAACTGAACACACACCCAAGTGCATCTCCGATCGCTTTTCCAGTCAAATTGCTGTTATCCAATCCGAATATTTTTAAGAACGTCTCATTTACAACGCGAATTTTACCGTCTTTGTTGACGACTACCATAGCAGTCGGTAGCAATTGAAACATTGTTTTTAAATTATTTCGTTCCCTCTTAATTAATTCTTCCGCCTCGACAATTCTTGAAATATCCCGAAAAACAATAACATGCCCTAAATTTTCACCAGAGTCAGAAAAAAGAGGTGCCAGACGGGCTGAAAGAAATTTTTTTTCACCATCAGGACTGATATAAAAAGACTGGGCCGGAAGGCCGATATGTCGTTTGATTTTTCGAAATCGAATGGGTTCTTTTCTATCATGATGATAAATTCTAAAAACCTCGTGAAATGGTTGCCCAATCAATTCCGATGAAGGCCGACCCAATACCTCAACAGCTATTGCATTAACAAAATCAACGCTACCATCGATATCACTGGTCATGATAGCATCTCCGGCACAATAGAGAGTGGATACCAGCCACGCTTTATCTTTATTCGTCAGTTGTTCTTTAATATCCTTCATTAAAATCACTCCATATAATGCGTAATGCTCTGACTATCCTTGTTTTCGATGATCCCGACTATCTCAGATTCTAATTTTTCTTTTCATCCTTCTGTCGCCTTGTCAATCACGTGTTTTGTTAAGCCCATTTACGATAGACAGAGGGCATCACATATTTGAATTTGGTTGTTTGCAGATTGATCGATTCCGAATGTCCGATGAACAGAAAGCCTCCAGATTCCAGACAATCGTACATTTTTTCTGAAAGTCGATCCTTCGTCGCTTGATCAAAGTAAATCATAACGTTCCGACAAAAAATGACATCCAATTTTTGACTAAATGGAAATGTGCAATTCATGAGATTAAAACGTCGAAAGATAACGTTCTCTTTGATTTCATCGATTACTTTCACATAATCTTCATCCTGTCGTGTGAAGTATTTCATTTTCCATGCTCGGGGAAGTGGTTCAATATCTTTACAGCTGTAAATTCCCCGTTTTGCGACATCCAGAACAGTAGTTGAAATATCAGTTGCTAAGAGCCTTGTATCCCACAACGACGCATCTTTTCCAAAATACTCCTTCATCAGAAATGAAAGTGTATAAGGTTCTTCCCCGGTGGAACTGGCGGCGCACCATAAGCGAATATCTCGCTTTAAGCGATCCTCTTTTGAATTTTTCAAATATGGAAGCACCGAATTCTTGAAATACTCAAAATGATCTGATTCCCGCATAAAAAAAGTATGATTTGTTGAAATTTTATCAATCAACACCGAACTCGCCACGCCAGTTTTATCATTGATCAGATAATGATAGTATTCCAAAAAAGAACTGAAGCCCAATTCAACAAGCAACTTACGTAGTCGTCCCACGAGAAGCAGTTCCTTATTTTTTTTCAAATCAATCCCTGATTCTTTATAAATATAATCTGCTAAGAGCATGTACTCTTCTTTCGTGATTTCAATTAGCTGTTCCATTTCATCACATCCAATCTTGCTTGTTAATATTTTCCGAACTCGTCATCACTGAGAATAATTCTTTTTTCGGATGATACTTCCATTCCTTCCTTTTTACTTCTTGCAATGGACTGCTTATTCTTTTCCTTCATGTTTTCGAACATTCTCACCATATCCGGACTTAACTGTTCATAACCCGCTGCACCCATGAATGTATTCTGTCGGAGTCTAAAGCGTGCTACTTGTTCTTTTAAGAGTTCCGCCTGACTAGCCAATTCTTCACTTGCCGCTGCTGTTTCTTCTGAAGTTGCTGAAGTCGACTGAACAACATTGGCAATCTGAGAAATCCCCAGATTTATCTGTTCAACCCCAATTGCCTGTTCATTAGAGGCTACCGATATATCATTGATGAGGGTGTAGACTTTCTCAATCGAATCAACGATTTGAACCAGCGCCGCTGCTGTTTCATTAGCAATCTTTGTGCCACCTTCAACCTTTTTGATAGAGCCTTCAATGAGTGCTGTTGTTTCTTTTGCGGCATTCGCAGAGCGCGCTGCCAGATTTCTGACTTCCACGGCTACCACTGCAAACCCCTTACCATTCTGCCCTGCTTTAGCTGCCTCTACCGCAGCATTAAGGGCCAGAATATTTGTCTGAAACGCAATTTCATCAATCACTTTAATAATTTTATAAATGTTATTTGATGAATCACTGATATCTTCCATCGAGCGCAGCATCTCCTGCATATGATTATTTCCGTTAAATGCATTCTCCTTGGTAAGTTCTGCCAGCTCATTGGCCTGATTTGCATTATCAGCATTTAAACGCGTTTGAGCTGCAATTTCTTCAACTGATGATGTCAATTCTTCAACCGAACTGGCCTGTTCTGTTGCCCCCTGTGCCAGGGAAATACTGGAATCGGAAACCTGTCTGGAACCCGTCGCAACCTGGTCCGTTGCTTCATTAATATTGTGAAGCACTTCATTGATATTCGTCAGCATTTGATTAAACGATTCCGCCAAAGTACCCATCTCATCTTTTGAATTGATATCAACGGATATATCCAAATCGCCATCTGCCATCTCTCTGGATGCCGTCATCATCTTACGGACAGGCTTCTTGATCGTCGATGAAACAAAAAATCCCAACATCGTTGAAATCGCAACTCCAACTACGAGAATGATGATCATCAGAACAGTCGATGAACTAGCTATCGCTGAATTATTTTGGGCCGTTTCTTCTGCCGTTTGAAGTTTAATTTCGATCGCACGATTGATGTCCGTTCTAATCACACTCAGTACATTCGCATAATCATTGCCATTCTTAAGGGCAGACGCCTCTGCCTGTCTTCCTTGTTTTGAAAGGGTGATGACTTCCGAAACCAGTTTATCCAAATTTTCTTTTTGAACCGTAATTTCTTCAACCAGCTGTTTCCCTTCTTCAGACACCAAAGTCGTTTTAAAACTGCTTAAATAATCGTCAAAGGACGCACTGTTTTTTTGAATATTGGTTTCAAGTCTGGCTATTTCCTCCTGAGAAGTGGCCGTCGCAATATCGTCAATGTCCAAACTTATTTCAGCAAAGGATTCTACAATATAAATAAGTTCACCTAATGGCGCCGTCATATTTTTATACAGATAACTGTCCTGATTATCGATACGGTTGATATTTACGACTCCGAGCACCCCAATTCCGGCTGCTACCAGAGCAACAAACAAAAAACTGACAATCAGTTTTGTTCCAATTTTCAAGTTATAAAACCATTTCATTTTTTATTCTCCTTTGTTCATCTTCAGTTAATGGTTTTTCCATTTCTTTGTACCTTAATACCTTTTCACAGTCCAACAATAGTTTTACTTCATCAGCAACCTTGCCAATGCTCTTTACAAATTGGTTTGAAATTCCTGTGCTCATCATTGGTTGTTCAATAATTTTATCATCATCAATCGTAACAACTTCAGAAACGCTGTCTACGATAAACCCCACCGTATCCTCTTCGATATCAACGACAATGATGCAGGTTCGTTCGTCATAATCAACAAAATGTTTACCGAAACGCAGCCGCATGTCCATAATCGGAATAATGCGACCGCGAAGATTAATAATCCCTCTGAGATAATTGGGTAATTCCGGAACTTCCATATATGGCAGTATTCCGATTATTTCGGTTACGTACCCAATCCAAATCCCATAAGCTTCATTTTCTAATAAGAATGTCAGAAATTGACCCTTTTGATCGATTTCTTCATCAAAGATATTTAATGCTTCATTGTTCATCATTCATTTCCTTTCCTCATCGATTACTGGATACGCAAACCAGTGAAACCACCAATATCCATTATGAGGCTGATACTGCCGTCAGCTAAAAGCGTACATCCCGCCAGTCCATTTATTCTTTTCATTGTCGTTACATAATGCGGCAGTGATTTCACCACAACCTGCTGTTGTCCTAAGAGTTCATCAGCAAAAAGACAAATCTGTTTTTCATCCTCTTCAACCATTATCAGTATTCCTTTTGTTAAATCGGTTTGGGCATTTTTTATTTTGTAATGCTCGTGCAATCGTAAAACCGGGTAACATTTCCCCCTGATCATGACCATTTCATTTTCATCGGGATCCCTGAAGCAATCACTTTCCTGAGGTCTGAAAGACTCCGATATTGTCGTGATGGGAATTGTATACCGGGATTGACCGACACTGATATTCATTCCTTCAACAATAGCCAGCGTTAATGGAATTTTCATCGTAATTGTTGTTCCACGATCCGGTTCACTGTCAACCACTGCTATTCCACCGATACTTTCTAAATTCTTTACAACCACGTCCATCCCAACGCCCCGTCCGGAATACTCGGTAATCGAATCATTTGTTGAAAACCCCGGAAGGAGAATGAGCTTATAGATTTCCTTGTCTGTCATTTCTTCTTCCGCTTTCTCCAGAATCCCATTTTTTTTAGCCTTCTCGATTATTTTTTCTCTTGAAAGTCCGCGGCCATCATCTTTTACGACAATCAGCACATCACTTCCCATGTTTTTGGCTTCCAGGAAAATATGGCCAACTTTATCCTTTCCTTTAGACAGCCTCTCATCCTCGTTTTCAATCCCATGGTCGATGGCATTTCGGATGACGTGCATTAATGGATCTGAAATATGTTCAATGATGTTTTTATCCACCTCTGTATGTTCTCCAGCAAATTCAAGCACCACTTCTTTGTTCAGTTTTTTACACATATCCCGTACAATCCGATTCATTTTCATAAAAGTGTTTGATAAGGACACCATCCGAATGGTCATCACCATATCCTGAAGCTCTTCCGTAATTTTATGCAATTCCAATGAAGCCTTATGAAAATTCTCGGCTTCTATCTTTTCAACGTCCGGACTTTGTGTGACCATCGATTCAGATATGACCAGTTCACCTACCAGATTCATAAGCATATCGAGTTTGTCAACGTTTACACTGATCATTGTCTGTCCATTGGACCCGTTCGTACTAGTGTTCTTTTCCATCTCACCATTTGTTTTAGCTTGTTCGTTTAAAATCGGATCTTTGGATAAATCGATTTCCGGAATTTTCGGTACTGATGGTGAAGCGGCTTGCAGTTTATTCTGAAACGTTTTTAACGTACCTTCATCGACTTCCCGTACTGAAAGCCGCTCAGCAAAAATACTCTTGTCAAAATAAGCTTTGATCATTTCGTAACCGGCATCCGACTTCATGTAGATTTCAAACCCCATCTCGCGAATTTCTATGGCCGTCTCCGGGTTGTCGGCAATATCAGCCGGTGAAAAGTAAATTTCCTCCACCATATCCATTAGCCCTAAAACCAACGTATAGGCGCGAATATTTTCCATCATGCAATCATCCTGAAAAAAAACAAGCGCATGATAACAGGCGTTTAACGATATAGCAGGATTTTTTTCCTGGGGAATGTAGTATTGTTCAGGTGCTGTCTCCTTTGGTTTTTCTTTAATCTCATCAACGCTGAATTCCGTTTTCATCCCATCAAGCAAGCCTTTCAGAGATTGAATTAATGGTTCAGCATCACCATCCGGTTCATTCTTGTCAGTTATTTTTTCAACTTCAAGTTTTATAAAATCAACACATTCCAAAACGAGATCCGAAATCGCAGAATAATCGAGAGCTGTCGGCTTTTGTTCCCGAATAAAATAAAAGATATCCTCTACGGTATGTGCCACCCTTTCAATTGAATTAAAAAGCATCATGGCTGATGAACCCTTGATAGTATGCATGAAACGAAAAATCTCACTGACGTTTTCATCACTGAATCCGCCCATTTTTTCGCTGCTGATGATTGCTTGTTAAAGATTTGTTCGCCTGTCACCAAACAGCTCGCATAAGCTGTCATCATTCTGCTCATAAAGCTGTCATTTTGAGAGCTAATAATTCGGGGCGTCAGCCCCGAATGTGGAAGATTAATTCAAGTATTCTCAGATCACCGATAATGCCTGAGCGATCGAGATAGCATCTGCTTTTTTCATATGACGGGCAAGCCGCTCGGTGTTCCAGAAGGTATCACTGTAATCGACCATTTCGCAGCCGATATCCCAGTTGGGAATGCAGAGAAAATTCCCATAGGCATGTTTTCCGAACAGGATGTGAAAGTGATATCCCCTTGCGGACAGCTCCAGTTCATAAGGCGGCTGCTTTTTTTTGAGTTCCATGGTGCAGACCCATCGGGTGGTTCGTTTACCAACGGTTTGATGACATTCATACTTAATCATAAACGGTCACCTCCTAACATTTCGTGCTCGATGACGTAGCGAACAGCATGATCATCGATGAGCTTTTTGCGTTGCTGGCAAGCGTACATCAGCGACTTTTCGCAAATCCGGTTAATGATCCGCATGGTTCCGGTGGAACAGCGATAAATTTCATCCATCGCCTTATCGGTGAAAAGTTCGTGGTCACAACCGGCATAGGCGAGGTGACACTGGATGTAGGTAGCGGTTTGTGCACCATCAAGGTGCGGCAGCACACAATTCAGATCGACCCGCTGCCGGATGGCAGCATAACGCTGGAGTTTCAGTTTTTCCCAGAGCTCGGTCTGACCGACGAGGATCAGTGACATGGGGCTCATGGAATCAAACTTGAAGTTAAGCAAAAAACGAAATTCTTCCAGGGTTTCTTTGTCCAAGAGATGCGCCTCATCCAGCACACAGACAACTTTTTTCTTCTGTACCCCGCGGATAATTTCGATTTCCCTGTGTAGCTGTCTTTTGGCATCACCACGGTAAAATTTGGATTCAATCCCCAGCTGATCGAGGAGCCCTTTATAAAACCACCGGGGTGTCAGCTTGGAATCCGACAGATAGAGCAGGACATAACCATCACCGGGAAGGGATTGGGTGAATTTCCGGATAATGGTGGATTTGCCGCAGCCCGGATCAGCGGTCAGGACTGCAAACAGCTGACGATCGGCGGCATAGGACAGTCGCCCCAGGATTTCTCCCACATAGGGTGATTCGTACAGCGCATCGGTGGGGATATCCCGAACGAAAGGGGTGCCGGTCATGTCAAAAAATGGTTCATACATGATCGCTCACCGCCTTTTTATAGGTACCAAAGGAGATGGCGTTAGCGACCTGACGTTTTTCCTGGTCATATTTCTTTTCCAGTCCATCCAGGAAGCGCGAGGTTTCCGGCTCCGTCGGCAGCAGATGTTGTGGGACTTTGGGCGTTTTCTGGCAGAATTCGCCAATCGCCAGAGGTTTTGATTCAAAGGCCTCCATATCGCGATAGGAAATGGTGAGCGTTTCATCCTGCATGGGATCAAAAGCGATGGTGACCGTTGCGCCAATCAGACTCAGGCCCACTTCGTATTTTCGCCCTTTAAAGCTGATACAGCCACTCTTATCGACCCGCCGCTGCTCGTGATGCAGAAAGGCTTCGGCAATCAGATCGACATCCAGAAAAATCAGGTTGCGGCTGTCCCGATTAAAGGCCATCCTGGGAGTTGCTCCATCGCCCAGTGCGTCATGCAGTTTATCATGATAATAGGCTTCCAGCCAGACCCGCCAGAGATGGTTTAACGCCTCCAGGGTTTTTATCCGGGCAGCTTTGGCTTCAGCAATAAAGGCATTGACGAAATGATTGAATTTTTCTATTTTGCCCTTGCTTTTGGGAACATATGGTTTGCAATGCATCAAACGAATACCGAGCGCTGCGCATATTTTAGTGAGTTGTGTAGACGTATATTGCTTTCCATTATCAACATAAAGTGCCATCGGTTTTCCGTATTTTAAAATTGCCTGATGCAGGGTATCTTCCACGATGGTCGCCTCCTGATGGGCATAAAAGCCGGAGGCGACGACAAAGCGGGTACAGTCATCAATGGCTGCCGACAGATAAGTTTGGATCATTTTACCATTCTTTCCAATGGGCAGCTTTAAGGCATACTTGATATCCGCCTGGAGAAGCATCATCCGGTGGGGCTTTACAAACCGTCCCGCGGATGTAACTTTGGCTTCCACATATTGTTTCATCTGTTTCTTGCCAAAACCGGCCTCAAACAGATGGCGCTGAAGAGTTGAGCGTTTGAGCACCCCCGGGGGAACACGTTCTTCCATTTCCAGGATCAGGATAATCTGATTGATGCTTCGGGATGGGACTTCTCTTTTTAAAAGAATTGCTTCGTGCAGCAGGGCTTCAAAATTTTCTGGCAGTTCCGGCGACGGGCGTTTGTCCCGCGATTTTGGCTTCAGCCCGGAAAAGCCGCCGCTTAAATAGGCCGTCTCATAACGACTGATCGTCCGGGTTGAAAGCCCGTACTTTTCTGCCTGCCGAACCCTTAACTGCTGTTTTTTCTGAGGGTCCAAAGAATCATCCAACAGGGGCGTAATGATTTCGTGACGCTGTAAGGCGAGCTGCTCTTTCCAGTCGTCGATGGTGTTGCTCTGTTTTGTCATAAACAAGCACCTCCTTTTTTGCGCATCATAGCATGTCCATGCCAATGACAGCAAAACAAATCAGGTGCATGCCACTCCTCCCGTTTAAGGGGTTAAACGCAATCCGCAATTATAAATCAGACGGTGGATGGTTGCCAGCCAATCGCTCCCGCTCTCCCGCAGGCCTGTGAGTAATGAAATCCTGGATTTCAGAAATGCTACTGTAAATCCAGGCAGCTTGTAACCGATGGTTCGAAGCATCCCCTCAATCTGATAGCGGTTCCTGGAAAGCCAGTCTTTCCAGCGTTTCATGGTAATCTGGCAGGGATAGTCTTCGCTGGACAGATCCTCTGGTGTGGAGACATCATCCAGCACATTTTCAAGCACTTCATTGGTGTAGTGCTTATGTGGAACCAGAAAATCCGGGATCTCGTGATGCAGCCTTCCGCATTTGCATTTAAGACGACGGATCCGCAGCTGTTTTTTATCACCGCCATACTCTTTGAAAATCCGCAACCGATTATCCCGGTAGTTGAGCTTGCCACCGCATATCGGGCAGATGCATGGCTCTTCATGACTCACTGTGTAAAAAAAGCGTGTTCCTCGTTGTAGACCAACGTATAGTTTGTTATAATAATCATGTTGGTTGACCCCTCGGAACGCTTGTCCTGCTAAGATAGGTTCCTTGGGGTCTTTCCTTTCTCTGTGATAATGACATTATACAGAGCAATTGAAGGACATGCAACCTGAGCAGTTTTTTGACCATTCAACAGGTCAAAAACAATTGCTTGTTCCAATTGATCCAGCATCTGATTCGTTTCAAAAATATAAATCTCCATCATGGGTTCATTTTCAAAATTCGTTGACACATTTTTCACCTCCATCATCTTCATTGTTTTTTCACTACATTTATCCATTTATCTTCTATTTTTGCACTATGTAAATTTGAATACCCGTAAAATCTTTTAATATTCACTGTATTTTTTTAAATATGCAAAGTTTAAAATAAACTTTCAGCGCTATTAACCACAAAAAAAACTCTTATTCCGGTTTGGATCGTGGATTGATTCTTGTCAGATCATCTCCGCCAGCACTTATTTAATACGCGTATAGCATGATGTTGAATTTTTCTTGCTTTTGTGGTTTAATTAAATAAATTTGCATTAGAAAAGAAAAGAATATGACTGAACATAAAGAAAAAACAAACAAACAGCTTATTTATGATACTGCCAAGAATCTTTTTTTTACTGAAGGTTATCAGGTTGGCTTTCGCCGTATCGCCCAGAAGATCGGTATCAGTCAAGGTTTGATCACTTACCATTTTAAAACAAAACGCAATATCGCTATCGAAATTTACAAAGAAGATTATCAGATATTATCAACCTATCTTAAATATTTTATCAATCCGGACGAAGATACTTTTCTATACGTCGTAGGTCTCTACAATCTGACCTCCCGAATATATGAAGCCAATCCTGAGAAACTCAATTTTGTCAGGGAAACTCAAATCGAAAATATCGGCTGTGAAGCCATTTATTCAAGTAGTTTCAAGCAGATTTATTTTAAATTGATGGAGGATATGCGACCAAATGGTTACAGCAAGGAAAAGAATCTCACCCTGTTTCTTGCCACTACCTACTCTGCTTTCGGAGCGATACTGCAGAAACAGAGTGAGGGATTTGATTTTAGCGATGATGAGTCTTTAACACATTCGGTTGATTTAATGTATTATTGTCTGGGCTATGATCGTGATCCTAAACGTACGGCCGACATTATTCAAAAAGCAAAAGAACAGATCGATTCTCTGCTTGAAAAATATCCCCACCTTTTGGATATTCATCAGTATTTGATAAAATAACACCTATGCTTTAACCATTTTCAATATCAATTTAATCAATAATGTTATGCACTTTCACTGTCGCTTTCAAAAAGATCAATGATGATTAGGATTGCGATGATCTGTTTGAAGCTAACCGTTCTTGGGTATTCTTGTTTATATAAATATATTGACAGCTTATCCTGGTTAGGCATCCGTAATCATGCAACCATCAAAAAAGCAACTGACCGGAAGGATCTTAATGAGAATGTGAGGGACATTTATGAAAAAATCAAAAGCAATGAAATACTGGAGTCTGCCGCCTGCCGATGTGCTTCAAAATCTCGATTCATCGACTGAAGGTCTCACGGAAAATGAGGCTGCATTACGTTTAAACGAGCATGGAGAGAATTCCATTAAAACAAGAAATACTGCTCCAATGATGCTGTTTATCAACCAATTCAAGAATCCCATCATTCTCATTATGATTGTCGCAACAACAATATCAGCTCTTACTGGTGAATGGCTTGACTCTCTCATCATCATATCAATTGTGCTAGCAAGCGTTGTTCTGAGTTTTCTCCAGGAATACAATGCCAGCAACGCAATTGACGAGCTCCGTTCAAAGCTGCACATTAAATCGACTGTTCTTCGCGATGGCAGGCAGATAGAAATTCCCACTACACTGCTTGTTCCAGGGGATGTCGTCCTGCTTTCCGGAGGCTGTCTCATTCCTGCGGATGGATTGATCCTTGAATCTGATCTTTTTCATGTTAACGAATCCACCCTCACCGGTGAAGCCTTCTCTGTTGAAAAAAGCCCATCCATCGTTTCGAAAAACGCAGACTTGCCCGAGCGTAATAATTGCGTTTTCATGGGTACTAATGTTGTCAGTGGCAGTGCAACGGTGCTGGTTACACAAACTGGTAAGGCCACTGAATTCGGACAGATCGCGGAAGAACTTGCAAAACGTCAGCCTGAAACAGAGTTTGTCCGTGGCGTACGCCGATTCGGCTATCTTCTCACCGGAATTATGCTGGTTCTCACGGTATTTGTTTTTATTGTCAACGTCATCTACCAACGGCCAGTTATCGATTCCCTTCTTTTTTCTGTTGCCCTCGCCGTTGGAATCACCCCTCAATTATTGCCAGCCATCATCAACATTACCCTCGCCAAGGGTTCCCAAACCATGGCAAAGGAAGGCGTTATCGTCCGCCACCTGACCGCCCTGGAAAACTTTGGCAGTATGGATATACTATGTACGGATAAAACCGGTACCCTGACTGAAGGATCAATCTCACTAGACAATGCGGTGGATGTGAACGGAGAAACCTCTGAAACGGTACTCCGACTGGCCTATCTCAATGCCAGTCTGCAGACCGGGCTGATTAATGAACTGGATCATGCGATCATCGCCCACCAAGATTTCGATATCAGTACAGCACAAAAGCGCGAAGAAATCCCTTTTGATTTTTCGCGTGCGCGATTGAGCGTTATTATTGAGGAAAACAGTGAATACAAAATGATTGTAAAAGGTGCCTTGAACAGTGTCCTGAAAATCTGCGATCAGGTTCAGATTGATTCTGTGAAGCAGACGATGGATACTCCAACTCTCGATGC
This sequence comes from Acetobacterium fimetarium, assembly GCF_014284475.1. Classification (GTDB taxonomy): domain Bacteria; phylum Bacillota; class Clostridia; order Eubacteriales; family Eubacteriaceae; genus Acetobacterium; species Acetobacterium fimetarium. Next base: position 110,576 of record NZ_WJBC01000002.1, on the reverse strand, counting down.
CATTCAACAGCACCTTGAAGACTGGAGTGCTCAGGGTTTCCGCGTTCTTGGCATCGCTGAAAAATCGGTAACCCTGAAGAAAGAATACCGCGTTGAAGATGAACAGGCTATGACTTTTATGGGGTTTCTTCTCTTCTTCGATCCACCAAAGGATGACGTCGATGAAACCATTCACAGCCTTTCCCAGCTTGGGGTTCAGCTACGGGTTATCACTGGTGATAATAAACTGGTTGCCTACCACACAGCAAACGCCATCGGATTAACCATCCGAAATGCCTTAACCGGCGCTGAAATCATGAATCTTGACGACAAATCCCTCACAAGTGTCGTCGAAACTACCGATCTGTTCGCTGAAGTTGATCCCAACCAGAAAGCGCGCGTGATTCTTGCATTGAAAAGGAACAACCATGTGGTGGGCTTTATGGGTGACGGCATTAACGATGCACCGGCTCTGCATGATGCCGATGTGAGCATATCCGTAGATACAGCTGTAGATGTTGCTAAGGAATCTGCTGATTTTGTGCTTGAAGAGAAAAATCTGGATGTGCTGAGACGGGGAATTGAACTCGGCCGGACCACCTTTGCCAACACGCTGAAGTATATTTACATGACTACCAGTGCAAATTTCGGCAATATGTTTAGCATGGCCGGCGCTTCTTTATTCTTGCCGTTCCTGCCGCTCCTGCCCAAACAAATTTTATTGATCAATTTTATTTCAGATTTTCCGGCCTTAATGATTTCCACCGATTCAGTGGATCCTGAAATGGTGGAGACGCCTCATCGCTGGGATATCCGATTCATTCGTAACTTTATGTTCACTTTCGGTCTGATCAGTTCTGTCTTTGACTATCTTTGTTTTGCAGTCCTTCTGTTTGGATTCAATGCTCAAGAGGAACTCTTTCAAAGCGGCTGGTTTGTCCTCTCGATCCTGACAGAATTGCTAATGTTGATGGTCGCCCGAACCCAGAGACCTTTTTATAAAAGCAAGCCTGCTCCCATTCTGCTGTACTCAACCATCGGTGCGGGAATACTCACTGTGATTCTTCCCTATTTGCCGCTAAGGAATATTCTGGATTTCATCACCATACCGCCTTTAACACTTCTGGCTCTGTTTGGTCTTGCTATTCTATATCTTATCACCACAGAAATCGCCAAGTATTTCTTCTTTCGGTCGAGATTTAGCTCAAAACGATAATTCTAAACAACACTCACTGTGCCGATCTGACATCAGCACTTAATGATAGACACCAAAAGTATTTTCAATGGAAGAAAATCAAGGTCTTACTCTTTCTGTTGCTGACTCTCTGGACAGGTGGGTAGTACCTGTCCAGGTTTCATACCCGCCCCTTTTATTTACGTTCGCAGTGTGGCAACCATACGATCATTTTTAAGCAGCATTTCCAGGGCATCCAATGGATTATTCACGATGATATCTGCCGCATTCATTGATTTAGAACAGCAGCCTTCCCTGCCCATGATGCAAATTGAAAGAATACTTTTTTCAAACATGGCAAGATCATTTCTGCCGTTTCCGACTGCGATGGTGTTCGCAACACCAATTTCTTCAACAAATTTCTTTTTGCTCGTGGCAATGTTTTCTTTGCTGAACACCTGGATTTCAAGCGGTAAATCCCGGCACTGCTCTGCTGCTGTCCCAAACGTATCCGCTGTCAGGACGTAAAGATCAAGTCCACGCGCTGACAATGCCTCTAATTTTTCTTTGGCGCCATCGATCAGAACACCATCTACCGCCAGGGTTCCATTAAAATCAAACACCACATTTTTCACTTCGAACGTTTTATATCCCGGAATATCTAATGATATCATTTTTCACCTCTGTAAATTCGTGATGCTCCTGAATCCAATAATAAAGAATTCAACATCACACTATTTTTAATTTAATCTGTTTACCTGATGATTTGTTGTATACCACATTGCCATAAATGAGAATGCTACTATTTCGCGATTTTAGTTTTCACGCTAACGACTACTTCACGATTCTTTCTAACTCTTGATGCTGACAGCCTTACCCTCTTTTGTTCTCAGCATATGTTCGGTATGCAGCATGCCTATGTTTGTTATCAGCACATGGATGGCAGTACAAGGATAGTCCAGAAAGATATCAATACTAACGGCCAACGCCAATCCTGCCAAAGGAATTCCCATCAGGTTAAACGCGATGGTAAAAAGAAAAGCCCCCATTCCCGGAGTTGGCGGACAGGCCACCGACAAAATCATACAGAGTATGATCACTGGTATAATTTCTCCAATTGAAAAGGTCATCTGATAATATCCACCCATAAATAACGATGTCAACACCATCGTGATAATGACTGATTGTTTGTTGAATAACACACCTACCGGAATTGAAAAATTGACCACGTAGTCCCGGATATCCTGCTTGAAAATTGCCGTTGCGTTGTGACTTGCAAAAGAGGCACTTGAACTGGCTGTAGAAAAGGCAATCAATAAAAATGGCGCCGCGGATTTCAGATACGCGATGGGATTCATCTTTTCAATCAGTGCGACACTCAGTAGCATGATAAGAACCAATATCAAGTAACACCCTAGAATCAATGCAATCACTCCGATTGCTCCAAAAAGGGCTCCGCCATTTCCGGAGACCATCATATTCAAGATGCTGATAAATACAACCCAAGGCATCAGCGAACAAACGGCATCAAGAATCGTTGAAAAAATTAAATTAGCCTCTGTTATTATCTTTGTAACAAAAGGGAAACGCCCTTTTAATGTCAGCATTACGATGCCGCCAATAATAGCGAGAAACATAATCTGTAACGTATTCCCATCCAAAAAAGGCTGAATGATATTGGCCGGTATGATGCCGAATATCATCTTTCCGACCTGACTCCATAAGTCACTATTGCCACCGCCGGAAGCCACAGAACTGTTACCAAGATAAAATAGCTGAGCCGCCGCCAGGGCTATAACCGAAGCCAGCACCATGATTCCCACACACCACTCGAGCAGGCTCTTAAATATTGTCTTCATCTGGGAAATATTATCCATGTTGAAAATACTGCCGATTGCTGAAAGAAATAATACCGGGATAACGACAGCATTGAGGAAGCCGAAAAAGATGCTGCTCAATGGCGTCAGAATGGTACTGGCAATCAGCCCCCCCGTAGCTGGAGCAAAATGCAGCAATCCTAAACCGATAATAATCGCCGCTGCCATGGCAATAGCCGTCGTCATGGCCGGGTTCAGTGGCTTCTCCTTTAAAGTATAGGAGACATTGTTGCAGCCGTTATCATAGGAATAAGTAACTGCGGATAATCCAATTAAAATGTTCTGGCCGATCAGATCCATCTCCGCCTCTTCTGTTTCTTCCGGCAGTGTCAAAGGATTTGATTGATCCCCCCAGTAGTTCATTGACAGGGTGATTGTTTTAAACCGCTTCCGCAGTGAAATTTCAAATTTTTCGTTTTCACAAGACTCTTTTTTCCAGTAGACAATGGTCTCCTCGACAAAAAGCTGAGCACGAACGCTGTCCATTTTTGTACAATTGTATTTTTCCAGCAACGTTTGGACAAATTTACTTGCACTTTCGATGCTGTCCAAACTTAGAGAAAAGATTTTTTTTGTCTCCACATGGTTCTCCTTAAACTGATTTATTGCTTTATGAGTATATACCTGTATATAATAACATAATCACCTGCAAATAAAAAGACGTCCGAATTGATTTATCAATCCGGGCGCCTTTTTTACTATCGAATCAAACTTGTCGTGCAATTTGGCCATCTCGATTTCTTCGAGAATCCTTGACAACGGAATGAAATTTGTAGTAAACTCCACTCAACACTAGGAATTATCTTTGACTTCAAAAAAGGACCGTCGCAAATCCCCTTCTAAATTCATCGACCATACAGAAAGGAAATCCGGATGACAATAGCAGCTATCTTCGGTTTTATCAGCGGTTCCACACTTTTTGTGGGCGCACTATTAGGCATGTATTTGAAAGTGCCAAAATATTTCATTGGTGCCATCATGGCTTTTGGTTCCGGGGTGCTTATCTCTGCGCTAACCTTTGATCTTATGGAAAATGCTTTTATATCTGGCGGTTTCAATTCGGTCTCGCTTGGATTCATTGCTGGTACGTTGCTTTTTGTTGTCGGAGACTATTTCATCGACCATTTTGGTGGACACTCACGCAAACATGGTCACGGAAAATCTCACATCAACAGAGCAAAGTCCAAAAAAACTGTCAACTCAGGTTCAGCCATACTTCTGGGAGCCATTCTGGATGGTATTCCTGAATCATTAGCCATCGGCATTGGATTAGCCGCCGGCCAAGGGGTTGGATTCAGTATGATGGTTGCCGTTTTTATCAGCAACTTTCCTGAAGGCATATCCGGCGCTCAGGGCATGAAAAGCGCCGGGAAATCAAATATTTATATTCTTTCGGTATGGGGAATCACAATTGCAACCTCTGTTTGTGCTGCTGTCTTAGGTTATGCCTTCTTAGGCAATGCTTCTAAAGACGTGATAGCCATTACACTGTCATTGGCCGCCGGTGCAATTTTAGCCATGATCGCTGACACCATGATGCCTGAAGCATTTGAGGAAGGTGGAAGATTCATTGCCCTGGCAACAGCCTTCGGGTTTTTCCTGGCTTTTGTCATCAGCCATATTGGCTAAATTAATTGTTGGTTTGGTTTCGCTTTTTATAATTTTTTTGCAATCTCTCTGATCAGGGCTTCTGACATTGTCCAGCCAAGACATGAATCGGTAATCGATTTTCCGTACACGCCGCCATTTACTGGCTGGCTGCCTTCTTCGATATAGCTTTCGATCATTAAGCCTTTGACATATTTTTTCATTGCGGCGTCATAATGACGGTTACGAACCACTTCCCGGGCTATTCGTGGCTGTTCACTGAAACATTTGTTTGAGTTGGCATGATTCAGATCAATGATAATGCCGGGATTTTGCAATCCGCGTTCTTCATACATTTTAATCAGTCGCTTGATATCCTCATAATGATAGTTCGGATGATTCCGGCCATGCTGATCCACCGAACCGCGCAAAATAGCGTGGGTCAGAGGATTTCCCGATGTTTGCACTTCCCAGTTTCGATAAATAAAAGTATGTCCCGCCTGTGCCGCCTGGATTGAGTTCAGCATCACCGTGATATCACCACTCGTCGGATTTTTCATTCCTGACGGTATTTCCAGACCACTGATAGCCAGCCGATGCTGTTGATTCTCCACTGACCTTGCGCCAATTGCCACATAGCTGAGCACATCCTCTAAATATGCATAGTTCTCCGGATAAAGCATTTCATCAGCACAGGATAAACCCGTTTCTTCAATGGCTCTGATGTGTAATTGACGGATGGCTTTAATGCCTTCTACCATATTTGACTTCTTGTTTGCATCTGGTTGATGCAGCATCCCTTTATACCCTTCACCAGTCGTTCGTGGCTTGTTTGTATAAATTCTCGGTATGATAATGATTCTGTCTTCCACTTCTTTTTGAATTTTACTCAAACGACTCACATAATCAAGAACAGCCGTTTCATTATCAGCTGAGCAGGGTCCAATAATCAGTATAAAACGATCATCTTTACCTTCAAAGACATCTTTTATGATATGATCGCGCTCTGCCTTCAATTTTTTACCTTTTTCAGACAGCGGCAGTATTTCAAAAATTTCGCCGGGTGATGGAATTTCCTGAATTAGTTTGAAACTCATTTAACACTTCCTTATTTTTATTTTTAAAGCCTTCCGAATATTCTCCTGACTGGTTTGATGTCAGACTTCAAAAGGACTTATCGTTTGTAGTTATTATAGGGATTAATTCAACATATGACAAGGTTTTTATTGTGCGTCTTCGCGCTTTTTGAGTTGTTTAATTGCGCAATATCTCATTCTAACTCATGAAATTTTTTCTTTTGTCGGAAAACACACTGCCGATCCACTTTTATGCATGGATACCCACGAAAAAAAGAACCCCATTTGAATTGGAATCAGATGAGATTCTTTTCAAAATAGGGTTCTCAATCAAATTATGGGCGATTATGAAATATCTTTATTAAAACATTTCCTTGCTCATTTTATCAATTGCTTCGTCATTCGATTCGTATACGCCTGGGAAGCATCCAAAATTCAAGCCATGGCTTGCACCAGGAATAAAATATAATTTACCGCATCTTTCACAGGCTTCTTTGGTTTTCTCAAAAATAATCTCCGGTGTCCAGCCTGGAAAATCGATGACGCCACTGTCAATATCACCCATAAAGGAGATTTGTCCGCCGTATTTTTTAATCAGTTCCGGGACATTATTGGTTGTCATAACTCCCTGCCAGATGTCGATGCCCATTTCAATCATGTATGGAACAAGATTAGCAGCATAGGAATCACTGTGGTGGACAATCAGTTCAACACCATTTGCTTTATAGAAACCGTAAATTTTCTTGTAAGCCGGTAAAAAGAATTCTTCAAACATTTCCGGAGAAACGAATGACGAACGTTGGCTGCCCCAGTCATCATGATGAAAAATACAATCTGGATGAAGATGATCGATCAGTTCTTTTGCATAGGCCAGTTCATACTCAACAAGGTAGTCAATCAAGTCATGCATATCTTCCGGTTCTTCATAAAGAGCCATCAAGGCATCTTCCATGCTCATCAGATGATGGGTCATTTCAAAAATACCCGGTGCCACAAAACAGGTTGCAAATTCTTCGTTGCGATCAATTGCATTGGCATGTTCGATCGCAGCCGCCCATCTTTCTTCGGGATAGATAGCAGAAGGAGCTTTAACGAATTTTCTCCATTCGGTGATATCCTTCAATACTTTATGTTCATCATCATGAACCGGGAAACCACCCAATTGACCTTCTGGCCATGTAAATGTAATGCCCCAGTCATTCACAATCGTCTGACCAGGACCTACCATCGCGCCCATGGGAGCTTCCATGATGAAGTTCATAAATTCATATTGTTTGACAAAGCGATCTGGTTTTCCGCCTTTAATTGTTTCCATTAAGTTCTGTCTTTTTGTTAACATTGTAATTCCTCCTTGTGTTAGTTTCATTTTATTTCAAGCATCGGGAGAATTCGATTTTTAAGACAATTATTTCATCGCAACACGATCATAAATAATTAGCCTGAAAACTTCAGTTAAATCTGGCCTGAAGCCCCGGGAAAATCAAATTTTATTGTTCAAAACTTACGCTACAATTTCTTTCGCTTTTACTGCAGCAGAACCTGCATCAGGAGCATATCCATCAGCTCCGATTTCAGCTGCGTATTCTGGTGTTACAGGTGCGCCGCCGACAATGACTTTAACATCTAATCCACTGGCTTTGATGGTCTGTACAGCTTCTTTCAATGCTGGCATTGTTGTTGTCAGAAGTCCTGAGCAGGCCACTAATGTTACATTTTCATTAGCTTTTATTGCTTCAACAAATTTATCAGCTGGTACATCGACGCCAAGATCAACTATTGTAAAGCCTGCGCTTTCAATCATCATTGAAACAAGATTTTTACCGATATCATGCAAATCGCCGGCAACCGTGCCAATAACACAGGTTCCCAATGAAGATGCGCTGTCTCCTGCCATATGAGGTTTCAATACTTCTACGCCTTTTGACATAGCTTTGGCCGCAATTAGCATTTCTGGTACAAAGATTTCTCCAGCTGAGAATTTATCTCCGACAACACCCATTGATGCAACCATTGCATCCAGAATATCCTGGGCTTTAACGCCTGCATCCAATGCTTCCTGAACGGCTGCTGCAACCTTCTTGGATTTACCTGTTTCTACCAGTACTTTTACTTCTTCAATTTTTGACATTTTGATTCCTCCTATTTTTTATCAGTTTTATTCTTAACTATGTGTGTAGTTAACAATCCGCAATCATTTCTTTGAGATTCAACTTTTCTTATTGCTTGATTTCCCAAATTGATTCCATCCAGCGATAAGTGCAAAGGTTTTCATTCGTTGCAAAAGTACTCGGCTTCTGACTGCTCTGTTCATATCTTTCACAACTTAAGATTGCTCTCATAGTTTTCTTGCTTGATTCAATTTTAAATCAATTTAATGTTTATGTCAATCATTATTTGTTATTTTTAATTATTTACGAATTAGGAAAATGCGCATATTTCCCAATTCATCAATCAAAGCGTGAAGCACTGCTATTCACATCCCATATTTCCTATATTTCAGCTGTTTTTCTATTCCCAACCGTGGCGTTATCGCCTCTTTAAATATCTGGTTCAATAAAACAAAAGCTCGCTAAAAAAGAAAAATAGCCTATTTTCTTTTTTAATCAAGCTTTTGATCTTACATCTATTTAATTTACGGACTTTTTCAGCAATTGATGATGCTGTCTTCCATGTTTTTTAACAGTGCGCTGCTCTCTGCCGGTTTGAAAATACCTAATCAAAACAAACGGACTATTTTTCGAAAAGTTCTATTTCATCTGCCGGCCGCATGATGATCCGGCCTTCAACATCGAGCGACTCAGCTTTTTTAAGATCAAAGGGAACCGATACTCCTGATTTATCAAGTCGGGATGGTTTATTAACAGGTGATGTGTGAATGGGGATGGTGTGTCTTGGATTAATTATTTTCGCACATTTTTCGGCTTCTTTGACGTCCATATTGAAGATGCCGTCAATTGGCAGCAACGCGTAATCAATCTCCGCCTGCGATAGCTTCGCCTGCATAAAATCTGTGTATGAAGTATCCCCTGACGCATAAATTTTAATACCATCAATTGTGATAATATAACCGACACAACAGTCCCTTTTATGGTTTTCGTTATAGGCAGGCACCGCTTCGATCATGACCCCATTTATTTCCAGCTTCCGGTATTTACCATGAACAAGCATATCCGCCGCTCTCAAAATGCGGCAGTCCTTTTTCTTGTTGATCAGCGATAAATCATTATGATCCGCATGTTCATGTGTCACCAAAACGATATCCGCGCTCAGATCATAACCAACTCCCGCGTATGGATCAACATAGATGACGAGGCCATCCTTTGATACAACACGATAACTCCCATGGCCCTGATAAAGTAACTTTGCCATCGCAACAGTCCTCCTTAACACTCATTTTAACGTAGTAAACCAAGCGAACGATCAAGCTTTTTTTATCTACCCAGTTCTTTTCTAAATATTCTACACCAAAATTCCATTCTTGTCCAAACTTCAATTGCATGATAACGTCTGATATTTATGCTTTAATTCAATCGATCTGCTTACTCGCCTCATAATCGTAAGATTCAATCAAAACGTATATTGTTTGTTATATATCAAACATAAAAACGATGTACATTTTCAGAAAATCGCGTTATAATTTAAAAAATGATTGATGATGTGCTATAGAAATTTATATAGCATTTTTGGAAGGAGAAAATAAAATGTGGATCGACCTCAGAAGTGATACCGTTACCCAGCCGACTGACGCAATGCGACAGGCGATGGCCTCTGCGGAAGTGGGTGATGATGTCTATGGTGATGACCCAACGGTCAATAAACTGGAAGCATTAGCAAGTGAAATGTTCGAAAAAGAAGCGGCACTTTTTGTTCCATCCGGAACATTCGGGAATCAGGTTGCCATTATGTCTCATACTAGAAGAGGTGATGAGATTCTGATTGGGGACGAATGCCACATCCTGATGCATGAAGTCGGCGGCGCCGCTGTGTTATCGGGCGTTCAAACCCGGCCTTTTCCCACCGATAAAGGACAGGCTGATGTAAAAGCGCTGGAAAAAATGATCCGCGGCGATGATATTCATTATCCCAATACCGGTCTGATCTGTATGGAAAACGCACATTCATCCGGAACGGCTATTGCTCTTGAAAATATGCAGGCTGTTTACCGGCTTGCAAAATCGAAAAACATTCCTGTCCATATCGACGGCGCACGGATTTTCAATGCCGCAACAGCCCTTGGAGTCGATCCAAAAGAAATTGCCGCCTGTGGCGACTCTGTTAATGTCTGTCTTTCCAAAGGTTTATGTGCTCCAATCGGGTCCCTACTACTGGGTAGCAGCGATTATATCAGAACAGCCCGAAAAAACCGAAAACTCATGGGTGGCGGTCTCCGCCAGGCCGGAATCATCGCGGCAGCTGGCATCATCGCTCTGACTGAAATGACCGCGAGACTAAAAGAAGATCATGATCATGCCAAATATCTTGCCGATCGCCTTGAAGAAATTGAGTCCTGCCATGTTCTTCGCGATCGTCTGGATATCAATATGGTGTTTTTCACCCTGGATGAGACCGTCATCAGCGAGTCCGTTCTTGTTTCAGGTCTGAATAATGAAAAGTTCAGAATTAACGGTCAGGAAGATGGGCTATACCGCTTTGTGACTAACCGTGACGTATCCGCTGAAGCCATCGATAAGCTGATCGAAACGATGAAAACGCTGATCGTAAAAGCATCTCATTAACACGATGAATTGCACAAATTAAAACAGCGAATAAAACTTTATATTTTATTCGCTGTTTTAATAATAAACGATATCTTCAGTTGCGAATGATCTCGATTTTGTAACCATCAGGGTCTGACATAAAATAGAAACGGGGTTTGCTGTCTCCACCAAGGCCCTTTAAATCCGTTGGATTATAACCCTTGGCTTTATGATCGGCATGAGAAGCTTCAAGATCATCGACTCCCAAGGCCAGATGACCATAGCCCGTGCCTAAATCATAGGGTACCACCTGATCGTAATTGTAGGTAATTTCCAATTGATGACCGTCGGGATCGCCCGTGTTTAAGTATACCAAAGTAAACCGCCCCGCTGGCTGGTCATTTCTTCTCACTTCTTCAAAACCTAATGCTTCCTTGTAAAAAGCCAACGACTTTTCCAGATTCAATACCCGAATCATCGTATGTGCCATTTTGAATTTTTCCATTTTTTTCTCCTTTTTATTTTTTTATATGCGTTATCGCAACCAGACTCACAGCTGATGATGATCGCCACCGCATCCATCCGAACCATCAAGCGTTTTTATCAAATCCAGTTTTCGCTGCTTTATTAACTCCAGAGCTTCTAACCCAGAATAACCGGCGCCAGCATATCGTGTGATGTAAGCGTCCGCTAAAACATTAAATGCTGCTGAATTGAAGGCTCCGGTTATAATGCCTTCGCAATCGCAAGCAATTACTTTTTGAGCCAGATTTTCTTCCGAAAGATCGCTCTTATTTTCAATCGCCTTGACGCTTAAATCCTTTGTGTCCACAACCAATAAATAACTGCATGTTTCAAACTGGGATGATACATTGCTTGCTAACGTTTTTCCGTCCATTGTCATTGCCAGATACATTTTGATCTCCTTCTCAATTTATCTATTTTTTATGAGGACAAAGGGTCCAGTAAGCTTTTATAAAAAGTATAGGCTTTTGATGATTTTCCAATGCAGTGACCAATATAATGGTCCAGCATATCATTGATCTTTATCACATCCATCGAGGAAGCATCGATGTCTTTCAACTCTTTCATCGATTTTCTCAAAAATTCCAGCAAAAGATCCCGCATATCCGGCGTCAGTTTATAGGAATAGCCGGTCGCCTGATGCTTGCAGTTTTTGCATAAGACGCCGTTGCTTTCAATACTGAAAGCCGTTAATTCCGCATCTGTTTCACAAATCATACATTGGCTGATCCCGGGGCGATATCCCAGAACACTAATGAGTTTCAGCTGAAAGGCCCCAACCAGAACAAGATCATTTTTTGCTGTTCCGCCAGACAAATAGAATAACACATGGAGTAAAAGTTTTAGAATCTCCGTGCTCTTCTGATAAAAATCGTAGGCATTATTAATGAGATCCAGCAAATAGGCCGCTAAAGCCATTTTTGTCAGATCATTTCTTAAGGGATAAAACGCTTCAATCAGATTCGCCTGATTGATGACGCCAAAGTTTTTTCCCGGATAATAGACGAACTCCGCATAGGCAAAAATCTGGGTACTGGCCAAGAGGCCGCTTTTCTGACGGCGTACTCCCCTGGCTATGCATTGAATTTTTCCTTCATCTTCTGTGAAAATCGTCAGAATTTTGTCCTGTTCTTTATATGCCTGCTCTTTGATGACCAGACCTTTCGTTTTAATCAGTGCCATAATTCTCCTGTACACAGGTACTATTCAGAATAGCCCAACTCCTTCAGATCAAAATTACTGTCCCGCCAATCAGACCGTACCTTTACCCAAAGCTGAAGATTAACCTTGGATTTCAGAAAGAATTCGATATCCTTCCTGGCCTGACTGCCGATTTTTGTCAGCATCGATCCCCCTTTGCCAATCAGAATTCCCTTGTGGGTTTTTCGTTCGCAATAAATGGTGGCTTCGATATCAACGATATCTTTCCCCTTTCGCGGCTTCATCGATGTGACTTCGACAGCAATTCCGTGCGGCACCTCATCCTTCAGCAGATTCAGGAGTTTCTCACGGATCAGTTCCTGTACAATCCAGCGTTCAGACTGATCGATAATCATATCCGCCGGAAAGAACATCGGTCCCGGATCCAACAATTTTGTAATGGCATCCAGAAGTTCTTTGATCCCGTCTCCTTTTGCGGCTGAAATCGGAATAATGCATTTCAGGAAATCATATTTTTGATAGGCGGCGATGGTCAGTAGAATCTCTTCTTTTGGCAATAAATCGATTTTATTGATGACCAGAATAACCGGCGTGCCGCAGTTCTTCAGCATTTCAAGAATATACTGATCCCCCGGTCCGATTTTCGTCTCGGGTTCCACCAGATACAATACTGCATCCACATCCGAGACGGTATTTTCTGCTGCTTTCTGCATGTAGTCCCCGAGTTTATTCTTGGGCCGATGCATACCAGGCGTATCAATAAACACCATCTGCGCGTATTCGTCAGTATAAATACAACGGATGGCATTTCGCGTGGTTTGGGGCTTGGCTGATGTAATCACCAGCTTTTCTTCCATGATATTATTCAACAGCGTCGATTTTCCAACATTCGGCCGCCCGACAATACTGATAAATCCTGATTTAAATGGTTCGTTCATTGTTCACATTCCTTCTTTGGTTAAAAAAACCAATTCATTATTTTCGGTAAAAAGATAATCAGGCCCACACAAACGGACATGATCGCTGCAACCATCACAGCTCCTGCCGCGGTATCTTTTGCAACCTTTGCCAAATGGTGATATTCTTCGGTATAAAGATCCACCAGGGTTTCAATGGCGGTGTTGATGATCTCCAGGATAAATACAAAACAGATCACAATCACCAGCGCCAGCCACTCATAACTTGCGATTCTAAACGCAATCCCTGCCGCAACGGCAATCATGCCGACGCCAAGATGAACCCGCATATTCGGCTGGGTTTTAATCGTATATCTTATTCCATCGATGGCATAAGAGAAACTTTTTGCAAGCTTTCTTCTGATCTTTCCCACCTCCTGGTTATATAATTCTTTGTAGACTTCCAAAGTGCCGTCTGCTTGACGATCAGTTTCGCCCAAACTAATTCTGAAACTCAGAATGTCCTACTGATCACCCATGATTTCTTTTTCGATGCGGCGCATCACGGATTTGTCATCATCCTCCATATGGTCATACCCCAGAAGATGAAGCACACTATGAACAGACAGATAACAGAGCTCCCGGGTCAGGCTGTTTCCATATTCTTTTGCCTGAGCGACCGCCTGCTGAACACAAATAACGATATCGCCAAGCAGCAAAGGCAGGTGTGAATTCTCTTTTAAAATGGCGACACGATCATATAAAAAATCTTCATGCATGGGAAATGACAGAACATCGGTGGCGGCATCTTTTCCACGATAGGTTGCGTTGAGCTCTTTGATCTCATCCGCATTTACAAATGAATAGCTGATCTCACATTCCACCCCAATTTCCCGGTGAAGCAGGGTTCGCTTCATGGCATCTTCAATTTCTTCCAATATGGACTCTTCTATTTCAATATCACTTCGATTATCATAAGCTACTACGAGCATAAAATTATTTTCTCTCCTCTTCTATTCAATATCAGCCGTTGACGACTGATGCTTTCATTACCGATACGTTTGATTCTCTCAAAGACGGCTGGTTCTTTATTAATTCATCATATGGCGGTGTCATCATGGTTGACAGCATTCCAAAGCCGTCATTGTAGTTGACAACCGTAATACTGCCTAATCTGATATCAAAATGCCACTTGCTGTCAATGGGAAGCTCCAGAAGACTGGTGAGCATCCCGTGTACGGTTCCACCATGAGCGACCACCAACACCGTTTCGTCTGAATTCAATTCCTTCAAAAATTCCTTGCATAAAATATGGTATTCCCGTTGACTCTGACCTTCCGGCACAACATAGTCCAGATAATCCTCCATCCATAAATCCCATTCATCTTTTGCTATTTCACAGCATTCGTCTCTGGTTTTACCTTCAAAAATCCCGAAGTTAAACTCGCGGAGGCGATGATCCACCTGAATCTGTTTTCCGGTTGCCGCCCCGACGTCGGCGGCAATTTTGTAAGCCCGGGAAGTCGGACTGCTGTATATTCTATCAAAAGCTAATTTTTCGTCCAGCGCAATCAATTCTTCAACCAGCAGCTCCTTCATGGCCTCACCCCGACTTGTATATTGCGATTCCGTATGGCCATTAAGCCGGTGTTCCACATTGCCGGTTGTTTCTACATGTCTTACTAATACAAGTTTCATTTCATTTTCCTTATGTCGTTTGAAATTATTTAATTGTTTGGTGCGGCTTTCTCACTGACAATTATTCATGTATTTATTATAACTCATTTTTTCTGGATAACAAAATATTTTTGCTTATAGCCGTCTTTTTCGTTATAATTAACTGATGAATTCAGAAAGGAAGTCACCATGGAAAAAACTTTAAAACATTCACTTTACGCTGATCTCGGACTCCTTGCGGTTGCCCTGGTATGGGGCAGCGGCTTCGTTGCATCAAAAAGCGCCCTGGATTCGATGACGCCGATGATGCTCATGGCCCTGCGTTTCAGCGTCGCCGCCCTTTTATCAGGCATCATTTTTCGAAAAAACCTCAAGCATTTATCTAAAGAAACCATTAAGGCTGGTTGCATCATCGGATTTTTCCTTTTTTCTGCTTTCGCTGCGCAGATGATCGGTCTGCAATACATCCTTGCCGGGAAACAGGCCTTTCTGACCGCTACCAATGTGATTATGGTGCCCTTTATTTACTGGGCTGTCAAAAAAAAGAAACCCGATCTTTATAATTTTATCGCCGCTTTTATCATGCTGCTTGGTCTGGCATTGTTGACGATTGATTTTTCAACAGGGTTTTCCTGCAATTCGGGTGATGTATTGACGCTGCTCTGCGCCTTTCTTTTTGCCTGCCATATTGTGGTCGTCGGTATTTTTTCGAAGCAGCATGATCCCATTGCGCTCACCGTTATTCAATTAGCTTTTGCCGCAATCGTCTCTTTAGTTTACGTTATTGTTTCCGGAGAATTTACCGTTTCGGTTCCGGTTCCCGGCCTTCTCAGCGGTGTGTATCTCGGTGTTTTTTGTACCTTTCTGGCGTTTTTGGGGCAAAACATGGCTCAGAAATACACCAGCTCGACCCATGCGGCGATTATACTCAGTCTGGAATCTGTTTTCGGCAGCACCTTATCAATTATACTGCTCGGAGATGTATTCACCTTGGCGATGTTCATGGGCTGCATCATTATTTTTATCGGGATCATCACCGCCGAAACGAAATGGTCTTTTCTTAAGATTAAGCAAAATAATCCTGAAAAAATTATTGAGCCGTAGCTTTTTCTTTACTTTTCAAACTTAATTATGCTATGATAACCTCCAATCGCAATATCAATTGCAGAGGAGGTTTTTTTTTTGAAAACGCAATTTAATATTGGAAATCTGGAATTCTCAAAGCCCATCGTCCAAGGTGGTATGGGTATTGGCATTTCCCTTTCCAGCCTTGCCGGCGCTGTCTCGAAGAATGGCGGTCTTGGTGTGCTTTCCAGTGTGGAAATGGGTTGTGATTACCCGAACTACAAAACAAATCCGAAACTTGCCGACCGACAGGCCTTGGAAGATCACTTCAAGCGGGCCAAAGAGATTTCCGGCAATCGTCCAATCGGGCTTAATATCATGGTCGCTCTGACTCAATACGAACAGATCGTCAAGGATGCTGTGGAAGTCGGCGTCGACATCATTTTCGCAGGAGCTGGTCTCCCTTTAACCCTTCCGGAATTAACCCGGAATTCTGCAACTAAAATCGCACCAATCATATCATCAAAACGAGTGGCGAAGCTGCTTTTAAAACACTGGTGGCGGCACTATCAAGTGGTCCCGGATGCTATTGTCCTGGAAGGACCATTGGCTGGCGGTCATTTAGGTTTTAAGAATGAAGATCTGACTCCCGAAAGATTATTGGAGCAAAAATTGCCAGGCCTTATTCCCGGCGTCCTGGAAGAAATCAAACCTTACGAAGATCTGGCTGGTCGCCCTATTCCCCTGATTGCCGGCGGCGGAATTACCACCGCAGCAGATGTGAGAGAGACTCTGGAAGCCGGAGCAGCAGCGGTTCAGTTAGGTTCCCGATTTGTCGCCACGGTAGAATGTGATGCGGCATCCGCCTTTAAAGAAGCGATGCTCAATGCCAAACAATCGGATATTGAAATCATTGTCAGTCCCGCTGGATTGCCGGGCCGGGCCATTCACAATCATTTTCTTGAAGAAGTCAAGGCCGGTTTAAGGAAACCCGTCAACTGCCCCTTTAATTGCATTAAATCCTGTGACTATAAAACATCTCCCTATTGTATCGGTTTAGCGCTGATGGCCGGAAAACGCGGCGACTTAGCAAATGGTTATGTTTTTTCGGGCGCCAATGCCTACAAAATCACAGAAATTACAACCGTGGAATCATTAATGAATGAACTGATGGCAGAAATCGATTCCTAGTAAATCGGTATTGTTCAACGAATAATCTAAAGAAACCGTCCCTGACGGCGAGCTTTTCTTGACAAATATTTTTTTTGGATTATAATTAGTTTGACTATCTAATTAATTATGGAGGTATCTTTGTGGAATCTTTTTCTTCTCAACTCAATGAAGTTTTGGTAGATACCTTTAGCAATGTCTTGAAATATGAAGAAGATCTGCTAAAGAGCTCTGCCAATACTGATTTATCCATCAGTGAAATGCATCTCATTGAGGATGTGGGAAAAAACAAAAACGATGGAAAAACCATCAGTGACCTTGCCGCAAGTCAAAAAATTACGCTGCCTTCAGTCACCATTGCGATAAATAAACTCGCTAAAAAAGGGTACGTAGTAAAAGAAAAAAGCAGCATCGATGGACGAGTCGTATATGTCCGGCTCACGGATAAAGGTTTAAGGATCGATAAAATCCATCAGTATTTTCATATGAAAATGGTTAAAGAAATTACCCGACAAATGACAGATGATGAAAAAGAAGTTTTAATCCAGGGAATGGAAAAATTAAACCGCTTTTTCGCAAAAAAAATATCAAGGTTATCAGACAAATAAATTCCTGCTCCTTGATGCTTGGAGGCACAAATGTCCTTTTCAATTATTGGCACAGGGTCTGCATTGCCAAAAACAATTCAGACCAATGATGACCTCACCGAATACTTTGAAACATCAAACGAATGGATCGTTTCAAGAACCGGAATCGAGGCAAGACATATTTGTATTGAGGAATCCATTTTGGATATCGCACTTGAAGCCAGCCTCAATGCCCTTGACAACGCGCATATCAACCCGAAGGAACTGGATCTGATTATCTGTCCAACACTGGGCGGCGACACCGTCACCCCTTCGCTTGCCTGTCTAATACAGGAAAAACTGGAAGCAACCTGTCCCAGTTTCGATCTCAATGCTGCCTGTTCAGGATTTATATATGGTTTGGATTTGGCGGACGCTTATTTTTGCCGCAACCGGGAAATGAAAATTCTGGTGGTGGCGGTGGATGCCATGTCAAAATTGGTGGATTGGAAAGACCGCAGCACTGCTGTTCTTTTCGGAGATGGCGCCGGTGCGGCGATACTCTCAAATGGCGATGATCTCAAGGCCATTCGTTTGACATCCGTCGGTAATCAACACGCGCTTTGCATCCCCTGGGCGAAGGGAAATCATCCCCTGCTGAAAGATCAGGAGACTCCCAGTCCTTATTTACTCATGGACGGAGATGAAGTCTACCGCTTTGCGGTTGCCGCCATTTGCAATGATTTAAAAACCGTTGTCAAACAGGCCGGAATCACATTCGAAGATTTGGACTTTATTATTCCCCATCAGGCAAACCTGCGCATTATCAAGAGCGCGGCAAAACGCTTGAAGATTCCGATGGAAAAGTTTGCCTTGCAGATCAATTCCTGCGGCAACACATCGGCAGCCAGTATTCCACTGGTGCTGGATGAAATGAATCGTCAGGGAAAACTCAAGCCCGGCATGCGAATCGCATTGTCCGCTTTTGGCGGCGGTCTGACAACGGGTGCCTGCGTACTGGAATGGTCAAAGAAGTCATTCTGATCGCCGATCTTTTTCACAGATAAATTAATTTGCGAAAAAAAATGAAACACACTTATAAAAATTAAAATAATTATAGCTAATCTTAGGAGGATTAAACAAATGGTATTTGAAAAAGTAGTAGAAATTTTACGTAATTACAAAGAGGAACCGGAACTGGAAGTAAGTATGGATTCAACCTTTGAGGAACTTGAACTGGATTCATTGGATACCGTTGAATTAGTAATGGAAATGGAAGAATCGTTTGATACAAGCATTGAAATGGATACCGAGCTGAAAACCATCGCTGATGTTGTAGGATTGATCGAAAAAGCAATCGCTTAGGTGTATCCGGATGATTAAAACACCACTGTGCGATTTGTTGAACATTGAATATCCCATTCTTCAAGGAGGAATGGCATGGATCTCCGATGCCCAGCTTGCAGCTGCCGTCTCCAATGCCGGTGGTCTGGGGATCATCTCGTCAATGAATGCTGATGAAAACTGGCTGCGACAGGAAATACAAAAAGTAAAAAGCCTGACTGACAAACCCTTTGGCATTAACGTCATGCTGATGAATCCACATGTGGACAAAATTGCTCAGGTTCTGATTGAAGAAAAAGTACCGGTGGTCACCACCGGCGCCGGCAACCCCGGTAAGTTCATGAAAATATGGATCGAAGCCGGTATTAAAGTGATCCCGGTCGTCCCTTCCACCGGACTGGCCCGATTTGCGCAACGCGCTGGCGCAACCGCCGTCATCGCTGAAGGCGGCGAGTCCGGCGGGCATGTTGGCGAAATGTCGACCATGCCTCTGGTCCCTCAAGTCTGCGATGCCGTATCGATTCCAGTGATTGCTGCTGGCGGCATTGGTGATGGCCGAGGCATTGCGGCAGCCCTGATGCTGGGTGCCGTTGGTGTTCAGCTGGGAACACGATTCCTGGTCGCTGATGAAACCAATATCCACGAAAACTATAAAGACAAAATTATTAAAGCCAAAGACATCGATACCATTCTCAGTGGAAAATCACTGGGGCATCCGGTTCGTTCTCTGAAAACCTCATTTTCAAGAGACTTTGTGAAAGCAGAAAACGACCCCTCCACGCCTCGGGAAACGCTGGAAGAGTACGGTCGCGGTGCCCTGCGTATTGCCGCCCAGGAAGGAGATGCTCAGAAAGGATGCTTTATGGCCGGACAAATCGCAGGCATGATTAAAGAAAAACAAAGTGCCAAAGATATTATTTTAACACTGATTGAAGAAACAGAAACTGCTTTAAAAGGAGGCCTTCAATGTGTAAAATAGCGGTACTCTTTCCGGGTCAGGGATCACAGTTTGTCGGAATGGGAAAACCATTATATGAACAGAGTCCCACCTCAAAAAAAGTATTTGATCAGATAGAATCCCTACGCGTCGGGACTTTAAAACAATGTTTTGAAGGTCCGATCGAAGAATTGAATAAGACCTTTAATACCCAGCCCTGTATTTTTGCGGTGGAGCTGGCTGCCCTGGAAACACTGACGGCTATCGGCGTTGATATTCAGGGATTGGCCGGCTTTTCATTGGGTGAAGTGACCGGTCTGGTTGCCTCTGGTATGTTATCTTTGGAAGATGGATTGAAATTTGTTAAAAAGCGTGGTCAGGCTATGGATGCCGCCGCCGGTAAAATTGATGCTGCCATGGTAGCGGTTTTAAGACGGAATAACACGCAAGTAGAAGCAATATGCAAAGAGTTCAACCAGTGCTATCCAGTCAATTACAACTGTCCCGGTCAATTGGTGGTGTCCCTGTTAAAGAGCGATGTCACGGCGTTTGTTAAACGTGTTAAAGATTCGGGCGGCAGAGCGATCCCGCTGAGTTTACAGGGTGGATTTCATTCCCCTTTCATGACTTATGCAACAAAACTGCTGGAAAAAGATGTTTTCGAATTGACTTTTTCACCAGGGTCTATCCCCCTTTATTCCAATGCTTATGCCGAACCATACCCGGATTCACCCGTCGATATCAGATCCCATATTATTCATCAGATCAACCATCCGGTACTTTGGGAAAAAACAATCCGTCGCATGATCGATGACGGCTTCAAAACCTTTATTGAGTGTGGTCCCGGAACGACGCTGGGGGGATTTCTAAAGAAAATAAATCCGTCTGTCGCTTATTATCACTGCGAGCAGATACTGACCGATTATATTGAAACCAAAAATGCTGGAAAGGACTGGTCTTTCGAATGTTAACAGGAAAAACCGCGCTCATCACCGGCGGCGCCAAAGGCATTGGCCGGGCTATCGCCCTTAAAATTGCTGAAGCACACGGTAATGTTGCCCTCGTTTATCGCGGAAGCGAAAAACAAGCTGAAGAAACTAAAAATGAACTGCTGGCCATGGGCGTCAAAGCCCTCAGCTATCAATGTGACGTATCCGATTTCAAAGCGACCAAAGAAATGGTTGCTCAGGTCATCAAAGATTTCGGCAGTCTCGACATTCTTGTCAATAATGCCGGCATCACCAGGGATAAGCTGCTGATTGCGATGAAGGAAGAAGATTTTGACACCGTTATTGCCACCAATTTAAAAGGTGCCTTTAATATGACCAAACATGCCGGTTCTTACTTTTTAAAACAAAGAAAAGGTCGAATTATCAACATCTCGTCGGTGTCCGGACTCATGGGAAACGTGGGGCAATGCAATTATGCCGCTGCCAAAGCGGGACTCATTGGTCTGACCAAATCCACCGCCAAAGAAATGGCTGTGCGAGGCGTTACTTGTAATGCCATTGCGCCGGGATTTATCGATACGGACATGACCAAAGATCTCAAACCTGAAATACGGGATGAAATCATAAAACTCATTCCGTTAAAACGTTTGGGACAAGCAGAGGACATTGCAAACCTCTGTGTTTATCTAAGCAGTGATTTATCAGACTATATTACTGGAGAAGTCATTAAAGTTGATGGCGGTCTCTATATTTAGGAGTAATCAATGAAACGAAGAGTTGTAATAACAGGATGCGGTGCCATTTCCCCAGTGGGATGCACGGTGGACACCCTATGGAAAAACCTGGTTAACGGAAAATGCGGGATCGATTTTATCAAAAAATTTGATACCACTGATTTGAAAGTAACCGTTGCCGGGGAAGTCAATGATTTTGAACCCCTGGACTACATCAAGAAAAACGAAATCAGAAAAACCGATCTATTCACCCAGTATGCACTGGGAGCCGCCATTCAGGCAATGGAAGACAGCGGTGTTCAGGAACATGTCGATCCGACCCGTTTAGGCGTTTATATGGGATCCGGAATTGGCGGCATTCACACCTTTATTACTGAGTGCGAAAAAATGGCCACCAAAGGTCCCGGCCGAATTTCTCCTTTCTTTATCCCGATGATGATCTCAAATATTGCCGCCGGCACCATCGCCATTCGCTACAATGCCCAGGGTCCCTGTCTGCCAGTGGTCACCGCTTGCGCAACTTCAACCAATGCGATTGGTGAAGCCTATCGGGCCATTAAACATGGTTATGCCGATGCCATCATTGCCGGCGGAACCGAAGCCAGTATTACACCACTTTCGATTGCCGGCTTTACGAATTGTATGGCTTTAACCACCGTCAGCGATCCGACTCAGGCTTCGATTCCTTTTGACAAACGTCGCAGTGGCTTTGTCATGGGCGAAGGTGCCGGTGCCGTTATTTTGGAAGATTTGGAAACTGCCTTGCAGCGCGGCGCGAAAATTTATGGCGAAATCGTTGGCTATGGCAACACCTGTGATGCGTATCATATCACTGCGCCCCACCCAGAAGCCATTGGCGGAGCCCGGGCCATCACGCTGGCTCTGGATGAGGCCGTCGCGACGGGATTGGACCTTAACGATCAGCAGTTCTACGTGAATGCCCACGGTACCAGTACCCCGCTGAACGATAAATCAGAAACCATTGCGATTAAAAAAGCCTTGGGTGATCATATTTCACGTACCCTGGTAAGCTCGACGAAATCGATGACGGGACACATGTTAGGTGCCGCCGGTGCCATCGAAGCCATTGCTTCAATTATGGCCTTAAAAGACGGGGTTATCCCCCCCACCATCGGATATGTCGAACCAGATCCTGATTGTGATCTGGATGTTGTCCCCAACCAAAAACGGTTGGTGCAAAGCGACGTGGCCTTATCCGTTTCGCTGGGATTTGGCGGTCATAACGCTTGTCTGGCATTTACAAAATACGCGGGGGTGTAAAAAATGGAATTAACCACTGAAACCATTCAGACCCTGGCCAAGGTCATGTCTGAAGAAAATCTGACGAGTCTTGCCATTGATCAGGGTAATCTGAAAATAGAACTGAAACGTGAAATTGGTTCAGCTCAGCCGGCCACCGTTTTATCAGGCAACTTTCCGGAGGCTGGAATCCAACCGGTTTTAGCTGAAGTTAAAACCACTACCGCTGAAGCAACAGAAAAAACAATCGATGCAAATTGGAAAGAAATAAAATCGCCGATGGTCGGCGTATTCTATCAGAGCAGTCAGCCCGATAAACCAGCCTATGTAAAAACAGGACAGCATTTTGAAGCCGGTGATACCCTCTGTATTATTGAAGCGATGAAGCTGATGAATGAAATTACTGCTGAAACTGCCGGCACCATTATGGAAGTATGTGTTGGAAATGGTCAAGTTGTTGAATTTGGTCAGGTTCTTTACCGCATTCAAGAAGGAAATTAATATGAAACGTGACGAATTAAAAACGATTTTGCCCCACCGGGAACCGATGCTCCTGATTGATGAGGCTGAAAAAACAGATGCTAATACTGCTACAGGACGTTATACCGTAAAAGGTGATGAATGGTTTTTACAGGGTCACTTTCCCGGAAATCCGGTTGTACCGGGTGTTGTTTTATGTGAAATCATGGCCCAAACCTGCTGTGTTCTGCTGGCTGAAGTGAACAATGCGAAAAAAACGCCATACTTCACAGGTCTGAACAAGGTTAAATTCAAACAAAAGGTGCTTCCTGGCGACACCCTGGAAATCGAATGCAACATTACCCGGTCCAAACCACCCTTTTATTTTGCGAGCGGTTCCGGCAAGGTGAATGGCAAGGTTGCTGTTGTTGGCGAATTTTCATTTGCCCTGATGGACTAAGGAGGCAACCGTGTTTACTAAAATACTCATTGCCAATCGCGGAGAAATCGCCCTGCGAATTATCAGAGCCTGCAAAGAAATGGGCATCGCCACCGTAGCGGTCTTCTCAAAAGCGGACGAAGACAGTCTTCATGTGAGTCTGGCCGATGAGAGCATTTGTATTGGACCGGCGCCGGTTGTCAACAGTTATCTTAATATCTCAGCGATTTTGTCAGCCGCCGTACTCACCGGAGCCGAAGCGATTCACCCGGGTTACGGCCTTCTTTCTGAGAACCCTAAATTTGCCCGATTATGTGCCCAGTGCGGGATTGCCTTTATCGGACCGACCTGGGAAATTATCCAGAAGATGGGCGACAAAGACCAGGCCCGTTCAACCATGTCCGCCGCCGGGGTCCCCATCGTTCCCGGCACCGATATCGTGGATGATCCGGTCGAAGCGCAGAAAAAAGCCGATGAAATTGGCTATCCCCTGCTTGTCAAAGCACGATCCGGCGGCGGTGGCAAAGGCATTCGTCTGGTCGAAAATTCAGCGGCTTTTTTAAACGAATTTCAGCTGGCCCGCCAGGAAGCAGAAAATGCCTTCGGTGATGGCGGCGTTTATCTGGAAAAATTCTTAACGCATGTCAAGCATATCGAAATCCAACTGCTTTGCGACCAGCATAAAAATGTGGTCGCTCTCGGGGAACGGGAATGTTCGATCCAGCGGAAGAATCAGAAGCTGCTCGAAGAAAGTCCGTCCCCTTCGCTGACACCTGAAATCCGTGAAACGATGATGGCGATTTCCCGAAAGGCCGCTCTGGCCATTGGTTATGAAAATGCCGGCACCATTGAATTCCTGATGGACGAGCAGAAGCATTTTTATTTTATGGAAATGAACACCCGACTCCAGGTGGAACACCCCATTACTGAAATGGTCACGGGAATCGATATCGTTAAGTGGCAAATTCGGATCGCTGCCGGTTTACCCCTCACCTTCGGGCAGGAAGATGTTCATATCCAGGGGCATGCCATCGAATGCCGGATCAATGCCGAAAACCCGCTGCTTGACTTTCGGCCAAACTGTGGAACGATCAGCTTTCTCCATGTCCCCGGAGGCCCATGGGTACGGTTCGATACCCTGCTTTATCAGGGTTATACCATTCCGCCGTACTATGATTCAATGGTCGGAAAACTGATTGTTCACTCCAAAACCAGAGAACTGACGATTCGGAAAATGAAAGCCGCCTTGTGTGAGCTGGTCATTGAAGGAATCGACCATACCAGCCAGATTCTACTTGATATTTTAAGCCATCCCCTATTTGTGAAAGGGGACTATTATACTGATTTTATGGAAAACGAATTAGGCAAACCCTGGTCGGAATAGAAAGGGAGTTTTAAATGATTAGTAAAGGTCTATTTAAAAAACCAAAAAATGAATTAGAAGGCCATCATCGCGTCAAGCGACAAGGTGATCCGGCCATACCAACAGAACTTTGCCGCAGCTGTCCCTCATGCAAACAGTTGATTTTCACCTCGGATTTAGATAATAATTACCAGATCTGCCCCAAATGCGGACATCATTTTCGAATTAACGCCCGACAGCGACTCAACATGATTGCCGATGCCAATAGTTTTACCGAACTCCATCCGGATCTCGCTTCAATCAATCGATTGGAATTTCCGGAATATGAAGAAAAATTAACGCAGGCGACGCTCTTCAGCCATGAAAAAGAAGGCGTCATCACCGGCATCGGAAAAATCAACGGTCATGAAGTGGCTATGTTTGTCATGGAAGTCACCTTCATGATGGGAAGTATGGGACAGGTCGTTGGTGAAAAAATTACCCTGCTTTTTGAATATGCGACAGCGCACCGTCTTCCCGTAATTGGATTTACCGTTTCCGGTGGCGCCCGGATGCAGGAAGGGATGCTGGCGCTGATGCAGATGGCCAAAACAAGCGGTGGTGTCAAGCGTCACAGCGATGCCGGACTTTTATATATCGCACTCCTCACCGATCCCACCACCGGCGGTGTAACCGCCAGTTTTGCCATGGAAGCCGATATCATATTGGCCGAACCGGATGCCCTGATTGCCTTTGCCGGACCACGCGTCATCGAACAGACGATTCGCCAGCGTTTGCCGAAAGGTTTCCAGAAAGCTGAATTTTTACTTGAAAAAGGGTTTATTGATGGGATTGTTCACCGTAATCTGCAAAAAGATACGTTGACTAAGCTATTGGCCCTCCACTCCATACCAAAAGGCGGTGATGAAAATGGAAGCATATAAACGGGTCGCATTAGCCCGCAAGAAAACACGACCCACCGGACAGGATTTCATCGACAATATCTTTACCGATTTTATCGAACTCCACGGCGATCGCTGTTTCGGCGATGATCCCGCCATCATCGCCGGGCTGGGTTATCTGATGGATATGCCGGTAACCATTATTGCCCAGGAACGCGGGAATAATACCAAGTCCCGGATTCGGCGAAATTTCGGTTCCCCTCACCCGGAAGGCTACCGGAAAGCCCTGCGTCAAATGCACCTGGCTGAGAAATTCAATCGGCCAATCGTCTGTTTGATCGATACCTCTGGTGCTTTTTGCGGAATTGGCGCCGAAGAACGTGGCCAGGGTCATGCCATCGCTCAGAATTTGATGGCAATGATGAGCCTGAAGGTGCCGGTAATTTCCGTCGTCATTGGCGAAGGCGGCAGCGGCGGCGCTTTGGCACTGGGCGTTGCGGATGAAGTATGGATGCTTGAAAACGCCATCTACTCGGTAATTTCTCCGGAAGGCTGCGCCAGTATCCTCTGGAAGGACCCATCAAAAACAAAAGAAGCCGCTAATTGTCTGAAATTAACAGCTCAGGATTTACTGGAACTGGATGTGATCGATAAAATCATCTCTGAAAACCATCGGGATTTCAAAAATGTCTATCAAGAATTGAAACTCAGCCTCTATAAGAGCTTTCGAAAAAAACAGATCATCCCCACCGAGACACTGACGCAAAACCGTTATCATCGCTTTCGGAAATTTGGTGCTCTCGAAAATAAAATATAATTAAGACAATAAAATTGCTAACACAGTACCGACCAATTGTTAATCGGTTGTATGCTGCAGAATCGGACACTCTTCGAGCTGTCCGCTCTGAGGCATACAACATGATGTAACAATTGTCGGTACGGAGTTTATCGACACAAAAAAAAGAACTGCCATTTGACAGTTCTTTTTTTGTTTAATAATATCTCATTGAATGCATCGCTGAAGCCATGATTGCAATGACAATACTCGAAAATATAATAGAAAGGACAATGCCGATCCCCATGAAGATCAGTGAAGCCCATGCAAAATGCTTTTTATTGACGTTTGTGCTCGCATCCACACTCCAGATAATCAGCATAATGATATTGACAATGGGAATGTAGGTCAGTAAAAGCGTCAGCATCCAGTCTCCCAACGTCATGACTTCTTCAGTTTTGTCAACAGCAGATGGTTTTTGCGGGGCTGCCTGAGCCGGAATCGGATCACTGGCAACACTTTCTGCCGCGATGATTTCTGTTGTCCCGATATCATCAGCAACAACTCCATCAGCAATCATCTCATCGGAAGATGTTTCGTCAGCGACGGTTTCACCAACAATTTCTTTGCCAGTAACATCATGGGAAATATTTTCGTTGTCGAAAACGCCACCCGTGATATTCTCTTCAGCAACAACTTCTTTTTCCAAGACAGTGCCGCAGTTACTACAAACAGTCGCGTCATCGCGAAGACCCGCATAACATTTGGGGCAATACTTTGCCATTGCATTCACATCCTTTTTATTTTATTTTAGCATAAAACATAATGGTTTCTAAATATAAATCAGGCAACTACTTCAATTTTTTTAATAACCTGATCTTGACGAGGTTTATCCGAACCGTCGCGATCAACAGCAACAATAGCATCAGCTGTTTCAATACCATCGGTAACCTTCCCGAAGGCGGCATATTGACCATCTAAGAAGGGGGCATCTGCCACCATAATAAAAAATTGCGAGCCTGCCGAATTCGGCATGCCGGATCTTGCCATGGAAATCACGCCGCGGTCATGCTTAAGATCGTTAACAACGCCATTTCCGGAAAATTCACCTTTGATACTGTGTCCGGGTCCACCGGTACCGTTGCCAATCGGGCATCCGCCCTGAATCATAAAGCCTGGTATGACCCGATGAAAAGTCAATCCATCATAGAATCCGTCCTTAACAAGTTTTAAAAAGTTTTCAACGGTGATTGGTGCCGTTTCCGGATAAAGCTCCAGCTTCATCGTTTGACCATTCTCCATTTCGATTTTTACAACTGGGTTTGTTTCTGACATAATATCCTCCAAAGAATTAATTTCAATTTATTTTTATTGCACTTACTATACACTACTATACACTATCTCATCTTAAATTAAAAGTGAAAACTCGCTTCTTAACTGAGAAACAACGGTCTTTCAAGCGTCGATCAGATTGATCTTTCACCCCAATTAAAAAAAGTCTGATATGAATAATCAGACTCTTTTTAATATCTTGCGCTATTAGGCGTAAAGAGATAATTCAATCCGGTTTAAAGAGAATTGCTCAGGCAGCTTTTCTTCAAAATAACCAGAAAGCAGCACTTCAAGTTCGGGATCAAAATAATCACAGATTCTATTGTCCTTTTCGTTATAGATATGAACATGAAACTTCGTATTCGCATCAAAACGCATCACTTCTTGATTATCCTTAAGTTTTAGAATCAATCCTTTTTCGGAAAATGTTTCCAGAATATTGTAAATTGTGCCAACAGACATGATATTACCTTGATTTTCAAGGGTCTCCATCAGCATTTCTGCACTTGGATGGGATGTCATTTCTGACAAAACTTTGAGAACACCAATACGTTGTGGTGTTGCCTTTAATCCGGCTCCACGAATCATATCCGTGAACAATTGTATTTGTTTACTTTTCATGAATAAGAATAACTCCTAATTAATAATTTGTATTTTTATTATATTATTTATTGACCGTTTTGTCAAATTTCTTTTATACTTTTTTATCCAAATGAAATGTCCGCCCCACCACTGAATTGGTTTTATGACCGGTTTTATTTATTGCAGTTGTGCAATTCAACAAAAAAAACAGGCTTTCATAAATCGATATCTTCGATTTGCAAAAGCCTACCATCAGAATAATTTTTTACTAATCCTCTCCGTACAATGCGCGGATAATATTCTGCGCCGGTTCACTGACAACTTCATAGTAAATTTCGTTTCCCGCTCGAAAACCTTTCACAATCCCGGCATTTTTCAGTTTAGACAGGTGTTGGGAAACACCGGATTGAGATACCTCAAGACATTCCTCCATATAAGAGACATTGCATCGTCCTTTTGCTATCAGTCCTTTTGTGATGCAGAGTCGGATTGGATGGCCCAGCGCTTTGATAATTTCTGCAGTTTCCTCATAGTCTTTCAAATTCATATCCATAAAATGAACTCTCCCTCTTTCTTACGAATAAACAAGTACCGCATGATCATGATGCATGATACCGAATTATAGACTCACAACTATTTACTCGCATTCATAATTTACTCACGGCTCAGCTGATCATTTTTGATGAATTCTCTGAGCGATCTGGCAAGCTGGTTCTTCGTATTCATCGCTTTCAGTTTTGGTGCATTTATTTATTATACATTACCACATTCTAATACCTTAATCAAGAGCAGAGTTTTGCTTTTTTTTCAATTTTATTCTTTTCTCGTTTGTATAAATTGATAAAAGCATGCTATAATGTTAATAAATTTCACAATAAAGGAGATAAAACGAGAAATCGAGTTGGTAACCTGTTATGGGGGCTCTTGTTAGTTGCTTTCGGTCTGGGTTTTGCCGGAAATGCGTTTGGTCTATGGAACTTTGAGCTGTTTTTTAATGGCTAATGGACCCTGTTTATCATTATTCCCTGCGCCATCAGTATGTTCCAAAATGGTGTTCAACTTTGGAATGCTATTGGTTTAGGCATTGGTTTGTTATTGTTCGCTTCCGCCCAGGGCTTTTTCAGCGGACAGCTAATTGCTGATCTGATCTTTCCCATCATCATCATCGCTATTGGTTTGAGTGTCATTTTTAAGGGGAACTTCAACCGCAACCTCAAACAGATTGAAAGTATAAACAAGGATGGACTGATAGAATATTCTGCAATATTTGGCGCTCAGGAATTAAATTTCCGGGTAAAGAATTCAAAGGGGCGAGCTTAACCGCCGTTTTTGGCAGTGTCTCGTTGGATCTGAGACAAGCGATCATCAATGAGGATATCTATATCTCATCGACTGCCGTATTCGGTGGTATCGATATTCTGGTTCCGAACAATATCCGTGTTGAGGTCTCCAGCACGCCAATTTTTGGGGGCACGACAAATAAAGCGATCCAGCCACTTGGCGAAAATCCGCCGACCATTTATATCAACAGCACCAGCATTTTTGGAGGCACTGAAATTAAATGAAATCAGATAACGGATGGATTAAATATTTCGCTATTGCTTTTGGCCTCGTTTTAGCCTTGGGGATTATTTCCGCCATTGTCAATGGCGGCATCTACGTTTTACAGGGCTTGGGTCTAATTGAAAATGAATTCGAACAGATCGGGAAACCGAATGCTTCTTACAGCCAGGATTACACCGAAAAACCGGAATCGATTTCCATCAGCTTTGATGCCGGAAATCTAATCCTTCAAACCGGGAGTCAGTTTAATGTGGAAGGCTCCGATCTTTCATCAAACTTGGATGTCAAAATGGAAAACGGTGAACTCGTCATCACTGAAAAAGGCGTCCGGAATTTGTTGACCAATTTATTCCATCAGAACGAGACCCCGACTTTAGTGGTAACTGTTCCGGAAAACACAAAACTGGAAAATGTCGATCTTGAATTGGGTGCGGGACGCGGCGAGATAAAAAATATCGTTACGGATGATTTAATCATTTCCCAGGGGGCTGGAGAAATTGTCGCTACACATGTTCAAGCAAACTCTGGGAAGCTCAAAGGCGGTGCCGGTGCGGTAAGCTTTTCTGATGCAATTCTCAAGGATTTTGATATCGAAGGTGGGGTTGGTCTGATTGAAATGCAGGGGGTAATCACCGGAGCGATGAAACTCGATTGTGGCGTCGGTCAAACCAATTTAACCATTTCCGGCAATGCCGCTGACTATTTCATTGATGCCGAACAGGGTTTAGGGCCCATTACCGTTAATGGTTCCGGGATTTCCGAAAACGGCACTGGTTCAAAATCAGCCGGTAACACCATTGACATTGAGGGTGGCATCGGACCTGTCAATATTGTTATTCACTAAAACAATACACCCCTAAAAAAGCCACCGCAACAGAACTTGCGGTGGCTTTTTTTCAGGGAATGAATCCGTCGTTAAATTTTCTAACGGATAAAATGCATATACGTTTTTTTATACGGATGCGGTTCCGCAATAACGCCTCTCCCGTTTTCGATCAGCCGCATCAGCCAAACCATATTTTCAGCAGTGGCCTCAATGGCTTGCGCCCCTTCGGTATCCTGCTCGGCTTCGCCGGCTTTGCGGCCATGAATCACATTCCAGTAATTTCCGGTTGCCATTACCATCTCCGAATAGGTGATATAGTGGTTAAGCTGGTCCACCGTGGCAACGCCACCTGAGCGTCTGACAGCGACCATTGCTGCCGCCACTTTGTGTCTGAACAGGCCGTCATTCGCTCCCGCTACATAAAAAGCACGATCCAGAAATGATTTCATATTTCCGCTGATTCCCGAAAAATGAACCGGGCTGGCAAGGATGATGCCATCCGCTTTTTTAATTTTCTGGATGCCCTCATTAACTACATCTTTGGTAAAAATACACTCTTCGTTTTTATTCTTGCCACAGGCATTACAACCGGTACAGCCTTGAACCGCTTTCATCCCCACATTGAAAATCTCAAAATCAATGCTATTCTGTTTGAAAATCTCGCCCGCGATGTTTAAAGCCGTGAAGCTGTTTCCTTCCCCATGCGGGCTGCCGTTAATTCCGATTACTTTCATATTCAACCTCCCGAAGCAATGCGCTTCAACTTTTTTATTATCTGTAGTATAGCACAATCTCGACTAAACAAACATCATCCGCTGAATCCCCGAGCGGTTTTTTAACCAGTCGCTTCGTTATTGCGATCCCTGAATATCATTTGATCTTTTTCTCACTTTCATTTTGTGTTATACTGTTTTCATTATTGCCAAAGACAAGAAAAATATTTTACTGACTTTTTTTTCTGGGCAGTTTCAAAATGATGGTGTTCACACAAAAGGAGTCCATGATGAAAACATATATCGTCCGCTTTTTAAAGCTCAACTTTGGGCTGTTTCTTTACGGGTTGGGAATCATTGTCACGATGAAGGCGAATGTTGGCTATGCCCCTTGGGAAGTCCTTCATAGCGGCATCAGTCAGACTCTGGGGGTAAGCATCGGTTTGGTCAATACCGTCGTTGGTGCCATTATCGTTGCCATCGTCTGCCTGCTCGGCGAAAAAATCGGTTTGGGAACCATCTTCAATATGTTTATGATCGGCTTCTTTATGGATCTCATTCTCAATTTGAATCTGATTCCGCTGATCCACAATTTCTGGCTTGGTGCGCTCGTGATGATCATCGGCCTTTTCATCATTTCACTGGGAACTTACTTCTATATTTCCTCAGCCTTCGGGGCCGGTCCCCGGGATAGCCTGATGGTCGCAGTCACCCGTAAAACCAATCTTCCGGTTGGCTTTTGCCGTATTCTCCTGGAAGTCAGCGTCGTCATTATCGGCGGACTGCTGGGCGGCATGGTTGGTCTCGGTACCGTGCTTTCGGCTTTTGCCATTGGCCTGTGTATTCAAGCAACTTTCAGAATAATGCGCTTTGATCCGACCCTGGTTGAGCATGAAACGTTTGGCATGATGGTTAAAAACCTCCGCCAGCTAAAAAAAGATAAAGAGTAAGCAGGTTGTCGACAAACTAAGCGTCGCCCCGCGATCTTCTTCAATTAGCTCAGTCCGCTTTTAATCTTTCAAGCGGTAAGACGCCGGACATTTCTCCGATCACATTGATTAATTCCGTATTTGCCGGCACGACAACTTTGGCATTGTTCTTCAGCGCAATTTCTGTCGTCTGCAATTTTTTTAACACTTGCGCGTTGCCAATGAAATACCGATCGGCCGCTTCATTCACGAGCTGAATGGCTTGGGCTTCGCCTTCGGCCGCCAGAATTCGCGCCTGCTTGATGCCTTCTGCTTTCTTTATTTCCGCCCGTTTAACCCCATCAGCGGTGGTTTCCGTCGCCGTTGCAAAATCAATCGCAGCAACTTTTTCATTTTCCGCTTTAACGACCTTGTTCATCGTTTCCTGAACATCCTGCGGCGGATCAATCTCCCGCAGTTCAGCGCGAACAATATCAATACCCCATTTATCCGTTTCTTCTTTCAATGTCACAAGTAAATCCGTGTTGATGATGCTGCGCTCGCTGTTCGCCGATTTCAAGGTCATGGTACCAATAATATTACGCAACGTGGTTCTGGCAAGATTGACAATCTGCATTTTATAATCATTGACATTGTAGACAGAATTCTTGACGCTTTCTTCATCCGATTTAACTCTAAAATAAATTTGTGCATCAACCGTGGCATTAAGATTGTCATTGGTGATGATGACCTGCGGTTCCGCATTAAACATCTGTTCCGTTATGTTGACCACATAAATTTTTTGCACCCCAATCAGGATCCAATGAAAACCCGGTTCGGCAAATTTCGAGTACTTCCCCAAGGTCTCAATCAGTCCGCGGCTCGTCGGTCTGACGATGCGGATGCCTGCAAAAAATACGGCAAGGCCAACAACGAAAATTATTATAAAAAAAATCATCTCTTTTTCTCCTTTTTTCTTGTCGGAGCATCACGCTACTGCCGTGCGCTTTGCAGCCAGTCAACGCGAAATCTCATTACACAAATTCATGCGATCTTGCCAACGACATCATTCGCCCATTCCAGCGCGATCATATATTCTTCAAATAATTGATCGGCATCAATACTGAATTGCTTTGAAATCGCGTCGACGGTCGACCAATCGGCGGTTTCGTAGGCAATCTGCAATTCGTAAACCGGTAACAAAATGCCTTCATGATCAATCAACGCTGCCAGGATGGAATCCGGCAGTGCGATGCCATCGAGTGCTTCCTCCATGCTTTGATCCAGCATCGCATCCAAGACACTGAGCAGTCCCATCAAAGACGCTTCATGGGCCAGGCCATTGAGTCCTAAATGCTCGGCAAGCGATTCCGAAAAGCTGCTGCGAATCAGCGATATTTTCATCAATTCCTTCGGTTTCGATTTTCCCAAATCCTGGAGCATCAGGATATTGATCCAGCGCTCGATTTCATTGAGGCCCATATAGGTTAAGGCGCTTTTGATCGAATAGACCAAATCACTGCCTTTTCGAAAACTGACCACGCGCAAAAATCGGTAGGCCAACGTGACGTCCTGCTCAACAATTTCCGATAGCATTTCAAATGACGGTTCGTCCTTTTTCAGCTCGGCGATGATCCGAATATACTGACCTTTAGAAGCGGATTTATCAAATGATTTGCCAGCGATGTGCGGTTTGCAGAAAAAATAGCCCTGAAACAACTGAAATCCCATTTCCTTAGCCATCAGGAAATCCTCTTCCGTTTCCACTTTTTCCGCCAATATCGTTTTTTTATTCAGCAGCGCCTTGTCGACATCGATTGCGATCGTTGTTAACGGAGTCGCCAGCAGATCATATTTTATGATGTCCGCATATTCCGTAAGCGGATAATCGTTATAACTTTCCCGGAAATCGTCCAACGCAATGCGATAGCCCTTATGCTTGACTTCCTTTAAACGATCCGTCAGCAAATCGTCCACTTCGACATCTTCCAGCATTTCGACGATCAGGCGATCCGGTTCTATCAGTTCCAGCGCATCGGTATGAATAAAGTTACCATCGAAATTGATAAAGGCATATTTGTCTTCGATGATATTATCCAAGCCGGCTTCAAACAATCCGATAATAACCGACGCCGTTGATTCTTCGGACGAAACACCATCGTATTCTTGTGACTGATTGCCGGAACGATAGAGCAATTCATATCCAATCACTTCAATTTCTGTGTTAAAAATAGGCTGTCTTGCGATAAACATGATCTGTTCCTCCTGAAGCCGGTTGTGATTTTTTTCGTTTTGATCACGCCGGTTCCTCATTTTTCTATGATAAACGTTTTTAATGGATGATTGTATTATATCATTTTATTGCCACTAATAAAAGTAAGTATGCCATTTTTTTGACTTAATTTATCTTTTCAGTAAAACAAACTGAATTCAGCCATCCGCTTTATTTTTTTGATAACTGGCGTTAACTTTAAAAGAGCATCGCAATGCGATGCTCTTGAAAAAACAAGGATTAAAACTGATGCTGCTTATTTCGGCGGTTGAATGGTCTCGATCTTTGACCAGAGTTTAAAGATCTCATCGAGCGGTCCATTGAAAATTTCCTGACGCACTTCGAAAACTTGATTATAGAAATCATTGTATTCCGCTCTCGGTGTAAAGGTACGGGTTTCCTGTGACCATTTTTTAACCGTCTGGATCATATCGGACACATAGCCGGTTCCGTGAGCGGCAATCACGCAATTTCCTAAAGCGCCGGTATCCTGAGTGGAAATCAGGGTATACGGTACGTTGAGCATATCGGATTTGATCTGATTCCATATCGGCGATTTTGCGCCACCGCCAACGCCAATAACACGATCATAATAGACGCCCTGTTCTTCTAATGATTTGAGGAAAAGCAGGTATTCATAGGCCACCGATTCCATCATCGAACGCCACAAATGGGCCTGATTGTGGCTGGGCGTTAATCCCATAAAGGTTCCTTTGGCATCCGGCCAGGAAGGTGTCATCGTACCGGTAAGATAGGGGGCAAAAAGCAGGTTGAGTGCTCCGGGAGGGACCGCATCAGCGAGCGCGTCCATCATCGGATAGGCGGGTGAAATTCCTTTTAAGTTCAAGATGCCGTCGCGATACCAGCCGCGGGAAAATCCGCCGGATGACAGACAGCCCCAGAGACACAGTTCATCCGGAAATATATGTTTGCTTGTCACCAGTACTTTATTGTTGACGGCGGCCTGAATATCGGTCGTGATAAAGGTCATGATTGATGCGGTGCCAGCGACGTCAAATGCCTGTCCGGGTCCGACAACGCCAGCTCCCAGCGTTGAAACCATCAGGTCGCCAGCGCCGGCGACAAGCGGCGTACCCGCCTTCAATCCGGTCCGTCGTGCTACTTCTTCGCAAACACCACCGACCACTTCCCACGGCGCAACAATTTTTGGCAGGATATCAGTTGGCACTTCAAACATTTTAAACTGGCGTTCGGACCAGGTATTTTTTTCGAGATCAAACCCAACGAGCCACCCTGAAGCCATCGACCAATCGATGTACGCGTCTTTGGCTTTGAATCCACCAAGTTTTCCGGTAACGAATGGCGAAATATTTACGAATTTTTTTGCTTTTTCGACATATGGTATTTTATTCTTGTAAAGCCATCGCATGACCATCGGTACACAGTCCGGGCCGATCCCGGTTTTTCCGCTTTCCTGTACCCAGATGGGTTCGCAGTTTTCTCGGATTTGAGCCGCCTCTTCCTGGGCACGCATATCGAGATAAGGAATAAACGGCCCGACCGGATTAAAATCCTCGTCGACGGGAACGGTTCCGTCGACAATCCCGCTGGAAGATATTCCCTTGACCGCTTCACCTGGCACACCTGACTTTTGCAGGCATTCAGTGATACCGTTTACAATGTTTTCAAAATACTTCATTGCATTCATTTCCACCCAGCCGGGATGAGGATACGAGAATTCATTTTCCGCGAAAGCTTCTGCCAGACAGATCCCGTCGACGTCGTATAATGCCACTTTTGTTCCCATTGTTCCGCAATCAAATCCGATAAAACAGGGTTTCGTCATCATATTTACCTCCTAAAGCAATATAATATTGAATAGAAAAATTAAAAGTACCGGATGTACAAAAATGATGCATTCGGCTTCCCAATATAAATAAGGAATCAACAGATACCTTTCAGGAACGTATAAAAATTCAGGGTCTTAAAGAGCAGCGGATGCTTGGTGCATGTCTGAATCAATGAATTGATCGATCTTCAAATGCTATTTGAGTACATTGTAATGACTAAATCAAGCAAAATGCAATAGTGAAATTATTTTCATGCTTAGCGTATCAGAAAACATTTTCACACTTATTCAAACGCTTTCCTGATCAAGTCATTATCAACTAAGTCGGCTGTCTTGATGAATCTGATTGCTTTTCGATTTTGTCATTGACTGCTTTTATTTATACCCCAAACTGGGTAAACTAATAGCAACGGAGGTTGGCGAAGATGAAAAATACGATATTAAGAACTGATCTCAAAAATTCTTTCCCCGCTTTGAAGTACCGCGATTTTCGATACTTTTGGTTTGGTCAATCCATTTCCCTGGTGGGAACATGGATTCAAATCACCGCGCTGCAATGGTTTGTTTACACCATCACAAAATCCGCGCTGTTGTTGGGATTACTTGGCGTTGCCCAGTTTGGACCGGTCCTGTTTTTTTCGCTTTTTGCCGGTGTTTTGGTCGACCGCTATCCCCGAAAACAGATTATTGTTTTTGCCCAGACCGCCGCAATGATTCAGGCCCTGCTCTTGTCACTGATCGTATTTTTCGGTCATCACGCCTATTGGGAAATCTTTGCCTTATCGGTGCTTTCCGGGTTGATTAATGCCGTCGATACACCCGCCCGCCAGTCTTTCGTCCCGGAAATCGTGCCCAAAAATGAGCTTCGCAGCGCCATTGGTCTCAATATGGTGGTCTTCAACAGCGCCAAAATAATTGGCCCGGCTTTAGCCGCGCTGCTGCTGACTCAGCTTCATCCCAGTTTTTTATTCCTATTGAACGGCATCAGTTTCCTGCCCGCGATCATTTTGATCCAACGAATCCGCATAAAAAATCCCGCCATCCGGCGTGATCAAGAAAAAGTACTGTCCGAAATTTACAAAGGGTTTATCCATATTCGACGCTCGCCAACGATGTTAAGCACCGTCTTGGCGCTGTTTATACTCAGCACCTTTTTGATGAATTTTTATGTGATTATTCCAATCTATGCGGTCGATGTTCTAAAACAAAGTGTCGGCGGATACGGGATACTGATGTCAGCACTGGGCATCGGCTCGCTCGTTGGATCGTTTCTGATTGCATCCGGAGGCAAAGAAGGCAACCATATGCGAAGGCTGTTTACCTGTGCCTTTCTGGACTCACTGCTGTTTGTCTCACTCAACTTCGTTCACTCGCTGGCATTAACGGTCGCACTGCTTATCATGATTGGCTTTCTGACGATCGTTTTCCTGTCAACCGCCAACCTTACCCTGCAACTTAACACAAGTGACGCATTCAGAGGAAGAATCATGAGTATTTATTCTTTTTCTCTGCTCGGAACAACCCCCATCGGGAATCTCATCGCCGGCGCAATCACCGAAAATTTCGGAGCCGGCATGGGTTTCCTGATCTGTGGCGTAATCACCAGTGTTCTGATGCTGATCGTTTTTGTTTCTTTTTTCGAAAAAAGCTGACCGGGCCAGAATAATGCCTGATGATCCGGATCATCAGCCCACTGTCATTCATTTTCATTTTTCAGGTTAATCAGGGGCTGAATGGGGTAGAAATATTTCAAACAGATTTGTTTGCATTTTGATTCTAAAGGAGGTCTGAATATGTCAGTCATACCAAAAACCAAGGAAAATTTGAAGAAATGTCTGTGTATGAAGTGTCCGAGTTACAATTTCTTTTGCAAAGTTAAATCAGTGCCCGAGAATATCGGTTTGATAATTGGCTCAGTCGAAGAAAAGCGCCATGCTGAAATAATGTTTTGCGCTTTCGATGAAACCAGTCGCTGCATTGAAGAAAAGAGAGGCTGCCTCTGTGAAGATTGCGAATTATTCCGTGAATTCGATTTGGATAAGGACTTTTTCTGCATCATCGAAGGCGGAAAACCGACCCTATAAAAAAGGCAGTCCGCGGACTGCCTTTTGCTGGTAAAATTTATTTTTGACTTTTCTCTTTTCGCAGAAAAGTCTGCTCGATAATGATGCAACGGAAAATGTACGAACAATCATTGCTTTGATGTCGGTTTCGCAATCAATTTGGTAACGTGTAGGCGAACAGTCGATAGACTGTCCGCCGTACAGTGTACAAATTGATTCGCGCAAACCGGCAGCAAAGCTCACGGTACTTTCGCAAAAAGCCTAAGCCAGTGTTTTTTTATACTCGATGTACTCGTCGTAGGTTGACAAACGATCCAGGACACCTTCTTCGCGGATCTCGATGATCCGGTTGGCCACGGTCTGCATAAACTGATGGTCGTGGCTGGCGAAAAGCAAATTACTTTTGAAATCGATCAGGCCATTGTTGACCGCCGTAATGGATTCCAGATCCAAATGGTTGGTTGGCTGATCCATCACCAGCACGTTGGAGCCGAACATCATGATCTTGGAAAGCATGCAGCGCACCTTTTCGCCTCCGGACAAGACCTGGACCTCTTTGTAAATATCATCGCCCGAAAAAAGCATCCGGCCGAGGAATCCGCGGATATAGGTTTCGGTGATTTCTTCGGTATACTGCTGCAGCCATTCGCAGATGTTCAAGGTGCAGCCGTTGAAAAATTCGCTGTTGTCTTTGGGGAAGTAGCTCTGCGAGGTGCTGACGCCCCATTTAAAGCTTCCTTCATCCGGTTCCATTTCTTCCATCAGAATCTTGAAGAGGGTCGTCATCGCAATTTCATTGTCGGCGACAAAGGCGATCTTGTCCCCTTTGTTGACGCGGAAACTGACGTCATTGAGCACTTTCACGCCGTCGACGGTTTTTGATAAATGCTCAACCGATAGAATTTCTTTGCCCGGTTCGCGATCAATCTGGAAACCGACCCAGGGGTATTTTCGCGAAGACGCCGGCATGTTCTCGATGTCCAGTTTATCGAGCATTTTCTTACGCGATGTCGCCTGTTTGGACTTCGATTTATTGGCGGAGAAGCGGGCGATAAAGTTCTGCAGCTCCTTGGCTTTCTCTTCCTTCTTCTTGTTCTGATCCTTCAGCAGTCGCTGCATCAGCTGACTGGATTCATACCAGAAATCGTAGTTACCGACGTAAACCCGGATCTTGCCAAAGTCAATATCGACGATGTGTGTACAGACATTGTTCAGGAAGTAACGGTCATGGGACACGACAATGACGGTGCCGTCATAATCCATGATGAATTCCTCCAGCCACTCAACCGCTTGAATATCGAGGTGGTTTGTCGGTTCGTCAAGCAGAATGATTTCGGGTTTGCCAAACAACGCCTGGGCCAATAAAACCTTGACCTTTTCATTACCGGAAAGCGAGTCCATATTGGCATCAAGAATGTCCGCACCAAGACCCAAACCCTGAATGATCCGGGAGGCATCGGATTCTGCCTCCCAGCCGCCCATTTCGGCAAATTCGCCTTCAAGTTCGCCGGCTTTGATGCCGTCTTCATCCGAAAAATCCTCTTTCATGTACAACGCGTCTTTTTCCTTCATGACCGAATAAAGTCTTTCGTTGCCCATGATGATGGTGTCCAGAACAGTATAAGCGTCGAAGGCAAAGTGATCCTGTTTTAAAACAGACATCCGCATATTAGCAGGAATCGCGACGTTTCCGGTTGATGGCTCAAGCTCGCCGGATAGAATCCGTAAAAAGGTCGACTTGCCGGCCCCGTTTGCGCCGATGACACCATAGCAGTTTCCTGGTATGAATTTTATATTAACGTTTGAAAAAAGATTTGCTCCGCTGAAATTTAAACTTAAGTCAGATACAGTTATCATTATATAAATGGTCCTCCACTTTTTTTATCATCATAAAGAAAAGGCCTTCATCAGTGTATCTGATAAAGAACCTCTACCATAAGCCTTTACATTGTACCCTTTATGGGATAATATTTCCAGTCTTTTTGCAAAATATTGCGTAAATCGTGTGTTTTTAATAAATACTAAAGTTATTCTGCTTCTCCCCTTGCTGCCGGAAGGCCGCCGGACTTCGTCTGGCAGCAGATAAACGATCTGAATCATAGAAAGTCTCTTGCTAGCGCATCAGCATCCCGCCGGTCACATCGATGGTGGTGCCGGTTAAATAGGATGCCGGCTCCGAGGCCAGGAAAACCACGATGTTGGCGACGTCTTCCGGTTGCGCCACCCGCCCCATCGGAATCCGTCCTTCATAATAACCGGGTTTGGCAATAATACTCTCCCGGATTAAATCCGTCTCCACGACACCGGGAGCAACGCCGTTGACGGTAATCCCCTTGGGAGAAAGTTCCCTGGCCATCGAAATGGTCAGCGCGACCATACCGGCTTTGCTGGCCGCGTAATGAGAATGCCCAGTCGTGGAACCGTTAAAGGCAGCCTGTGAAGTCACATTGATAATTTTTCCCGGCCGTTTCTTTTTTAAGTTCGCTTTGGCGAAGTACTGGGAGGTGAGAAACGGCGCGGTCAGATTGACATCCATCGTCAGCTCCCAGTCCTCCAGGGGAATGTCCTGAATCCATCCGGTCAGCCAGATTCCGGCGTTATTGATCAGAATATCCAGATCGCCGAGCAGGGTTTCTGCTTCCTTCATCATCGTCAGGACTTCATCCGCGTTTTCCAGATTGGTCGCAACCGGAAAAGCCTTGACCCCCAAAGCTTTTGCCTTTTCCACAACTTCCGTCAATTTATCATCGACATGCCTACCCGTGATGACCAAATTCACGCCTTCCTCAGCCAACCCCAGGGCAATGGCCCTGCCGATTCCCCGGGACGCGCCGGTTACAATCGCATTTCTTCCCTTCAGTTTCAAATCCACTTTTGTTGCCTCCCAGCATCTAAATTTATTTTGTCCTAATCCTGCACGATCAACGAATTGATCGATCTCGCCCAAATTTTGCTCATATTATATCACTGTTTCAGGCGATTGCAAAACGTTCCGTTAGCTTTGCCGTCAGTTTGAAATTTTTCTTAAAATAACTTTTCTGACTTGTTTTTAGACCGCAGCAGCGGGTATAATAAGCGTGAGGTGATGGATTATGAAAGTTGAATACAACAAACTTGTTCGGGATAAAGTTCCTGAAATCATTAGAGAAAGCGGACGTGCCTGTGAATACAAAATCCTGGGCCAATCAGAAATTCGGACTGCACTGAAAGATAAGCTTCTTGAAAAAGCGCAAGTTTTTATGAATAGCCCCTCCGAAGATGAACTCTCCGACATCTATGAATTGCTGGAGACCATTGTTGAAGCGTTCGATTACGAACCCCTTCATATCGACTATTTGAAAATTCAGAACAAAGAAAACAAGGGTTCCTACTCTGAAAAAGTCTTTCTGATTTCTGTCGACGATGGCCAATAAAATTAACGCTAAGCAGAAACGCTAAAGGACTGTTGCGCACCGGTAAAAAGCACCGGGTCGGCAACAGTCCTTTTTTTATTTTCATGGAATTCGCACAATTAACAAAGTACCTTTGGCTTTACAATCAACCAATTTTTATGCTGTACGGCGGACAGTTCGATGAAACGGACTAAAGGAAAAAACAAACGGAGTACCGACAATTGTTATATCATGTTGTCGGCTATATGAACAAAATGAGCGGAGCGGCCGGGAATCACAAACCATTTCGTAACGTGTAGGCGAACCGTTCGGAGAACTGTCCGCCGTACAGTGTAGAAATGATTTCGTGAATCCCGTCCACTCTGCAAACGGCAGTTTTGTCTGAGTTGCCGCAACCAACTGATTAACAATTGGTCGGTATGGGTCTTTGCAACAACCTGCTGAACGCCAGGCCTTTAATAGGTAAAGGCGTTTTCCAGATGATTGATGATCTGCTGGCCGTCTTTATCGAAATAGATTTCGATCACATCAAACCGGACGTTGCAGTCGTAGAGTTTTTTCTCCTTGATATACCAGAGCGCCGTTTTGGAAATCCGTCGCTGCTTCGCTACCGTAACGGCTTCTCGGGGATAGCCATAATCCAGATTTTTCCGATATTTGACTTCGACGAAAACCAGCGTATCGCCATCGAGTGTGATCAGATCGATTTCGCCGGACTGTTTTTTATAATTCCGCTCACAAATACGGTGATTGGCATTTGTAAGAAAGGCAACTGCCAATGCTTCCCCCTGGTTTCCTTTTTTGACATTGTGCGTTTTCATCACCGCACCAGATTAGAAATAAAGCTTTTTCGATGAATCGGCGTCGGTCCGTATTCTCTCAAGGCCGCAATGTGGGCCGCCGTGCCGTAACCCATATTATGGTCAAACCCATATTCCGGGTATTCCTGATGATAAATCTGCATCAGATTGTCCCGGTAGACCTTGGCCACGATGCTGGCCGCGGCAATGGCGTAACTGATGGCATCGCCATGAATAAGCGATTTTTGGGGAATCGCCGTATTGATTTGCAGCGCATCGATCAGCAGCAGCTCCGGCGGATCTTTGAGTGCGGTCAATGAGTCCGTCATGGCTTTTTTGGTGGCATTGAGAATGTTGATCTGATCAATAATGTCATTGTCAACCATGCCGATGGCGTAGTCCTGGGCATCCTCCAGGAGCTGTTCACAGAGATGCTCACGCATCTTTTGCGACAGTTTTTTTGAATCATTGACGTACAGCCGATGAGAATCCGGTTTCAGGATAATCACACAGGTTACCACCGGACCGGCCAGCGGCCCCCGCCCGACCTCATCGATCCCGCCGATTCTTTTGATGCCTTTGGCATAATACGACGCTTCCAGGCTCTTCATTTTTTCGATTCGCTGCGTTTCAGCAGCGATTGCCAGCAGCTTTTTTTCCAGCGAAAGACCCATCTTCTGCACGGCCACGCGGGAATCAGCTTTCAGTAGCGGAATCGTCTCTTGATAACGCTCACTATTCAAATTGGCCACGATCTCTTTTATCGATTTAACGGTCATATTCTGAAATGAATTCATAGCACCCTCTTTTTCAGTTTTAACCCGGTCTTGTTGATGGCACCGGTTCGTATGTCCCCATTATACTACAACTTCCATATTTGTTGAATGCCATGATCCTGATATTGAGCAAAAAAAAAGCGCCGGTTTAGGCACTATTGCGACAGTAGACAAAACACAAACGGAGTACCGACAATTGTTACATCGTGTTGTCGGCTGTATGAACAAAATGAGCGGAGCGGCCGGGAATCACAAACCATTTCGTAACGTGTAGGCGAACCGTTCGGAGAACTGTCCGCCGTACAGTGTAGAAATGATTTCGTGAATCCCGGCAACGAAGCAAACGGCAGTTTTGTCTGAGTTGCCGCAACCAACTGATTAACAATTGGTCGGTACGGTTTTTGCCGCCCAACTGAGCAGCGCCGATACGGCACTGTTTTTATTAGGGGCGTTCCAGTGTAATTCGGCCGATACGGCCATTTTTAAAGTCGTTCAGCAGCAGGACACTGGTGCGGGTATAATCGTATTCTCCCGCTCGTAACAGCAGACCACGGCTTTTGGCAATGGCATCAAAGACTTCCGGAAGATTTTTATCGTCGAGCGTGATCTTATACAGCACTTCCAGTTCATCCGGATAGTAAGCCACCAGATATTTTAACAGATCCGCAGCAATGTTCTCTTTTTCATAAATGGTATCTTTGATCGAACCCAGCCAGGCCAGGTGTAAACCCACCAACGGATCTTCAAACTTGGGCCATAAAATTCCCGGGGTGTCCAGCAGCATCAGTTTATCCGGCGTGCTGAGCCACTGCTGACCCTTTGTCACGCCCGGCTTGTTGCCAACCTGGGTTTTCTTTTTTCCGATCAGGCTGTTTATGACCGTCGATTTGCC
Organism: Acetobacterium fimetarium; assembly: GCF_014284475.1. Lineage (GTDB taxonomy): Bacteria > Bacillota > Clostridia > Eubacteriales > Eubacteriaceae > Acetobacterium > Acetobacterium fimetarium. Next base: position 66,055 of record NZ_WJBC01000002.1, on the reverse strand, counting down.
CACGTTGGGAATGCCACAGATCATGCATTTTAATTGCGCCTTGTTTTTGACATTCAGGCGCTGGATCTGTTTGACCAATTCTGTTTTATGGCGCCGGTCAAAGGCATCGTAGAGCATGATTTCCTGAATATCGGTATTTTTCTTGAACCAGTCGATCCAGTCCTGACTGACATCCGGATCAGCCAAATCCGCTTTATTCAATAAGAGGATATGCTGTTTGTTCCAGGTGTATTGATTGATTTCCGGGTTTTTGCTCGAAAGCGGCAAACGGGCGTCCACCACTTCGATGACCACGTCAATCAGTTTGAGCTTTTCCTTTATTTCCCGGTTGGCCTTGGCCATATGGCCAGGATACCATTGGATATATTCGATTTTTTCTTCCGTCATTACTATACCGTCCCGACTTCAGTGAAAGGCCAGATTCTGAAAATCACTTTACCGTCAATGGCATCTTTTTTTACAAAACCAAGGCTTGGATAGCGGCTGTCGGAACTGTTTGCCCGGTTATCACCCATCACAAAATAAGTGCCGTCCGGAACGGTGACTTTGGCAAAATCCTCGTACGCCTGGGTATTGATATAATCCTCGCTCAGGGCTTCACCGTTGCGGTAGACCACCATATCTTTTATTTCAATGGTATCGCCGGCTTTGCCGATGACCCGCTTGACATACTCGACACTATCACTGTAACTGAGGATGACAATATCGCCATAATCCGGTTCGCCGATGGTATAGCCGATTTTATTGACAATCAACCGGTTTCCCTCTTCCAGCGTCGGGAACATTGAGCTTCCCTGAACCATCACGAAGTCGAATAAAAACATCTTGATAATAAAAGCCAGAATAATGGCAATTAATGCAGATTGTATCCATTCTTTCAGTTCCAAATTACCTTTGGACTTTTCATCTTCTCTCATTTTTTTACTTCCTTGCTATAAAATAACCAGTTAAGTGGTTGTAAAACTGCCGTATGCGTCGCGGCCGGTTTGCGTAAACCAACATCAAAGCAACGTCAGTTTATGTTTATGTGAGCTTCGCTGGAGCATGATTTCATGAAAATAACCAAAAAAGAGGCTTGACAGCCTCTGAATTACGCTCTTTTTTCTTTGACTTTTGCTGCTTTACCAACACGATCACGAAGATAGTTCAGTTTAGCTCGACGCACTTTACCGTGTCGAACAATTTCAACTTTTTCAATCTTGGGTGAATGGATCAGGAAGGTTCTTTCGACACCAACGCCGGAAGAAATCTTACGTACCGTAAATGTTTCGCCAACACCGCCGTTTTGTTTTTTCAATACGATGCCTTCAAAAATCTGGATTCTTTCGCGTTTACCTTCGACTATTTTTACATGAACTTTGACAGTATCACCAACGCTGAACTTTGGTGCCTCTGCCTTCATGTTTTCCAATTGAATCTTTTTGATAATGTCCATTTTTTTCTCCTTAAATTCGATTTTCGACGTTCGTGTATCAAGTACAGAGGACCATCTCTATTAATATCATACCAATGAATTATACACTGGATCTATTTTTTTTGCAAGTTTTTTTCATATTTTTCATATAAATCAGGCCGATTTTTTCGTGTTTTCTCCTCGGCTTGTTCGATCCGCCATTTTCTGATCGCTTCATGATGCCCGGACAAGAGAATTTCCGGCACTTCCATGCCTTCAAACTCACGCGGTTTCGTGAACTGCGGATACTCCAGCAGATCAGCCTCAAATGATTCTTCGGCTAAACTGTCGCAGTTCCCCAAAAATCCGGGCAGATGCCTCGCGATCGCATCCGCCAGCGTTAAGGCGGGCAACTCACCGCCGGTTAAAACATAATCGCCGACCGAAATTTCCATAGTGACGTAACGGTCAATGACCCGCTGGTCGATGCCTTCATAATGACCGCAGATAAAAATAAGCCCCGGCTGCTGCGCTAAGGCGATGCCGTCCTTCTGCGCGAACGTTCTGCCGCCCGGCGACAGATAGATCACCGGATACTGGCTGTAGTCGGGGATGCTTTTAAGGGCATCGGCAATCGGTTTTGCTGCCATCACCATCCCGGCGCCGCCGCCGTAGGGGGAATCATCGACCTTATGATGCTTGTTGCCTGAAAAATCGCGGATATTGATCACTTCGTATTCAATGATTCCTGCTTTCACCCCGCGACCAATCATGCCGCTCTGAAAATACGCCTGAAATATTTCGGGAAACAAGGTCAGAAAATAATATTTCATAGCTCCAGAATTTCCTGCGGAATCGCCGCATCAATCCGGCGACTGCCAAGATCAACCGTTTTAAAATAGATTTTCCGGGCCGGCACACAATAGGTTTTTTTGCCGCCGGTGATGGTGTACACATCGACACCACCGGTCTGCAGGATATCGGTTATTTTTCCCAACAGCTCGCCGTCATTGTAAACCGGCAAACCGATCAGATCTTCAACAAAGAATTCATCTTCGTTCAGCGCCACCGCCAGCTCCCGGGAAATTCCCACTTCGCGGCCAATCAATGCTTCCGCGTCATTCCGGGTTTTTACGCCATCCAGAAACAGCAGCACATTGGTTTTATGCAAACGACAGGCGGTAATCGCAACCTCCTGTTCGGTTTCCCCCTTCACTAAAGTGACGGATTCCAAATCATAGAAACGTCCCGGATCGTCAGTTAAAGGCAGCACCTTCAACTCGCCCTTGATGCCATGAACACCAATGATGCGGCCAATGATTATCAAGTGGTTATCTTTCATCTTCTTCTCCTGATCATAATAAAAAGCAAACAATTATTGCTTTGCGGTCAGTTCAGGACGCTGTTTTCAGCAGGTTGTTGCTAAACCCGTACCGACGATTGTTAATCTGTTGTGGTGCTGCAGAATCGGACACTCTTCGAGATGTCCGCTCTGATGCACACAACATGATGTAACAATTGTCGGTACTCCGGTTGCTTTTTACCTTTAGTCCGTTTCATCGAACTGACCGCACAGCCTACGGCTGTTCGGTTGCGAAAAAAAAAGAGCTGTATACACAGCCCCATGCCTTACTGCTGGATGATCTCCAGCATGACACGTTTGTCCTCTTTCGTGGCAGCGGCTTTTATGACGGTACGAATTGCTTTTGCGATTCGCCCCTGTTTTCCGATTACCTTGCCCATATCATCGTCAGCAACTTTCAATTCTAAAATAATGGATTGTTCGCCTTCAACTTCCTGGACAGAGACGGCATCGGGGTGATCAACCAGAGACTTTGCAATAACTTCCACAAGTTCTTTCATCATTTACCTCCTGATACTACTCGATTACGTTTTCTTTTTTTAGTAAATATTTAACGGTATCTGTTGGTTTTGCACCATTAGCTAACCATGCTTTTGCTTTTTCGGCATCAACTTTTACAATGTTCGGTTCGATGCAAGGATTGTAATAGCCAATTTCTTCAATGAATTTTCCATCACGTGGTGCTCGTGCATCAGCAACGACGATTCTATAAAAAGGTTTTTTCTTTTTACCCATTCTTTTTAATCTAATTTTTACTGACATTTTATTTCCCCCTTTCTTAACTTCTTTATCTCATGACTTAGAGTCCTTGATAACATTTTACATAAAAGGCAACTTCATGCGGCCTTTTTTCGCAATATTCGGATTTGACATCTGTTTCATCATTTTTTTTGACTGCTCAAAACCTTTTAACAGGCGATTGACATCCGCCACTTTGGTGCCGCTGCCTAAAGCAATCCGCTTCCGGCGGCTGGCATTGATCATGCCGGGTTTGTGTCGTTCTTCTTTGGTCATCGACAAAATGATGGCTTCGGTTCGTTTGGTATCGGTTTGCGACAAATCCATGTTTTTAAACGCCTTTTGATTGGCGGCGGGCATCATTTCCAGCAAACTGCTGATCGAGCCCATATCTTCAAACTGTTTGATCTGCTCCAGAAAATCATTGAGATCAAAGTCCTGAGTTTTTAATTTTTCTTCGAGCTGTTTGGCCTTTTCTTCATCCATCATGTTCTGGGCTTTATCGATCAGAGACAGCACGTCCCCCATCCCCAGAATTCGCGAGGCCATTCGGTCGGGATAAAAAAGTTCAATATCGGTCAGCTTTTCACCGGTACCGATATATTTGATTGCTTTGCCGATGGTGTAGGTAATTGATAAAGCTGCCCCACCTCGGGTATCGCCGTCAAGCTTGGTCAGAATGACGCCGGAAATATCTAACAGGCGGTTGAACTCATTGGCGACATTTACGGATTCCTGCCCCGTCATGCCATCCACCGTCAGCAGAATTTCGGTTGGATTGATGGCTTCCTTGATGTTGACCAGCTCTTCCATCAGTGTTTCGTCAATTTGCAGTCGCCCGGCCGTATCCATAATGACCAGATCATAGTGTTCAGCCACGGCTTTCTGCAACCCGCGTCGGGCAATGCCGACCGGATCTTTCACATCGTGTTCTGAATACACCGCAATGTTTAATTCGTTACCCAATATTTCAAGCTGTTTGATCGCCGCCGGACGGTAGACATCGCAGGCCACGAGCAAGGGTTTGAATTTTTTCTCTTTTTGCAGTAGATTAGCTAACTTAGCTGCCGTGGTGGTTTTTCCCGCGCCTTGCAAACCCACCAGCATAAATACATTCTGGCGGCCGTCGACAAAATCCATGCGTTCAATTTCACCACCCAGAAGGGTCGTCATTTCATCTTTGACAATCTTGATAAACTGTTGTCCGGGCGTCAGGCTGTTTAAAACTTCCTGGCCCACTGCCCGTTCGCTGAGATTTTTGGTAAACTGCTTAACGACTTTGAAATTGACATCGGCTTCCAGCAGTGCCAGTTTAATTTCCCGGTTGACTTCCTGAATATCTTTTTCGTTAAGCTTGCCTTTTCGTTTAAGCTGGCTAAATATATTTTGAAATTTTTCGTTGAGTCCTTCAAAGACCATATTTCACCTTTAGTTTTCCTCACTGACTTGCTTCAGTTTTTCAACTGCCACCATCAGTTCGGATTTTTTTTTCTCATCCGTTTCACGATCAGCCAAACCCATTAAATCCTTTTGGACTTCATCCAGCAGAATTTGTGATTTCAGAAATTTTTCGATCAGTCCCAGTTTTTCTTCGTAGACTTCCATCATGGCTTTGGAGCGTTTTATCACATCGAAAATGCCTTGCCGGGTGACCGACATGACTTCGGCAATTTCAGCCAGACTGTAATCCTCGTCATAATAATACCCCAGGATCTGTTTCTGCTTCTGCGTCAACAGCTCGCCGTAGAAATCAAATAAATACTGTTCTTCGACCTTCTTTTCCATAGTCACCTTCATTAATGTCGTAAAGGATTTTTACTTGACGACTTCACTATTGTAAGTCCTGAACGCTAAAATGTCAAGCTTTTATTCAAATAAGAGATCAACAAATTTTTTCGGATCAAAGTCGATCAGGTCCTCGGATTTTTCGCCAATGCCAACGTACTCGATCGGTATCTGCAATTCATCGATCAGCGCGATCGCAATCCCGCCTTTGGCAGTTCCATCGAGCTTGGTCAGCACGATGCCGCTGATATCGACGCAGTCGTGAAACACCTTGGCCTGATTGATGGCATTCTGCCCGGTGGTGGCATCCAGCACCATCAGATTATGGATCGTGAAGCCGCTCCCCTCCCGGTTGATGATCCGGGATATTTTTTCGAGCTCTTTCATCAGATTGACTTTATTATGCAGCCGACCGGCGGTATCACAGATCAGAATATCCGCGTTGCGGGCTTTCGCCGCCCCGATGGCGTCGTAGACCACCGAGCTGGGATCGGCACCAGTAGTGCTTTTGACAATGTCCACCCCGACGCGCTGCGCCCATTCATCGAGCTGTTCAGCGGCGGCAGCCCGGAAGGTATCCGCTGCTGCGATGATCACTTTTTTGCCTTCTTTTTTGTAGCGGCTCGCAAGCTTGGCAATGGTGGTGGTTTTCCCGACGCCGTTGACGCCGACTACTAGCATAATCGTCGGATACTGCTTTTCGACCGGCTCCACCTGCACCATCTCGATCAGAATCTCTTTCAGAAAGCCCATCACTTCCTCTTTGCTTTTCGATCGGGTTTCCTTAATTTTGGCCCGCAGCGCTTCGGTGATTTTCGTCGCTGTCAGCGCCCCTAAATCGGAAAGAATCAGGGTTTCTTCGAGCTCGTCAAAAAAGTCGTCATCAAAGCTCCCCATGTACATGACGTTTTCTATTTTTTCCTTGAAATTATCCTTCGTTTTGATCAAGCGGTTGCGCATCCGCTCATATAAACTCAATTCCATTTTAACTCCTCCTTTGATTATATATTATTAGACTTATTGGGCGTTTGCAAGACCTACACTAGCTTCGCTACTGGTTAACGCGAACCAAATTGCATACTGTATGGCGGACAGTTCGTTAAACGAAACAGTAGCTCAAAGGTACAAACGGAGTACCGACAATTGTTACATCATGTTGTGTGCCTCAGAGCGGACATCTCGAAGAGTGTCCGATTCTGCAGCACCACAACAGATTAACAATTGGTCGGTACGGGTTATCGCATCAGCCTGCTGAACTGTCCGCCGTACAGTGTAACAATTGGTTCGCGGAAACCGGCAGCGAAGCTCACGGCACTTTAGTCTCACGCTGTCCTAAGCATAATCAGTCAGACGCACCGACACCAGTTGGGATACGCCTTGTTGCGACATCGAAACGCCGTAGAGGTTATCGCAGACTTCCAGGGTTGTCCGGCGATGCGTGATGACGATGAACTGATTGTTTTCGGCTATTTTTTTTAAATAATTAATGTAACGGTAAATATTGTGATCGTCAAGGGCTGCATCGATCTCATCGATCACGCAGAATGGCGACGGATTGATTTCCAGAAACGAAAACAGCAGCGCAATGGCCACCATCGATTTTTCGCCGCCGGAAAGCAGCGAAATATGCCGTAGCCGTTTTCCCGGCGGCTGCGCCACCATTTCGATACCACCATCGAGAATTTCCGTCGGGTCTGTAAATTCCAGATAGGCTCTTCCGCCTTCGAATAAGACACTGAAAATCCGGGTGAAATTCTCCTGCAGTTTGATGAAGTTGTTCTTGAACTGCTCGGTCATCGCATCCTGCAGGGTGTTGATGATATCCAGAATCTCCCGTTTGGCTTTGATCAGGTCATCCAGTTGTTCTTTCATGAAATCATGTCGGGCCAGAATTTCTTCGTATTCCTCAATCGCATTGAGATTAACATTGCCCAGTGCGGCAATTTTTCCTTTGAGTTCACGCTGCCGTTCCTCGGACAAATCCAGTTCATCCAGCTGCTGAGCGGCCGCCAGCTGCTGATACGCATCGGTGACCATCAGGAAGTTCATCTCATAGCTTTTGTACATGTTCTCTTCCCAGTGGTCCATCTGGATTTGCAGGCCATTGATCTGAGTCGTCAGCGTATTCTTTTGATCATTGTTGATGATCAGCTGATGGTTGTCATTTTTTATCTCTTCCTGAAGCGTTTCCAGCCGCTGGGCGTTCTTCTTTTGCTGCTCCTGGGCATTTCTGTTTTTGTCTTGTCGGGTTTTTATCATTTCCTTCAGTCGGATGATTTCAACGGCCAGATACTTCTGTTTTTCCAGCAGCTCGGTTGAATTCTGCTGATAGCCTTTTTGTTCATCTGCCAACGCCGTTTTTCGATCCGTCTGCTGGTTTAACTGCTCCTGCATCAGGTTCAACTGCTGATCCAGACCGGCGATTTCCCCTTTTATCCGGGTGATTGCCATTTGACTTTCTGATATCTGGGTCCGCAAGTCATCCAGCTGCAGCCGGATGGCTTCAGTATTTTCATCGGAATTCTGCCCTCTGGTCAGCTCCTTCACGTCGCTGTAGGCTTTTTCGGTCGCCGCCAACTCCGCTTCCAGTTTTTGACAGCACTGTTCCAGAAGCTGGGTTCTTTCCTGCAGTTCCCGGAGCGTCTGGTCGTTCGCCGATTTTTTTTGGGCCAGATCTTCGGCCAGCTTGTTCTTTTCCCATAAGCTCTGTTTAGCCAGATTAAACTGGCCTTCACGGCTTTTTAACTCCTCCGCCTGCCCGGCCAGGGCAGCGTGGCTTTGTTGCGCCCGGATTTTCAGAGCCGATAATGATTTTTCCTGTTCCGCCATTTCTTTTTCGAGGTTTTCAATTTCTATTTTCTTGGAAAGCGGCGACTGGCGGTTATCCTTGCTTTGTCCCCCGACGATCGCACCGCCCGGATAGAAGATTTCACCCGCCAGCGTCACCACGGTGAATTTGGATGCCAGTTTTTTCTGGATCTCTTTTCCGGTCGCAAAATCGCTGGCAACAATGACTCTACCCAGCAGACTTTCAACCGCTTTTCGGTAAGCCGCATCGGTTTCGACCAGTTCACTGGCAATGCCTTCGACGCCGGGCAGGTTCTCAAGCAGCTGCCTCGTTCTTTCGTCAACGGCGCTGTAGCGCAGGTTGTCCAGCGGCAAGAAGGTCGCCCGGCCAAGGCGTTCTTTTTTGAGCAGATTGATGCAGTCACTGGCCACTTTCACGGTCGCGACCACAATATTCTGACTCTTCGCTCCCAGTGCGATATCAATGGCCTGGAGATAACGGGAATCCATCGAAATCAGTTCGCCAACTGGTCCGTAAACGTCGCGGATCACCGGTCCCAGCATTTTTTCCGACGTCATCAGCTTGCGAATCGTCGGAAAGTAGTCCTGGTAATTCTTTTGAATGTTCTTTAAATAATCCACCTTTGAGGCATTGACCCTTAAATTATTGGACAACAGGTGTTCTTCATTCTGCCAACTTTTCTGCACCGCCACTTCCTGATTGTAGGCGCTCTGAAGGTTTTTGTACTGTTCCTGCTGCTGTTTTAAGGCATCAATCTGCTGCTCGCGGTCTGCTTTGACGCGCCTTAATTCAGCCTGTAAAAGAGCGGTATTTTCACCGCATTCTTCCAGGCGTTTTTTAACAAATGTTTCTTCTGTTTTCGTCTCCTGAATGGCGGCGCGCAGCTCAAGGCGTTTTTCGGCCAGGCTGTCGCACGTGGCCTGATGATTTAAAACCGCATCCTGTTGCGCTTTGATCCGTTCTTTAACTTGCTGTTCCGCCGCCAGCACTTCATTAAAAGCCTGCTCCAGTTCCAGATGGTGTTCTTCATGATGCACGCGCGTCTTGATCAGCGCATCTTTTTCGGTCGCCAGCGCTTCAATTCGCTCCATCATCGCATCGATTCGGGAAGTCAGGCTCTCCCATTCAGTCGTTAAACGGGCCTGGGTGATTTCATTGGCTTCGAGCTGGCTGTTGCTGCGAATTTCTGCCTGCTGGTTGCGGTCAAAATCAGCTTTTAATGCGGCCAGACCTTTTTTCTCGTCATCGCCGAGCAGATCCAGCTCGCGGTTTTCGATGGTCAAGCGCTGATACAGGGCATCTTTTTCGGCGATGCTTTTCTCGTCGGATTCACAGCTTTTGAGCTGCTGCTCCAGTTTGCTTTTTAGCCCTTCCAGCTCGGTCATCGCGGCGCTCATCTTCGTGTGAAACACCACCAGATCGACGGTTTTAAGTTCCTCATGGAGCACCTGCCAGCTTTTTGCCTTACGGGACTGGTTTTTTAGCGGACCGATCTGTTTTTCAATTTCTGCCATAATATCCCGCAGCCGGTCCAGATGGCCCTGGGTTTGGTCCAGCTTTTTTTCCGCTTCGTTTTTCTTGGTTTTATAGGAGACGATCCCGACGGCTTCTTCAAAAATGTTTCGGAGCTCGGTGGGTGAACTGGCAATGATGCTTTCGATGCCCCCCTGACTGATCAGGGAATAGCCGTTTTTGCCTAATCCGGTATCCATAAAAATGCTGTGAACTTCTTTAAGCTTGCAGCTTTTTTTATTGATCGCGTAATCACTTTCGCCGGTTCGAAACAGCTTTCGAGAAATTGCCACTTCCTGCGGATAATTCTCCAGTGTTTTGTCATTGTTGTCCAAAACTAAAACAACCTCGGCATAGCCGGAGGCCGGTTTTTTTTCTGTTCCTGAAAAGATAACATCTTCCATTTTTTTTCCACGCAGTGATTTGATACTCTGCTCGCCCAGCACCCACTTGATGGCGTCGGTGATATTGCTTTTGCCGCTGCCATTCGGGCCGACGATGGCGGAGATACCCTTTGAAAACTCAAGTGTAACAGGGTCTGCAAATGATTTAAAACCCGATAATTTCAATTTTTTTAAATACAAACCCTCACCTCAATTCTTTAATTTATGAGCTCTTTATTTTGCCTGAACTGGGCCGCAAACCGTCCGAAAGACGATCACAGATGTTAGCTTTGATCGTCTTTCGGTTTGTCTACCCTTGATTGTCAGTTGTTTTGTTCCGATATTTTCTTGACCTGGTGCAAATAGATTTTGGCCGCATTCTGCTCGCCTTCTTTTTTGCTTTTGCCAACGCCCTGGCTGACGCATTCGCCGTTAAAAATCAGATTGATATAGAAGGTTTTGTTATGCTCTGGACCTTCCGACTTGTCCAGCGTATACTCAATCTCATTCTCGTTGTTTTTCTGAATATACTCCTGCAGTTCTGTTTTATAGTCTTTGACCAGCGCCCCGCTTAAAGCAAGATGGATATTGTGCTCCAGCAGCCGGAGTACGACTTCTTTAGTGGTTTCGAAACCACTATCCAAAAAAACCGCTCCGATCAGCGCTTCAAAGGCATTGGCCAGATTTGATTTTCGTTGCCTTCCGCCAGTAACAATTTCACCTTTTCCCAGAAAGATATGCTCCCCCAACTTAAGATCGTAGGCAGCTTTTGAGAGTGACTCGGCACATACAATATTGGAACGGATTTTCGTCATTTTACCCTCAGATAATTTGTGAGCTAAAAATAAATACTCACTGATAATCAGTTCCAATACTGCATCCCCCAAGAATTCAAGACGTTCATTATTGGTCGAATTTCCTGAATGTGAACTGTGTGTCATAGCAACTTTCAGCAGTTCTTTCTGCTTGAAATGATAGCCAATTTTCTTTTCTATTGTCATCTAGTATCCCCCCTTAACAAGTAAGGTGTCGCCAAAATTCAGCGACACCTCCTCTTTGCACAAACTGCTGTTAGCTTCGCTGCCACTTAAGTTTGTGCTTGATGTGTTTCCTGTGGTTGTTTATGAAATGGCATTCAGTATATCGCCGACTGTCTGAATATCTTCCAGAGCATCTTCATCGACTTTGGTTCCAAATTCATCTTCAAACGCCATAATCAGCTCAACGATGTCCAGTGAATCTGCTTCCAGATCATCAATGAGTGACGTTTCAAGAGTAATTTTATCAATGTCAACATCAAGTTGTTCAGAAATAATGGCTGTTACTTTTAAAAATCGTTCATCCATGATTTACGCCTCCATTTTATTTGCATTTTCGGTAATCTTTTTCAAAACATCATTTTCTACAAATTTAATGCTTTGGCGGATGGCGTTTTTAATGGCAAACGCATCGCTGCTGCCGTGCGCTTTAATAATCCCGCCTTTGACACCTAAAAACGGCGCGCCGCCATACTCAGCATAATCGAACTGTTTTTTGAATTGTTTTAAATTGTCTTTAATCAGCATGCCGCCGACTTTTCCTTTGGTGCTGCTCATGATCGATGTCTTGATGCCATTGATCATATAAGCCGCAATGCCTTCGGTCAGCTTCAAGACAATATTGCCGGTAAACCCATCGCAAACCAAAACATCGGCCTTTGTCTCAGGAATATCGCGTGCTTCAACATTGCCCAAAAAGTTAAAGTCGCCAGCTGCCAGCAGCTCGTAAGCTGCTTTGACGAGGCTGTTGCCTTTTTTTGCTTCCGCACCAATATTGATCAGGCCAATGCCCGGATTTGTTTTTCCTAAAACATTTTCGGAATAAATTTTTCCCAACTGGGCAAACTGCTCCAGATACTCGGGGCGGCAATCCGCATTGGCGCCGGTATCGATCAGCAGAAAGACGCCGCCATCGCTCTTGGGAATTGTCGCCGCCAGTGCCGGCCGTTTGATTCCCTTGATGCGTCCCAGCTTTAACAGGCCACCGGCTAAAAGAGCACCGGTGCTGCCAGCCGAAATCAGCACGGCATTTTCCAGCGTTTTCATTTCTTCCAGCGCCACCACCAGCGACGAATCCGATTTGTGTCGAATCGCCATTGCCGGCTCTTCAGTATTTTCAATCACGGTTTGGGCGTGAAGAATTTTTATTTTGTCTTTCGGGTAGTCGTATTGCGAAAGCGCCTCTTCGATGACCGACCTTTGCCCCACCAGGGTCAACGATACGTCATATTCTTTGACGGCGTCAACGGCTCCCTTGACGATTTCATGGGGCGCATGATCACCGCCCATGGCATCCAAAAATATGTTCAAAATAACACTCTCCTTTTCTGTCTATCGTCCCGGAAAAGATCTATTCAGCAAACACTGCCGGAAAAACAATCCCAGACAGAGAAAAAAACAGAGTCTAAACTCTGTTTATTCGTCAAAACTAATGACACTAACGTCCTTGTATGTTCCACAAGACTTGCAAACGCGATGTGGTAATTTGATTTCGCCACATTTCGGACAAGTACTCATTCCTGGAATAGTTAATTTGTAATGTGTTCTTCTTTTGTCTCTGCGAGCCTTAGAAGTTTTTCTCTTTGGTACAGCCATCACTTACACCTCCTAATAGTAAAGTCGTTTCACTTACAATAAATTTTTCAATACTTCAAAGCGGGGATCAACATCACCGGATTTGTCGCAATCGCATTGCTCGTGATTTAAATTAACGCCACATTTTGGACACAAACCCGCACAATCCTCATGACATAGCACGCGGAAAGGCTCATTGATATAAACACATTCTTCAACGATGGGCAAAAGCTCCAGTATAGTCACACCGTCATCAACCATCACTGTGTCAGAATATTCATAACAACAATCGACCGGGGTTGGTTCTAGGCAACGCGCACAGGGATAGATCATGGTCATCTCAATGGTAAAACGCACAAGAAATGTATCACGTGATAATTTCTCGATGGTTCCACGAATCAACGCACCATTTTCATCCACTTCTCCCTCTATCTCATTAAAATCCGTATTATTCGCAACAAATTCAAAAGGGATTATTTCATCCTGTAATAGCTTATTGATTTCAAAATTCATATTATCACTCCAAACGGGCAATCATCATTATATAGACGATTGCCCGTTTTGTCAAGTAAAATACTTTACATTATTTAACTAAAGAAAGTGTGTCTCTGGCAATCATCAGTTCTTCATTGGTTGGGATCACCATAACGGTTGTTTTTGACTCTTCATTGGAAATGATTGTTGCTTCGCCACGTTTGCTGTTGGCAACAGGATCGATGGAAACGCCCAAGAATTTCAGTCCATTACAGATTGCCTGGCGTGATGTTGATGAGTTTTCACCCAGACCAGCGGTAAAGATAATGCCGTCGACGCCGTTCATGGCTGCAACATAAGCACCGATAGTGGTGACAACGCGGTAGTGGTAAATATCAAGGGCCAGTTTTGCGCGTTTATTGCCCTTGTTAGCAGCACTTTCGACATCACGGAAATCTGAGCTGACGCCAGAAACGCCAAGCACACCTGATTTTTTGTTCATGATGTTGTCGATTTCTTCAACAGTATAACCTTTGTTGACAAGGAAAGGAATGATGGCGGGATCGATATCGCCGCATCGTGTTCCCATTTCCAGACCGGCCAGTGGTGTCAGTCCCATCGACGTATCAACTGATTTTCCATTAAGTACAGCACAAAGGCTGGCGCCGTTTCCGAGATGACAGGAAACCAGTTTCAGATTTTCGATTTTTTTGCCCATTAAATCAGCAGCAGCAAGGCTGACAAATTTATGAGAGGTGCCGTGGAAGCCGTATTTTCTGATCTTGTATTTTTCATACAATTCATAAGGAAGTGGATACATGTAAGCTTCTGCTGGCATAGTCTGATGGAAAGCGGTATCGAATACAGCAACCATCGGCACGGTTGGCAGCAATTCTTTGCAGGCGCGGATCCCAATCAAGTTGGCAGGATTGTGCAGTGGTGCTAATTCGGAAACTTCTTCCATGATCGCGATTACTTTGTCGTCGATGATAACAGAATCGGTGAAGGCTTCGCCGCCGTGTACCGTTCGGTGTCCGACTGCAGAAATCTCATCTAAAGATTTAATGACCCCATGGTTAGGATCGACCAATGCTTTCATTAAAATGTTTAAAGCATCTTTGTGGCTTGGCATCGGCTGTTCAAATTTTACTTTGTCCTGACCTGGTGCTTCGTGAGTCAATACAGATCCTTCGATACCAATTCTTTCGGCTAAACCCTTAGCTAAAACTTCTTCGTTTGACATATCAAGCAACTGATATTTGAGTGAAGAACTACCGCAGTTAATAACAAGTACATTCATTATTATTACTCTCCTTTAGTTTTTTATTGATTACATATCATACGTTCTATATAATAACAGTTATAACGCAATATTTCCATTCATTTTTTGTCATATTTCTATAATTTCTAAAAATAATGCTATTTTTTTAACAATTTTTATTGAGGGTTGTTGTTAATACCCGTACCGACCAATTGTTAATCGGTTGTCCGCTGCAGAATCGGACACTCTTCGAGATGTCCGCTCTGATGCGGACAACATGATGTAACAATTGTCGGTACTGCGTTTGTGCTTGATATGCTTTGCCGGGCCTGATTTTTCTAGCAATTGCGAAATTCAAAAGAATCGAACCAGCGTTGCTTTGATGTCGGCTTCCGCAATCAATTTGGTAACGTGTAGGCGAACAGTCGATAGACTGTCCGCCGTACAGTGTACAAATTGATTCGCGCAAGCCGGCAGCGAAGCTCACGGCACTGACCTGATTTATAACAATAGGAGGATCGCTTTGAAAATTCTTGGTGTCATTGCGGAATACAATCCGTTTCATAAGGGGCATGCCTGGCAGATTGGTGCGTCCAAAAAAGCAAGCGGCTGTGATGCCGTGATGGTTCTGATGAGCGGCAGCATGACCCAGCGGGGTGACTTTGCCCTCCTCAATAAATGGGAGCGCGCGCGGCTGGCGCTGTCTGCCGGGGTGGATCTCGTCTGCGAGCTGCCGGTCGCCTATGCCGGTCAGAGCGCCGAAGCCTTTGCCGGCGGCGGGGTCAAAATTTTAAATGCCACGGCGGTCTGTGATGTGCTTTCTTTCGGTTCCGAAAGCGGCGAACTGGAACCGCTGAACCAGCTGGCCCAACTGTTGGCCGAAGAGTCGCCGGAATTTAAGCTGCTGCTGAAAAAAAAATTGGCCACCGGCGTCTCTTTTCCAACAGCCAGAATGATGGCGGTCAATCAGTTAAGCGATGATGCATCCGGTACCCTGCTGCATGCGCCCAATAATATTCTGGCCGTGGAGTACCTGAAGGCGCTGCACCGGACCCAAAGTCCGATCGTTCCGATGACAGTCAAACGCCAGGGCGCCGGTTACCATAGTCTGTCGGCTTGTGACTATCTCAGCGCCAGTAAAATCCGCAGCATCCTGATCGACGCGCTGCAACGACCGGAGGCAGCGGCGGCGATCCTGAAGCAACTGGACCGCCAGCTTCCCTACCCGCTCGATGATGTCTTTCTGCCGGTTAAGCAGACGCATCGGGTCGGTGGCGATGAGCGCCTGCTCGATGCCCTGCGGCTGCTGATTCTGTCCCGGGATGTTGATCATCTGAAAAACACCCCCTATGTAGCGGAAGGGCTGGAGCATAAAATCCGCGATGCCGTCAAAACCGCTGATACGCTGGCTGAACTGATCGATGCCATCGTATCCAAACGCATTCCCCATACCCGGGTGCGCCGGATTCTGGGCAACCGGGTTCTGGAACTCAATAAACAAACCCTGGCGACCTTTCAGAGCGATGATTTTACGCCCTACCTGCGGGTGCTCGGCTTCAACCAAAACGGGCGGGAGATCCTGAAGCGCATCAAAGATCACAGCGAGCTGCCGATTCTGACCAACCTCAAGACGAACGAAAACCGGCTGAACGATCGGCAGCGAGAACTGCTGTACTACGATTGCCGGGCCACCGATTTGCATAATTTATTTTATGAAAATGGGTATAACTATCATAGAGACTACACCCAAAGCCCGATCCGCCTGGACCTTTAGCCATCACAAAAGTGCCGTTAGCTTCGCTGCCGGTTACGCGAATCAATGTGTACACTGTACGGCGGACAGTCTATCGACTGTTCGCCTACACGTTACCAAATTGATTGCGAAACCGACATCAAAGCAATAATGGTTCGAGTCTTTTGAATTTGGCAATTGCCTTAAATATCAGGCCGCTGTGAAACGCATCAGACATAAACGGAGTACCGACAATTATTACATCATGTTGTGTGCCTCAGAGCGGACATCTCGAAGAGTGTCCGATTCTGCAGCACCACAACAGATTAACAATTGGTCGGTACGGGTTTTAGCAACAACCTGCCGATAAAACAACCAACAAAAAAAGGAGAACCGCATGTCATTTTTACATACTGATGAAACTGAAATGCCCAAATGGCCCATTCTCAACCCGCCCTGCGGACCGGTCAAAGGACAATTCCGCAAAGAAATTTCCTGCTTCAAGGGCATTCCCTATGCCATGCCGCCGGTCGGCCGGCGGCGGTTCCGGGCTCCGGAACCGTTGCCGCCCTGGCAGGAAGTCCGGGAGTGCACCAAATACGGCGCGAGTTCGCTGCAGATGGGCGGCATTACCATTGATGCCCCGGGCACCTACCAGATGGATGAAAAAAGCGAGGACTGCCTGTTTCTGAATGTCTGGACCCCGGCCCAGACAACGGCTGAGCGCTATCCGGTTTATGTTTTTATCCATGGCGGCGCCTTTGCGACCGGTTCCGGTTCCGAAATGGTTTATGACGGATTGAGAATGGCGCAGGACGGCGTGGTGGTCGTAACCATCAATTACCGTTTGGGCGCTTTGGGCTTTCTGGCCACCCGGGGTCTGCTGGAAGAATCCGAAACCACCGGCAATTACGGCATCCTCGATCAGATTCAGGCGCTGCACTGGGTTCAGGAAAACATCGCGGCTTTCGGCGGCGATCCCGGCCAGGTCACCATCGGCGGCCAATCGGCCGGCGCCTACAGTGTCACGGCGCTGATGTTCTCGCCGCTGGCGAAAGGACTTTTTCATCAGGCGGTTGTGGAAAGCGGCTCGATTTTTTCGATTCCCGCCTTTGCCATGCTCAACCGCGGCGATCTGGAAAAGACACTGGAAAACGGCCATCTTTTCTGTGAATTATACGGCATCGCAGACACCAAAGAGGGCCTTGAGAAACTGCGGTCGCTTCCTGGCGACCTGCTGGCGGCACTGTCGATGGTAAAATCCGATCAGTCTTCAGTGCCCCATGCCTTTGGCTTCTGGCCGGTTTTCGACGGGGTGGTGCTGCCCCAAGACCCGGTGGCGGCGCTGCGAAACGGGCAGGTGAATAAGGTAAAACTCCTGCTTGGTTACAACACCGATGAATCGACCTTATTTATCAAGGGCCATACCAATTTGGGTATTTATCAGATGCTCTGTTATCATATTTTTGGTCCGGAACATGCTGTTGACGTCATGAACCACTTTAAAGTCGATCACGATCATTCGCCGCTGGAACGCACGCGGGAGATTTACACCCACTCGGCTTTTCTGATCGGGATGGTAATGACGGCCAAAGAATATGCCAAAATGGGCCTGGACACCTATTTTTACAATTTCAACTATGACCCGGCGATTCTCAAAATTGTCGGTTTAAATACCGCCCACGGCATGGAACTGCCTTTTGTTTTCGGAAACGGAATCGGCCAGCGCCGGGCCACAAAAATCAGCAATTTGTCATGGGTGATGCAGCAGTCCTGGATCAACTTCATCAAATCCGGCGATCCCAATTTTACAGAGCCCTATAAGGGACAGGTGATCTGGCCGAAATTTGATGCCCAAAAGAAGCACATCATGGTTTTTGATGCCAAACTCTCAAGTACGGTGCTGCCGGGCCAGGCAGATCTGGATTTTCTGGAAAGCCTGATGTTTGCCTGAAAAAGACCGGGCCCATCGGTAAAACCAGGACTAAACACCCCTGATTGACAATAATTTCTTGGCGCGCGGTTTTTTTCTGCTAAAAACTTGCAAAACAATTAAAAAAATGGTAAATTTTAGGTATTGCAAAGATGCTTAAGGTGGTATAATTATACCCCTAAGCATCTTTTTTATAATCTTTTATTATCCACAGGAGAATGATCATGATAATTTATAAACAAAAGGACTTTCTCAGCTACATGCCGGATGTTCAGGAATGCAATAAAAGCATCTCTGACCTGAATGATCAATGGGACAATATTAAACTGTTGTCCGAAATCAATTGTCCCATTCAGTCGATCAGTGTTCTTCCCAATATGACCAAAATCCAAAACGGTTTTTGTGATCTGCAACAGGAGCTTATCGACACCCTTGTCTCTGAAAAACTGAAAAAAATGGAACAGAAAATCGTTTCAAAAACGCAGGTCGCCATCGACATCCTGATTCGAAACCTTTTTGAACGAACCGCCGATATCGGTTTTTTGGCCACCGACGATGATATCCGCCGTTTTGTTGAAAATGATGAACGCACCGAAAGCGACCGCAATCAGATTCTGGCGCGGATGCGTGAATATGTGGCAAAATACTCCGTATACGAAGACATCATCGTCCTCGATCAGGATTTTCGCGTTCTTGCCAATCTTGATGAACAGAATAATATCCTCGGTAAAAAAATCAAGGGACCGAATCTCGTCAAAACCATGAACGGCGAACAGAGCTTTGTTGAATATTTCAAGAACTCCAAATTACAGTATGGCGACAAGAATTCTCATGTGTTTTCCAGCCGGATCTGTCGCGAAGGCACCTCCCAGACCATCGGTCTAATCTGTTTATGCTTCCGCTTTGAAAACGAAATGAAGCAGATTTTTGAAAAACTGACCAACGATTATGACGGCTCTGTCATTACGATTATCGATGATGCGAATACCGTGATTGCCAGCAGTGACGAAAACCATGTGCCGACCGGAACCGTCGTTGAACCGGTTGAATCCGGCGAGAATGGTGTTGTCTACTACCGCGGCTCCGACTATATTGCCAAAACCCTGTCGACCCAGGGCTATCAGAACTACTTCGGACTGGGCTGGAAGGGCCATGTGATGCTGCCGCTGGGCTTGGCCTTCCGCGACAACCGCAATCTGAAAGACATCGATTCAACCGTTTCAACCGGGCTGCTGCGCCAGGCTGATTCCTTTTCAACTGAACTCAACGCCATCATCAATAAAACGCAGCTGATCAACGGCTCGCTCAAACGGATCGTCTACAACGGCCAGATCATCGCCCGGGATGACAGCATCGACGCCGAATATTCCCGGCTGAAGCCGATTTTAAGAGCCATCGGGCGCATCGGGACCAACACCAGCAGCCTGTTTCAGAATTCGGTATCCAACCTGTTTTCCACCGTGGTTTCCACCAGTCTGGTTGATACCAGCTTTCTGGCCTCCCTGTGCGTCGACATCATGGACCGCAACCTCTATGAACGCGCCAATGACTGTCGCTGGTGGGCACTGGATTCGACCATCCGCCGGATTCTGGCCAAAGACGAGCTCGACTCGGCCAAACAGAAACAGTTGACCGATATTCTAACCTACATCAATGATCTCTATACGGTTTACACCAATCTGTTTGTTTTTGATAAAACCGGTACCATCGTCGCCGTTTCCCAACCGGAACATGCCGACGATATCGGCAAGACCCTGACGATGCCCTTTATCAGTGATATTCTGGCGAACGCCAGCCCGGAAAAATATTTCGTCTCGCCGTTCGAAAAAACGGATCTGTACGATGATCGCCATACCTATATTTACGGTGCTTCCATTACTGATTTCAACAACAGCAACAAAACCGTCGGCGGCATCGGTATTGTCTTCGACAGTGAATACCAGTTTAGAACCATCCTGGAAGAATCGCTCAACAGCGGCAACGATGCCTTCGCCGTCTTTACCGACCGCAAGAAACGGATCATCGCCGCCACCAGTGATGCCTATGCCGTTGGCGAAAAGCTCAATCTTCCGGATGAACTCTTCAGTGTACCCAACGGCGATACCCGCTCGGAAATCCGGGTTTATGAAAACTGCTACTATTCCATCGGCTGTGCCTGCTCGTCCAGTTATCGGGAATATAAAGACTCGGATGGCTACCATAATGATGTGATCGCATTTGTTTTTGAAAAAATGGCCGATTATTCAGAAATGCGCATCGAAAAGACCGAATACAAAGAGATTGAGCAATCCGATTTCGCCTTTTCGTTGGCCGATGAATCGAAGAAACTGGCTACTTTTGTCATCAATGGACAGGTTTACGGAATGGAGCAGTCTTATGTCATTGAAGTTCTGGAAGCCAGTAAAATGATCTCGGTTCCGGGGACGAACAGTGTCATCCGCGGCGCGGTTGAATTCAACAAACAGTATTACGCCGTCGTTGATGCACTGGCGCTTTTTGACAAGGACCAGCCGAGTATCGACGCCACCCATCTGCTGATGCTGCAGCTTTCAGACGAGGAAATGATCGCCATTCAGGTTGAAAAACTGGTCAGCGTCCTGGAAATCAATAAAAATGACATCCAACCGGTCGACATCACTTCCGCGATCACCGGTGTTATCTGCCTGAACGACAATTCCAATCGCACCATTCTGGAAATGGATCCCCAGATCATGCTGGAAAAACTGGTTGAAAACACGGTCGAAGAAGACCTCGAAGCCGCACTGCCGTTGCTTGAAACCATCTAGCCGCATCCGCATCGACATCCTCCCGCTTTGCTGCGGGCTTAACCACTTAAAACGCTTCACATTCGCGGCCAATCGCTTGGAGATTGGCCGCTTTCTTATTTATTGACCAACTTTTGATGGAGATTGTTTGACAAAAATATCTGCTTTGCATATAATGTAATCGATTAGAAGACGAAATCACAATAACCATTCGTCTAATTTAAAATAATTTAGAAGAGGTGATTTTTATGTCCGAAAAAAAAGGTTTTACCCCCGAACAGGCCAAAGAAATCGGCAGAATGCTTGGCATCGACTGGAAAAAATTCGACATTGAACAATTCCGAATGGGCATGGACGTTGAGCTTGAACACGGCACCTGTGATTCTCATACCAATGTAACCGGCGACGACGCTTTTGTTACCGGAAAAATTGCGTTGGCCCATTTAAATGAATTCCCCGATTATTATACCCGGCTGGAAAAAATGGAAGTCGAAGCGGAAGCATTCTGGGAAGGCAAATAAAATCTGCTTGGCGTGATTTTTAAAATTTCAAACCGAAAAAGGCTGACAATCGTATTACTGCCGCAAAAGCGGCCGGCAATACGCCTGTCAGCCTTAAAATTTTTGAATATTAACTACGCATCCGCATCGGCATCCGCATTTTTTCTTTCCCTGAAATAAACAATCACCGCCGGAAGGACTGAGATAAAAATGATCGCAATCAGAACGAAGGTAAAATTGTCTTTGATGATCGGAATGTTGCCAAACAGGAAGCCGCCGCCGAGGAATAAACTCACCCATAATAATCCGCCCAGAATATTGTAGATGATAAACTTGGTATAGTGCATTTCGCCCATGCCGGCGACAAAAGGCACAAAGGTCCGGATAATCGGAATAAACCGTCCGATGACGATCGTCGCCGAGCCATACTTCTCATAGAATTTATGCGCCTTGACGATGTACTCTTTCTTTACAAATCTGTTTTTTCCCTTTTCGAGAATTTTATTGCCGATCGCTTTTCCAATCGAGTAGTTGACAGTATCGCCAATTACCGCGGCAAATAAAAAGGTGATGAAAAATGCCCACACGTTCAGTGATCCCATCGCGGACAACGCGCCGGAAGCAAAGATTAACGAATCCCCCGGTAAAAACGGGGTCACGACCAATCCGGTCTCGCAGAATACAATCGTGAATAAAATCAGGTAGGTCCAAAACCCGTAGGTTTGGATGATGCCGTATAATGATTCATCAAGATGCAAGATAAAGCTAATAAAGTTGATGATTATGTCCATGTAATTCTCCTTTTTTAATGACTAGCACTGCTCCAGCCAGCCTTCTTTCAGCGAAGCGATAAAGCACTGATCAAAAATCAGCTTGCCGATTTCCCCCATGATTCTGGCTTTCTCGCGATTCTCCTGATCCGCCTTGTTGATCAAGAGAATTTTGGGAAGCTGGCCGTATTGCGGCTCCAGCTTGTTTTTGACAAACTGTTCCAGGCTTTTTTTGAAAACCGCCTCATCAAAGACGGTTTCTGCACCGGCAAATAATTCCGACCGGTGAAATGTTGCATTATCGATTTTTTGAAATAAAACCTCGGCCCCGATCACGTGAACAATTTTGGTTGTCAGGTCCGGAATGATCGGTTCATATTCATTGTAAAATTTATACGGCTTTCTTTTGGAGCCGTCGCCCTCATTGACAATCACGATCGGGGCGAGCGCATCCCGCAGCAACAGCAATTCGGCATCGGCAAAGCCGGAAATTTTCTGCCCGGCCAACAACTCTTTGCCGACGATCCACTCTTGCTGCGGTTCTTTCTCCACCTGACGAACCACCGCGTTGATGTCGTCTGCGATGAGGCACTGTTTTTCGGGGACATCGGAAATGCAGATCTTGGCCGTTGTCGTCAGCAGGTGTTTCCATCCTGCCCGAGTGCATGCCTTGCCGATGGCAAACATCAGCGAGGTTTTCCCGCCACCGCCGGTAATGGTGATCACATCGTCTTTCTGAAGATCAAATGCTTTTATCAGATCCATTTTTAATTACGCCTTTCATATCAAATTGCGTTCATCATGCGCTTGTTCGGCGGCTTACTTGCCGGATCCTGAAGTCAGCGCGCTGAAAAAATCACCGATATTCTGGAAAAAGCTCTGCACCTGTTCCATGAAACCGTCGGTCTTCTGGCTTGCCTCAAGTAGTTTCACGAACGTATCCGGATCCATATTCAGTTCATTGAACTGGTTGACCAGCCCCAGAATCTCTTCCACCTGAGCATCCGTCAGGGTCGTATCGTATTTCGTTGCCGTTTCCTGAATCAGCTGCCGGATCTCGTCGTCACTCATGCCCTTGGTCTGGGCAATTTCGCTTTTTAGGCTGTTGATGATATTGACGGCATCGTCGCCGACCGCATCCTGCAGTTCGCCGGTGACCACCACTTCATCGACGGCGGTTGTTTTGGCGGCTTCATCAAGCGTCGTTCCCGTCGCTGCTTCGTAGGCTTTGTAGATGCCCGTCAGGGCGCCGGTGCCGGAAACCGGGGTATAGGCCGCCACAATCACCTTGGCATTCGTGATGCCGGCGGTGGTCAGCGCCGCTTTATACATAGCTTCGGTGACCCAGTCGATGTTTTTTGTTGTGATATCGATGCCGCCGCTGGATTTCTCCTGCACATAAACGCTCGACAGCGCCAGGCTGCCGATTTTATCAAGCGAAACCTGTCCTTCGAGATAGGCGCGTTCATCGGCGTTAGTCACAACGGTTTCTTCAACCGTTCCCCGGCTGATGCCGAAATAGCCATAGACCGTTTTCAACTGCGCTTCGGTATTATCGGCGCCGATGGCGACGCAGGCGCTTTTTGAATCAGCCAGTACCGGCGACATCATGGCCATCGCTAAGGTGATCGCCAATAGTCCCATTAAAAATTTCTTTTTCATTCTTCACCTCTTCTAATATTCAATCAGGCGTTTTTGCAATACTGCCGTGAGCTTCGCTGCCGATTTGCGCGAATCAATTCGTACACTGTACGGCGGACAGTCTATCGACTGTTCGCCTACACGTTACCAAATTGATTGCGCAAACCGACATCAAAGCAACTTCAGTTTGTGATTTATGCATTTCGTAAGTGCCTGAATACTTCATGCTTTGATTGCTGCGGTTAAGATAACCGGTTCGCGATTATCAAAACATCTGCTTAGAATACCAGTTGAGTCTAGAATTTATCTTAAATTTTTACAATGCCGTCAGTCTTTGTTCCAGCGCCTCGAGTTGCAGGCGCAAACTTTGGGGCAGACGGTCACCAAAACCGGCATAATACGCTTTGATTAAGTCAACATTCTGCAACCAAAGTTTTTTGTCAACGTAAAGCAGTGCTTTCATCTCCGCGGCACTGATATCAAGCCCATCCGTATCGATGGCGTCAGGTGACGGCATGTATCCGATTGGCGTCTTGACCGCGGCGCCCTGGCCGGAGACTCGCTCGATCACCCATTTGAGTACCCGGCTATTATCACCGTAACCAGGCCACAGCCATTTTCCGCTTTCGTCCTTGCGAAACCAGTTGACATAGAATATCTTCGGCAGCTTGTCAGCCTCCGGTTGCGCCCCGATATCGATCCAGTGCTGCAGATAGTCACAGACGTTATAGCCGATAAAGGGAAGCATCGCAAAGGGATCATAGCGCACCTGCCCGATATCATTGGAAATCGTCGCCGCGGTTATTTCCGAGCTCAGTGTTGATCCCATAAAGACGCCATGATCCCAGTCAAAGCTTTCATGGATCAAAGGAATCGTATTCGGGCGGCGACCGCCGACTAAAATCGCGTCGACAGGAACGCCGGCCGGATCTTCCCATTCCGGAGCAATAACCGGGCATTGCCCCGCCGGTGCCGTGAACCGGGCATTGGGATGCGCGGCCAGCGCGTTTGAATCCGCTGCGGTCCAGTCATTGCCTTTCCAGTCAATCAGATGTTCTGGCGCATCATAGCCGATGCCTTCCCACCAGACATCGCCGTCGTCGGTCAAGGCCACGTTAGTGAAGATGGTATTCTTTTCGATGCTGCGCATCGCATTGTAGTTGGATTCCAGCGAAGTCCCCGGCGCGACGCCAAAAAAGCCGGCTTCCGGATTGATCGCGCGCAACCGGCCATCTTCCCCGAATTTCATCCAGGCGATATCGTCGCCGACCGTCTCGACTTTCCAGCCGGGAAGGCTGGGAATGTGCATCGCCAGATTAGTCTTGCCGGTCGCGCTCGGAAAAGCCCCGGTCACGTATTTCTTGTTGCCCTGCGGATCCGTGATACTTAAAATCAGCATGTGTTCCGCCATCCAGCCCTCATCTCGGGCCTGAACGGAGGCGATGCGAAGCGCAAAACATTTTTTACCCAACAGCGCATTGCCGCCGTAGCCGGAGCCGTAGGACCAGATGGTGCGTTGATCGGGAAAATGGCTGATGTACTTCTCTTCAATCGGCGCACACGGCCATGCCGCATCTGTTTCGCCGTCCTTTAACGGGACCCCCACCGAATGCAGACACTTCACAAATTCACCATCCGCTCCCAGTGTTTCCAGCACCGCTGTGCCGATCCGGGTCATAATCCGCATGTTCACAACCACATAGGGACTGTCCGTCAACTCCACCCCAATTTTGGAGATGGGCGATCCGATCGGACCCATCGAAAAAGGAATCACATACATCGTGCGCCCCTTCATCGACCCGGTAAAAAGCGTTGTCATCGTTTTCTTCAGTGCCACGGGATCAACCCAGTTGTTGGTCGGTCCGGCATCTTCTTTTTTTCCCGAAGCGATAAACGTCCGGTCTTCAACGCGCGCCACATCCGACGGGTGACTCCTGAACAGATACGATCCCGGACGTTTTTCAGGATTCAGGCGGATCGCCTGTCCTTTATTAACCATTTCCTGAAACAACCGGTCATTCTCTTCTTGTGATCCGTCACACCAGTAAATCTGATCCGGCTGACACATCGTTGCCACTTCCTCTATCCATGCCTGCAGTTTTTTATGTACCATGATATCCCCCTAGTTAAACAATCAGAACTTCTGTATCAGATTAATCTTTTTTGTATTATTATACCATTATTTACGATAAATTATACGTTTATTTTAATATTCGTTCGTTTTATCATTATTAACGTTACCCTCTAAAATCTCACGGGCTCTCCGTAAACGTTGTCATTGCCCGGCAATTTATTATCCCTTCAGATTGTATTATAATATGAATAATTAAACAAGTATGTTATTTCGTTTATGCTGTTGTGACCGCTGTTAATTCGGCCTGACGACCCGCGTCGGGGTTTGATGATTGTCAATAAGCGGATTTAAAATTTGTTTGACAGATAAAATAAAATGTGTTAAACTTCTCAAAAACATATAATCACAGGCATATGGTATTAACAGCTGTATGCTGGGCCTTCGCTGGCAGCAGGATGATATCCTGTGGGACTTCAATCACAATTGATGTTCCACAGGATTTTTTTATTGAGGAGGAAATATTCTTGCAAATTTCAAATCGAAAAACAAAAGTTGCTTTATTGTCAATTTGCTCAAATACCGTATTGATTATTCTGAAAGTTATGGCCGGTATCTTGAGCGGTTCCGTCAGTATCATTTCGGAAGCCATCCATTCGTCGATGGATCTCGTCGCATCATTAATTGCCTTTATGGCGGTCCAGAAATCGTCAAAACCGGCCGACCGGGATCATCCCTATGGTCATGGCAAAATTGAAAATATATCGGGCATCGTGGAAGGCTTATTGATCTTCATTGCTGCCGGAATGATTGTTTTTGAAGCCGTCAAGAAAATATTGGAACCGGCCGAAATTGAACAGGCCTGGATTGCCATCGCCGTCATGGCGACTGCGGCGGTGATCAATTATTTCGTTTCAAGAACTTTATATAAAGTCGCTAAAGAGGAAGATTCGATGGCCCTTGAAGCAGATGCGCTCCATCTAAAAACAGACGTGTACACATCTTTAGGCGTCGGTGTTGGCATCCTGCTGATCAAACTGACCGGTTTCGTCGTGCTGGACTCCATCGTCGCAATATTAGTGGCGCTGCTGATCGTCAAGGAAGCCTGGGCACTATGCTATAACGCACTGGAATATCTGATCGATATCCGGCTGTCAGATGAAGAGGAACAGGAAATCCGCGCCGTGATTGAAAAAATCAAAAATGATTACGCCAGCCAGCTGATGGATTACCACAAACTCAAAACCAGAAAATCCGGAAATATCCGCCATATCGATTTTCATATCACGGTCGATCCCACCCTTTCAGTGAAAGACGCCCATGAAATTGTCGGCTGTTTCAAGAAGGAATTATGCGAGCGCTTGAAAAACACCCGCGTCAGCGTTCATATCGATCCCTATACGCCCCTTGGGGACAACCGCGAAGCGGACGATTCCGATGGGGACGATAATTACTGAGCGCTGTTTTCAACAGGTGTAGCTAAAACCCGTACCGACCAAATATTCTTAAATCAACACCGCCCCTGATCGCGATTGATCAGGGGCGATGATTTTTTTATTTTTTGACAAACTCAATTTTGGCCGCAGTGGTGTACTTCCGGCAGAACCGATCCCTGCCGAGCAGCAGTTCAGTCGCTTTCAGCGATTCAATCAGCGGCACATTCTGGGGATTGACAACTGCCGAATCCATGCCGGCCTCCACCGCCAGGGTTAAAAAAGTCCGATTAACAAGGGCCCGGTTGGGCAGCCCGAAGGAAATGTTGCTGAGCCCGCCGGTGATATGCGCCTCCGGATAGGTTTCCCGAATCGCCCGGATGGAGGCAAAGGCAATCAGCCCGGCCTGCTGATCGGTGGCAACCGCCATGATCAGCGGGTCGATATAGACCTTGTCATCAGCAATTCCAGCCGCCCGGGTAGCCTTAAAGATCCGTTCCAGTACCATCATCCGTTCTTCAACGGTTTTCGGCATGCCGGACTGGGATTCGTCCAGAGCCAGGGCAATGACGTTGCAGTCTCTTTCATTAATGAAGGGAATAAAACTCTCCAGCCGCTGTGGATCCCCGTTGATCGAATTGATCATCGGCGTTGCCTTAACCACATGAATGGCTGCCTGGATGACTTCCGGGGTCGAACTGTCGATGCAGATCGGGGTATCAGTGACGGACTGTACGATCTCCAGCAGCCACAGCATATCCTCTTTTTCCCGGGAGGGATCGGTGCCGGCGTTCACATCCAGATAGTCGGCTCCGGCGTTGGCCTGATCCAGGGCCGTTTTTCTGATGAAGTCCACATCCCGCTTGATAATGGCTTCCTGGATGGCTTGCCGGGTGCCATTTATTTTTTCTCCGATAAATATCATAGCTCTTCCTACTTATATTCCACTGCTGTTTTGTACATGGCCACCATGTTTTCGAATTTTGCATTGGCCGGCGCATCGCAGCCAGAGGTGACAATCAACCCTTTCGCGCCTACATTATCGATGAGTTTCTTGACATAATCTTCGGTTTCAGCTACGGTACCCATTGAGAGTATCGGCGCTGGCACATCACCCATAAAAGCGACATGATCGCCCAGCAGTTTTCGGGCTCGGTTAAGATCGGTCATGCCATCGGTATTTAAAACAAATTTCTGTTTTGGCAGTTCCAGGAATCGTTCGATGTCGCGATCCCAATTCTGATCAAGGTGCATGATCGGGATGAAACTGTTGTCAATAAAAGCTTCAGCTGCTTTTTTCATATATGGCCATACGAGATTGTCCCATATTTTTGGTGACACCATCCCTGAAGCGCCTCGCCAGCCACCAACCCAGCCACCGATTGCATGGGTTTGCTTGAGTGTCTCCAAAGTGGATTCGATCGTTGTTGGAAACATGACATCCTGTGCTTCTTTAATTTTATCCAGCCTTTTATAGCAGTCCATATAGAACTTTGTCATTGAACGTCCACCGCACAAGGCTTCAAAAGGCGGCGTGAAGGCGATTGAATTGACCTGAGGTAAGCCATTTTCGACGAGCATCTGAGCCTGTAACGGACCTTCAGTCATACTGTAATTCATGAAATCCTGTATTTCATCGACTCCAATCACCTTGGGTAAATATTTTTGCTGAAACTCAGCGAAACCATGTTCGATGATAAAATCATAATCCTCAATCTCGATCAAAGCTTTTTCATGTACCTGCCACAAAGAATCATCCGGAAGATCTCTGCCAGGAACTTTTATTTGTGACAACCACATCAGTGAAAGTGCTACGTTAAATTTGCCTGGATATGGTGCATTGATGCAATCGATGGATGCCAATGAATCAAGTTCTTTCACATAATCCACATAGGCTTTAAATCCTTTTTTAGTATCGAACATGAAGTCTTTAATCGTCATATTATAATGTGCTGCCGGTGTGGCCGGTCCCGCATAGGCAGTTGAAGATCTGCCATTTTCAAAAGCAATTGTCTTTTTATAAAGCTCTACGCGTTGTTCATATAAACTCTTTGTCATGATTAAATCATCTCCTTACATAATCGTACTGCCGATTGGGCATCGTCGCCAACTGCATCGGCCCCGGTGTATCTGACTACTGATTCGTCGGTCGGTCCGCCGCCAATAACGATTTTGACTTGATCTCTGAGTCCGGCTGCTTCAACCGCTTTAACCGTATTTAAGATCGAGTCGTAGCAGGTGGTCAGCAGGCAGGACAAAGCCAAAAGCGGCGCGCCGGATTCTTTCAGGGCATTGACAAAAACTTCGGGTTTGGCATCCACTCCCACATCGATGACATCAAAACCGCCGGATTTGAGCATGATATAGACCAGATCTTTACCGATATCGTGGATATCCCCTTCAACGGTTCCCAGTACGACCTTTCCCAGAACATCCCCAGTTTTTCCGGCCAGATGGGGTTCCAGCATTTCGCCCATTTCTTTGAACATTTCCCCGGACATCATCAGATCGGATACGAAATACTCGCCGCTGCTGAACATTTCCCCGACTTTTACCATCCCGGCTTCGCCTTCTTTAAGAATCTCAACCGGATCCGTCCCGTTATCCAGTTCTTTCTGTACCACTTCCATCAGCTCATCCATTTCCAGATTCGCCAGCAATTCACTGATTTTCGCCATTTTTTTATCCTCCATGTCTTTGTTTTGATTGATTTTTTTTTATTTGAACCACACATTTTCAGAGGAGAACTCATCAGCTATTAAAGAATATATAAAATTAATCCGGTTTACGGAAAAATAACTTTATTATCCATTCGGATTTGTGTTATTATTATAGCGATGAGAACTCCTTTTAGCGCTTCCCGTGTACGTTATGGCCCGCAATGCCTGTACCTGTGGAATTTTAAGGAGTCTCTTTTTTTGTTTCAACCATGCATTATACCTCCAAATTTAATTTAGTTACTTTATAATACCGATGATTTCATCGGTGATTACCGTTTAGTGATGATGCCCACAGGTTTCATCATGCTGATGGTGATCATGACAGACCGGACAGGGCTGTTCTTCTGACTCCGCCAATTCTCCATCATCGTGAATTGTCTCTTTATAATCGGTCATCAGCCCGTAGACACTGCAGGTTCTTTCCAGGGCCATATGAAAGCAGGTGAGATTGGTTTCCTTTAAAATATTAGCAACGATGGCATTAAAGGTCAACCGCCCTTCCTGGCTATTGCCTTGTGAATTAAGGATTTCAACGTTTACCGGCCGGTCAGCGGCAACGCTGCTGAATTTGATGAAATTTCCCTCATCCAGTTCAATCAGCCCCTTGATATGACCAATGGTTATATTTTCTGCTTTGCTTAATTGCTCCACATAATTCTGAATAAAAAAGCAACCGATTTCCTGCCACTTTTCATTCTGCAATGCTTGTCGCGAAATCAGTTTTGTCTCGATTGCCAGGGTTTGAAATACATTCTGATACATTGTTTTTTCTCCGTTCGTATCTATTTGAGCAACTCCTGTAACTGATTCTCCGTCAGTTCATTCACATTGATTGGGGCAATTGAAACGCCCGGGTTGTACTGCCTGATTACCTGTTCGGATTGCTCAATTTCCGCTGCAGTCGCCACATCAATTTTATTGATCACCGCCAGATCCGCCAGCGGAATGGCTGCTTCCAGGTAGGGTTCCAGCACCTCAACCAGCATTTCCACGCGGGTCGGATCCATGATCATTACATTTTTGATCTTTTCGGGTGTGAACCCGCAACGGGCCAGGGTTGGATACAGAGCAGACGGGTCAGCCGCTCCCGAAGGCTCTATCAGAATGTACTCGGTTTCATATTGTTCCAGCAGTTGATGCATGGTATCGTCTAAGCTAATCGCCAATGTGCAGCAAATACAGCCGCCGAATATTTCCCAGACATCATAGCCCATTTTCTTCATCTGCAGATTATCAATGCCAATTTCGCCAACCTCATTGACGATGATTGCACAACGTTTCTGTTGCTGCGACAATTCCTTGGCTATTTTCAAAAGCAATGATGTTTTACCTGATCCCAGAAATCCCGTGAAAAGTATTAACTTTGGATTGTTCATCTATTTTCTCCTGTCATCATATACGTACAAGTATGTATGGATATAATATATACCTATGAAAACGTTTTGTCAATGGCTTCAATAAAAAAAGATCAAGTTGAAATTTTCACTTGATCTTAGAATATGCGTTTATCTTCAGAACCTTTTGGTGTCGATGCTTTGATCGTCAAATATTTCGGGCTGACGTAGAACCAGGCAACCTGCAGCACCTCGTCGGTCGCCTCATTTTTAATGATTTCCGTTATTTCAAAAATCGGTTCCTGCTGATCCAGATTCAGGCGGTCGCTCATTTCTGCGGTCGGCAGCGTCACCGAAATCGTGATCGTTTTATCCAGCACAAAAGCCAGCTTTTCTTCAAGCGGTTTCAGATAATTCGCAAATTTCAGCATATCCTCGATCACCGGCTGGTTGGGTATATAGGGCAGGTAGATGATTTCCATCGCGATTTCCCTGTCATCCGAACACAGAATCCGGGTCGCTTCCACCGCCTTCTGATTCTCATTTAAATTTAAGATCCTGTCAATCTGCCTGGTTGGCAATTTCACTTTTACCGACAGCAGTTTGACCCGATCGATATGGGTGTTCAGGCCATCGTATTTATTGAATTTGAACTGGAAAATATCCACCTCTGGTTTGCAGACAAAATTTCCTTTTCCCGGCACGGAATAGACATAGCCTTCATTGGACAGCAGCGACAGACTTTTGCGGATCGTCATCCGTCCCGCTTCATACTCCTTCATCAGCGCGCTTTCCGAGTTCAGCATATCACCCGGCTTGAGCTGACCTTTGATGATTTTTTCCTTCAGACTGGCCACGATGGCCAGGTATAAAACGTCACTCATTCACTTCACTGCTTTCTTTATATTTTTCCTGAAGAAATGCCTTGCAGTAATTGACGCCTTCATAAAAATTATTTGACATAAAATCAATTTGGGGAATTCTAACATAGTCATTATCCACACTGGCGCCGCCCAGAATGAAACGGCGGTTTTTGAGCAGTTTTTCTTTTTCCAGCGCACTGCCCAGTTCCTTGACATAAGAAATTGAACTGATCATCACGCAACTGACCGCAATGATGTCGGGATCATGCTCTTTGACTGCTGCAACAAAGGTTTCGACCTTGACATCGACCCCCAGGTCAATGACCCGGATTCCTTTATTTTCAAGCGCATCGATCATCAGATCCTTGCCGATATCGTGGATATCATCAAAAATCGTCCCCATCGCAACGGTTCCCAGCACATTTGCCGGTTCCTGATTGCCCTGGAATAGGTTGGCGGCCGCAAAAATATTCTTGGCCATCATCCCGGAGACGATCAGATCGGCGATAAAACATTCTTCATTTTCATACTTTCGGCCAATTTCTTCCAGCCCAGCCATGACCTTTTCGAAGAGAATTGCGTAATCGATGCCACCGCGAATCAGTTCATCCGCATAGGCCTCGGCTTCATCCAACTTTAAATCAGCAATGAGTTCAACCAGCTTATCTTTCATCTTCCACCTCAACTCTTACGTACATATCTGTATGTCGTCAGTATACCACATTCGGCTGCCAGATTACAGTTGATTTTTTAAGTGATTCTTTTTCAGCCGTTTCCTGTGACGATTTCAAACGCCGTTTTCTTCAAAACACAGTCCAGCGATCGCTCGCCCTGCTCTGCATGGTTGACCATCATCCGTGACGGACAGCCTCTGGAACAGACCGAAAAATAAGTACAGTCATTGCAGTAATCCGGCACGATTTTTGGTAATGCGATGGGTTTTATTTTCCCCGCTTTGACATTTCCCATAAAATAATCCGGCCGGTCAATCAGGGAACCGCAGGGATAAACCGCGCCGTTGGGCAGGACAACGAATGACCGCCCGCCGGAAGCATAGCAGTAATCGCCGGAGCAGGATGAACAGGACAGGCGCTTTCTGGCTTCTTCAATCTCCCGCAGCCGGATCCGCCTGCCCGAAAGTTTGAACAGCTCCGCCGATTTTTTCTGCATTGCTTTCAACGCTGCCGCCAATTGTGCTGGTGACGCCGGGCTGACCAGGCCGGGGTTCGTTTTCGCATTTCCGGCTTCTCGCAGTATGTCCAGGCCGATGCCCGGAACATTGCCCAGATAGAAAGCAAAGTCAACCAGTTCCGGCAATTCAGTCACGTTCTGTGCCGTCACCACCGCATTGATGTTTGTCTTGATTCCCAACTGGCCCAACAGTTGGATACCGACAATCACTTCGCGGGTCTTGCCTCTTAAACGCTCATTAATCTGCGGCGTCCCGTCCAGACTTACCCCAACGACAATTTTCATTTTTCTGATCCCGGCCGCGATCTCCGGCGTGATCAGCGTGCCATTGGTCTGCATCTGAAAACTGGCATCGAGATGCTCTGATTTTGCATAGCCAACGACCCGGCCGATCAGATCAACATTCAGCAAGGGCTCCCCGCCGGCAAATTGAACTTTTATTCTACGGTCGGCAAAATAATCCAAGGCCGCCTTGGCCGTTTCAAAAGCCATATCTTCTTTTCTTTTGCTGGCAGCGGCATAACAGTATCGGCAGTTCAGATTGCACCGGCTGGTCGTCCATAAAACGATCAGTACGCTTTCATTTGCCATGGCAGCCCCCCTTCCTGCTTTCTTTTGGACTGTCTGACTTTTCCCCCACCACCATAAAGCGATTCCTGTTATAGGTCAGTTTATAACCCAACGGCCGGGCTTTTATTTCCGCCCTGATCAGATTTCCGATGTCCTGATTATGCACCGACCGGATATCCACATTCTTCATTAACCGGACCACCTTTTCTTTTGTGACCCGGCGCAACGGTAATTTTTGTTTGATCTCATCGAATTTACCTGTTTTTGTCCGATCCTTGCTATCTTGTTTGGATTTATGCCGATTGTTGATCTTTGTGCCGATCTGCTTTCTGATTCGGTCGATGCCCTTGATCTGGCCTTCAACCCAATCCCCTTCAAAGATGATCAACCGGCCTCCGGGTTTTAAAACCCGTACCCACTCGATCATCGCTTTTTGAGGATCGGTCAAGGTCCAGATGACATGACGATTGGTCACGACATCAAAACTTTCATCGTCAAAGGGAAGCGCTTCTGCGTCAGCCTGGATAAAAGAACAACTGGAATGGTTTTTTTTACTCTCTTTACGGGCGGCTTTGATCATTTCTTCGGAAAAATCGACACCGATGCAATCCTGTCCTAATTCTTCAAAAAGCATGGCAATAAAACCCGGACCCGTTCCCACATCCAGCACTTTTAAATTATGGCGATTGTCTGTCGCCCGGGATAATTCCTTTTTCCAGGCTTCCTTTAAATCCGATGAAAGATGATAACCTACTCTGGTGGTATATTTGGGGGCATAATGGTCCCATTGTTCGACCACCATATTTTTCAGGGTCGCATTCGCCGTTTCATTTCTCAGCACTCTTCTGCCGCTCCTTCCATTTCAAGGTATATTTTTCTGAGTTCTGCGACCATTTTGTCGTCGGCATCCCACATCTTCCGCTGAACCGCTTCCAGCAGCCGTTCGGATATGTTCTGGAGGGCCCACGGATTGACATCCCTGAGCCAGTCTGAAAATTCCGGATCGAGGGCAAATTTTTTCGCCAGTTCCTCGTAAAGCTGATCATCCATCACCTGGGCGGTCACGTCCCAGCCGAAAATATGATCCACAATCTGGGAAATATCGCCGGCGCCTTTATAGCCATGCTCCTTCATGCTCGCGATCCATTTCGGATTGAAAACCCGGGAACGCAGTTCAAAGCGCGTTCCCTCGCTGACGGTTCTGGTTTTGATCCGTTCCGGATTGCTGCTGTCACCGACTAACCCCAGCGGGTCTTCTCCCTTGAATGCGCGCACCGAGGCAATCATCCCGCCATGAAAAGAATAGAAATCATCACTGTCGATCATTTCAAACTCACGCGAATCCAGATTCATGACCGCGGCGTCCATCACCGACAGCCTTTTTTTGAACAGTTCCGGTAATTGCTTTCCGTAAGTTTTTCTGCTGTAGGCATAGCCGCCCCAGGTCAGATAAATCTGGGCCAGATCATCGACGGTGTTCCATTGTTTCGTATCGATGATGTTGCAGACACCGGCCCCGTAGGCACCGGGTTTGCACCCGAATATCCGGTAGCTGCTTTCCTCTCGGGCACGGTCGTAATCGATACCTTTTTCCAGCATTTCCTCGATGTCTTTTCGGACATGCTTCGCGACAAAGTTCATCTCTTCCGGTTCATCCAGATCGGCGACGGCCAGCACCGCCCGATCCAGCAAATCGACGAGATTCGGGAAAGTATCCCGGAACAGACCGCTGATGCGCGTCGTCACATCGATTCGCGGCCGGCCCAGCTCATCAAGCGGAATCACTTCCAGTTCCCTGACATAGGCATTCTGTTTCTGCCAGATGGGTCGGACTCCCAGCAGATAGAGGATCTCCGCTTCATCTTCGCCGCCGGTGCGCATGGTTGAGGTGCCGAAGACCACCATTCCCACATTCTCCGGATACTGTCCCTGCTCTTTTTGGTACTTTTCAAGCATGTCATCAGCCAGACGTTTGCCGGCTTCCCAGGCGGTTGGCGAAGGTACGGTCTGCGGGTCGATTGAATAGAAATTTCTGCCGGTCGGCAGAATATGCGCCATCCCCCGGCTTGGACTCCCAGTCGGTCCCGGTTTGATGAACTTACCGTCCAGACCGTCGGTGATCGCGGTCAGTTCATTCTGGCAGTCAGCAAGACGGGGAACCAGAAAGGTGCAGATATAAATTGCCACCTTTTGGATTTCTGAATCAACGCAGCCAAAAACCTGATTACAGACTGTATCAATCTGCTTTTTCGCAAAATCCGTTTTGGCTAAAACTTCGAGAAACGCGATGGATTTTGCATAAATATCTTCCAGCACATCGGCATTTGTCTTTCCATTATTGTTAAGTTTCCCCCGGTTGTCAAGCAGTTCATCCAGGTTATAACCATCAAAACTGGCGATGGACTGTCGCAGCGACGGCGTTTCGCCATTGGGCAACTGGGTCATTGCCGCCAGCAGTTCGATACGTTTTTCGCCAATCGGTGCTTCTCCCAGCGTATGCAGTCCCGTTTTAATCTGCGTTTCTTTCAGCTCACTCAGATAATCGTGCAACTGCTCCAGAAATTCGTCGAAATCCGCAGGCTGAGCATCATCCCGATTGAGGTCCCGGTGCAGATTTATCTCCAGCACCTTTTCCCAGATGATTTTCTGCAGATAACCGAGCTTGCCGGGATCCATCGCCTTGCATTTGTAATAGTCCTGAAGCTGGGTTTCCAGCGCCGCTGTTTCATCGTAGAGTTCGGCCCGCGCCATCACAGGTATCATATGGTCGATGATACAGCAGTTGCTGCGCCGTTTCGCCTGGGTGCCTTCGCCCGGGTTGTTGATGATATAAATATACAGGTGTGGCAGATCTTCGATGGCGATGCGTGGATAGCAGGACTCGGACAGTCCCAGCGCTTTTCCCGGCAGCCATTCGAGTGAGCCGTGCATGCCGACATGAATGATGGCATCGGCTTTGAACACCTCACGGATCCATTCGTAATAGGCATAGTAATTGTGGGGCATCGGCAGATCCGGGCTGTGATAGACACTTTCCGGATTGAGGGTGTTGCCCCGCGGCGGCTGCATGCCGATAAAAATATTCCCGTTGATGATTCCCGGTACCGCCAGCTTGCCCTGATGGCAGAAAAATTCACCGGGCGGCTGATCCCAGAATTCGGTCATTTCATCCTGTACTTTTTGAGACAGCTCTCCAAACCACGCCTCATAAGCGGGCTTTGGAATCGTGTCAACTGCTTTTTCTACCATCTGCTCGGGCGCCGCCCATCTTAAGTCGTTGGTCGTTTTCGACAGCAGTTCGTCGATAATCGCCGTGCCGTTTTCGGGCATCGTCTCTAGATAATAGCCATTTTCCTTCAGGAGATTCAGAATATTGAAGACACTGTCTTTTGAATCCAGCCCGAAGGCGCTGCCGATGGTGTCATTGCGCGGCGGGTAGTTGTGAAACAGGATGGCGACCTTCTTGTCTTTGTTTTTCAGATGCTTCAGTTTCGCCCAGTTCTCAGCAATGTCGACAATGTGTCGGATGCCGTCCCCATCCGGTTGATGAACGACAATCCTGGCGCCGGTCAATGGATCGCGGGTACTTGAATCGGTAAAAGCGCCAGCCAGCGTGATGATATTGCCATCCATCTCCGGCAAAGCGGCGTTTGCTATCACATCCACCGGCGAAAGCCCCTGGGTCGAAGCTTGCCAGGATTCTCGGTCGGCAAAGGCAACCATCGCTTTTAAAACCGGCACGCCAAAATCTGCCAGCACAGCATCAAGAGACTGATTTCTTACATTGCTTTTATAGCTCATCATTGAAGCCGAAAAACTCATCAGATTTACTATCACATCGACAATGGGTTTTTCCTCATTTTTAAAATAATGCGTCAGAATTTCTGCCAGTCCCATATTGCCGAGATCCTCTTCGCAACGCGTTTTGCGAAACACCGGGATGACATTGATCCCTCTGCTTTCAAATTCCCTGATGAAGGCGTCCACATATTTCGTATCAGCATTTGTCCAGTGCTCACGGTGAAACCAGATGCCGACTGACAACCTGCCCTTTTCGAATTTCTCATTCAAATATTCGGTCAGCGTCGGAAGCGTTTCAAAGTCGGGATGATAGATTCCTTCCCATGGCAGAGGTGCTGGCTCCTGATACGCGCCGGAAATTTTGTCTGACCGCGTCAGCAGATACAGCAGCGCCTGATGGTAGTTTTCGCAGCCGCTATACGTCAGATACCGGTTCAGCTTCACATAATCACTTTTGTCAACGGTTGAATACTCGGCTGAAACCAACGCATCGATCGGATTGGTATAATGAACATAGATCTTGACTGACGCCGGCATAGCGGCGACAATCCTGTCAAATCCGATGCTATTGTTTTTTCCGCCATGCAGACAGATAATCAGGAAATCCGAATTTTGGGCAAATCCGATAAATTCATCCAGCACCTCCGGATCATCGAATTCTTTATTTTTCCTGGCATAAACATCGATTTCATATTCTGTTCTGGTAAGTTTTATCGCTTTGCTCAGGATCGCCAGTTCCGTTCCATTTGCACTGCAAAACGCCAATTTCATGGTCATTATTATTCCTCCAATTTTTACACTGTAAGGCGGACAGTTCGCTAATACGAACTTGAGGTAAAAAGCAAACAAAGTACCGACAATTGTTACATCATGTTGTGTGCCTCTGAGCGGACATCTCGAAGAGTGTCCGAATCTGCAGCACCACAACAGATTAATAATTGGTCGGTGCGAGTTTAGCAACAACCTACTGAAAATACATTTTCACACTGTCCGCCTACCCATTCCCAAATTGATTGCGAAAACCGGCAGCTTCGCTGCCGGTTATTTCGCAAACGCCTATTTCATTATTGAACTGGCACCTTGTACATGTAGGTGATCTGGTGATCCTTGAATGCATCCGGATGGACGATCGCGGCATAATCGGCGACGATGTCATCGAGCTTGTCGACTGACTGGAACCAGTTTGGCTGAAAAGCCCATACGTTTCCGGCAGTCACCGCGGGCAGCTCGGCAACAAGCGAAGCCGATTCAAAGATTTCACCGGTATTCGCAAAGACCTTCTTACCCATTGGTTCATAGAAAAAATACTTGGCCGTCGTTCCCCTGGCGTAAAAATCTTCATAGGTCACATAGGAATTGCCCGGATCGGACGTTTCAAAATCTTTATAGACGTAATCGGCTCCAACAATGTTATAGATATCAGCCATATATGAACCACCGCCTCGCACGAGGACCTGCCCATCATAGATGTAGCCCCCAACCACTGGCGGTTTTTCCAGTCCGGCAACGGATTTTTTAATTTCTTCGAGATGTTTTGCGGCATTGTCGATCTGGGTATTGGCTTCCGTTTCTTTGCCCAGGAAAGCCGCAAACAGTTTGGTGTATTCCATTCTGCCCAGCACGGTTGTTTCCAGACCGGACGAGTCGACAATGAACGGGATTCCCAATTCCTGAAGTTTTGGCCCAACCGTGTCATAATCGGTGTATGAAATAAATGCCAGATCGACGCCGGCACTCACCAGGGCTTCATAATCCAGGGCACTGTTTTTACCCATGAATTTGATTTTTCCGGCCGCCATTCGCGAATCAATCTGTTCGATTTGACCTTTTCCGACATCATATGTCGATACGCCAACCACTTTGTCAAAGGTATCATCGCCCAAAGCGCGCAGATATGAGCTGTGGGTCGTCGAACCGATGAACAGCTTCTCCGGTTTACCATTAATCACCTGTGCGTCGTCATAACCGGTCGGGGTTTTGGCGCCATCCGGAACGAGCAGCGTCTGTCTGTCTTTTCCATCCACTACCAGAATGACGCCGTCATCCAGATATTCGATGCTGAAATTCTTGGCATAAAGCGCCTCCAGCTCACCCTTTTTCCCGCCGGAACCCGCCTGGCTGGTGCATCCCGCCAATACAAACACGGCTGACAATACAATTGTCAGAACTAAAATCGCCTTTTTCTTCATTGCTTTTCTCTCTTTCTGTTATTTTTTAAACAAACAATCCAGTTCCTGGATCGACGCGTTCCAGGCTGCCACGTCCTGATGACGGACAATTTCGATGCTTCCACCCTGGTAGTCGCCTTCCGACTTTTCCATCATTTCTTCCATGTCTCCCTCAATCTCCATATAGCTTTTCTGAAGTACTTTTAACGCCTCTTCACCGGGATTCCATCGTTTACGGCTCTGCAGCTCCAGAAAACGTCGCGTTATTTCTTCGATGGCAAAGGCATTGTTGTCTTTGAACCATCTGATCATTTCCTCATCACCGAGATAGGTTTCAACCACTTGATCAATGGCAGTATCGGCAATATTTTCGGTTACGCATTTCCATTCGAAAAGAGTTTGCATTTTGCGCATCAATTCCGCGGCCCCGGTATAACCCTTTTTCATGACCGAAGCATTCCATAGCGGATTGAAAAAGGTCTGAGTCATAATTCGTTTTATTTCATCTGCAGTTTTTGATACCACCACCTTCTTTTTATGATTAGAATTTCCATGATACTGTTTCAATTCATCATCCGTCAGCTGGTTTTTGACCATCCTGAAGCCGCCAAAAACGGTCGCGGAAAAACTGGATGACAGGATATTGAAGCGGTTATCGCTGGATGTTTCGAAAGCCACCTCCGACGAGCGGATATTTTCCACAAATTCTTTCTTGTATTCAGCGCCATTCAGGCCTTCGCCGTAGGCATAGCCGGAAAACATCGTAAAGATCTTCGCCAGTTCTGCTTCCGATTCCCAGGCGCTGGCCTTCAGGGCCAGGTCAACACCGGACCCGTATGCTCCCGGTTTATCCCCAAAAATGCGAATCGTCGAACGCCGGAACGCTTCCGAATCCGTTAGATCTTCATTGATGCTGATCGCATCGATTATCTTCAGCGTATTCTTCCGGACAAAATTCTGTTCGCAGGGTTCAACCAGTGCCGCTGTCATTTGAACCGCCTGATCCATCATCGCAATGATATCCGGGTAGGCATCCCGGAGCACACCGGAAATCCGCACTACCACATCGATCCGGGGGCGTTTCAGCACTGCCGGCGGAATCGCTTCAATATCCATGACAATCCCGGAGTCATTCCAGACCGGACGGACGCCCAGCAGTGACAGAATCTGTGCCAGCTGTTCGCCGCTGGTCATAGAGATATCCGTGGATGTCATATTGACGACCACTTTTTCCGGAAGCTTGCCTTCTTCCTGTCGGTAATGATCAATCAGCTGATTTGCCATCTCAGTGCCGACAGCATAGGATTCCCGCGTCGGAATTTTCTGTGTATCCAGCAGAAAAAAGTTGCGACCGGTTGGCATCACGCGCTCGAGGCCGTCCCGGGGGTTGCCCGCCAGTCCCGGCTCGATATAATCGCCATTTAAAGCCTTGACCAGACTCTTCATTTCGTTTTCTGCCGACCGCAGACTTTGCTGCACTGCTTCAATTTCATTGACTAGAACCGCCGCTTCCATACCATACAGGGCTTCTGATTCGAAGCCTTCGTCCTGATTTTCCTCCAGCACCCGGGCGATCAGCGACAGCATCGCCGCATGATACGCATCCTCGTCGGCATAGTCTTTTTTCAGCAGCGATGCCGTCAGACTGGAGCCATCAAGGGATTCTCTGATATAGGAAATCTGATTCTTCAAATCCGGAAGCTGACCAAAAATGTGCAGCTCCTGTTCCCACGACTGGCTGATCGACTGAGTCAGCCGGTTTTTGAGTTCACGAATACCGGTATCAAAATCCGCTTCTTTTGCAACTATTTGCAAATATACCGGTATTGCCGTAATTTCTTTTTCAATGCCGTTTCTTAACATAACCGCCTGATTGCTCCGGGCGTCCACGGCTGCCAGATAGGTTGCCAGCCTTTTAATCAGCCGCACACGTTGATAATCCGTTCCGATACAACTAGGCAGATAATCCAGAATGGTGGCGTAATTCCTCCTTTTGGGGCCCATTCCCTCGACGCCGATGCTGGCATTGTAGCAGTAGAAATTCGGCAGATTGCCGATCACCACATCCGGCCAGCAGAAACCGGACAAGGCGTTTATTTTTCCCGGCAGGTGTTCCAGACTGCCGCCGGTACCGACATGCACGATGGCATGAGCATTAATGACCGCATCAATATAACGGTAAGTTGCCAGATACTGATGCGGCGGCGGGCAGGATGGATCATGCAGGATTTTGCAGACCTCGCCGGTGCATTTAGGACCATAACAGCCTCTTTTGGGCTGGAGCATCACCCAGATATTGCCGAAATTCAGTCCGGTGATGATCAGTTCATTTTCCAAGACCATGCCCTCTCCCGGCGGCAGTCCCCAGGCGTTTTCCATCTGCTCTCTGAGCATCGGATCGAGCGCGTCATAAAATTGGAGATAGCCGCCGTCCCCTTCCATGGGCATCCGGTAAATGTCGCCGCCCGCTGCCACGATATTTTCCACTGTTGTCCAGCGAAAATCCTGATAAGCCTTTTTATCCAGCATCATTTTTTTTAGCGCCGGTCCATCCGCCGGCGGATTCTCAACCGTGTAGCCTTCATTTTTCAGGCTTTTCAGCATCCGGGCCACACTTTCAAATACGTCTAGGCCGACCCCCACGCCCAGCGTCGCCTCGACGCCGGCACAGGGTGAACAATGCAGCATCAGCACGATTTTTTTGTCCTTGTTGTCCGTCGCTGCCAGCATCAGCCGCTTCCTGATTCTGCCAACCAGGCGACTGATGCGTTCAGGAATCGGCTCTGCTTTAACCATATCTTCGGGATCGCTGCGCGCACCGATGATGACCGGTTCAATCATTCCCATCATCTCATTGTTAGTGAAGGACCAGGACATTTCAGTGGAAAGCCCCGCGCTGTTACCCCGCCATTGCGCTTCATCCTGCAGGCGACTGATTATCGGCTTGAAAACCGGGATATTCATCGCTTTGAAGGTATCGACACTTTGAGAAAACAGATCCCCGGGCTGATTGTTGCCGGTCGCACCCAGTGACTGAAGATTGATCAGCCCGTCAAT
The DNA here is from genome assembly GCF_014284475.1 of Acetobacterium fimetarium. GTDB lineage: Bacteria > Bacillota > Clostridia > Eubacteriales > Eubacteriaceae > Acetobacterium > Acetobacterium fimetarium. Next base: position 23,176 of record NZ_WJBC01000002.1, on the reverse strand, counting down.
GGCAAGCTTTTTTCCGGCCGAAAAATAATCCCTGATGATCATGCCAAAATCCCGGCCGCCGGCTTCCTGATCGGTCGTCATATTGCTAAATACTGGGATAACGCCGATCCCCTGGGCCTCCAGTTCCCTGATCAGGGCTTTTTCGACGGCCAGATTTTTCTTTTTCCAGTTCTGGTAATGGGTGAGCAGTCCCACCCGGCGCGTGCAAGCCGGTTTCTTGCTGTACCACTTCGCATAGGCGTTTAGCGACGCAAACACGGCTTCACTGTCTGGATGAAAAATGCCATCGGTGTTGATATTTCTTTCCACAATGCCCTCCTAAAATGATGATGCATTTGATAAATCACGCACCGCATCCGCCAGCACATCGGCGGCCAGATCTTCAATCCGATAATAACGGGCATTCATGCAGGCCGCCAGTTCTTTGGCCAGACCCAGTTTGATGAAGTCGACCTCGGTATCCACCACGATGGTCTGGATGCCCGCGGCGCTGATTCTTTGGCCGATCTCCTTCGCTTCCGAAAACGGATCGCCATCCATCAGGGCGGCATTGGTGCGACCGTCTGAAACCAGCACCAGAATCGGCAACAGGTCCTCATTTTTCCGCTGTTCATTTTTGATCACTTCATACCCTTTCAACAGCCCGGCCGCCAGCGGTGTTTTGCCGCCGGTCGGCAAATCTCTGAGGCATTTCTGGGCCATATCGACGCTCCGGGTGATGTTGAGCAGCACTTCCGCTTCCTTTTTGCGAAATGAAATCAGACCGACCCGATCGCGTTTCTGGTAGGCATCGGTGAGCAGCGAGACGACTGCGCCCTTGACCGTTTCCATCCGTTTTTTGGCGCCCATGGAACCGCTGGCATCGACCACAAAAACGATGGTGCTGCCGGTCCGTTTTTCCCTGAGCTTTTCGCGGATGTCTTCTGATCGGATCGACACCGCCAGGCCGTTTTTCTCGCGGACGCTCTGAAAAGGCGCAGCGGCCCGTAGGGTCGCATCAAAGGCCAGGTCGTTGATTTTATGCTGCGGGATCATGCTTTTGATGTACTGCCCTTTTTTGGCATCAGTTTTGGTTTTGATCCGTTTACCGTCGCCCTTTCGTTTCTTTCGGTCGATGGCTTTGATGTTCAGGTTCCTGACGATAAAGGTCCGGCCGATGGCATCAATCTGATCCATGATTTCACTGAGATCCGGCTCTTGCTCTTCCGGTTCCGGTGATTCATCATCATCTGATTCTGCTGGCGGATCCGCTTCGGTTTCTGGCGGCTGTTCCTGCTGCTGATTTTCCGGTTCCTCTGCGCCGCCATCTTCCTGATCATCCGGTTGCTCGTCATCAGGTTCCTGATTCTGATCGTCGTTTTCTTCTTGCGACGGTTCCTGCTCATCCTCACGGGATTCCGGTTCTTCCGGTTTTTCCCGTTTTCGATGGGGCAGCGCGTACTCGGCCGCTTCCTTGATGTCTGCGATGTTGATGTTCTGGCGGCCGTCACAGGCGGCCAGTGCTCTGGCCGTTTCAATCATAACCAGTTCCGCGCGGTTTCCGGCACAGCAGGCTTCATTGACAATATCCGCCGTCAGTTTCAGAATCGACTCGGAAATTTTGACCAGCGGCAGCTTTTTCTGCGCGTCAAGCACCTGATTCCTGAGCTCAGCGGCTTCTGTTTCCCATTTCCCGGCAAATTCGGCGGGGCCGGATTCAAAGGCCAGCCGGCGTCTGATGACTTCCTTTCGCTCGGCCAGATTTTTGGAGCCGCCAACCTCGACATAGATGCCAAACCGATCGAGAAACTGGGAGCGCAGAAAGCCTTCTTCCGGATTCATCGTCCCGATCAGGACGAACTTCGAATCATGCTCGCAGGATATGCCCTCCCGCTCGACGCGATTGACGCCCGAAGCGGCCACCTCCAGAATACTGTTGACGATGTGTTCACTCAGCAGATTGACTTCGTCGATGTAGAGAATATTGCCGTCGGCTTTTTTCAGGATGCCGCTTTCAAAACTCCGTTTCCCGCCGGCGACGGTTTTTTCAATATCGATGCTGCCGATCACGCGATCCTCGGTAGCATTGAGCGGCAGTTCCACCACTTTCATTTCGTTGGCGACCTGGTTCAAGCTCCTGACCAGCGTCGATTTGGCAGTGCCTTTCTCGCCGGCCAGCAGAACGCCGCCGATCTTAGGATTGACCAGATTGAGCAGCAATGCTTTTTTTACTTTTTCCTGGCCGATGACCGCTACAAATGGGAAGCGGTAGGAACGCGGCGGTGCCGCTTTACTGACGTTTTTCGGACGGTCTTTGAGCAACGGTACGGGCCCGCTTTTTTCTTTGCTTTCGCACTGGCTAAATGGCGTCATCCCGAGCACTCCCCACTTCATTGATAATCTGCTCAACCTTGCTGAAATTGAAGATTCCTTCCTCAAACGGGGTCCGTCGCATCCGATGCGGCAGCACCAGTTCAGCCGCTTCCTGCATATCGGCGGACGACACAGCTGTTAAGCCTTTGAAAGCGGCGATGGTCATGGCGGTTTTGATCATCGCGATATCCGCCCGGTGGCCATCCACATCCAGTTCGATGCTTATTTTCGCGGCCATCTCGAGCATATCATCACCGAATTGAACTTTCGGAAGCAGTTTTTTCGCTTTCAGAATGCGCTCCCGCAAATCCTGCTGGTCATCGATGAATTTATTTGAAAACATTTCTTTATTGTTTTCGTATTCCAGCCGGTTCCGGATCACTTCGATCCGTCTTGCGGTGTCCCGTTCTCCGATCACGTCCACAACCATACCGAAGCGATCAAGCAGCTGAGGCCTTAAATCACCCTCTTCCGGGTTCATGGTGCCGACCAGAATAAAGCGGGCCGGATGGGAATAGGAAACCCCTTCCCGTTCAATGGTGTTCACCCCCATCGCTGCCGAATCCAGCAGCACATCGACGATATGGTCGTCCAGCAGGTTAACCTCATCGACATAGAGAATGTTGCGATTGGCCTGAGCCAGAATGCCCGGTTCAAACTTCTTTTCCCCTTTTTTGATGGCATACTCGATATCCAGCGTGCCCACCACCCGGTCCTCGGTGGCGCTGACTGGCAGATCCACGACTTTCATGCGGCCAAACATTTCGACGAAGGTCCCGTTACTTTCATATTTTGACAGACAATCGCTGCACATGTTGGCCGGTTCGCGGGGATCGCACCCGAAAGCGCAGCCTTCCACCTGACTCCGGGTTGGCAGTAAATCCGCCAGTGCCCGGACGGCGGTTGATTTGGCCGTCCCTTTTTCACCCCTGATCAGAACGCCGCCCAGAAGCGGATTGATCACATTGAGAATCAGGGCCTTTTTCATCTGTTCCTGACCGATAATCCCCGTAAATGGATAGACTATATTATTATTTTTCATCTCTAACCTTCCTTTGTTATTCAACATTTTTGCAATGATGCGCGCCCAGGACAAACAGGACGATGAAATATGCGACCAGCACGCCGACATGCAGGGCCATCTGTTCCGGCGATTCTCCCGCTGAACGCAGTGCGATATTAGTATGCGTCAGCGGCAGCAGATAAATGATCCAGCTTAATACTTCCGGCATCTTGTCCACCGGGAAAAAGGTGCCGCATAAAAACGACATCGGTGTAATCACAAAGCTCGTGAACTTCGACATATCGGAATGGGAGTTAACCAGTAGTCCAACGAAAAATCCCATTGCCGAAAAGACCAGACAGTTCAGCAATGCCACCAGCACAAAATAGGGGGTGATCGCCAGATCCGTGGTGAAAACGGAAACCAGGATGATGATCAGTAGGGCCGAATATGCCCCGTAAAGGGCTCCCGCAATGATTTTTCCTAGGGCGTACACCGTCATGTTGATCGGCGATATCATGTAGGATTCAAAGGTTTTGTAAAACAGCCGGGAAATATTGATCGAACTGCCGGTATTGCTGAAACTGATCATCATGGTATTCATGCCGATGATACCGGGAATAATATAGGCCATATAGGACATGCCGTTCATCTGAACACTGCCGCCAAGTCCCCAGCCGAATGCAATCAGGTACAATATCGGTGAAACCATATTTCCGAGCGTTGTTGCCCAGAATTTTCGTCGGAAAACAACCGCCTCCTGCCAGAGAATGCCATATAAACCGCTCATTATGATTCCACCCTTCTGTTGGTAAATTTCAAAAACACATCCTCCAGATTGGAGGGACGGATCCGCACTTCGCCTTCAATGGTGCCGGCATAGGTATTGGCTTCTTCACGGGTGCGGAAAAATTCCTCATGGGTTTTGCCGTCTTCAAAATACTCCACCGTCACTTTTCCGACCTCCTCGATCAGGTTTAACGGGGTGTCCAGCTGCACCAGTTTGCCTTTGTTGATCAGGCCCACCCGGTCGCAGAGCACCTCCGCTTCTTCGATATAATGCGTGGTCAGCAGCACCGTCAGTCCGTTTGATTTCAGACGTTTCAGAAGATCCCACATTTTTCGTCGGGCGCCGGCATCCAGTCCCACCGTCGGCTCATCCAGCAGCAGCATCTCCGGTTCATGCAGCAGCGCTCTGGCGATCATCAGCTTGCGTTTCATACCACCGGAATAGGTTTTGGCCAGATCATCTTTGCGCTCCGTCAACCCGGTGAATTCAAGCAGCTCCGCTATTTTCTGGCGCCGTTTTTCCTTGCCGATATGGTAAAGGATGCCATGCACCTCCAGATTTTCCCAGGCTGACATTTCATTTTCCAGATTATTCTGCTGCGGCACCACGCCGATTTTTGCTTTGATCGTCGTCAGATTCCGATCAATACTTTCACCGTCGATCACAATATCGCCTGATGTTTTTGGCGTAATCGTACTGATCATCCGCACCGTCGTCGTTTTTCCCGCACCATTTGGGCCCAACAGCCCAAAGAATTCACCATCCTCGATGGTTAAATTAAGATGATCCACGGCGGTCACATTTTTATACTCTTTTGTCAAATCAACAATATTCAGCATTTTTTCCCTTTCTCTTCAATCATTTTCCAGTTCTTATAAACATCAAACAGCCACGTCCTATTCGCTGAAAGTTTCAAGATCGCCTTCAATTTCCATGTAGATCGAACGCAGCTTATCAAGACTTTCGTCTTTGGCCTCCCACATGCCCCGCTGGGCGGCTTCCAGCAGCCGCTCCGTCATATTCTGAATCGCCCATGGATTGACGCTTCTGATCCACTCCCGTCGTTCCTCATTGAAGAGGAAATTCTCACTGATTTTCTCGTACATCCAGTCCTCGACAATATCAGCGGTCGCATCCCAGCCGAAGACAAAATCGACCATGCCGGAAATTTCCTGGGCCCCCTTGTAGCCATGCTCCTTCAAGCCGTCAAACCATTTGGGATTTAAAATCCGCGCGCGCATGATTTTGGCCGTCTGTTCATTGACATTGCTCAATTTCACCCGTGTCGGATCGCTGCTATCGCCGCAGTAGGACTGTGGCTTCTGCCCGGATTCCGTCCGGACAGCGGCAATCAGACCGCCGTGGTAATTATAGAAATCATCGCTTTCGAGCATATCGATTTCCATCGACGATTCATTCTTCACGGTGATCTGCGCTTTTGACAACCTTCTGGCAAAGGTTTCGGTCACCTGCCGGCCGTGCATTTTACTGCCGTAGGCATGGCCGCCCCAGAAGGTGTAAATATTGCCCAGGTCCGTATAGCTGTCCCAGTTCTTGCTGTTGATCAGCTGCGTGACGCCGGCCCCGTAGGTCCCCGGCGGATCGCTGAAAATTCGCATTCCAGCTTCCTCCTGAGCGGTTTCCAGGCTGGCGCCGTTGTGGATCAATTCCCGCATTTCGTTCTGAAAATTGCGTTTGACAAAATTATCGTCGTCACTTTCATCAAGACCGGCGACCATGTTGACGGCTTCCTCAACCGCTTCAATGATGTTCGGGAAAGTATCCCGGAACAGCCCCGAAATCCGCAGCGTCACATCCACCCGTGGCCGCCCCAGTTCCTCAATCGGGATGACTTCCAGGCCGATGACCTTGTCGGAATTCTCCAGCCATTTCGGTTGAACCCCCAACAGATAATAGATCTCGGCAATGTCGTCGCCGGATGTTTTCATGGTTTCACCGGCATAGACGACGATGACCAGCGCCTCCGGATATTTGTTTTCATCCTTGACATAACGGTCGATCAACTGCTCTCCCAGCTGCCGGCCGACTTCCCAGGCAGCCCGAGTCGGCACGGCTGAGGGATCAATGGCGTAAAAATTCCGGCCGGTCGGCAGAATGCTGACTCGGCCCCGGGTCGGTGAACCGGCTCCGCCCGGCGGCACAAATTTCCCGTTGACGCCATGTACCAGATAGCGCATCTCGTCGGTTGTGGCGTCCAGTTTCGACACCACCGTTTCCCTGACAAACCTGAAAACCTGCGCCAGATCTGCCAGCTCCGAGTGGTCGGCCGCCGGAAAATAGACGCTCTTTTGCTCGTAAATGAAATCCGGCTCAAAATGGTTTTCAAGATACACGGTGACCAGCTCTCGGCTGATCTCTTCAACCGCGTTGAATTTCATCAGATTGGTGATACCCTGATCATCGACCGCCTGCGGTTCGTTTTTCAGCGTCTCATAATCGTAACCGCTGGCACGGCAGGTGGCCTGGGTCAGCGACGGCACTTTGCCATTGGACAAACGCAGCAGGGCGCAGATCAGCTGATGCCGTTTTTCGTCTTGCGGCACTTTCCCGAAAACATGCAGCCCATCTTTGATCAGCGTATTTTTGATTTCTTCCACCCAGGTATGCAGCTTGCCGACAAAGGCTGAAAAATCCGCCGCCATCGCCTGGGCGCTGATGTTCAGATCGCTGAGATAGTTCTGCTCGATCACAATCTGCTCGATGTTTTGCTGCACAATTCCCTGTTTGCCCGGATCGGTGCGCACTGCCCGGTAATACTGCTTGATCAGATCATCCAGTTCCGCCATTTCGTCATAGGAACCGCTGAGCGTCAAGGACGGTATCAGATGGTCCAGCAGCACCGCATCCGCGCGCCGTTTGGCCTGAATGCCCTCCCCTTCGACGTTGATGCTGTAGGGATAAAGATGGGGAATATTGGCGATGGTGACATCCGGATAGCAGGCGGCCGACAGCCCGATTTCTTTTCCAGGCAGCCATTCCAGCGTGCCATGAGTGCCCACATGCACGATCACATCGGCTTTGAAGGTGTATTTTATCCATTTATAAAAAGCAATATACTGATGGGGCGGCACGATATCCGTGCTGTGATAGACTTCCTCGGCCTTGTCCTCATAACCGCGGGCCGGCTGAAGTCCGATAAAAATATTGCCATTGAGAATGCCGGGTACCGGCAGCTGATCCCGATACACCATCTTTTCACCGGGCGGATCGCCCCAGTCCCGTTTCAGTTCTTCCCGGTTTTTCATCTCCAGCCGGTCAAACCAGCTTTGATATTCTTCTTTCTCGATGATGGCGACGCTGCGTTTGATTAACTGTTCGGCCGACAGCCACCGGGTATCGTTGCTGACGGCATCGATGATCTGCTGGATGATTTCATCGCCGCTTTCAAAATCATAGGCGGTGGTGATGCCGTTCTTTTTTAGATCTGCCACCATATCAAAAACGCTTTGCGGGGTATCCAGGCCAAAGGCGCAGCCGATCATGTCATTTCGCGGCGGCATATTGTGAAAAAGAATCGCCACCTTCTTTTCCCCGTTGTCCTTGCGCGACAGATTTGCCCAGTTGATCGCCAGCTCGCAGAGGTTGTGAACCCGGTCCGGAATCGGCCGATTGACGATCTTATCGCCGATTTCATCCGTGATCACCATCGCATAGGCGAACGTGAAGCTGATAATCTGTCCATCAAATTCCGGATAATAGACGCTTCCGGGAAATGACATCGCATCGATGCCGCGGAGATTTTCACACCAGTCATCGTAGCTCTGATAGGTGCTCAGCGCTTTAATCACCGGCACGTCGATGTCTTCATAAATACTGCGCGCGACGGTTTTTGAGCCATCCCCAGGATCTGACAGAATACTCTGGGAATGGCTCATGGTATTAATGATTACGTCAACGTTATTTTTTCCGTCAGTCATAAAAATATGATCCACAACCCACTTGAAACCCCGACAGCCGATCGCCGGCTGCGGTGCCGAAGCGGAATAAACCGCCAGTGGATAAGCGCCCTGTCTCTCCACTTCTTGAATCAGTGCCGCGATGTGCACCAGATTATTTTCCTGAATCAGCCGGCTGTAAAGCAGAATGCCGACAACTGGTTTATCGCTTTCTTTGGCCTCCTGCAACGCCGCCTCGATGCCGATTTCCCGATTTGGATGATAGATGCCTTCCCACTGGGAAGATGCCGGCTCACCGTATTTGATACTGAGCTTGCCGTAATACGCCGCCAGATATTTGAGCAGGTTCGTGCCGTTTGCCGGACTGGTATCCATCGCATATTTCTGTATTTCGCCATGTTCCATCAGCGAAAGACCGGATTTTTTGAGCGCCAGCCGGTTTTCTTCATCATAACCCGACCAGACAAAAAAACGTTTCCGGTTTTCGAAGTTTTCCATCACCGCCGCATAGCTTTTGAACTGAGTCAACCCGCCATGCATGAAGATGAAAATAAAATCAGCCTTTTCCAGTTTTTCCATCGCGCGGCTGTAGATTTCAGGAGCGCTGTCCATTTCCCGGCTGTCCAGAAAAGAAACGGCGATGTTTTCTGCTTCTTTTTTTAGCCGCTGGGCCGCGTCCTTCATATTGTAGGAATGGTCCATCGGTGAATGTATAAATGCAATATGGTACATAACGTCTCCTTACCCTGTTTTCAAAAGGTTGTTTGCTAATATCCGTACCGACCAATTGTTAATCTGTTGTCTGCTGCAGAATCGGACACTCTTCGAGATGTCCGCTCTGAGGCACAGAGCCTGCCCCTTAGGGTGCAACACGATGTAACAATTGTCGGTACTGCGTTTATGTCTAATGCGCTTAGAGTAGCCTGATTTTTCAGGCAATTGCAAAACGAACCATTGTTGCTTTGATGTCGGTTTCGCAATCAATTTGGTAACGTGTAGGCGAACAGTCGTTAGGCTGTCCGCCGTACAGTGTACAAATTGATTCGCGCAAACCGGCAGCGAAGCTCACACCACTTTCTCAATTGCCGTCTTCACGCTGGCTAGATGCTTGCCGCCAGTGAGCGGCGTTGCTTTCGTTTGTGTCCGTTGGCTGATCCGAATTTTAAGCGGTCGCTGTTGATCAGCGCACCGATATCATTAAAATATTCGACACTGCCGGTTTCGTGTTTTGTTTCTTTACGCAGACTGAGGATCGGTTTATTTGCATGGCGGGCCATTTCCAGCAGCATCCGATTCCGGTTGTTCTCCCCTTCCAGATCAAAACCGCTGTCGATGACCACTTCGCATTTCTGCAATGCTTTGCGGGCTTGTTCATAGACAAACTCGCTGACTGGCCGAAAACTCTTTTCAACAATGGTTTGGCTGGCGAGGCTTTTGGCCACCTGATAATCCACATCATTGTGGTACAGCACACCGGTGGCAAAGGAGATGCCCCGTTTATTAAGGGCCCGATAACAGAGCGTCCCGTAGCCATCGCCGCCAAAAACAAACACCTGTGGCTCCATGTCGCCGGTCTTCGGCAGTTCCACACTCCCCAGCAGCATGTTGAAGCTGCCGTGTTCAATGCCGTAAAGGTCTTTTATCACTTCATCATCGAGAATATCTTCCGGGCAGCCGTAACCGTAGACGTGATTGTCCTTCACCAGAATGATCTGATCCGCCAGTTTTGCCGCCAGATCGACTTCGTGGAGGGACAGGATCACCGTCACATTCTGTTCAACAGCCATATTTCTGAGAATACCCAGCAGCTCGATCTTGTGTCTGATATCCAGATAGGAAGTCGGTTCATCGAGGACGATGATCTCCGGCCGCTGACAGATGGCCCGGGCCAGCAACACCCTTTGTTTCTGACCGTCGCTCAGGCGGATGAATTCCTGCTCCATCAGATCCAACACTTTGACGGCTTCCATCGATTCCGCAACGATCCGGTTATCCTGCTCGGTCAGCTTTCCAAAATGATTGGTGTACGGATAGCGCCCGGTGGCCACCACTTCACCGCAGGTCATCAATTCCGGCGCCACCTTGTCAGTCAATACCACCGACAGTTTTTTGGCCGTCTCGACGCTGCTGAAATGACTCATATCCTCCTGATCGATAAAGACCGTGCCGGCAATCTTGTTTAAATGGCGAGTAATGCTTTTGAGGATGGTCGATTTTCCTGAGCCATTGGGCCCGAGCAGACACAGAATCTTGCCTTTTTCAACGCCGATGTTGATATTCTCAATCAAGGCCTTGCCGCTGTATCCGACTGCTAAATCTTCGGTTTTAAAATACATGTTAAATTTGGGGCCGCTGCCACCGGCCCCTTCTCCTTTCATAAAAATAATTGACCATTTCTATTTTTTCTTCTTGAGCAGCAGCCAGATAACGAAAGGCGCGCCGAAGAATGCGGTTACGGTGCTGATTGTCAGCTCAGTTGGCGCAAACATCGTGCGCGCCAGCAGATCGCTGAAGGTGCAGAAGACAGCGCCGGTTAAAAAAGTCGTCGGGATGATGATGATCGGTTTTGATGTGTTCATCAGCATTTTTGCGATCTGGGGGACGGCGATCCCGACAAAGGCGATCGGTCCTGCAAAGGCCGTGACGGTTGCCGCCAGAAGGCTGGAAAAGAGTACCAGCAGCAATCGAAACAGTTTGATGTTGATGCCCATGCTCTTGGCATAGCCCTCGCCCAACTGATAGGCGCCAATCGGTTTAGAAAGCATCATCACGGCAAACAGCGAGCTGAAAATCACAATTGACATCACCCGAATATCCGACCAGCCGATGCCGGAGAAGCTTCCCAGTGACCAGTTTGTCAGATTGGCAATCTCATTTTCCTGGGCAAAGTTGATGAAGAAATCGGTGATCGCCGAACAGATATAGCCGATCATCACGCCGACCACCAGCAGCATCGACATATCCGTCACTTTTCTGGCCGCGGCCATGACAAACGCCATCGATACAAGCGCGCCGACAAAAGCGGCCAGGACGATGATTCCCGCCGGTATGGTCTTGACATAATGCATCAGCACAATCATCGTGAAGCCAACAAACATTTTCGATCCCGATGAAATACCCAGCACATAAGGCCCGGCGATCGGATTTCTGAAAAACGTCTGCAGCAGATAGCCCGCCACCGACAGGCCGCCGCCCAGAATGGCGGCGGCCAGCAGGCGCGGCAAGCGGATCTTCCAGATGACATTGCTCTCCACCGAACCTTCATTCGCTCTCAAAACGATGATATCGAAGATATCCTTCACTGACATGTGCACGGTTCCAGAATTGATGCTGAACACCACGGCGGCCACTAACCCAATCAACAAAAATATGCAGACAAGTTGATAACGTGCGATTTTACCCAAGTTGCTCTTTTTCATCTTTCCAATCTTTCTTATTTCAATCGATAGAGATAGGTTAAATCATCATGCGCATGATCCGTCGCTGTAATCGCCGTATTGATGTCTGAAATCATGTTTCCCAGGGTGCTGGTAATCTGCCAGAAACTCTGTTGGGTGCTCCAGACATTGCCGTTTTTGACGGCCTTCAAATCGGCAAACAGCGGGTCTTTCGCCACCAGTTCAGAAAGCTGGGTCAATTGTTCCGACGAACTGAAATCGATGTAAATGATATAATCCGCATCGATGGCGGTCTGATAGAAAGTCTCCGCGTCCATTTTGGTTGTGCCGCTCTTGTCCGCATTGAAATTAGCCGGGTAGTACACGCCGCCGGCCAGTTCGATCATTTTAGCGAAATAGTCGCCGCCATTTCTGACATAACAGCTGCCATTGCTCGTCCGGTAGAAAGCCAGCACGGTTTTACCGGTGGATTTTGCATCAATGGAATCGACGACCTTTTTCTGTTCATCAAACAGTTTCTGCGCCTCATCTTCTTTGTCAAACAGGATGCCAAAGAGTTTTGCCCACTCAACCCGGCCCAGCGGATGGGATTCATCGGATGAACGATCCACCAGACAGTTGAGTCCCAGTTCTTTGAATTTATCCGCAACTTCCGGATGACTATCCAGCATGCCCGAATAAATCAGCAACTGCGGCTGCTTTGCGGTCAGCATTTCATAATCAGGCGTATCATAATCGCCGACATAGGTGATCTTGCCGGCATCCATGGCAGCGCCGACTTTATCGATGTACCAGCTTTCTCTTTTCTGCGTTGTCAGGGTGACCGCATCCAGGGCTCCGATATCCGTCATCAGCGATGCAGCGGTGGTTGATCCCAGACAGACATTTGTCAACGGCAGCTGCAGCACCACTAAATCCGCATCCAGATCCTTCGGCACGCTTTTTCCCTCCGGTACCGTCAGATAACGGGTGCCGTCTTTCAGGGCAATGATTTTGTAGCCGCCTTTATAATTGTCGACGGTAAAATTCTGGGCATATTCCAGTTGCATACTGGAGTCGAATTCCAGCTTGCCATCCACCTTGTCCGATGCGCTGCTGCAGCCCATCAGGAAAAACGATCCCATCACGATCAGCAAACACAGCGAAACCGCTATTTTTATTTTTCTTTTCATTTTAACTCCTCTTTCCATTCTTCTGTTGCGGCATAAAAAAAACCTCATTGTCTCCAAACAAGACAATGAGGTCACGAAAAAATGCGTGTTTTAATAAGCCTCCTCCATCTCTCGTAGAGTCTGAGTCATAAAAACAGGCAGGTCTTCTGGCTCAAGCGTCAACGTTACCTCCTGCCTTCCCAATAAATTAGTGGCATTCCTGGAGGAACTCTTCTCTTACAGCGGCGGGACCGCGTGGGATTTTCACCCATCTTCCCTTTTCACCGGCTCATAATACATGCGATTACAGCCGACACCTGTTTTTTTAACGATTCAATTTTACTAATTAATCACCGCTGATACGGTTTTGGTTTTTCCACAAACCCCGTACCGATCAATTGTTAATCAGTTGTATGCTGCAGAATCGGACACTCTATGAGATGTCCGCTCTGATGCATACAACACGATCTAACAATTGTCGGTACTACGATCGTACTCTGATGACCGTTTCTTATCGCTTATGCGGTTTTGTTTTTTGTTTTGTCTGCCAATTTTTTTCGTTCCACAAATCGGCCCATCACAAAGGCGATGATGCCCACGCCGATACCGGTCTGGACACAGAAGAGCAGACTTTCAATTTCGCCCGGCAATTCACCGCCGATGGCTGTTTCCATCACCGGGGTAAACCAGGGTTCGTATTCGCTGCCGGTCATCTCCGAAATCGCAACGCTGCCGGCATCATCCGAACCCCCAAATTCAGCCCCTTTGAGCATAAACAAAGGAACGACGGCGATCAAGACGACAATCAGCAATAAACCAATCACTGTTTTTTTTGTTTGTGTCATTAATTTTCACCTCCTGCTAAAAATCCAAGATCGGATAATTCCGATGCAGCATAGGTTTCCAGACCCATCACGATGACGACCGTCAGAATCCCTTCGATGATGGCCAACGGCAACTGAGTCGGGGCAAAGACAGCCAGAAACTTGACGACCGAAGCACCGATCCCACCGGTCTCGGACGGATAGGCGATTGCCAGCTGAAATGCCGTGACGCAATAGGTAAACAGGTCACCGATGCAGGCGGCCAGAAAAATGCCGACATTTTTGTTGAGCTTTATTTTTTTACATAAAATGTAGATGCCATAGGCCACAAAGGGGCCAGCGATGGCCATTGAGAAGGTATTGGCGCCGAGCGTTGTCAATCCGCCATGAGCCAGCAGGATGGCCTGGAAAACCAGGACGATAATCCCCAGAATGCTGACGGCTGCCGGTCCGAATAAAATGGCACCCAGTCCGGTGCCGGTCATATGGGAGCAGCTGCCGGTCACGGATGGAATTTTCAGCGATGACAGGACAAAAACGAAGGCCCCGGCCATGGCCAGAATCGTTATGGTTTTGCGGTTTGCTGCGACCGTTTTCTTGATTGAAAAATAGCCGGCTACCAGAAACGGGATACAGATCACGCCCCATACGACGCAGAATGTTGGCGGCAGGTAGCCTTCCATAATATGCATGGCATTGGCCACCGGTGAGATCCCGAAAACCAACGCAATGGCTGCCACACTGGCAATAAATCTTTTTTCTTTGCTGTTCATTTTGTCTCCTTGTATGTTTTTTGATTACTTATTGATAAGTTCTTTGTTTGGTTGACAAATTCCATGATCTCGTCGATGGAGCTTGTTTTGTTCGTACATTGCTCTTCGAGACGGTCAACCAGGATGGTCTTCATCCCCAGTTTATCAGCGGCATTTATTTTATCGACGACGCCGCCCATATTGCCGCTTTCCTTGGTCACCAGCACCGCGGCATTGCAGTATTTAAAGAGTTCAATGTTAAGCGCCTCATTATAAGGCCCTTTGATGGCGATAATGTTTTTGGGATTGAAACCCAGCTTTTCGCATTTGCACAGTACCTTCCAATCCGGCAGGATTCGCAAAAACACCCGCTGGTTATAATCCGGGATCTTCGTGAACGTCTCGATCTTGTTGCTGCCCAGCGTCAGCAGAATATTTCCTGCACACTGAGACAATACCTCACAGGCTTCCCCGTAATTTCTGACCACCACGACGTTGGGGTTATCATCATAATTGAGCTTCTCCCGCTCAAAACGGATGTATGGCATGTTGGCCGATTGGCACACATGGATCGCATTGCGCGTGATCTCACCGGAAAACGGGTTGGATGCATCAATCAGACACTGCGGTTTTAATGCGTTGAGCAAACTTAAAATCCGCTCTTTATTGAGTTTTCCCTGATAAACATTCAAATGCTGATAATCATCGAGCATCCGGCATCCCATCCGGGTTGCAACGGTGACTGCGGTGTCGACATTCATTTCCAGCAATCGCTGAATGACTATTTTTGCATCGGTCGTCCCTGCTATCACTAAGACATCTGACATAAGTCCTCCTTAATCAAAATTTATTGAAATAAAAAAGCCCCATTATCTTTTACAAGAAAATGAGGTCACAAAAAAATGCATGCCATAATAAACCTCCTCCATCTCTCGTAGAGTTTGAGTTACTAAAGCAGGCAGGTCTTCTGGCTCAAGCGTCAACATTGCCTCCTGCCTTCCCGATTAACGGTGGCATTCCTGGAGGAACTCTTCTCTTACAGCGGCGGGACCGCGCGGGATTTTCACCCTTCTTCCCTTTTCATCGGCTTTTAATACATGTGATTATAGCCGACACCTGTTTTATTAATTTTCAATTAGTTAATATTATAACAACTAACGTGTGTCTTGTCACGTTTTTTTTTAAATCTGTATAAACATCTTGATTAATGCGCAATTTTGGTTTATGATCGTTGCAGGAAAAACTTTTACAAAAGAAACGCAGTGCAAATCTGCGACAGTTTCTTTGCTACTGTAAGGAGAATATGGACGTGTTCAGTCATTGGATTATCGATCCGAGAAGGCTGTATACCGAATGTCCCTCCAAGTCAGGATATTTTTGTGAAAGCAATATCTGTTTGAAGCTTCAAAGAAGGCGGAAAATTGTGAGCAATAGCGTGAAATGTCAGGCTTGTGTTTATTGGTTGAGCGCGACATCGATCATCACAGTATTTGAAAACCTTTTTTTGAAAAAGGTTTTTTTGTTTTTTTGAAGGAAGCTAACAGAAATCAGATCGAAAAGAGGAAACCATGAATAATGTCGTCATCAACAAAATACCCGTGGAAGCGAATATCGAAAAACTGCTGCCCCAAAAGAACTTTGAAGCTGATTCTCCCATCTATTATGAGTATCTGCATGCCGCAGATATTTTCACCAGAAGAATTCAGCCGATAGCCCTCCTGAAAGCGTGTGAAGTGGAAGCCATATCCGGCAATACCATTCTCATTGACGGTCATGTCTATCGCAGCAAAATGCTGCGTCATCTGCTCAATGACAATCAGACCGTATTTCTGTACCTGCTCACGATGGGTGAAATGCCTGCCGATCTTACCCGTACCGAGACGTATTTTGTTCATTCGTTAAAGCTGCCGGTAATGGTTGCTGCCATGCAGCAATTAAAAAAGTTGGTGCGGACCGAGCACCACATCGAAAAAATCGGCATGGTCAATCCCGGCCTGATTCCGGACTGGTCGTTACAGGCCAATCAAGCCATCTTCACCAGCTTTGGCAGCGCCCCCCAAACCATTGGGATGGAAATAACCAAACACAGTATGATGCGCCCGCTTTACAGCTCGTCAGGGATTCTTTTTGAGGATTTTCAGCACTACTGCGAGTGTGAAACCTGCACCATTGATGCCTGTATCGGCCGGGAATCCCGGTTCAACCAGACCACCTGACCGCGGACTTCACAGGCACTGCTTGAGAGGGATTTTTTAACACAACAGGAGGATTTTTATGGCCACTAATAAGAACCGCGTCGCGTTGATCGGACGAATCGGCAGCGGAAAAACAACATTATTTCAACGGTTGACCAATGAATTTATTGTCTATGGCAAAACCCAGCAGGTCAGTTATTCCGAACATTTTATTGACACCCCCGGTGAATTTGTCGAATTGCCCTGTTTTCGTCCCCAGGCCATTAACGTCACGTGTGACTCAGGGCTGATTATTCTGATCAATTCCAGCACCGATGCCCAGAACTCAGTTCCTCCCAATTTTGTCTGCACCTACAATGCCCCGGTGATTGGGGTCATCACCAAGATCGATCACAGGCACTGCGATCTGAAGCGAAGTCAACGTTACCTGACCTATGCCGGTATCCATGCCAACAATATTTTCCCCGTCAGTGCCATTACCGGCGAAGGAATCGCCGCGCTCAAAGCCGTTATTCAACAATATGTCACTTTTGAGTCCTGATCAGAAAATCCATATCCACCTCAAAAACCCGGGCGACCCGCTTCTATACCTTGATTGACGGTTCGCGTTCGGCCATTAAACGTCCCCGGCGTTAAGCCGAGGGCATCGTTTGAATCGGGCCAGCAAAAATTTTTCGGTTGTTATTCACTCAAAACATTCTTTAAGCCACTGCAAATTCTGTTTAATTCTTCAATTTTTTCAGCAAGTTCCAGACTGGTGCTTTCTTTGTCGATGATGACGCGATTCACCAGATTCTCGATTTCCATTTTCAGGGAATCGGTCTCATCCGACAGGATATACTTGAACAATCGCAAGCTTTCGCGAATTTTGTATTGATAATTATAGATCATGTTGTTCAAATTGAGATTGACATCATTCTGCATTTTCTTCAGAAACCGTTCAGTTATTTTTTTGTTCGCAATTTTCCGCGGCATCAAGTAGACAAAATCATTGATGTCAATCAGAAATGCCCCAGCTTTGCTGTTGATCCGCACATAAAAGTCTTCCTTTTCCGAAAGGGTGTGGACGGTTTTGTCATAATGATAGGCGATGCCAAAGAGTGTTTCGATAGTTTCTTTCAAGAAATATTTGATCCTGTCAATTTTTTTATTGATAAAATCGGCGGCCTGATCATATCCCGCTTCCAGGATTGATAAACCCAGGTCGCTCAATTGGTTCAACTGTCCGTATAAATCAGTTTCCAGGATTTCTCTTAAAGCGCGTTCAAATTCCCTGGGTTTTTTATCACAATTACCCGCAGCGGCGCGATTCAACAAGACTGTTAAGTCGTCAACGATCGCGATGGAATGGGTGTTCAGGGACACCTGAATCTTTTCAAGCAGTTCCTCAACATTCTGAGTCAGATAAAACATGGCTTCTTTGATCATCTGATCAAGATTTTCGAGTTTCTGATTGAGTTCTTTGTTTTTCGCTTCAAGATTATCAATCGGCAGATTCAATGCTGCCTTGTATAATTCAAGCTGCGATAACGCCCTGGCCAAAACCTCATGCAACTTGATGTGAACGGAATCCGCTAGAATATCATCAGCTGAAGTTTGGATATCCTGTAAAATTCTAGAAAACAGCGCGTCAATACCAATGTTTTTCTTGGCACTGATAGGCGCGAGATGGAGCGTCTCCACGTCCATCATCTGACATAAAATATCATGGCAGTAGCCCAGATAGGCTTCAAGATCCACCGAACTGACCGTATCAATCTTATTTACGGCAAAATAGAATTTTGCAGCATGGTTTTTCGCCGAACAAAGAAATTCCCGTTCAATCTCATTGATCGGACTGTCAACCGAGAGCATAAAAATGATGGCATCGCTGTCTTTCATAAAAGAATAGGCTTCATCGGTATTATGCTGGTGCATTGAGCCAACCCCGGGTGTATCGACGATGATCAGCCCATTTTTCAGAAAATCATAGGGCAAATATAGATTGACAAACGGCACCCCTTTTATATTAACCGGATTTTCCTGTTCACTGATGAAGGTTCCCAAAGAATCCAGGGAAACGGTCTCTTCATGACCGTCAAGAAATAATACCGTCGCATAACCGCTACCGTATTGTATTTTTGTCACCACCGAAGTGACCGGAATGATCCCCACCGGCAGGATATCATCATTCAGAATGGCATTGATAAATGATGTTTTACCGCGCTTGAATTGCCCGATCACAGAAATGGTCAGTTCTTTGTTTTTCAGCTTTGTCTGAAGCTGTTCTATTTTTTTGATGTAATCTTCGCAGATACCAGAACGAATCAGGAATTCATGGGCATCTGCCAACCGTTCAATCATTGTTTTATTCATTGCTTCCCTTTCCAGAGCCCTAACGATCGTAGCAAACCGTTAATCATTTCAAAAAAAAATGATGCCCCCGCAAAATTATTCTGCAGAAGTCATCAGCATGGTTGCATTTAGGCGTTGGCCAAGGCGAACTTCATCACCTTCTGTAACATTGTAATCGATCTTCTGCCAAATTTCAATGAAAAAGGTAAATACGATCACTGATGACTTCTGCACAAAGTGCGGAAATCATCAGCTTTTTTTGTTATTCAGGAGGCCTTATGAAATTTAAAAGTATTTTGTATCAAAGACAAATTTGACTAAGTTTCCATCACGATTTGACCCATGCGGCTGGCATCATAACCCCCAATTTTGTCAAATTCTTTTTTAAATTCATTCGATCGAATAATTTTGAACATCGTTTTGACTTCCGGCGTATTCCAAAGCGACTTTTTGATAACCAGGTCATAGTGCTCTTTTTGCATCGGTAAAAATTCGATATTGTCAACTTGGCGGGCTATTTTTTCATTGCCGACGCCGACATCAACCTCACCTCGACCCACCGCACTGGCCACAGTTAAATGAGAGGATGTTTCATTTTGGTAGCCATTGACTGCATCACTGTCAAGGCCCAGCAATCGCAGCTGTTCATCAAGTAAAACGCGGGATCCGGCGCCCTTTTCACGATTGATGATTGAAATATCCTCACGCGCTAAATCCGCCCACCCTTTGATCTTCTTCGGGTTCCCCTGTTTTACATAAAAACCCTGCCTGCGACCGATGAGATGAACAATGATACACGGTATCCCCGGCAGAAAACTCCGGACATAGGAGACATTATACTCATCCAGATCACTGTCCCACAAATGACAAGAAGCGACTTGAACTCTGTCATGATACAGCGAAAGCAAACTTTCAAAACTGCCAATGTAAGCACGCAAAGCAGGGATGCCGTTAAGACGGAGATAATTTGATAAGACATCCAGAATCAAATCCTGGCCACTGATCACAAAACTTCGCTCACTTTGTAATCCGTTGAAGATCAGCTCTTCGTTGGCAAAACTTTTCTTCAAAAATCCATCCTGCTGATTTCTGGCTTTATCGATGTAAGTATCGATATCCTCCTGGGTGAATCGTATCTTTCGACCAATCTTATAATAATTGATTTCTTCTTGGTGGATCAGTTTGTAAATGGTGCTCTTGCTCACATGCAGTATCTCCGCTACCTGCTGGGTTGAAAATGCCTTTTCCTTTTCCATCCTCTTTCTCCTGACTTGAGTTTTATATCATTTCGCATCATTTCGTTTTGTTTCGCATATTCCGCACATCTGTATCTTATATTACACCACATTTCGTTGTTTTTCAATAAATCCAATGCTAAAATAACAGATATTCGTTGAAGCGAATGCTTATAAAATATATTTTATCGATCATTTGACATTATTTCATCATATCTAACATCATCATTGAAGGAGAAATTACATGCTTAATCTTCTGCTAACATTGTTATTTGGGGGCATCCTGGGATTTATTTTCAACAGGTTAAAAGTGCCTGGCGGCTTTTTGATTGGTTCGATGATTGGCGCAGCGACATTGAATATTTTTCTTGCTGCTGCTTATATGCCAAATCAAACAAAAATCATTGTTCAAATTATTGCCGGGGCTTTCATTGGCTGCATTATGGAGAAAAGCGACGTCAAGCGTTTACCGCAAATCTGGAAACCGGCCCTGATCATGCTGATCGCTTTGCTGATATTAAATCTGACGGCGGGCTTTTTAATTTATTATACCAGTCCTTTGGATTTAGCAACCGCGCTGATGTCAGTTGTCCCCGGTGGAATCAGTGACACCCCAATCATCGCGGTTGCAATGGGGGCTGACGGGCCCAAAGTTGCCGTGATGCAATTGGCCCGTCAAATCCTCGGTATCGCTGTGTTACCGGGACTTATCTACGCATGGGATCAACGCATCAAAAAAAGCCATGCGCCAGCAACCAGAGCAGCTTATACGAAAAAGCGTCAGAAATCGAACACCAAGTCCTGGCAGGCGTTTCTTTGTACCTTGGCGGTGGCCACAATTTTCGGTCTTTTAGGGAACGCTTCCGGCTTACCCTCGGCTACCTTTGTCTTTCCCATTATCTCGGTATTGGTTCTAAAATTATGTTTTGACTTTGCTTACATACCCCGCTGGGCCAAGAAAATTGCCCAGGTGCTCAGTGGTTGTTACCTTGGCAGCACCATCAGCAGTTCCAATCTATTGGAATTGCGCTATCTGCTGTTGCCATTGTTGATTGTCATTGTCGGTTATACTGCCAACTGTTTTCTAACCGGCAAGCTGATCAGCCGTGCCTGCGGGTTCACTCAAAAAGAAGCGATGCTGATCACCACCCCTGCGGGCGCATCAGATATGGCGCTGATAGCGGCAGATCTGGGCGTCGAAAACACGGATATTATTATTTTACAGGTCGTGAGAGCCGTCGTCGTGATGACGGTTTTCCCGCAAATCATCGGTTTAATTTTACGTTTTACACAAGGAGGATTATAAAATGACAGTAAGAATTGCAATTAATGGCTTTGGAAGGATTGGCCGGATGGCTTTTCGGCAATTATTTTTGTTGGAAGAATTTGAAGTTGCCGCCATTAATGATATCGCCCCACCAGACTTGTCGGCTTATTTGTTAAAATTTGATACGACACAAGGGCCGTTCGAGCAGGCAGATTACGTTGATTCGGGAGATAATTATATTTCCGTGGACGACATCAAAATTCCGTTTTTTCAAGAGTCCGATGCTTCTCAATTACCCTGGGGAGAATTGAACATCGATATTGTCCTGGAATGCTCAGGCGCCTACCTCAGCAAGGAAAAATCACAGGCCCATCTAACTGCCGGGGCCAAAAGCGTGGTGATATCGGCGCCGGCCGGAACCGATATTCCCACGATTGTCTATGGGGTGAACGAAAACATCCTTTCAAATAAAGATACCATCATTTCAGGCGCTTCCTGTTCCACGAATGCTTTGGCTCCGATGGTTAAAATACTCAATGATTATGCCCCCATTAAGAGCGGCATGATGCTGGTTGTCCATGGTTATACCGCTACCCAGATGCTCCAGGACAATGCCCAGAAAAAAGGCCATTTTAGAAGATCAAGGGCGGCGGCTGAAAATATTATCCCGACCACAGCCGAAGCCGCAACAGCGGTCGGCAGGGTGATCCCTGAATTAAATGGGAAACTGCATGGTTCTGCCGTCAGGGTACCGGTTCCAGTTGGGTGTCTGATTACCTTTACCGCGGTCGTCATGGGATCAAATATAACTGCCGATGCAATCAACAAAACCATGAAATCATCCGCTTCGCAAATCTTTGGCTATACTGAAGAAGAGTACGTTTCCTCTGATATCGTTGGCAACACGTTTGCCGCTATTTTCGATTCCACACAAACACTGGTCAGCAAAATCAACGACGATGACTATCAAGTACGCGTTGCCGCATGGTTTGATAATGAAAATTCGTTTGTCAGTCAACTGATAAGACTTTTAAAATACTATTCTGATTTATAAAACAAACCAAAAGCCCGGCAGCTGCGCTGCCGGGCTTTCACAATGACACGTTTTCAATTGAACCCCGGGATTTCCCTGCGGCGGTTCTTTTTTTAACACCATGCTCAGTTATGTGTTTTTTGAGCTGATCTGGCGGCGATTTTCATTGCTTCTTTCGGACCTGTATCTTTTTTATCGTTTTCACCAACGCTTATCTGTTGGCGGCCCGTTCAAATGCCGCAAGATGACTTTGCGAAGCATTCCTTAACGATTCAAACACTCTTCTCACCTCAGTGGGAAGGTTTTCTTCGAGAAAGCGATTGTACATCTCGATATTCTTAATTTCGGCATCGATTCCTATTTCGTAACTCTGTTTCAACGAATCCGGAATCACTACCTGAGCTTTGGCATCGTTAGCCGGCACGGCCAGATTTGAGGTGCCAAACAAAGGTATTAACGCATTGATATGTTTGGCTTCTGCGGTCACGATATTTTTGTAAGGTTTGATCGCACCAAAGGTCTCAATAATGCCACTGTACTCTGCTTGCGCGGCGTATTCATCCTGAATCGCATAGGTCAGCATTTCTTCAAGGGTGTAGCTGTCATCAGCAAGAGCACCGGCTGAACCGTTCGGCAATTCTGTCGCCATCGCTATTCCTGTCGTTAACAATATCGTCAGGGCCAGCGTTGCTGATGTGATTAATTTCACCAATTTCTTCATGATACTCAACTCCTTTTTATTTTGCTATGATGCTCTCTTCTTTGTGTGATTATCATATTCCCCATCTGTGTCAATTGTGCTGTTAGAATATAAATAGTACAAGTCAAAATGAGAAAGTCCAAAATAGAAAAACATGATAAAATAAATCTATCAGTAAACGGAGGATCTCATTATGGCAAAACACTATGACAAACAGTTTAAGCT
>NZ_WJBC01000029.1 GCF_014284475.1 Acetobacterium fimetarium | reverse complement strand
TAAAGATGAGTGATAAATACGGACTAAAAACTAGAACTCGAATCTCCAATGCGGTTGATTCTGAATTATGGTTGAAGTTACAAACCTTATCGAAAGAAACGATGATCCCCATATCGAAGTTACTGGACAAAGGAATTGAACTTGTTGTAAATAAGTATGAAAAGCCTGTTGAAAAATAGGCTTTTTTCTATAATTGGGGATCTTTGGCTACATTTTTTGGTACTGTTCCCTATCTCCTGTATTTTATTTTGTAAATTGCTAAACCCGTACCGACCAATTGTTAATCTGTTGGTTGCTGCAGAATCGGACACTCTTCGAGATGTCCGCTCTGAGGCAAACAACATGATGTAACAATTGTCGGTACTGCGTCTGTTTTTTACCTCTATTACGTTTCATCGAACGGTCCGCCGTACAGTGTACACATTGATTCGCGTAAACCGGCCGCGAAGCTGACGTTTATTCGATAAACATGGCGTCGCCAAAACTGAAAAAACGGTATTTCAGATCGATCGCCGTCTGATAGGCTTTCATGATTGCTTCCCGATTGTAAAAAGCCGACACCAGCATCAGTAGGGTGGATTCCGGCAGATGGAAATTGGTAATCATCGCATCCACCACTTTCCATTCGTAGCCCGGATAGATAAAGATATCCGTCACCCCGGAATAGGCTTCCACGCTCCCCTCATTGAACTGCGCATCGCTTTCCAGGGTCCGCACTGACGTCGTCCCAACGGCAATGACACGCCCGCCGTTTTTCTTCGTGCGCTTGATGGCTTTCGCGGTTTCCTCCGGCACCTCAAAATATTCTTCGTGCATATGATGTTCTTCAATGACATCACATTTGACCGGACGGAATGTGCCGATTCCCACATGAAGGGTCACCTCGGCAATGCTGACGCCCATTTTCTCAATCTTTTCAAGCAGATCCGGGGTAAAATGCAGGCCCGCCGTTGGTGCCGCCGAAGAGCCCTCGCGCTTGGCGTAAACCGTCTGGTAACGGTTGTTGTCCGCCAGGGTTTCGTGAATATAGGGTGGAACCGGCATCAAACCGATCTCGTTGACGATCTCCTTGAAGATGCCCGTGTATTCAAAGCTGATCACCCGCAGACCGCCCTGGGTCGTTCCGGTGATCACCCCTTTCAGCTCCGGACTGAAAACAATCCGAGCGCCAACCTTGGCTCGTTTTCCCGGCTTGACCATGATTTCCCAGTCCTTATCTGAAAGATGTCTCAGCAGCAGGATCTCGACCTTGCCGCCGGTATCCTCCCGGTGTCCGTAAATTCTTCCCGGGATAACTTTGGTGTTGTTCATCACCAGCAGATCGCCGGGTCGCAGGTATTCTGTAACATCAAAAAACCGGCGGTCTTCAATTGTATTCTTTTTTCGATTGATTACCATCAATCGGGATTCATCCCGCTTTTTCAAAGGATGCTGAGCAATAAGCTCTTCCGGCAGGTCGTAATAAAAGTCTGATCTATTCATCTGTTTCTTCCTCATCGTCATAAAAATTCAGTTTAATTTGCTGAGGATTCGATGAATCACTCATTAACACCTCAAGTCCCAAATGTTTGTATCCGCGACTGGTGACCACCCGCCCTCTTGGCGTTTTCGAAAGAAAGCCCAGTTGAATCAGATAGGGCTCATAAACTTCCTCGATGGTATTTTTCTCTTCACCGATGGCCGCCGCCAGCGTATCCAGTCCGACCGGGCCGCCGTCAAATTTTTCAACGATCGTCATCAGCATGATACGGTCAATCTGATCCAGTCCGACTGCATCCACTTCAAAAAGATCCAGCGCTTCCTGGGTAATTTTCAGATTGATCACGCCCTGGCCTTCAATTTCACAATAATCCCGAACCCGTTTCAGCAAACGGTTGGCAATTCGCGGCGTTCCTCGGGAACGAATCGCCAATTCTACCGCGCCCTCATCATCCATCTCAATCCCAAGAATGCCGGATGACCGCCGGATGATTTTCGCCAATTCCTCGGCGGTATAAAGCTCCAGCCGTTGAATCACCCCAAACCGGTCTCTTAAAGGCGAAGTCAGCAGGCCCACCCGGGTGGTCGCACCAATCAGGGTAAAGGGCGGCAGCTCCAGCCGGATCGACTGTGCGCCCGGCCCTTTGCCGATGACAATATCCAGCGCAAAATCCTCCATGGCCGGGTACAACACTTCTTCAACTGACCGCTGAAGCCGGTGGATTTCATCAATAAAGAGAATATCCCCTTCTTTCAGGCTGGTCAGAATGGCCGCCAGATCGCCGGCTTTTTCGATGGCTGGTCCGGAAGTGGTCTTGATTCCCACCCCCATCTCCCGGGCTATGATATTGGCAAGGGTCGTTTTGCCAAGACCCGGCGGGCCATAAAGCAGCACGTGATCCAGGCTTTCTTTTCTTTTCTGGGCGGCCTTGATAAAAATCCCCATTTGCTTTTTCACGCGCTCCTGACCGATATATTCAGTCAGTCCCTGGGGTCTCAAGTTTTTTTCGATTTCTGCATCCAATTCAGTAAAATCGGAAGTAATGATGCGTTCTTTCATGTATTACCGTCCCTTCAACGGATTCGTGGCCCGGAGTGCGCCTTTTATCAGCTCTTCGAGACTGCTATCCGGGTCATACGCTTTTGATACCATTTCCGATGCTTCAGAAAGACTGTAACCCAATCCGACAAGTCCGTTGACAGCCTGATTGGCGATGTCATTGGTTTCCCGAATATTGATCACTTTAACGTCCATACCGGCATAATCCTTATAGCGATCCTTCAGCTCCAGAATAATCCGACTGGCTGTTTTGAGCCCGATTCCCGGCGCTTTTGAAATCGCTTTGGGATCGTTGTTCAGGATATGGCTGATCAGCTCGCTGCTGCTGAACTGGGATAAGAGTCCGGCTGCCGCTTTCGGACCGATCCCGGAAATGCCAATCATCGTCCGGAATATTTCCCGTTCATCCGGGGTGGCAAAACCATAAAGGGACATTTCATCCTCTTTTATAATCTGATGAAGAAAAAGCTTAACCTCCGAATGCAGACCCGGCAGCTCATTGAGAGTATTGGTGGATACTTTTATTTTGTACCCCATGTGGTTCAAATCAATAACCACATAATCCATCGCCTGTTCTTCCAGGTTTCCAATTATATATTCGTACATCCGCTCTCCTTCATATTAATTCTGTTAACTGACTACGCGAAACGCCTAAAAGATAAACTGATATTGCTTTGCTGTCGGTTTTCGCAATCAATTTGGTAACGTGTAGGCGAACAGTCGATAGACTGTCCGCCGTACAGTGTACAAATTGATTCGCGCAAACCGGCGGCAAAGCTGACAACCGTTTCGCTAATGCATACTTTATCTATTGTACCAAAACGAAAAAATAATTCAACAAAAAAAGCACCCTTAGGTGCTTGTCCCAAATGTGTCGCCCTCTATTTTTGACGCCCTAGCGTAAGCCAGGTGGGTGTCTTGTCTCTATTTTCTGCCTTCCGGTGATCTGGTACGGCCCGACATCTAACAGCGAACAATCAGACTCCCTCTAAAATGATGTAGGTTCAAAAATAAAGTATATGACGAACACTTTGGGACAATTCCATTATACACGATTGCAGATTTAAGTCAAAGGATAAATTTTTGCGTGTAATCAGGCAAAATCTGATGCTGCCTCAATTAAACAAGCCAGTCCAACGCTGAACGGATGTTATCGACGGGATATGTTTCAATCCCCGTGATGTGCAACCCCTTTTGATTTCCCTTTGGTATGATACACCGCTTAAAGCCGAGCTTCCCCGCCTCGATCAACCGTTTTTCCATATGCTGGACATTTCTGACTTCTCCGGTCAGGCCAACTTCGCCCAGAATGATCAGGTCAGCCGGGATCTGAAAATCTCTCAGGCTGGAATACAGCACGGCAATCACCGCCAGATCCAGCGCCGGTTCATCGACTTTAATGCCTCCAACCACATTGATGTAGGCATCCACCGACTGCATCTGAATACCCAGACGCTTTTCCATGATCGCCATCAGCAGAACCATGCGGTTGTTATCCATTCCCGTCGCCATTCGCCGGGGATTCCCGAAGTTCGATGATGAAACAAGGCCCTGCAGTTCAATCAGTAGTGGCCGCGTTCCTTCCATACAGGGAACGACGACAGAGCCGCAGGTATTTTCCGGCCGGCTGTCCAGCATCATTTCTGATGGGTTGGCCACTGGCTGCAGTCCGCTTTCCGTCATTTCAAAAATACCGATCTCGTTGGTGGAACCGAAACGGTTTTTAACGCCCCGAAGAATCCGGTAGGTATGGTATTTCTCGCCTTCAAAATAGAGTACCGCATCCACCATATGCTCCAGAACCCGGGGTCCGGCAATACTGCCATCCTTGGTAACGTGC
Organism: Acetobacterium fimetarium; assembly: GCF_014284475.1. Lineage (GTDB taxonomy): Bacteria > Bacillota > Clostridia > Eubacteriales > Eubacteriaceae > Acetobacterium > Acetobacterium fimetarium. The sequence continues at coordinate 18,352 of NZ_WJBC01000029.1, read as the reverse complement.
CCCACCAGAATCATCGAGATGTTGTCCTTCTTTGCCAGCTGCATCAGCGCTCCCGTATTTTCACGGATCTGGCTGACGCTGCCGGGGGCCGAAGAAATATCCGGGCTGTACATCGTTTGAATCGAGTCAATGATCACAATATCCGGCCGCTCTTCCAGAATAATGGTCAACAGATAGGGGATGTTGATTTCAGAAAGGAACGAAATATTTTCTGATTTCACATTCATGCGTTCGCCGCGCATTTTCAGCTGCTGTTCCGACTCTTCTCCCGAAATATACAGGACTTTGTATCCCTGATTCCCCAGCGCTTCGGTTGTCTGCAAAAGCAATGTGGATTTTCCGATGCCCGGATCTCCGCCCAGCAGAATCATGCCGCCGGGAACAATGCCTCCGCCCAGCACGCGGTCGAATTCCAGGTTTTTTGTGGGATAGCGCGTCTCCCCCGAGTAAGTGATCTCCGCCAGCGATTTTGGTTTGGAATACACCCCACGTTCTCTCGTGTTTTCCTTGCTGCCCAGCTTTGCAAAATCAAGCTCCTCAACCATGGTATTCCATTGATTGCATTCCGGACACTTTCCCATCCATTTTGGAGAATCATAACCACAGTTCTGACAGACAAAAATACTTTTCTTCTTAGCCATGCTACCTCCAGATTCTTATTTACCTATTCAATCCATTTGAAAATACAATAACCGATCAGACCGCCGATCAGATTAAGAATAATGTCATCAATATCGGCCCGACGACTGGTCAGAAATAAATACTGGATCACTTCAATGGTGCAGGTCGTTCCCAGAACGATCAGAAAAATCTCAAGAAAGCGAACCTTCTTTTTCCGGGATAATGGGTAAATCAGCCCCAGCGGAACAAACAGGATAATATTGCCGATCAGATTCTTGAACGAATCGGTAAAAGTATACATGATAATATCCTGAAAATTCGTCGGCCCGGTTGCCAGGAAATTCCAGTCGATGATGCCACTACTCATCATATCATAAAAGAAGTTGTCAATACTTGCAAACGGAATGATATTCAACGTTGTTTCATATGTAATGTTACTCGAATCAGGTAACAGTGTCATCATAAATAAGCATGCCGCATAAGCCAGAAAAATCAGCTTAAACAGAAATGCGACGCGATTGTTTTTTGCCATAAGTTATTCCTTTCCAGCTCAACTGCCAATCTTAAAAGCTCTGATATTATAACCAATATTCCTTTAAAGAACCACAGTTATTTCTTATTTATCATAAAAATCATCATCAAAAGGCACCGATTCTGCCTTTGCGATGAAAAGTTAATCCGAATTCTCTGGACAAAGAAAAAATACCGAAAGAAATCTTCCGATATTTTTGCTCTTGTGTTTCAAATTAAAATACATTATTGTATCCACACTAATTCAAAACTTTTTATCATTCTATTTGTGTATTATACACAAAGTTGCATTCATTGTAAAGAGGTTGCACCAATCGTTATTTTTATAACGATCCGAATTTTCAACAAAGGCGCTCTCAAAACATTCAATCCAGCAAATCATTGCTATTTGATAGCTTTACATGGTTTTTTCGTCATTCGTTACTTCCACATCCACATAAGCCTGCTCTCCCCGGATGATCTGAGCCGTACCATTGGTTTGGTCCTCAACCCAGTCTAAAAAAGCCTTTGTTTGAGCAACGGCAATCTGAAAATTCAGCGTCACATTCTCCCCGAACTCCTCGCTGACCGGAAAGATTTCTTTTTCCATCAGGCTATTGCTGAGTCCGCCGTAGCTTGGGTAGTGAATAACAATTTTCACCTGATCAGAAAACTGTTTTTTGATGATGCAACAGTGATTGAGGACATCACTGGCACCGCCACCGTAGGCGCGGATCAGTCCCCCGGTGCCGAGTTTGATGCCGCCGAAATAGCGAACCACCACCACCAGCACATCTTTCAGTTCCCGGTGATTGATCACATCCAGAATCGGCTTTCCCGCCGTGCCGGAAGGTTCCCCGTCATCACTGGCCTTCTGACGTTTCGGATTGGTATTAAGCACATAGGCCCAGCATGCATGTGTCGACTTGTAGTGCTTCTTCCGGATTTCTGTCAGAATTTCATCCACTGCTGCTTCGTCTTCCACATGAAAGACCAGGTTGATGAAACGCGACTTTTTGATTTCTACTTCCGTTTCATCGGATCTCAATACGGTTTTGTAATCATCCACGGCCTACACCTCTGACACCTTATACTTTTCAAACAGATGAATCGGAAATCCATCTGTCATTTCAACCGTCACCAGATTTCCTTCCGTCTGATAGTCAATATCCAGCACCACCTTCATTTCATGAAGCAGCGACAGGGACTTATTGTCGTCGTAGGGGATCAGCAGCTTCATCTCCCGTTTTTCGCCGACCAGAACAACGCTGATCGTTTCGAACAGCTCCTCAATCCCCAGGCCCTCTTTGGCCGAGATATAAAGATTGAGTTCCTCTCTCGCAACCTGATTTTTCAATAAAAAAGCTTCCTGCTCTGCGCGGGATAACTTGTCAATTTTATTGTAAATCATCACGATCTTTTTATCGCCCACGCCGATGTCAGACAGCACCTGATTAACCACCTGAATCTGGGCTTCATAATTCGGATTGGAGACATCCACCACATGCAGCAACACATCCCCGGTTTCAACTTCCTTTAACGTGGTTTTAAATGCCTTAATTAAATCGTGCGGCAGCTTTTCAATAAAGCCAACCGTATCTGAAATCAGATAGTCCCCATGTTCCGGGTCCACCTTGCGCAGGGTTGAATCCAGCGTGATGAAGAGGCCATCCTTCGTGACCGCCTCGCTTTGTGTCAAACGATTAAACAGCGTGCTTTTTCCCGAGTTTGTGTAGCCAATCAGGCTGACGGTTTTCACCTTGTTCTTTTTTCGCTGCAGCGCATTGAGCGTATTGCTTTTGTCGATCCGCTCGACCCGCGCTTCCAGCTCTTCAATCTGACTGCGGATATGACGTCGGTCGGTCTCCAGTTTTTTTTCGCCGGGTCCACGGGTTCCGATGCCGCCGCCGGTCCGGGACATGACAATACCCAGCCCCTTGAGATGACTCATCCGGTATTTCTGTTGAGCCAGTTCAACCTGAAGCTTGCCTTCCCGCGTTGTCGCATGGCGAGCAAAAATATCGAGGATGATCGTGGTCCGATCCACCGTCTTCGTTCCGGTGGCTGCCTCAATATTGGCGATCTGCCGGGAATTCAGCTCATCATTGGCGACAATCAGATTGATGTCGTTATTCTGAATGACTTTGATCAGCTCCTGAAGTTTGCCCTTCCCCACATAGAAAGTCGGATCAATCTGACTGCGTGCCTGACACACCTGTTCAATAACCAACCCGTCGGCTGTTTTAACCAGCTGCGCCAGCTCTGCCATGGAATCTTCAAGCGTGACGCCTTTGTTTCCCGGCAGATCCAGCCCGATCAGAAGCGCTCTTTCTTCATCCTCATCCATATCAAATTTATTGTTCGGGTCGTTTTTGATAAAGCGATTGGCCTGAAGAATATAATACTCCAGTGAAAAGGCATTAAGCTCCTTCAGATTTTTAAACAGGGCCTGCCCATACTCCAGAGAATCCGCTTCCACAATCGGCACACCAATACCAAAAGTCGACGGCGCGTCTTCATCCACACCAACTGCCACAATGCACTGGATTTTCTGTTTCTTGGCCGCTGAAAAGTCCTCCTGGGACAACCGGGGATTCCCGCCGGGATGGGTATGAATGACCCGGTATTTATTCAGCGACTTGATATGGTATTCCATCTCCTCGTTGCCAATGCTGACGGTTGCAGCATCCCCCACGTTAACCCATTGAATGCGGTTTTTATCATCCGTGGCGATCAGTATTTCCTTTTTTACAGCCAGGGTCAAACGCTTCAAGATCTCCAGAACATATTCATCCAGAAGCACCTGGTTTTCCATTTGATACCCAATCAGATCATTGAGTTCATTCATATAACTTAGGCGAATGCCGTTATTTTTGTTGTCTGCCATCACTTTTTCCTTTATCAATTGTTTGCTTCATTATAACACAAAAACCAGGCAATAATGGCCTGGTTACTCAATGTTTTAGATTGTTGTTAATACACAACATCTTTTTTCGTAGGGGCGATTACTAATCGCCCGTAAACGCCGGTCTTAAACACAAACGTCTGCGGGCGGGTAATACCCGCCCCTACGGGATGATGTTTTACAGTTTAATAATCTCCGAGTTTTCCACCGCGGTCGCCATCATATCCACCATCATTTCAGCGATGGCTTCCTCCGAACGCAGCATTTCCGGAATCTTCGGCCTGGTTTCGGGATGCTTGGGAACAAAAATCGTACAGCAGTCTTCATAAGGCAGAATCGATGTTTCAAAGGTACCGATTCGCTCGGCGATTGCAACAATATCCGCTTTATCAAAACCGATCAGCGGGCGGAAAACCGGAAGATTGGCCACCGCATTGGTCGCGCCGAGTCCTTCCATCGTCTGGCTTGCCACCTGTCCCAGACTTTCCCCGGTGATCAGGGCTTTGGCCCCTTCTTTTTCGGCAATCATCTCGGCGATGCGCATCATATACCGACGGATAATAATGGTAGTCTGGCGATCCGGACACTTTTCCACAATTTTGGTCTGAATCTCAGTGAACGGCACCACGTAGAGTTTGATCTTGCCGCAGTACTGGCTCATGATCTTGGCCAGATCGATGACCTTCTGTTTGGCCCGGTCGCTGGTAAACGGAAAACTGTGAAAATAGACTCCAATCACTTCCACCCCGCGTTTTGCCATCAGGTAGCCCGCAACCGGGCTGTCGATTCCGCCGGACAGCAGCAATGCGCCTTTTCCGCTGCATCCCACCGGCATGCCACCGTTACAGGGTATGAATTCATGATACATATATGTCTTCTGCCGCACCTCAACCCAGAGATTCAAATCCGGATTGTGAATGTCCACCGAAACACCTTCCACCGCGTCGAGAATCACTTCTCCCAGCCGGCAGTTCAGATCAGGCGATTTAATCGGGAACGTTTTATCTCCGCGTTTGGCGGTGATTTTAAAGGTTTTAACCCCTTGTGCCGAACGAACCTGCTCAATCGCATTTTCCTCAATCACATCGATGTCACTGTCAATGACAAAGGCCGGACTGACTGACACGATTCCAAATACTTTTTGAATCCGTTCCAGCCCCAATTCAAGATCAGCCTCTTCAATATCGACAATGATGCGTCCCTGTATTCTTTTAACCTTTGCCGACGGCACACAACGAAGGGTATTGCGGATGTTTTTTGCCAATAACTCGATAAAATAATTCCGATTCAGTCCTTTTAAGGCGATTTCACCGTATCGAACCAAAATAACATGTTCCATTAATTTTCTCCTGTGATTTATTTTCTTCGCTTCTTTATAAGAAGCCGCAAGCTCGCAACTGCTTCAGCAATCGCACTCACTGCTTCATCGACATCCGCTTCGGTGATATCCTCAGAAAAACTGATGCGAATGGTTCCCTCTTTATATTCTTCCATCAGCCCAATGGCCTTCAGTACATATTGTTTTTCCTTTTTATGGGAGGAGCAGGCCGATCCGGTGGAAACACAGATGCCTTTTGCTTCCAGACTGTGAAGCAGCACCTCGCCACGCACATGATTAAACGATACATTCAACACATAAGGACTGCCATCGGGATCGCCGTTGACTAGTGTATCCTCTATTTGCTCTTTTATCCCCGCGATGAAACGGCTGCGCAGCTTGCGGATCGCCTTCAGCTGATCCCGATACGTATCTTTTCGGATCCGGATCGCTTCCCCGAAGCCAACAATCCCCGGCACATTCTCCGTTCCGGAACGCATGTTGTTTTCCTGTCCGCCGCCATGAAGCAGCGGTTTGATGGTGGTACCTTTTTTGATATACACCGCCCCCACCCCTTTGGGGCCAAAAATTTTATGACCGCACATGGTGATCGCATCGAGCTGACACGCCTTCACATCAAGGGGTATTTTCATATAGCCTTGCACAAAATCAGAGTGAAAGACACATTTGGGATTCGCCGCTTTCACGATTTTCCCAATGGCTTTAAGATCCTGAATGGTGCCCAGTTCATTATTCACACCCATGATGCTCACCAGAATCGTGCTGGCATTGACGGCGGTTTTCAGTTCATCCAGATCGATATGCCCCTGGGCATCCACCCCCAGAACCACCACTTCCACCTGATGGTTTTCATAAAATGAAAATACATCCAGTACCGATGGGTGCTCAATGGCGGTGGTGACAATCCGCATCCGGCTGCGTTGCTTATTCTCAACAATCCCTTTGATAATCATATTATTTCCTTCGGTCCCGCCGGAAGTAAAATAAATCTCCTGAGATTGACAGTTGATAGTGGCGGCAATGCGTTCCCGAACTTCCCTGACTGCCTGTTCCGCGCGGATTCCCAGGCCGTAAAGGGATGACGGGTTGCCGTAATTATTGACCAGCGCATCCATCATCTTTTCAGCCACCTGGGGGTGCACTCTTGTTGTTGCTGCATTATCTAAGTATATTTCTTTCATAACCCTGTTCCTTCTCTTGCTGAGACCATTTTTAGAAAATTTATTTCAGCATTCCTCATCCAGAAAAATGCGACTGCCCACAGCAGAACGCTGTTTCTGATATTTCCCCTGATAGGGATTGAGCGCCTCGGCATCCATTTGGGCAAAGACCAGCTGACAAATGCGTCGGCCCTTTTCCAATTTAATCGGCAGACGATTGGCATTGTAAAGCTCAAGCGTGATTTCCCCCTCAAAACCCGGATCAACCCATCCGGCATTTTGAATGAAGAGTCCCATCCGGCCGATGGAGCTGCGACCCTCCACAAATGCCGTCAAATTACAGGGGAGTTTGATGTATTCCATGGTCGTTGCCAGCAGAAACGAGTTGGATGGAATAATGATCTCATCCGCTTCCATGGAAACGTATTTAATTTCATCCGTCAACGTCATCGCCTCAAAATAATTTTCATCCAGCTTCAGGAAACTGCTCCCCAGCCGAATGTCGACCGATGCCGGCTGAACCTGTCCCTTTTCCAGCGGATCAATAACCAGATCTCCTCTTTCCAAATATTCGTAAATGGTTCTGTCCGATAATATCATAATTCCTCCAAAATCTATTATTGTTAGCTATTTGCAAAACGACTGTGCGCTTCGCTGCCGGTTTACGCTTAAATCCCATACATTGTATTATGGGTTGTGTGATCGTGTCAATCTTTATCCTAGAGATTGACGATGGTGACACCTGAGCCGCCTTCATTCATGGCGCCCAGACGGAAGTCTGCAATCAGAGGATTTCCTTTGAGGTATTCATGAATGATCTGGCGCAGTTTTCCGGTGCCCTTGCCGTGAACGATGACAAGCTGGGTGTTGCCGGTGAGAATCGCATCGCCGATCATTTTTTCGACCAGAAACAGTGACTCTTCACCATTTTTCCCCCGCAGATCCAGTTTTGTATTCATCGCATGGCGATCGGTTTTCTTGAAGGTGACCCTTTTCTCCTCCGGCTTGGCCAGTGCCTTTGACGGCGCGAGATCCTTGACATCAACCTTGAGTTTCATGATGCCGGACTGAACCATGGCCTTGTCTTCATTGGGCAGCAGGTTGATGACTTCGCCTTCCTTGCGGAGGCTGACGACAAACACCTTCATGCCGACGCTCAGATCCTCCATTCTCAAGGCTTCGCCCTGATAGTCCCGGGGTAGATTGCCAAACTGATAGATATTCTTTTCCTTTTCCTTGATGCGCTTGCGGATGGCTTCAAGTTCTTTGTTGTCCCTGATGGCACTGGTCGTCGTTTCCTGAATCGTCCGGATCTCCCGATAAATTTCTTCGGTCTCCGCCCGGGTTTTTCTGACGATCTCCAGGGCTTCTTCCTGCGCTTTTGCAATCAAAGCCTTTTTCTCTTCTTCAAAGCGTTCCTTTTCCTGATCCATCTGGTGCTTCATTTCTTCGGTTTCCCGCTTCAAGCGGATCATGGCATCATGCTCGGCTTCGGTTCGGCGGCGCTTTTCATCAATTTTTATCAGGGTCTCTTCAAAGCGAATGGCCTCGTTTTTAATCAACAACTTTGAATTTTCAATGATTTCATCGCTCAGTCCCAGCCGCTTGGCAATTTCAAACGCGTTGGATTTACCCGGAACGCCGATCAGCAGCCGATAGGTAGGACGCAGTGTTTTCACGTCGAACTCCACACTGGCATTGATGACGCCCGGGGTCACCAGCGCATACTCCTTGAGCTCGCTGTAGTGGGTCGTGGAGACGCTGGTCACGCCCCGTTTGTGAAGCGCATCAAGAATTGAAATCGCCAGGGCCGCCCCTTCAGTCGGATCAGTTCCGGCGCCCAGTTCATCAAACAACACCAGACTGTTTGCATCCGCTTGATCCATGATCGTCACGATATTGGTCATATGGGAGGAAAAGGTGCTCAGGCTCTGTTCGATGCTCTGTTCATCCCCGATATCTGCGAAAATATCCCTGAAGATCCGGGTTTTGCTGCCTTCCCGAACGGGCACAAACAAGCCGGACTGCACCATCAGATTCAACAATCCGATGGTTTTCAGCGATACGGTTTTCCCGCCGGTATTCGGACCGGTGATCACCATGGTATCGATTGACTCTTCAAAATATATATCCGACGCCACGACCCGATCATTCGGAATCAGCGGATGCTTCGCCCGCAGCAAAGCCACCGGGCCGGCTTCTGTTATCTCTGTCCTGACGCCATCAATCGCCAGACCTAATTTTGCTTTGGCGAACTGGAAATCCAGATCCACCAGCAGATCATAATTGCCGATGATATCCTCGCGGCTGTCCGCCACTTTCTGGGTCAGATCCTTGAGAATTCGGATGATCTCCTGCTCTTCTTCCGCCACCAGTATTTTAATGTCATTGTTCAGTTCAACCACCGCCAGGGGTTCGATATACAAGGTGGCGCCACTGGCGGATTTGTCCAGCACAATTCCCGGAACCTGGCTGCGATATTCCTGCTTGACCGGCACCACATACCGGCTGTTGCGGATGGTGACAATTTTTTCCTGCAGATATTTCTCATAGGCCGTCGAGCTGATCATGTGATTGAGTTTTTCACTGATCCGGTTGTATTTGAACTGCATCTCCCGGCGAATCCGTGACAGCTCGCGGGAAGCCGTATCCGCTATTTCCTCAGGTCCCAGTATTTTGCGGCTGATTTCTTTTTCCAGCTCCTCGCAGCTTTCCAGCGACTCGAACAGGTCTTTGAGCAGAACGAGCGTATCCATCTGGGTGTCATTATGATAGTAATTGTCCATATCGCCGGCAATGCGAAGCAGGGTAGCAATCGAAAGCAGCTCTTTCATGGAAAGCATCGATCCGATGGCCGCCCGCTTCACATAATCGCTGGTATTGGGCACATCCGCTAGCGGCGGTCGCCCGTTTCGAAGAATCATCCCCAGGCTTTCATTGGTTAAATCAAGCGCCCGGTTGACAGCAGTCAGTGTTTCCAGCGGTAGCAGTGCTTGTGCCTGCTCTTTTCCGCCCTGCGTCACACAATTCTCCATCAGACTTTTTAATATTTTATGGTATTCCAGAACCTTAAGGCTTCTCTGATCCATGTTTTATTTCACTCCTCGTTTAAAACTTCCCCGGGTTGTCCCGGCCGTCTGCAATCCTTCCGGAAGGCCCCAATGCTTTTGATAGATGTCCCGGCTGTAATAGCCGATGATGTTTTTAAGGGTTTCAAGGCTTTCATTTTGATGATAAACCCGCCAGGTATCCACTCCAACGTGATCAAGAATTTCTTCTCTCAGAAAAAGAACATCCCGGTTGTAGATATGGATCAGTCCGCGATTATCGCGCCTGACCGGAAAAGATCCGCCCCGTTCATCCACCAGGTTGCCGGCCATTTCCTGATGGCAGAGGCCGCTTTTCCCTTTTGTTTTTTCGGGACAGGCGGCGCAGTTGAACAGGCATTTCCGGCTCACCATCAGCTCCTGCCGGCCGTAAACTGGCAATACTGTGAAAAGCTCCGTATGCTCCGAAATATCCTTCAGCGCAACGCCATCGAGTTCCGGCGACAGAACCCCGCCGTCAAAATGCCATTCCTGCAGGGCTTTTGCCGCCAACGTATTAAAAAAGTTGAAGGACTGGTCCGCTTCCAGATAATCCACGCGATCTTTGAGCATCTGCAAGGCTTCATAATTTCCAATCAGAAAGCCGTCATGTTCAATATCCAGATCCAATAATCGCCGCAGCTTGCGGGCACAGCCAGCATCCGTCACCTTCGGTGTTTTTAAAAGCACGTTAAAGCCGCAGTCTTTGGCAAAGGCAGCTATTTCTGAAACACCATCGTCAATCAGGGGGATCACCACCTCTGTGATGCCAAGCCCCGTAAGCTGAGACAAAAATTCCGGCGACGGCATTTCGCTGAATTCCAGTGAAATCCGTTTTTTCTGATTCTCCTGATCGATTGATTTTGAAATTCCATACAGCTCTTTTTCGAGCAAAACTTCGGTTTTCATCGCGCCAGTTTTCGTTTCCGCTGCCTGGGTGATTTTCGCTTGCAGTTTTTCAACCGCTTCTTTTCTGAGCGAATTCAACTGACTTCGCGACAGAAAGAGATCGGGTTCCATCTTTATTTCAATGCTTCCCAGTTCAAAGCCGGTTCCCCCAATGCGCGCCAGCTGTTCTCTGACAAGGGATTCATCCAGCGCCTTCTTCAGCGGCCGTTCCGGCATGAAATCAGCAACAACAGTCACCTCAATGCTCCGGGTCATCGCAACAATGACCACCGCTGTATCGGCCTTGATCGTCACTCGAAAATCCACCACCGGCTCCGGCAGCTTAACGGGAACCGACCCCATTTGTTGAAGCAAATCCATCAGCTCCCGGTCATAATTCTTGTACAACAGTGTTCCCGGTGAAACAGGATAACGGCATGGAATCGCCACGGATTCGCCGCCACAAGCTTTTTCCCGGCGACTGCCATCCAAAGCGAAAATACTGTCCACCTTCGTTCCGCTCTTGCCGTCTTCCCCAAAGGACAAACCATCGCCGACCGAAAGCTGGGCATCCTCATTGAGGCGTATGCCCAGCGGCTGGTAGGCTCCCTGGTTCTGCCTTTTTTTCGATTGTGGCAGCGCGACGACGCTGCCGATCAAGATGCCACGATTTTTCCCGACCTGCGGATTTAAAAGATCCGGTTCATCAAACAGATGGCCCTTTGTGAAATCCCGGTTGAACACCTGCATCACCGCCTGCTCATCGATGGTTTTCTCGCCACGCTCACCGCCGACCTCATCGATTTGCTCCCGGTAGGCACGGGTGATGCCATAAACGTACTCAGGTGTTTTCATCCGGCCTTCGATTTTCAGAGCATCCACGCCGGAATCAACAATCGCCGCCATTTCATCGAGGATTTTCAGATCCTTGGGACTCAGCAGATACCCTTCGTGAATCAGGCGGTCCGCTTCATCCAAAAGCTTGTAGGTCTTCCGGCAGGGCTGGGCGCAGAGTCCCCGGTTACCACTTCGTCCCCCGATCATACTGCTCATCAGGCATTGTCCCGAATAGGCGTAACACAGTGCTCCGTGACAGAATATTTTGAGTTCGATCGCTGAATTTCTTTTGATCTCGGCCACCTCGGCCAGCGGCATTTCCCGGGGCAGTACGACCCGGGAAAAACCAAGCTCCTGAAAGAACAAGGTGCCTTCCAGCCCGTAAACCGAGGCCTGGGTGCTGGTCTGAAGCTTGAACTCAGGATAATAGTGCCGCAGCAGATAAATCAGTCCGATATCCTGGACAATCAGCCCGTCGACATGGAGATCTTTTAAAAAATTGAGCGTGTCGATGAGCGCATCAAATTCACTGTTTTTGATTAATATATTAAGCGTGACGTACACCTTCACCCCGCGGTGATGGCAAAGCGCCACTGCCGTTCTGGTTTCATCTTCCGTCATGTTTTCAGCATTGCGACGGGCATTAAAGGCTTTCCCACCAAAATATACCGCATCCGCCCCACCATTTATGGCAGCAATTATGGCATCCATGGTTCCAGCCGGTGCGAGCAGTTCTGGTTTTTTATTCATTCTTACCTCTTGTTCTATCATTATTTCTGGTTGATTGCGAATAGGTCCGTTAACTTTGCGAGCAGTTTCCACAACCAATTTTGTAACGTGTAGGCGAACAGTTCATAACCTGTTTTCAGTAGGTTGTTGATAAACCCGTACCGACCAATTGTTAATCTGTTGTGGTGCTGCAGAATCGGACACTCTTCGAGATGTCCGCTCTGATGCACACAACATGATGTAACAATTGTCGGTACTCCGTTTGCTTTTTACCTTAAGTCCGTTTCAATGAACTGTCCGCCGTACAGTGGAGAAATTGGTTCGTGCGAAACTACTCGCAAAGCAATTATTGTTCGAGTTTATAAATTTCGCGATTAACGATATCATTATTTCGATCTATGCAATTGATTATTATACCATACCTGATTGAAATAAAAAAGTTGTGTGGCCTTGTCTGAATTTTTCTTAAAGAATCGTCCTACAAATCCCAGGCTTTTTTGAGCAGGCCGATCCCCTCGTAGATTTCCGCTTCCGTTAGTGAACCGTATCCCAGCAGCACCATGCTTTGATGGTTCTTTGAAACCCCATGAATAAAATAGGGCGACACCGGATAGACCTTCACGCCCAGATTCATGGCCCGACAGCACATGGTTTCTTCCGTCATGCCGTTTCCCAGCTGCACCAGCAGGTGATGCCCGGCATTTTCACCGGTGACGCTGACCTGATCCCCGAGCTGATGCAGGGCATTCATCAGAGTGATCCGTTTTTCCTTATAAACCTTGCGCATTTTGTTGACATGTTTTTCAAAAAAGCCGTCAGCAATAAATGCCGCAATCATCTTCTGTTCAAGACTTGAAACCGGCGAGCTGATCTGATCCGCAATTTCCAGATAAGTCTTGAGCAGGGTTTCCGGCAAAACCATGTAGCTGATTCGCATCGACGGGGCAATTGATTTTGAAAAAGTCCCGATGTAGATGACCTTTCCGTTTTTGTCGATGCTCTGCAGTGACGGCAATGGCTTTTCATTATAGCGGAATTCGCTGTCATAATCATCTTCGATAATATAAATGCCTTCCTCCTGATTGGCAACATTGAGCAGCTTGATCCGTCGATCAATCGGCATGCTCATTCCCAGCGGAAATTGATGGGAAGGAGTGACGTAGATCGCCGCATTTTTATGCTTCATCAACGGCTCGATCCGGATTCCCTTTTCATCAATGTCCACCGATATCACCTGGTTCCCCATTTTTTCAAAAATATTGTATGCCTTCAGATAGACCGGATTCTCCAGAATAATTTCCTTGTTTCGACCCCAGAGCAAATCCAGTCTTTGAAGCAAATGATCGGTACCGGAGCCAATGATGATCTGGTCTTCGCTGCAGATCACCCCGCGGGAACGGTACAGCAGATCGACCAGCGCTTTTCTCAGATCCGGCTCTCCCTGAATGTCCGGTTTATTGAGTAAATTCAAATCATATTCATTGAAAGTTGCTTTGAATATTTTCCGGAAAGCATCGTAGGGAAAAATCCGATGATCAATGGCATTAGGCGAAAAATCGATTTTAACCGTTTCAAATTCCGATTTAGCCGATCTCTTTTCCGGGACTGCTCTTTTTTCGCTCTGAAAATAGGTATCAATTTCACAGACAAAATAGCCCTTTTTCGGAATGGATTCCACATAGCCTTCAGCCATCAGCTGGCCATAAGCGGCATCGACCGTATTCACGCTGACCGACAAATGACTGGCCATATTCCGTTTTGAAGGCAGCTTCTCCTGATATTTCAGGCTGCCGGCAATGATTTCATTTTTCAGATATTCATATATTTCCTCATACAGAAATTGGCCTTTATTTTTAAACGGAATCGTAATCATGACTCCCCCCACATCTGTTCCCATTATTTTGCATAAAACTGATTCTTTTTATGGGATCAATTTTATCATATACTAGAGTAATTCTAAAATCAAGAAAAGAGATAAATTAATGCCAGAAAAACAAAAACGAGTGGCCGCCATTCATGATATTTCATGCGTCGGAAGATGTTCCCTGACGGTTGCCCTCCCGATCATATCAGCTGCCGGCTTCGATACCAGCATCCTGCCGACAGCCGTTTTATCAACTCATACCGGCGGCTTCGAAAATTTCACGTACCGCGATTTGACCGATGACATCACCCCGATTGCCGACCACTGGGAATCCCTCAAGCTGGAATTTGACGCATTATACAGCGGTTTTTTAGGCTCTTTTGATCAGATCGATCTGGTCGCCGACCTTTTTGACACGTTCAAGGGCGACAACACCATCACCCTGGTTGATCCGGTCATGGCCGACAACGGTGAGCTCTATTCCGTCTACTCCCAGGAAATGGCCCAGGGCATGACCAAGTTATGCGCCAAAGCGGACATCATCGTTCCAAATCTTACCGAGGCTGCTTTTCTTTTAGACGAACCCTACGTCGGCAATGATTACAATCAGGCCTATATCGAAAATCTGCTGGTCAGCCTGGCTCAGTTAGGCGCCAAGAAAGTCGTCCTGACCGGCGTGGCCTTTGATGACACGCAACTCGGCGCGGCCGTATTCGATTCCACAACGAACACCATCGACTACGCTTTCAATCAGCGTGTGAACGATCATTTTCACGGAACCGGCGACATCTTCGGCAGCACCCTGCTGGCCGGACTTTTGAGCAATTTCAATCTCAAAAATGCGGCCCAGATCGCCGTGGATTATACCCGTGAATGTATCCTGAAAACCGTCGAGCTGAACCAGGAAAAGCGCTACGGTGTAGCCTTCGAACGGGCCATCCCCTATCTGATCAAACGACTGGGACTCTAACACCGGATCCTCTCAAAACTGGTTCGTGCGAAACTGATTGTTAAGCTAACGGCACTTTGCAAAAAAAATCGAAAGCGGCCAATGCGGCATCGAGTCGATGCTGCATTGGCCGTTATTCCTTTTCTTCTTTCATCTCTCTGAGTTTATCCTTGATCATTTCGTAGGGATATTTCCGACCCATCAGACTCCTGATGATCCGGTTCTCCAGATCCCTTCCGATAAACCCTTTTTTCAGGTATTGCCGTTCATATTTCTGATAGTCCTGATTCAGTTTTTCCAGGACCTTCTTTTCGGCAACCGCTATTTCTTCCCCGGATAATTCAACCGGTTCTTCCGCTAAATTCAATTCCCGGATCACGTCCATGGCCATGTCCCTTGAAAAACCCATCCGGGCCAATTTATCATACAGTTTTTTTCGTTTCTCCAAAACCGGCTTTCCATTTAACAGCTTCAGGTTTTTTACGGCAACCGTCATGCAGCATTGGTATTCCGCCGCACTGGGAAAAAGATCCCCGAGGGTGCGCAACAAGTCATCACTGATCCCCCGTCTTTTCAGATCCTGGAGCAACCGCTTTGTCCCATAATAGGTCAGTTGCCGATTATTCTCGACGTAGTTTTTGAGATAGCTTTCGTCATCAACATAACGGTATTCGCGAAGTTTCTCCATGACATAGTCAATATCAGCATCCGCCACATTTTTTTTCCTGAGATAGATCACCATTTCGCTGGCGGTACGGGCTTTATAAGATAAATAATTGGCCGCCAAATCCATGGCTTTTTCAGTTTGAGAACTCATCGACGTTTCCTCCTTTAGAGTATCGATAAAATAAAAAGTAAGTCCTGGAGATAATCGTAACATCAGTTGTCTGCATCATGGCGAACAGGCGATAGCCTGTACGATCATGCAGCAGACAACGACTTACTATTGTCTCCAGGACGAGTTTCCAATGGACTGTTTGCTTTTAGTTTTTCAATGCTTTTATGTTCTTTAACATGGCGGAAAAATCTTTTGTTTCAGAAATCGGAACTGTTTTTTCAATGCATTGAATCCCACTATTCTTTGCCTCAATACCGCTGATATTCTGATAAGCCGCGATCACCCGCTGAGCCTCATCAAAAGAAGCCATGGTGCCGACTTCCTGATTATTTACCACAATTGCGGTCCCTTTTACGCAAAGCTCGATGCCGGCATTGCTCAAAACCTGGACGCATGCGTCAAAATCCATGGAATTTTCAACCCTTGTCGGAACAAGCTCAAATCCGTCGCCAAGCAGGACGTTATCATTGTTGTATGTCTCACCCAGGCTGTTCTGGATCCGATCCACGGCTGATTCAAAAACGCCAGCCGTTTGAACATAACCAAGACTCCTGCCATGATAGAAGACTTCATAACCCTGCGTCTGCGCATTTACAACGCCAACCGTCGCCATGATAACAAAAATCATAATGGTCACGACTGTACTTTGCCGTTTTTTTCGCAAGCGTTTTTTTCTTCGATTGTCACGTTCATTCTTTACAACATCGCTCATATATTTACCTCGTGTTATTATTCGTTACGTTTTATTTACATTATGATACCATATATCTACAATACGATCAAGATTTTTTTGCATTTAAAAAGCGCCTCTTTCGAGACGCCTGAGAATTGTAGGTAAAGTACTAACGCAGTACCGACAATTGTTACATCATGTTGTTTGCCTCAGAGCGGACATCTCGAAGAGTGTCCGATTCTGCAGCAAACAACCGATTAACAATTGGTCGGTACGGGGTTTATCGACAGCCTAAAAAGCGCCTCTTTCGAGACGCTTTAGGTTATACGTAATCGCCGGTACTGATACCGAAGAAGCCACCAATGGGCTGAGCCACACCATTAAGCAGTATTTCAAAATGAACATGATTAGCAGTGGATGATCCGGTCGATCCCATTCCACCAATGACATCGCCCTGAGAAACAGTTTGTCCTTCTGAAACATTTATAGTATTAAAATGTCCATAAAGGGTTGAAAAACCATTGCCATGATCAATGACGATGCAGTTACCATAACCGCCATACCAGCCGGCAAGGGTTACTGTACCCGACGCTGCCGCATAAACAGGCGTTCCCGCGCTGTTTAATATATCAACTGCTGCACCATTACTATGATTACTGTAATATCCACTATCATAATTTCTGAAAATTTCTCCCACCCGACCGCTGGCCGGAAGTACAAACTGAGCCTGTGGTGTTTCCACTGCTGGAGTTTCATCGACAGGTGATTCAACTGCCGGCGCAGCAACCGCTGGCGTTTCCTCTGCCACTGGTTCTTCAACCGCTGGTGTTTCATCAGCCGGGGAAGCCACAACCGGTGCTTCTTCAGCTGGTGTCACAGCTACTGGCGTTTCAACGGCTGGTGCTGCATCTGCTACAGTTTGTTCAGTTGCTGGTTCTGACATCATCGTTTGATCAGCCGTAACTTCCGCTACCGTGATCGTTTCCGATGAGGTTTCAACCGGTGTTACATCCACGGACGCTGTCGTCAGCGGTGTTTTTTCTACCAATGTTTCCACCGTCTGATCGGTCGGCAATGAATCATTCGTTACCGCTTCTGCCACCTGAACGGTCTCATCCAGAGTCGATCCCGTATCTGCAATCGTCTGGGCGACTGCTACCGTCGTCTGGCTGATGGCGGTCCGGGCTGACTGTATTCCATTATTATCAAGCGATGTTCCGATTTTACCGGAATCATTGCTGTTGATCGCTGTTTCGGAAATAGTCGGGCTGTCAGCAAAGCCAAGTCCATTATTAAGCATATCCATGCCTTTGGTCTGGGCATCTACGGCCCCCGCACCAGCCAATACTAAAAATGCACCGGCTACAACTGCAGCGCCACGCATTCTGAATGAATTCTTCTTTTTTCTTTTCAAGTACGTTCTACGATTGACATGTTTTTTCCCGCTGAATTCGTCTCGTTCAACTTTTTGTGTTTCCCGATTGAATCGGTACTGCTTCAACATCTTTCTGAATTTTTCAAATAAATTTTGAGTTTTATCCATGCCTCTCCTCCTTGTTACATTTTATTTACAATTATGATACCACATTGGTTTAAACTTTACAAGTTCTTTGTAAATTCTTAAACAGCTTTAATATTTTATGGTATAATTCTATTCATGCGCATACCGCATGATGAACAATTGGTCGGTGAGGGATTTGCCGATAAAACCAGACTCAAGGTTATGATCTGAATCAGTACCGACAATTGTTACATCGTGTTGTATGCATCAAGGCGAACAGGCGATAGCCTTCGCGATGGTAACGAGCCAATCACAAGCTAGCTTGTAGTTGGCGACTGCCCGCGACTCATAAGAAATTGAAAATTTCTTATGAGTGTACGAATTGCAAGCATACAACTGATTAACAATTGGTCGGTACGGGATTTGCCGATAGCCTAACGGTAATGCCACAG
>NZ_WJBC01000028.1 GCF_014284475.1 Acetobacterium fimetarium | reverse complement strand
GCTATGACATGATGATCAGCCACACAACCATTGTTTTCACCCGGTACATCCTGCTGGAATGGCTTCGTAGGAACGAAAAGGATGATAAAACCTTGTGCGAATTATTCTTCAGGCTCTGTGATGACATTCAGGATATGGCACTCTCGACCGCTCTTCAAAGTCTGATGAGCGTATTTGTCGAACAATTAAATTCGGTAGGCTCGAGACAGTCTACACTGTTAAAAAATCAACTCCAGCTATGGATTGACTCTCAGGCCTCTTTTATAAAGGCTTTGTTTGGTCAATTAAGCTGGGAAAGTTGAGTTAAATTAATAAATTAGCGCGAATCATTTCAAAATCTTTTTCCCGGAGGTCGGTTTCTTCAAGTAGATAATTTTCCACATTTCCGAATTTTGTATTGACATAATTCATTGAAATTTTCAGCCATTCCGGTTTGACGCCGTAGAATTCCCAAAGCTGATAGTTATCGATGGCCATTTCCTCGGACATGATGGTGCCTAAAAGCTGGAAGCTCTCGTCGAAGGTCAGATTGGTGAGGGTATAATCGGACAGGATGGTTTCGTCCTTGACGCCAAGCAGGCCGAGAATCAGGTAGGTCATAAAGCCGGTGCGGTCTTTTCCGTTGGTGCAGTGGTAAAGGATGGGATATTCCGACGGCTCGGTTAAATATTTTAAAACTTCCGCAAAGCACTGGGCCCGTTCTTCAGTCTGAACCTTGTAAATTTCACGCATGAACAAATCGACAGTGCCGGGCTGTTTAAAATCAAGACCGTCGGTGGCTTTATCAAGGCTGTTGAAAACCGGCAGCAGATGATACTCGGTGCCTTCCGGCAAACGGTCAGCCGTTCTTTTTGCCTTGGATTCATTTCTGAAGTCAAAGACGTGTTTGAGTTTTAAATCAGAAAAGTATTCGACATCGCTGTCGGACAGGTGCGCCAGCTCCTCGCTACGGATGACTTTGCGCCACTTGACTTTTCTTCCCTGGTTTCCGGTATAACCGCCGATATCGCGGATGTTGATGGAATTTTCGAGTTGAATCAGGCGTTTCCCCAATTGTGTTTCATCACAGAAAATCAGGTTGTGTTCATCTTTGAAGTTGTACAGGGGCAGGCCGCTTGGTGAAACTAGACCGGATGGGGTTAACATCGGTGTTTCGGTGATTTGAATTTCAGGTTTTGTCGGCGCTCCGGTCGGCGGTTCTTCCAACAGTGATGCTGTTTGCCGGACGGTATTTTTTTTCTTCATCAATTTTTGAATCAGCAAGTATGCCGGGATAGTGGCTGCGGCCCCGGCGATCAGGGCAATTACGATTGGTTTTTTCATTGAATAGTTCCTTTCTGTGACTTCTGCTATATGGTATGATTATAGCATATTATGAACAAAAATTGTCCTTAAAATTATGATGGAGTGAAAATGAATACTACAAAAAATGAAACCGCGCAGCGGCTGGGAATCTATTGTCATATTCCGTTCTGCGTCAAAAAATGCGGCTACTGTGATTTTTCTTCTTTTGCCGGACAAAGCCGATCAGTCATTGATGATTATTTTAAAGCGTTGTGGCAGGAAATAAAGCGGTTTGGCCGGGACCGTTTTAATTTGGCTAGAAGCCAAGCGGTTCTGCCGGTGGTGGATACCATCTATTTCGGTGGCGGAACGCCATCATCCGTGCCGGCGGCATACATCGAGAAAACAATGGCCCTGATTTATGAAGTTTTCTCTGTGTCGGAAGCGGCAGAAAACACCATCGAAATCAATCCCGGAACGTTGAGTCCGAAAAAAGCTGCAATCTACAAAGCGGCCGGTTTCAACCGCATCAGTGTGGGGCTGCAGGCCTGGCAGGATGATCTGCTGAAAACCCTGGGGCGGGTTCACAGTCAGGCGGATTTTATCGGATGCATGGAAATTCTGAAGGCAGCGGGCTTTGACAATATCAGTGTGGACGTGATGTATGGACTGCCGGGGCAGAAGCTGGCGGATTTGACAAAGACACTGGCGGCGCTGATGGCATTTTCACCAACACATCTGTCCTGCTACAGTTTGATCCTGGAGGAGGGAACGCCGATGACAAAAATGGTGGCAGCGGGTCAGCTTGAACTACCTGGAGAAGCGCTGGAACGCCAGATGCACTGGACGGTGGACCGCTTTCTGAAAAAATGGGGTTATCGCCACTATGAAATTTCAAGCTACTGCAAACCGGGTTATCAGAGCCGGCATAATCTCAAGTACTGGGATCTTTCGCCCTATCTGGGCTTTGGCCTGGGAGCCAGCGGCTTTTGGGGCGGGGTGCGTTACACCAATGGCCAGGATTTAAAGGAATACTGCCAATTGCTTGCAACCGGAAAGCTGCCGGGGACATTTGAACCGATGATGACGAAGGAAGATCTCATGAGTGAGTGGATGTTTTTGGGACTTCGCAAGCTCGACGGCATCGATGACGCTGATTTCAGGGAAAAATTCAGCCAGAGTTTTTTTGTTATCTATCAGGAAGCAATCGCTGCGCTGGTTGCAGACGGACTGCTGGTGACTGAAGGGACGATCCTGCGGCTGACCCCCAGGGGCCAGGACTTCGGCAATCAGGTCTTTATGGCCTTTGTTTAGATTAGTACTTGTAGGGGCGGGTATTACCCGCCCGCGCGTTAGTCGCAAACCAGGATAATGCACGATGCAATTTATAGAATGCGACCGAAAATTTTACCTTAAGAAATCTTTAAAAGGTGAGCGAGCCATTATAGAAACCTATTGACAAAGTAGGGGGAGGGTGTTATATTAAATTCAGATGTTAGCACTCAGTTATTGCGAGTGCTAATAACGAGGTGAATCATGGAACTAAACGAACGCAAAAAGAAAATATTGGAAGTAATCATCCGTGATTATATCAACACCGCCGAACCGGTTGGGTCACGAACTCTTTCGAAGCGATGCAACCTGGGTATCAGCCCGGCGACCATTCGTAACGAAATGGCGGACCTGGAGGATTTGGGGTATTTAATTCAGCCTCATACTTCTTCCGGACGAATTCCCACCCAGATGGCGTACCGCTATTATGTGGATGAAATCATGGAAATTCGAAAGCTGGAAAAAATGATCCGAACAGATATTCATCGTGGTTTTTTAAATTCCACGGCGGAACTGGGAACCACCATGGATCATACGGCACAGGTGCTGTCTCAGCTGACCAATTATACAGCGGTTGTTCTGGCACCTCGGGTTACAAATTTAAACTGCCGGCATGTTCAGATTGTTTCATTGATTAAAAATCGGGTATTAATGGTCATAGTGACAAACGAAGGAATGGCCAGAAACGTTGAGGTATCGCTGTCTCAGGATGTGGATAACATTCTGGCTCTGAAGCTTTCCAATGTGATTAACGGCTTCCTTAAAAATACCAACTTGAATGACCTGAGCTCGGACCTGGTCGATCAGATTCAGGAGATGAACCCGGCGGAAAGCAAACTGATTCATGAAATTATTCCGCACTTGAAAAAGGTTCTGATGGATGAAGCGTCAGAAGTCCATGCGACTGGGGTGACCAATCTTTTCAGCTATCCGGAATTCAATGACGTCAACAAGATTAAACAGTTGATGAATATCGTTCAGGAAAAACAGGTGCTGACAGAAATGATGACGAATCCGGATGGAAATCGGGTCATTCGCATCAAAATCGGGAGTGAAAATGACAATGAAGACCTGAAGGACTTCAGCATTATTACCTCCACCTACGAACTGGATGGAGAAATGATGGGTGCTTTCGGTGTCATCGGTCCAACCCGAATGAACTACGACAATGTGTCGTCGGTTCTGAATTACATACGCAATGAGTTGAATTTACATATCTCAAATTTATTAATGAAATAGGTGATTAGATGATGAAAGAAGAGGAAAATAAGACGGAAATACGGGATCAGGATATCCTGGATGAAAAAACAGAAAATGTGACAGCCGACGCCGATGTATCATCAGACGAACCGGTTGTTGAGGAAACTCCAGCTGAAGAAGCGAAAGCGGAAGAGACAAAGGAGACGGTGAAAGAAGATGAGGCAGTTTTAGAACGCATGATTCGGCTTCAGGCTGACTTTGAAAATTTCAAAAAGCGCAGCCAAAAAGAGAAAACAGAAATTTATCAGTACGCAGCGGAAAATTTTGCAACCAAACTCCTTCCGGTTATGGACAACCTGGAACGGGCGGAGTCTTCATTGACGGATGTCAATGAAGAAGCAAAAAGTATTGTCGACGGACTTCAAATGGTCTTTAAGCAGCTTAAAGATATCCTTAAAGAGGAAGGCCTGGAGGAAGTTTCCTGTGACGGCCAGTTCGATCCGAATCTCCACCACGGCGTTGCGGTTGGTGAGGATGATGAGAAGGAAGATCAGGCGATTCTGGAAGTATTCCAGAAGGGCTACAGTTTTAAAGGCAAGGTCATCCGGCCTGCCATGGTCAAGGTTTGCAATAAATAATTGCGATAGAAATAATTAGAAAAGCTTAAACCGGAAATCTGAGTTGGCTGCTCAGCCTTCATCTAACAGCGTTTCCGTTTTAAATAAAAAAAATATTATGAATTAATTTTCAGGAGGAAATAGATATGGGTAAAGAAAAAATTATCGGGATTGACTTGGGAACAACAAATTCTTGTGTTGCCGTTTTAGAAGGCGGCGAAGCCGTTGTTATTCCAAATGCAGAAGGAAACAGAACCACACCATCGGTTGTGGCATTTACAAAAGATGGCGAACGACTGGTTGGACAGGTTGCTAAACGACAGGCTGTCACCAATCCGGACCGAACCATTTCTTCAATCAAACGTGAAATGGGCAGCGATTACAAAGTAAAAATTGATGATGCAAGTTATACACCACAGGAAATTTCGGCCATGATTCTTCAAAAACTGAAAGCGGATGCCGAAGCTTATCTGGGAGAATCCGTTAACAAGGCCGTTATTACCGTACCGGCATACTTCAGTGATGCCCAGAGACAGGCAACCAAAGATGCCGGACGGATTGCCGGTCTGGAAGTTCTGAGAATTATCAACGAACCGACCGCCGCCGCGCTGGCTTATGGTCTGGATAAAGACGCCAACCATAAAATCATGGTTTATGACCTTGGCGGCGGAACCTTTGATGTATCCATTCTTGAATTAGGCGATGGCGTATTTGAAGTTAAAGCCACCAACGGGAACAACCACCTTGGCGGTGACGATTTTGACCAGAAGGTCATTGACTGGATGGCCGGCGAATTCAAGAAATCTCACGGGATTGATCTTAAAAACGATAAGATGGCGCTTCAGAGACTTAAGGAAGCCGCTGAAAAAGCAAAAATTGAATTGTCAACGGTAATGAAATCTGACATCAACCTGCCGTTTATCACTGCTACTGCAGAAGGTCCTCAGCATCTCGAACTGTCTCTGACACGAGCTAAATTCGATGAACTGACATCTGATCTGGTAAAAAGCACTGTTGGTCCGGTTGAAAAAGCCATGAAGGATGCCGGCCTTTCCAAAAATGAACTGGACAAGGTTATCCTGGTTGGTGGTTCAACCAGAACCCCGGCCGTACAGGATGCCGTCAAGAATATTACCGGCGAAGAAGCTTACAAGGGGATTAACCCGGACGAATGTGTTGCCATTGGTGCCGCCATTCAGGGTGGTGTTTTAGCCGGTGAAGTCAATGATGTACTGCTGCTTGATGTGACACCATTATCATTAGGGATTGAAACATTAGGTGGTGTGTTCACCCGATTAATCGACCGTAACACCACGATCCCAACCAAAAAAAGCCAGACTTTCTCGACTGCGGCAGACAATCAGACGGCCGTCGACATCCATGTTTTACAGGGTGAACGTGAAATGTCCAAGGACAACAAAACATTGGGTCGTTTCCAGTTAACCGGTATTCCTTCAGCACGTCGCGGTATTCCACAAATCGAAGTAACCTTCGATATTGATGCCAACGGCATTGTCAGTGTTTCGGCAAAAGATCTTGGCACCGGAAAATCTCAGAATGTGGTCATCAAATCGACAACCAACATGAGTGATGACGAAATTGACAAGGCCGTAAAAGAAGCAGAACAGCATGCTGAAGAAGATAAAAAAGCAAAAGCTTTAATCGAAGCTAAAAACGTTGCCGATTCTACCATTTATCAGACCGAACAGTCTTTAAAAGAAGCAGAAGGCAAAGTTTCAGATGACGATAAGGCCAAAGTAGAAGCCGCAATCGCTGAACTCAAAACCGCCAGCGAAGGTGAAGACGCAGAAGCCATTAACAAGGCAGTAGAAGCCGTCAACGAAGCATTCTATCCAATCGCTCAGAAAATGTATGAAGAAGCTGCGGCCCAACAAAAACCGGAAGGTCAGGACACTGCTGCTCAGGGCGATGACGATGATGATGTTGTGGAAGCAGAATACGAAGAAGTAAAAGAATAAGAGACTGGCGACAAATTCGTCCACGAGACAACCGATATTACTGTTTTCTCCCGGACCTGCTTTTCAGGCAAACTCAGTAGCAGTGATTGCTGCCGCGGAGAATGTAGATAAAGCACAAGCGTAGTACCGACAATTGTTACATCGTGTTGTTTGCATCAAGGCGAACAGGCGATAGCCTGTACGAATTGCAAGCAAACAACTGATTAACAATTGGTCGGTACGGGTTTGTCGATAAACTGAGTGGCAGCGATCGCTGCCACTATTTTTGTTATCAGACCGGAGACAAAAAAACATTCACTCTTTAGCCATAATAGGTTATAATAAATAGTTGTTTAGTTGGCGAGAAGGATTCAAAAGAGGTGAGATAGACTTATGAGCGAAAAAAGAGATTACTATGAGGTGCTGGGCGTTGAAAAAACGGCCAGTGCGGATGAGATAAAAAAAGCCTACCGAAAAAAGGCGATGGAGTTCCATCCTGATAAAAACCCGGGTGATAAGGCCGCTGAGGAAAAATTCAAGGAAGCCAATGAGGCTTATGAAATTTTAAGCGACGCGGATAAAAAATCGCGTTATGATCAGTACGGTCATGCCGGGGTAGACCCCAGCGCTGCCGGTGGTGGTTATGGCGGTGGCGGCTTTGGTGGCTTTGAGGATATCTTCGGGGATATTTTCAGTGCATTTGGCGGCGGCGGCGGTTTTGGCGGCAGTTCGCGCGGCGGCCGTACTCGGTCAAACCGCGGCAGCGATATGAAAATCAGCATCAACCTGACTTTCCGTGAGGCTGTGTTTGGCGTTGAGAAAAAAATAAAAATCAAGCGCAACGAAGCCTGTACAACCTGTGGCGGTTCCGGTGCAGAAAAGGGATCAACCTCTAAAACCTGTGATCAATGCGGCGGGTCCGGACAGGTTTATGTGCGACAGCAAACCCCATTCGGAACGGTTCAGCAGGTTCATACCTGTGATAAATGCCATGGCGAGGGTAAAATTATCGATAAGCCGTGTCCGGCCTGTCATGGAAAAGGTGTTGAAACAAAAGAACGCACCATCAATATCAAAATTCCTGCCGGTATCGATGATGGTCAGATGCTGCCCTTAAGAGGCGAAGGAAACGCCGGTCCCAACAACGGCAGCAAGGGCGATCTCTACGTTTATATGAACGTGAAGGAAGATCAGCTCTTCAAGCGAAATGGGGACGACGTTTATTATGAATTGCCGATTACCTATGCTCAGGCGGCGATGGGCGATACCGTTGTGGTTCCAACCATTGATGGCAAGATTAAACTTAAAGTTCCGGAAGGGACCCAGAATGACAAGGTCTTCCGTCTGAAAGGCAAGGGCATTCCCAATGTGAATGGCCGCGGCCGCGGGGATCAGTTCATTAACATCAAAGTGGAAGTGCCGCGAAAACTCAACCGTGAGCAGCGTCACGCCCTGGAAGCATTTGCGAAGATAACGGGAGCCGATGCCCATCCTGAAGGAAAGCGGTTCTGGTCTCGCGTCGATGCCGAAGCAAAAGAAAGCAGCGCCAAAAAAGACGCCTAAAAAATGTTGATTTACAAATAGGCTGACAAAAAAACACCGGAGAAATCCGGTGTTTTTTTGTTGGAAAATTTAGGCACCCGATCAAAATAAACTTGGCATACGAGCTGTCACACATTGATTTTTATGCATGCTTTTGATATTATATGAAAATAGTGTGAAGATTGTGTGAAGATCGTGTGAAGAACGAGAAAAACGGATCGTCATGAAAACAATGATTGAGGTGTAATATGTCTTTGTTGAGTATAAGAATCGAAGAATTGATTAATGAAAGTGGCGAATCGGTTCAAGCGCTGGCCCAAATGGGTAACATTAGCCGGACGACCTTGCAGCGCGTGAAATCAGGAGAACGTCTGCCGCCGAAAAAGTTCTTTCAAAGCATGTGCAGGGCATTGCGTCTTTCTGCCACTGAAGTTGAAGAACTGGAAACGCTGCTTGAAATAGCAACGGTTGGCGAGGACGTTAGTTTTACCCGCCAAAAAATTATCGAACTCATTGAAACGATCTCTGAGTTGACGGAGTACAAGATTCCCTTTTCAAAGCAAATCAGATTGAATGAGATTGATTCCAAAATCAAACCGCATTCGCAAATGACAGAGATTATTTCCGGTGAGAGAAAGGTTCTGGAAATCATTCGAAATTGTATTGATCGGGAACTTTTTCTTTCAGAAAATCCGCAATTAAAACTGGCACTTCCCTATCAAAAGGTATATCGCTATATTTTTCATCAGATGATGGGAAATCAGAAGCAGTTATCGTTGCAGGATGTGATAAATCTGAAAAAAGAACCGGATCAAGATGAAAAAATCGGCAGGCTGGAAATCAGCCAATTGAAATATCTGATTGCGCTATCGCTGCTTGAAAATGTCGAACACCAGTCGCGTTACTATTATCAATCGCCAGATTTGAATTTTGAACAGAGTGCATTGTTTCCCTACTTTATGCTGACATCAGAGAGTGTCATCACGGTTTCCAGAGATTTTAAACAGGCTGTTTTATACAATGATCCGGGTATTGTCAAGTTGCATGAAGACGGTTACAACCGTATGCAGGCGTACGTGGAATCGTTTATCGAAGAAAGCCGGGATCTGCTGACAATTTACTCCACAAAAGACATCGCCAAATCAAAACAGGTGGTTGAACCATTACCCTGCTTTGCCTATTATTTCACGGATGATTTGCTTGAAAAGAAGATCAGAAAAGATTTTCCGTATTATGAACAATTGAAGAGCATTGCTTGTGAATTTTATGGGAATTTCAGGAAAGAAAACCCGACGATGCTCAATGTTTTTTCCCTGAAAAATTTAAGAAGCTTCATGCTGGATGGAAGCCTTTATTTTCCGGAAGAGGTTTATACGCCGTTTACTCCAAGTGAGCGAATCATGTTAGTCAGACAATTGCGGGATGATCTTTACCATGATAGAAGAAAAACATATGCCCTCAATGATGAGAAAATATTTTTAAATTCGGCAATCGAATTTGTCGATGAATATTCGCGGATCCGATTGATCCTGCATTACTACAATAACCAAAAGCTGGTTTTTAAAACCATTGTCCTGCAGGAAAAGAACATCGTCAAAGCTTTTGATGATTTTTTCGACAGTCTTCCGGGCAGCAAATATGTTTTGGCGAAAGAAGAGACCATTGCAGAAATCGATAAGCTTATCAATGAATTCGAAAACAAATGATAAACGAAAGAGGGTGGTAAAATGGGACTGGAATTAGGCAATGCGATCAAGGAAATCGTTCAGGAAAGAAAAATATCAGTGCTTCAATTGGCCCGGGAAATCGATGTCGAACGGACAACCCTGCAGCATTTTTTTTCCGGAAAACGGAAAATACAGCTGGATACTTTTCAAAAAATGATGAACGTTCTTAAGGTTACAAATGAAAAAAAGAAGGATTTGTATGTGCTGTATGAAAAAGCGTCCAATGACAAGGAGCTGATCAAGAATGTCCAGGATATTCTGTCATTGTACAGTGCCTCGTTCGATCATACTGATCTGGAAAAAAAGAGTATGACAGCTTTTGAATACAGCATCAGACACGATTTTTCTGATGAACGAACGCAAATTCTGAAAGGTCAGGTTGAAATTGAAGCGCTGATTAGAAGCTGTTTCATTGAAGAAATGGACCAGAAAGAAAAGGCGCATGTCATCATGTCGGTTAATTTCAGGCATCTCTTTCTATATGAACTCATTATGAGAGTCGCATCCGGACAAAATCAATGCGGCATCATTCAGAATATTTTCCCGCTGGTGAACAAGAAGAAAATGGGGAATAATCTCGATGTTTTAAAAACGGTGCTGCAGTTAAAGTGTCTTGATAACGTTGAGTATGAACCGTACTATTTTTATTCCGGCACAAGAATCTACGATGACATCAGCATTGTTTTTCCGAATTATTTCATCACATCAAAATATGTCATTGTGATTGAACGGGATTTTGAGGGGGCGCTTATTTCGCGAGAACCGCTGGTCGTTCAATACTATCGGGAAAAAGCTGAAGCGGTTATCAAGCGATGCGAACGACTGGTGGATAAGAAGGATCATATTGATCGGACAGGATTTATCCCGGCATTCGAAAAAATTGCCGGTGCGGGCGCTTCAACAAAATTCTATACCTTTGACCAGATGCAACAAGGGACGCGTGATACGGATGATCGTTCGGGAAAAAACGGGCAGATGCCGCTGGTTTCCTGGCCGCTTGATCAGAACAATGATAAATCCGATGTTTTTATTCTGAGAGACGGTTTTTGTAGCGGATATGGAGAATTGGGCATCCGCTATCTGGCGGACCAGGAACAGGTGGAATGCCTGATTCTGGACAAAAATGGCCAGAATACCATGACGTTAGGGATCAATGAAATCGGCATTGTGTCGGTTTTCAAAGAGTTTTCTGATTATCTGTCCCAGAGCTCTTATGTTTATTCACCGGATGAATTAGGCAATAGCTTGAGAAATTCAGGTGATGCTATCAATGCTTAAGATACCGACAATGCATACCGGAGAAATCCGGTATTTTTTATTGACAAAAAATGAACGGCGGTCTATAATTGAAATAAGTTATTCATATAGATTTAATATGATATAAAATTTGGAAATGAGGTAATGAAATGTCTAAAATTGCAAAAACTTTAACTGATTTAATTGGCAACACACCATTATTAGAACTATCAAATTACGAAAAAAAACAGGAGCTGGATGCCAGAGTTCTGGCCAAGCTGGAGTATTTCAATCCGCTGTCATCGGTTAAGGACCGGGTCGGATTTGCCATGATTGAAGAAGGTGAGAAATCCGGCCTGATTAAGGAAGGCACGGTGATTATCGAGCCGACCAGCGGAAATACCGGGATTGGCCTTTCTTTTGTGGCGGCTGCCAAGGGCTACCGGATCATTCTGACGATGCCTGAAACCATGAGTGTGGAACGAAGAAGTCTGTTATCAGCCTTGGGGGCAGAACTGGTTCTGACACCGGGGGCTGACGGGATGAAAGGGGCAATTGCCAAAGCGAATGAACTGGCAGAAACCATTCCCAATGCCTATATTCCGCAGCAGTTTGAAAATCCTGCCAATGCGGAGATTCACAGAAAAACAACAGCGGTTGAAATATGGAACGATACAGACGGTGAAGTGGATATTTTTGTTGCCGGCATTGGCACCGGCGGAACCATCACCGGAGTCGGTGAAGTATTGAAACAGAAGAAACCAGGCGTGAAAGTGGTAGCCGTCGAACCGGCAACATCGCCGGTGCTGTCAGGCGGAAAACCGGGTCCGCATAAAATTCAGGGAATCGGGGCCGGTTTTGTTCCCAAAGTTTTAAACACGGATGTCTATGACGAGATTATTACGGTTGGCAATGACGATGCCTACCAGACGGCAAAGACTGTGGCGAAGTGTGAAGGTCTTCTGGTGGGGATTTCATCGGGTGCGGCTCTTTATGCGGCAACGCAGCTGGCAAAAAGACCGGAAAACAAAGGCAAGACCATCGTCGTTCTGCTGCCGGATACTGGCGAACGATATCTGTCAGTGGGGTTGTACGCATAATGAAAATATCCACTAAAGGCAGATATGCCCTGCGTTTAATGCTGGACCTGGCGGTCAACAACACCGGGGAGTTCATCCCCATAAAGCGGATTGCTGAACGTCAGGAAATTTCGGAAAAGTACCTGGAACAGATCATTACCCAGATTTCCCGGGCGGGGTTTGTAAAAAGTGTGCGGGGATCCCAGGGCGGATATCAGCTTGCCCATAAACCGGAAGACTATACGGTGGGGATGATTTTGAGACTGATGGAAGGGGAGCTTTCGCCAGTTGCCTGTCTGGATGAGCCGGGCGGTTGTGAACGTGCTGACCGTTGTGTGACCGTGGAGGTCTGGCAGGCCATTAAAGAGGCGGTCGAAAATGTGGTCGATAATATCACCCTGGCTGACCTGGTCAAACGCTATCAGGAAAAAGGCGAATGCGAGTATTATATTTAAGATTGAAAAAATGATGCCAGGCGTTTTTTGCACGACCTTGTAGGGGCGATTATTAATCGCCCGTTGTTCATTTCATGAGGTTCTTTAGATAGTGTGTATACCCTTCGATGGTGGTGTAGCTTTCGTGATTGAGGAGCAGTTCTTCGGCAACGGTCATGCCCAGATTGGAGGGGAGGGTGCGATTGGCTGCTGGCAGCCTTGAAATATCGTAGCAGATGCCGCGGTTTGACAACCGTGACGTGATGTTGGCACCGGCATAGGAAAGGGCATCCTGCAGCTGCTTGATCAGGTAGGCATCGACGTCCAGGTTTTTGAGGCTGTAGCTTTCATCCTGATAGGCAACGACAAGGCATTTGAATTCGCGTTGAAAAGTATGATAGAGTGCTTCGATGGTATCACACAGGTAAAGCTGAAAGTCAGCTTTTTCCGGCTCGGATTTTTTTTCATCGCCGAACCAGGAAATGTAATTGAGAGTCAGACTGGCGGTCAATCGCCCGAAGTCCTGGGCCAATGGGCCGAAGCCGCCAAATTCACCATCGATGATGCGCACGTCATCCTGATTGATCATGATGTTGGAGCTGTGCAGGTCGGTATGAATCAGGCATTCTTTGTTGGCCAGAAAATTTTCCCGGAGGCGGCTGATTTCGGCGTGAATTTTCGGGTTGTCGAAAAGCTCTTTGCGTTTGGTTTCAGTGCCGGGTGCCATTTCCCGTTTCATCGAGATGGCAATATTATCTTCAAATACAGAAGGGACCAGGGCGTCGTATTCGGGATTTTCAAAAAAACGCTCCACTTCAGATTTCTTGTACCGGGTCAGATGGAGATTGGACGAATAAAAAAGATTCCGGGCAAAAAAAGTCCCGATCTTTTCCGGAAAATGCGGGTGTTTGACCATCCGGGACAGCTCAAAGCGCAGCAGGCTCAGCGCCATCAGATCCTCCATGACGATGATGCGATTGGCTTCATCGAAATGATACATTTCCGGACAGATGCCCGGGCAGACTGTATTCCAGAAAATCAGAACGGCGATTTCCGAACGCATCCGGCCCAGATCCAGAGTCCAGCCGCCATCAGCTCCAGCGTCATCTTCCTCGACGGTATTGTTTTTTTCGTCTTCGATGCGGTATCGCGGGAACTCCAGCATCTGCTTCAGAATAACGGATTTTCCGTTATCGTCGTAAACGTGATAGATCAGATTAACAAAGCCTTCAATGCTTTCCTTGACCGCGTGCAGATCAATAACGGTCAAGTGGGCATCTTCGGGAAAGAGGTCCTTTTCTTTCAGGTAGGCGGCGACGCCGTCCGGTGTTAAATTGCCATAGCTGTCATGTGTCATCATCATCGTTTCCTTTACTTTTATTTTCGATACTGATCCATGTAATGATGGATCACTTTTTCCAGTTCATCAATGCCTTCTCCGGTATAGGCACTCACTTCGTAAATATGCTTTGGATGAATGCCGGCGTAGATCAGAAGATTCCGGCTTCGTTTGATATTGCCATCGGCAAGGTCGATTTTAGAGATGACCCCGATCGATGGGATGTTGTAGGTGTGCACAAAATTGGGCGAAACCGAATTCTGCGGATCAATGCAGGAATTCACCAGAATCACCAGTCCGGCATCCATGGTGACATTGATGGCCTGTCGGGAAAAAAATGGGAGCTCGATAAATTCTCCCGGCGTATCAATGAAATGGTCGGTGTAACTGACCATCTGGGTTTTGGCGTATTTGAGCTCCTCCTGTGAGAGCCGTTGCATCAGGGTGGTTTTGCCGCTGCCGATTTTTCCGATCAGGGCCACCCGTTTTCGATTACTGGCCATATTTTAGGAGTAGGTGATTTTAGGAATATCAAATCCTAAAATATTGTGCAGGGTATTGAGGATTTCAGAAACAGCGGCCTTTACATCACTGACACGGCCGGTGATGACAAGCGAGCCACTGAAACGGTCGAGAAATCCGATTTCCACTGGGGCCGCTTTGGTGGCCGCATCGGCAGCAATGATGGCAGCTTCGCTGGGGGTGATAGTTAATATGCCGATGGCGTCACTGGCTTCATCGTCCAGACCGAGCTTGACATAGACATCCGTTTTAGGTTTGGCAATAATATGGGCTAACGTCACCTGTTTGCCGGGAACGTATTCTTGTATGGAACGGTTCTTTTTTTCAGTTTCCATGTTGGTCACCTTTTCTTATTAAAAAATTTGAGTGCATCATTAAATAAAACTAATTTGATTATAGCATTAATTGGGAACCCGTTACATCGAATAGCCATTTTTTACAGAAAGCGGGCAAAATATTTCTTGATACTTTCTGACGCTTTGCTAAATATTGCAGTCAATTTTTTAAACTTAAGGTTTATTTTATTGCCAGGATAAGTTACAATGAAAATTTGTCAAAGCGAATAAAGTAATGATATAATACGACATATATTTAATTGGAGGTAAGGGAATGCTTTGGAAAGAAGTTCAAATCACAACGACATTAGAAGCGGAGGAAGCGGTGGTCAACGCTTTCTATGAGGCCGGGGCTCAGGGGGTGGCAATACAGACGCTTCAGGATGTGCTTTTGATAAAGGAAGATCCCAAGGTTAATTTTGTGGATGAATCTCTTTTGGAAATGGATCCGAATGTTTCCATCGTGCGGGGGTATTTCAGCGAGGTCAGCGATACTGAGGAAGCGCTGCATAAATTGATTACATCAATTAAACTATTGCCTTCCTTCGGCCTTGATCCGGGTGCCTGCGAAATGATGATCACTGAAATGGAAGAGGATGACTGGGCGAATTCATGGAAGAAGTTCTACAAACCCACAAAGGTTGGAAAAAGCATCATCATCAAGCCGACCTGGGAGGCGTATGAGCCGCAACAGGATGAAATTGTCATCAATATTGATCCGGGGATGGCCTTCGGCACCGGCACCCATGAAACAACCCAGCTTTGTGCCATCAAACTTGAGGAATACATCAAGCCGGGGGATGTGGTGCTGGATATCGGCTGCGGCACCGGAATTCTGTCATTGATTGCCGGTAAGCTCAAGGCAAAAAAAGTGGTCGCAGTCGATTTCGATACCCTTGCAGTGCAAATTGCCAGGGAAAATGCGGAGCTTAATGATTTGGGCGACATGGTTGAAATCCGCGAGGGAAATCTTCTGGATGTGATTGATGGCGAAGCGGATGTCATTGTGGCCAATATTATGGCCGCCGCCATTGTGGAGCTGTCCGGCATTATCCGGCCTTACCTCAAGGACAACGGAATTTTTATTTCATCCGGGATCATCATCGATCGGCTGGTTGATGTGCTGGTTGCCCTGGAAGCGGAAAACTTCAAAATCCTTTTTGTTCAGCAGCTGGGTGAATGGGTCGGCGTAGTCGCCCAGAAGAGAGCTTAAGATGCACCGTTTTTTTGTGCAACCCGGCCAGATTGCGGACCGGCAGATGATCATCGCGGGCGAGGATTTCCGGCACATCACAAAGGTGCTGCGGCTGGGAAAGGGCGACCTTATCGAAGTCTGCGACGGACAGGGCACGGACTATCTGGTTGCGTTGGAATCACCCGCGAGTGACTCCATTTCCGGCAGCATCAGAGAAACCTATCCCGCTCAGGGTGAAACCGCTGATATGCAAATCACTTTGTTTCAGGGCCTGCCCAAAGGAACAAAAATGGAAGTGATCATTCAAAAGAGCGTCGAACTGGGAGTCCATCAAATTGTTCCCTTTTCTTCGGTGCGCGCTGTTGCTCAGATCAAGGATAAGAAAGACAAGAAAATTGAGCGCTGGCAGCGCATCGCCTACGAAGCGGCGAAACAGTCCAAAAGAGGAATCGTGCCGGCGGTCAAAGCGCCTCAAAGCGTGAAGGAGATACTGGCACACGCGTCTGATTATGATCTGCTGCTGTTGGCTTATGAGGATGAAAGCAGACAGACCCTGAAGGGCGTACTGACGCAGTTTGCGGGGGAAAATGTTGCCGCAGCCCCCCTGCAGATCGGTGTGATCATCGGGCCGGAAGGCGGATTTGATATTACGGAAGTGGACCAGTGCCAGGAGGCCGGAGCCGTCAGCGTTTCGCTCGGAAAACGGATTTTAAGAACAGAAACAGCGGGAATGGTGGTGCTGAGCCAGCTGAATTTCTGGCAGGAAGGTATGATTAATAAAAGATGAATAGTTCTCAGAAAAAGGCAGCTTTTATGACGTTGGGGTGCAAGGTGAACGCCTATGACAGTGAAGCGATGATGGAAATTTTTGAACGGGCAGGTTATGAAATTGTCGACTTTACAGATGTGGCAGACGTCTATGTCATCAATACCTGCACGGTTACCCATCTGGGCGATCAGAAATCCCGGAAAATGATGCGCAAGGCCAAACGGCTGAATCCCGATGCCGTTATCT
Organism: Acetobacterium fimetarium; assembly: GCF_014284475.1. Classification (GTDB taxonomy): domain Bacteria; phylum Bacillota; class Clostridia; order Eubacteriales; family Eubacteriaceae; genus Acetobacterium; species Acetobacterium fimetarium. The sequence goes on along the minus strand of NZ_WJBC01000028.1, from coordinate 8,757 downwards.
GCGCGGTGGGATGCTATGTTCAGGTTTCGCCAAAAGAAGTTGAAAAAATCGATGAAGTGGATCTGATGATCGGAACAAAAAATAGAAGCGAAATTCTGTCCTTCATCGATGCCCATCTGAAAGATCAGAAGCAGCGTGATTTTGTCTCTGATATCATGAAGGAAAAAGTCTTTGAGCCGCTTGCGATCTCCGAGGCAAAGGGCAAGACCCGGGCCGTTATTAAAATTCAGGAGGGCTGCAATCAGTTTTGCACCTACTGCATCGTGCCTTTTGCCCGGGGACCGGTCAGAAGCCGAAAAAAAGCAGACGTGGTGGCAGAAGTGAAACGCGTGGTCGAAATGGGATACCGGGAAGTGGTGCTTTCGGGGATTCACATTGCCTCTTACGGGGTGGACCAGGGAGATGCAGATCTGATTGATTTAATGGAGGAGCTGGACCAAATCGATGGACTGATGCGAATCCGGCTGGGCTCGATGGAACCGAAATTCATCACCGAAACCCGTTTAAAACGTCTGGCGGGAATGAAGAGCTTTTGCCCGCATTTTCATTTATCCCTTCAGAGCGGGAGTGATACCGTACTCAAACGCATGGGCCGTCACTACACCACATCAGAGTATCTGGCTATCGTGAATCAGATTCGCGACGTTTTTCCGCTGGCCGCGCTGACGACGGATGTGATGGTCGGCTTTCCGGGCGAATCTGATGCGGAATTTCAGGAGACGCTGGATTTTGCAACCGCCGTGGGCTTTTATCAGATTCATGTATTCAAATATTCAAGGCGGGCGGGAACGAAAGCTGCGGAATTCGAAAATCAGGTGGATGAGACGGTAAAAACGGCCCGGAGCCATAGTCTGAGTGAACTATCCGGACAGCTGGAGCAGGCCTTTTTACAGAAAAATGATGGCCAGATTGCCGAAGTTCTCTTTGAAACCACCCATGACCAAAATGGATATGAAGGTCATACGAAGAATTATATTCCGGTTCGGCTGAAAACAGACGAAAAAATGAATGGAAAAATAGTTGAACTTAAGGTATCATATAGGGATAGGCATTCCAAAAAACTAACAGGTGATTTTATTTAGGTCATTGCGAAGCTTTAAATATACGAATAAAAGTTGCTTTGCTGCCGGTTTCCGCAATCAATTTGGTAACGTGTAGGCGAACAGTCGATAGACTGTCCGCCGTACAGTGTACAAACTGATTCGCGCAAACCGGCAGCAAAGCTCGCAGCAGTTTCGCAAACACTAAGAATTCTATTTAGAAGGAGGAAAATAAATGTCCCAGGATTGTATTTTTTGCAAGATTGTCAATAATGAACTGCCGGCTGAGATTGTCTACGAGGATGATCTGGTGATGGCGTTCAAGGATGTTGCCCCGCAAGCTCCGATTCATGTGATCATTGTTCCCAAAGAACATTTTGAATCACTGTTGTCGGTTCCGGCCGGCAATGACATTATTTCTCATATCCATATGGTTGCCAACCGCATTGTCTTGAAATTGGGCATTGCCGATTCAGGCTTTCGTCTGGTAAACAACTGCGGCCGGGATGGTAATCAGACGGTACCGCATCTTCATTACCATTTATTGGGTGGCAGACCATTATTATGGCCGCCAGGTTGAAAAATCATTGACAGAGCAGCGAATATTGCTTATAATATACTTTGACTCATACCATGTTAATAAATAGTTCCGGAAATTAGCAACGGATTAGAGGGGGGGGTTGAAAATGTCTGAAGTAAAAATCAAAGAAAACGAAACACTCGAAAGTGCATTGCGACGTTTTAAAAGAAAAACAGCAATGGCTGGGGTAATGTCTGAAATTCGAAAAAGAGAGCATTATGAAAAGCCAAGCGTAAAGCGCAAAAGAAAATCAGAAGCAGCTAGAAAAAGAAAGATGAAAAAAAGATAGGATGTGACTTTTTGGCATTAAAGGATCAATTACAGGCTGATTTAAAAACAGCAATGAAAGAAAAAGACAAGGTAAGAAAGTCCACTGTCACGCTGATTCGAGCCGCTATATTGCAAGTGGAGAAGGATCAGAAGGTGCAGCTTACGGATGAACAGATCTTGGAAATTATTGCAAAACAGCTTAAACAACGTCGGGATGGCCTGGCCGAGTTTGAGAAAGCTAAAAGAGACGATTTAATCCAGCAGGCTCATGAAGAAATTGAAATCATCACGAGCTACCTTCCTACACAATTAACCATCGATGAGATTAAAGTTATTGTGAATGAAACCATTCAAGAAACCGGAGCGGTTGACGCAAAAGACATGGGAAAAATTATGAGTGCCCTGATGCCGAAGACAAAAGGTCGCGCGGATGGAAAGCTTGTTAATCAAGTAGTCAGAGAACTTCTGGCATAATAAAACAAACACAAAGAGGGCTGTCCCCAGGGCAGGCCTCTTTTTTGTTATATGAAGATTTAAGATTGAGATGATATAATCCTTTGCAGTGAATAAACAACTGGAGGATTTAATGGAAAACAACATCAAACCTGAATTGGGCCTTACCCAGGAGCAGGTGGAAGAAAGGTTGGCAGCGGGAACAGTTAACCTCCAACCGCAATCAAAAACAAAAACCATCAGTAGAATCATTAGAGATAACACCTTGACTTTATTTAATATTTTAAATATCGTGTTAGCTCTGATGATTATTTTTGTTGCGTCATTTCAAAATCTTCTGTTCATCAATATTGTCGTGATCAATACGGTTATTGGCATCATTCAGGAAATCCGGGCGAAACGTACCATCGACAGGCTGTCGATTATTTCCCAGCCGCAGGCGACGGTTATGCGCGATGGCAAGCAGCAGGATATTGTCTTTGAGCGTATTGTTCTGGATGATGTGCTGGTGTTGCAGGCCGGAAAGCAGATTCCTGCGGATTCCCGGGTACTACAGGGGGAACTGGAAGTCAATGAATCGTTATTAACCGGTGAGTCGGAATCTGTGATGAAATACCCGGGTGATGAGCTTTTGTCCGGCAGCTTTGTCGTTTCTGGTACGGCAGCAGTTCAGGTGATCCGCGTGGGGATGGAGAATTACGCATCGAAATTGATTGAGGCTGTCCAGGTGGTTAAAAAGCCGAACTCCGAAATCATGAAGGCGCTGGGCTTTATTATGAAAACTGTGGGTATTGTCATCCTGCCCATCGGGCTTTTGCTGTTGTATAAACAGCTCATCGTTCAGGAAATGCCGCTTCAGGCCGGCGTCGTTGCGACAGTAGCCGCTCTGATCGGGATGATCCCGGAAGGATTGGTGCTGCTGACCAGCGTGGCGCTGGCGGCCGGTGTGGTTCGTCTGGGGCATTACAAAACACTGGTTCAGGAGCTCTATTGCATTGAAACCCTGGCACGGGTGGATGTGCTGTGCCTGGACAAAACCGGGACCATCACAGAAGGCAACATGGAAGTACTGTCGCTGGAAACCATCGACACTATTAAAAATCCCGTTCAGGTGCTGCGGGCACTGGTTGCCAACCTGAAAGATGATAATGCCACCAACAAAGCTCTGCGTGAGAGTTTCAAGGGCGAAGCACCGAAGTGGCAATGTGAAAAAATAATTCCGTTTTCTTCGGAGCGTAAGTGGAGCGGGGCCTGTTTTAAAGACCAGGGAACCTTTGTGATCGGAGCCCCGGAATTTGTATTGGGAAACCGGTATGGCGAGATACGAAAAAAAGTTGAAGATTATGCCAGCGAAGGAAGCCGGGTTCTGATGCTGGGCTATGCATCGGAACCATTTGCCGAGGATGGCGGTTTGCCCGACAATATCACAACCCTGGCACTGATCCCGATGGGGGATAAAATTCGTCATGAGGCGAAAAAGACGCTGGAGTTTTTCAGAAACCAGGGGGTGGACATCAAGGTTATTTCCGGTGATAATCCGATTACGGTAGCTCAGGTGGCAAAACGCGCCGGACTGTTGGATGCTGAGAATTACATTGATGCGGCAACGCTCAAAACAGATGAAGCGGTTAAAGAAGCAGCCGCGGTTTATTCTGTTTTCGGAAGGGTGACGCCCGGACAGAAGCAGCTTTTGATTCAGGCGCTGAAAGAAGCGGATCATACCGTTGCAATGACCGGGGATGGGGTCAATGATGTACTGGCTTTAAGGGAAGCGGACTGCAGCATTGCCATGGCCGAAGGAAGTGATGCCGTTCGTCAGGTTTCCCAGTTGGTCCTGCTGGATTCCAATTTTGCAAGCTTCACCCGTGTGCTGATGGAAGGCCGTCGTGTCATCAATAATATCACCCGGGCAGCTTCGCTGTTTCTGGTGAAGACCATGTTTTCGCTGATGCTGGCGATCATTGTCATTATTGCCAATGAAGCCTATCCGTTTGTGCCGATTCAGCTGACTTTAATCAGCGCCTTGACCGTCGGCGCACCATCGGTATTTCTGGCCTTGGAGCCGAACAAAAATCGCGTGACCGGAAGGTTCCTGGATGCCGTTTTCAGAAAAGCATTGCCGGGCGCGTTAACGGTTGTTTTCAACGTCGTGATAATTATGGCGATCGGGGCGAAACTCGCTCTCAGTTATCTGGAAATATCCACGCTGGCCGTGCTTTCAACCGGACTGATTGGATTTGTCATTCTCTTTATCGTGTGCCAGCCGATGAATAATAAACGATGGGTATTGTTCTTTGCCATGTTTGCTGCGTTTGCGACATGCGTGCTCTTTTTTGAGAATTTCTTCTTTCTGCTGCCGCTGCAGAATTTCAGCAAAGGAATGCTGATTCTCCTGCTCATTGCGGTGCTGGATATCCCCGTTCTGATCAAGCTTTTCAATTGGGGTGTGGTCAAGATTGAGGGTTTGGTTGCTGAATGGAAAAAGGAAAGAAAGACTCGAAAACATCCCCTCCGGTAAAGTAAGCTGTAATGCACAAAACACTGTTCATGCACGGCGTTGCATGAACAGTGACAAAAAATGAAAAATATTTTTAAAATATCAAAAAAAAGACTTGCATTGTTCTCTCAAATCGTGCTATACTTAGCAAGTCGTCAACGACAGAAGCTGTTTTAAAAGATGAATAATTGAAAAACAGCTTGACAAAAAGAAACAGAACATTTATAATAATAACGTTGTATCGAGGTGTAGCGCAGTTTGGTAGCGCACATGGTTTGGGACCATGGGGCCGGAGGTTCGAATCCTCTCACCTCGACCATTTTTTTTTAAAAAACGCTATTTTGGGGGCCTTTAGCTCAGTTGGTTAGAGCAACCGGCTCATAACCGGTAGGTCCGGGGTTCGAGCCCCTGAAGGCCCACCATATAACTTATCGCCCAGATAGCTCAGTCGGTAGAGCAGAGGACTGAAAATCCTCGTGTCGGTGGTTCGATTCCGCCTCTGGGCACCACTTAATTTTTTTAGAACGATTGCAGCGGAAGCTGTTTTTTTATTTTTTGAAAAGCAAAAAAGCTCAGTTGGTAGAGCATAAGCAGAGAACCCAAATCTTTGATTTGGTGTGAATCGCTTAGTTAAGCAAAGTCTTGACCAAAACCAGCGATTTAAATAGAAAAGAACAACGATAATCAGTATGGAGTTAGTTTAATTTGTAGAGGACTGAAAATCCTCGTGTCGGTGGTTCGATTCCGCCTCTGGGCACCACTTAATTTTTTTAGAATGATAGCAGCGAAAGCTGTTTTTTTTATTTTTGGAAAAGCAAAAAAGCTCAGTTGGTAGAGCATAAGCAGAGAACCCAAATCTTTGATTTGGTGTGAATCGCTTAGTTAAGCAAAGTCTTGACCAAAACCAGCGATTTAAATAGAAAAGAACAATGATAATCAGTATGGAGTTAGTTTAATTTGTAGAGGACTGAAAATCCTCGTGTCGGTGGTTCGATTCCGCCTCTGGGCACCACTTAGTTTTTTTGAATGATAGCAGCGAGAGCTGTTTTTTTATTTTTTTGAGCAGCGGAGGCTGCTTTTTTTAATTTAAGCATAACTTCATGGTTTGTTCACAAAAAAAACACATTCCTGTTATACAATTGTTACAAATAGTGAAAGGTTGTGAAGCAGTGAGAAGAAAATATAAAAGAAGAAAGCAAAAAAGAACGATAACCGGGCTGGTAATCATTACATTGGTGGCGATGGGTGTTTTGTGTGTCGGGGTTTTTGCCGGTCCTCTTAGTATTGCTGATTCTTTAAATATTGAAAGTGATTCAAATGATGTGTTAGAGGGAGCCAGTCGGGTGGTGAAAATTCGCGATGGTGCGGCAATTAATGATACGATGCTGGTACCGATCAAGGCGTATTTTGAAACTTATTTTGATGCGATGGCTGATTTGAAAACTGCCGATATCGCTTCATTGTTTTCTGATCCAGCCAGTGAAAATGCCGGAATTAACCAAAGTGCAATGGATTATCTGATCAATCTAAGACTCGATCAAAGCAATGATTTAAGAATGACCAATTATGAGTGCGGGCTGACGATCTCTAAAATAAGCAATAACGGCGGTGAGGTTGAAGTGGTGCTTACGGAGGATCATACCGTTAACTTTGCTTTTATTCCCGATGTTGATTCTTCAAGCAGTGGCATCGAACACACCTTTTATCTGAAAAAAGCCGGAAATGGCTATGTGATAACAGAGCATTATAAAGATGAAGACAGTTTCGCCATGATTCAGGAAGCTGTTGAAAGCACTAATGATGATCCGGACGAAGTAGTGGATGCTCTTCTGAGTTCCGCAAAGGATGTGGTGGCGGAATTAGCAGCAGAAAAGGAAGACTATAACGCTGGCGATGCAGTGAGTGAAGAAGCTGATGCAGATAACGAATATGATGCTGAGGCGGCACTGAAATACGCCATGACCTGGGTTGATCCGGAAAAGGTTATCCGTAATGTCAATAAATATGGGGTGTACGACACTTATGGAGGAAATTGCAACAATTACATTTCCCAATGCCTTTTTGCCGGGGGCATTCCCATGGATGATGATGGCGATGTGGACACTCAGTGGAAATGGTATGGGGAAGACGTTGATCTGGACGAGACAAAATCAGGAAGAAGTCCGGCCTGGACGGGTGTTGAAGAATTTTACACTTATGCCGACGAAAATACCGGATACGGCCTGGCAGCAATTGTCGACGATAATGTGTTCAGTGGCTCAGCCGGGGATATTCTGCAGTATGGCGAGGATGGTGAATGGCTTCATTCGGTTATTATTACGGATGTCATTGAAGATAAAAATGGGAATATGGTGGATTATCTGATCAATTCGAATACCACTGATCGAATCAACTATCCGGCAAGTGCATATGGTTATTCGGATCTGCGAGTAATCAAAATTATGGGCTGGAACGAAAGTTAAGGTTTGCCCAGTAAGGAAAATTTGTTTTCTGGAATTGTAGGGCGGGTCGTACCCGCCCCTTGTATGATGCATGACGTTATTGAGATACCGATTGAACTTGTTTTTGCTCGGCAAATAAATAGCGGACCAGTTGCTCTGCAGTTCTTCCGGAAGTGTTGATATGGCGTCCGCCCCAGGCGATGGCACGGGCATCTAGCTCTTCCGGATTCATGGTTAATCCGATGGATTGAGCCAATTCATGAACAATTGACAGGTATTCCTTCTGGTTCGGTGTGGAATAGGTCAGAATCAAACCGAAACGGCTGCTGAGCGACAGTTTTTCCTCCAGAACTTCGCGGGCGTTGACGGCGTCCTGACGTTCGCTGAATCGTTCTTCAACCAAGTGACGTCGATTGGATGTGGCATAAATTCGCACATTTTTAGGATTGGCTTCCAGGGAGCCTTCCAGGACCCCTTTGAGTATTTTATAATCCTGATCCCGTGTTTCAAAGGTGAGGTCATCGATAAAAAGAATACAGGGATAGGGACGGTGTTCCAGTTGCTTGAAAAGCTGTGGTATCAGTCCCAGCTGATCGCGTTTGATTTCGATCATTTTAAGCCGGGTATCCGAAAAAGTATGAAGCAGTGCTCGCACTGTCGATGATTTTCCGGTTCCCATGCTACCCTGCAGCAGAACGTTCAGTCCCTGATTGTAATCAATCAGGGCTTTGGTGTTTTGAATGATTTCTTTCTTCTGCAAAGTATTGCCGATTAAATCGTCCATGGTCTGCATGCTTTCATTGATGATGGGAAGAAGCTGACCATGGTTATTCAGTTTAAACGAAGCGTGATTTAAAAATATTCCAAATCCATGATTATAAATATAGCCGCTCAATGTATTTAGAAATAGTTCAGGCTCGTTGTTTCGTATTGCCGCATTGAAAGACGCTTCGATTGCTGCTTCGGGATAAATTGCTTTTGAAAAAATGTTTTCGGTACGAATCCCGTGATTCTGAATAAAGGCGTCCCAGGAGAAATTCAGGATTTGTAACAGAATGGAAGCATCTTCAAGCATGCTTTGATAAAACGGATGAGCCTTAGTCAATAACTGCGATTCGCAGAAAAGCGAGAAGGGATTTTCGTCATTAAACAGATGCTTTAAAATCATGTACTGCCAGAGCGACCCGCCGGCTGGGTGCATGTGGGATGAGGGTTTTGATTCCATAGCACCTTTTATCAGGAGTGCATTCAATTGATAGTAGGCATCCAGAAAATCCTGAGAAGCCGAAGCATCGGGATTGTTTTCCGAAGCTTCCAGAACCTGCAGAAAGTTCTTTACAATGGGGGTATCGTTCATTTTTCTAAAAAAAACCAGTCGTAATGGTGTTGCGCTGGTAAAAGTTTCTTCAATAATGGTATTCATTGGCACCGTCCTCTTTATCATTTTTTTTTTTTTTTTTTTTTTTTTTTTTTTTT
>NZ_WJBC01000027.1 GCF_014284475.1 Acetobacterium fimetarium | reverse complement strand
GCAATAGAATATACAATCGCTTCTTAATTGCATTGTATATGTGTACCGATGGCTAGTCGGGATTTTAAGACTGCGGAGTGTTATATCAAATGTTAGTAGTGTGACAAGTCACACAAGGACAGACACCATGAAACAGTAAATTTCTGGATTTAGACACATTTGTCTATGTTTACAGTAGCAGATGATTGTTGCTATGCTATCTGACAGGGTCAAGAACTGTGGTGAATCAATGACTTTAAGTTTGGCAGAGAAAGCTAAAAAATTAAAAGAAAATGGTGAATCCGTGGTGGATTTTGGAACCGGCGAGCCGGATTTTAAAACCCCGGATTATATCTGTGATGGCGGAAAGGCTGCCATTGATGCCGGCTATACGAAATATGATGCCGTGGCCGGCGTATCCGCGCTGAGACAGGTTATTTCGAAAAAACTGCGTGAGGATCACGGACTGGATTACGCCCCGGACAATATCATTATCAACAGCGGCGCAAAGTCCGCCATTTTTATCGCGCTGCAGACGATTTTGAATCCGGGCGATGAAGTGATTGTGGTCCGACCCTATTGGGTCAGTTATACCGAAATGATCCGCCTGGCGGGTGGCGTTCCGGTAATCGCCGAGACGCAACGAGAGAATCAGTTCAAGCTGACGCCGGAAGAGCTTATTTATGCGATCACGCCAAAAACAAAGGCGATTATCCTCAATTCGCCCACCAATCCAACCGGTGTCATCTACTCCTTAGAAGAGCTCCTGAAGCTTTCAGAAGTGCTTGTCAGAAACAAGATCATGGTCATTTCCGATGAAGTCTATGAAGAATTCGTTTATGGCGATCGCAACCACATCAGCATTGCCTCGTTAAACAGCGAAATCAAGGCGCTGACTATTTTAGTCAATGGGTTTTCAAAGACGTTTGCGATGACCGGCTGGCGTTTAGGCTATGCCGCCGCAACTTCAGAAATCGTTGCCGGGATGAAACGGGTGCAGGGTCATACGCTGTCCCATCCCTCAACCATTTCGCAGTATGCCGGCAGAGTTGCGCTGGCAGAAAAAGGAGCGGTCACCGACGACATCATCCGCGAGTTCGATGAACGCAGACAGGCCATGCTCCAGCGTCTGGATCAAATCCCGGGGATCGACTACATCTATCCGGAAAGCACTTTCTATATCTTTGTGGATATTGAAGAGATCCTCAGCAACCGCAAAAAGGTTCTCAATCCGGATACCAGTCTGGGATTTTGTGAAAAGCTGCTGGATAGCGCCAGAGTCGTGGCGGTTCCGGGAGAATCGTTTGGAATGCCAAACTACATCCGGCTTTCTTTTGCCACGACGATCGAAGCCATCGAGGAAGGTTTTGACCGCATCGAAAAATTTGTCAACCAGTATTAAGTGATCGGCGTCTATAAACGGCCGTTAGCTTCGCTGCCGGTTTCCGCGAATCAATTTGCGTTCGCGCTTTATGAATTGAACACGAAAGGAAAGATTAAGACCATTATGAAAAATTATTATGAAAACCCATTGATTGAACGATACTCGTCCAAGGAGATGCTGCAGATCTTTTCAGCGGACAACAAGTTTCAGACCTGGAGAAAACTCTGGGTGGCTCTGGCGGAAGCCGAACGAGAGCTGGGACTGAACATCACAGTCGAACAGATCGAAGAACTGCGCTCAAACATCACGAACATCGATTACGAGCTGGCCGCCCAAAAAGAAAAAGAACTGCGTCATGACGTCATGGCCCATGTGCATACCTACGGGGCACAGTGCCCGAAGGCCAAAGGGATCATTCATCTCGGTGCCACCAGCGCCTACGTCGGCGACAATACCGATGTGATCGTCTATACGGAAGGCCTCTATCAGGTCCGCAAACTGCTGATCAATCTGATTAAGCATCTATCCGACTTCGCGATGACACACAAGAGCCTGCCGACCCTGGGATTTACCCATTTTCAGCCGGCGCAGCTGACGACGGTCGGAAAACGGGCCTGCCTCTGGATTCAGGATCTGATCATGGATCTGAACGATCTGGATCACCTGATCGGCAATGTCAAACTGCTGGGGGTTAAGGGAACAACCGGAACCCAGGCCAGTTTCATGGATCTTTTCGATGACGATCACGAGAAAGTCAAACGGCTGGATGATCTGGTCGCTCAAAAGATGGGCTTTAAAAAATCATTTGCCGTCAGCGGACAGACTTACTCGCGAAAATTCGATGCTCAGGTATTGAATGTGCTCAGCGGCATCGCTCAGAGCCTCAGCAAATTTGCCACCGATGTGCGACTGCTGCAGCATCTGAAGGAAGTGGAAGAGCCGTTTGAAAAAAGTCAGATCGGTTCCTCCGCCATGGCCTACAAACGCAATCCGATGCGGTCCGAACGGATCTGTTCGCTGGCGCGTTATATCATCGTCAATGCCCTCAATCCGGCGATGACGGCGTCCACCCAGTGGTTTGAACGAACCCTGGATGATTCCGCCAACAAACGCATCAGCATTCCCGAAGGATTTCTGGCCGCGGATGCGATTCTGATGATTGCGATCAACGTTTCCGAAAATCTGGTCGTCTATCCGAAAGTCATCCGTCAGCATATTAATGCCGAGCTGCCGTTTATGGTCACCGAGAACATCATCATGGAAGGCGTCAAACGCGGCGGCGACCGTCAGGAACTGCATGAAAAAATCAGAGTGCTGTCGATGGAAGCCGGGAACACCGTCAAAGTCGAAGGCAAAGCCAATGATCTGATCGAACGGATTCTCAAAGATGCTTCCTTCAATTTGAAGGAGAAAGATGTCGAAGGCATCATGGACCCCGCACTTTATGTGGGACGATCACCACAGCAGGTGGATGATTTCATCCGTGATGAAGTCAACCCGATTCTTGCCGCCAATGCCGCAATGCTTGATTTGAATAAAATTGATCTGAAGGTATAAACAAAAAAATAAATGTGATTGACATTTATCTCATCAGCGATTATAATATAATAGTTGCTGATGTAGGGGTATAGCTCAGTTGGTAGAGCAATGGTCTCCAAAACCATGTGCCTGAGGTTCGAGCCCTCATACCCCTGCCATTTTAATTTTGAACTCGAACGGCGTTTTCGCCGTTTTTTTTATACCACAATGCTGGTCGAACCGATTAAGGAGGTTATGGATGCTGTTGCTTGATACCCGGTTACTGATTGTAACCAGCCTTTTTTTTAGCGTCATTTTTGTCGATTATCTGAGAAACAAAAAACTGCCCCTACTGTCCAATAAATGCTTTACCCTGATGCTTTATTTCACCGCGGTGAATCTGGTGTTTAATATGCTCAAGATCTATACCATTGTTCATGCGGATGTGGTGACCCCGCCGGTGAGCCGGTTCTGCAACCAGGTCTTCTATTTCACTCTGATTCTGGTGGTGGTGGCCCTTTACTGGTATGTGGAAATTCTGGGAAACAAACAGAAACGGACCAGGCCCAAAAAAGCGGTATTGCCGATGCTGCCGCTGTTTTTGGCCGCTTACATGATGCTCACCGGCGAACTGCATTATTCGTTTGATGAAAATCAGATCTATGCATCCGGTTCCATGGCGACGGCCTTTGAACTCACGGTTCTCATTTACTGCCTGCTCACCATCTGGAGCACCCACATCCACAAGGACACCGTCGCCCGGGAAAACCGGCTGGCCATTCGGGCCGGGATCGTCCTGCTGATGGCATCCTCGGTGATCCAGTTTTTCAATCTGGGGCTGCTGTTGTCAAGCGTGGCGGTGACGGTGATGATTCTCTTTATTTATCTGGCCTTTGAAAATCCCAAGGAATACATGGATGAGGACACCGGCAACTTCAACAAGCGGGCCTTTCACCTGATGCTGGAGGAAAAAAAGGAAGCCGGCAAGCCCCTGATCCTCATCAGCGTGGTCATCGACGACCTGGCCCGGATTCAGGCCCTGATGGGCCATGAGAACACCAACCAGGTGCTGGCAGTCATCGGAGCCCGGATCAACGAGATTTTTTTGAGCTTCCAGCTGCCCCTCGATAAAATCATGCCAACAGAATGCCGGCCCAGCCGGAGGCAGATGAAGAAAATAACCAAACACGGTTTTCTGTCCAGCGTCTATCATTCGCGCAGCAATGTCATCACGGCGATTTCCGAGTTGCCGCTGGTCTGTATCGAAGACCAGCTGAATGAGCTGTCTCGGATGATCAAGGAGCCGGTCAGCTTTCAGAATTATTCCGTGGCCCTCAAGGCCCATATCGATGTGATTTTTACCGAGGTCTATCAGCAGCAGGATTCCTGTGATGAGATCTATGAGATGATGAACTACATGGCAGCCCACAATCACGCCACCGCTGACACCAATTTGTATTTTCTTGATCAAGACATCATTGACCGGAAACAGCGCGACAATACCATCGAAGCCCTGGTACGACAGGCCATTGAAGGCGACGGTTTCGATATTGTTTATCAGCCCATCTATCATACTGATGCCGGGCGTTTTCTTTCGGCGGAGGCGCTGGTGCGGCTTGCCGATACCGAGACCGTGGGATTTGTCTCGCCGGAGGAATTCATTCCCATTGCCGAGAAAAAGGGACTAATCATGGAACTGGGCGAGATCGTCTTTGAAAAGGTCTGTGCTTTTGCCGGACAAGAACAGCTGCTGGAAAGGGGCATCCAGTACATCGAGGTGAACCTTTCAGGGATTCAGTGCGTTCATCCGGATTTGCCCGGACAGCTCGAGGAGATCATGAAAAAATACGCGATCCCACCGGATTTCATCAACCTGGAAATCACCGAGACGGCGCTGGTCGAGTCGGGGGAAATGCTGCAGGTGAACATGCAGCATCTGCGCAACATGGGCTGCAGCTTCTCCATGGACGACTTCGGCACCGGTTATTCCAATTTATCCCGGATGGCGGAAGTGGTCTACGATCTGGTAAAACTGGACAAGAGTCTGATCTGGCCCTGCTTCAACGAAGAAAACCCCAAGGCCAATGCTATTTTGGAAAGCGTGATCCGGATGCTCAATCTGCTCGGCGTGAACATCGTGGCCGAAGGGGTGGAAACCAAAGAAATGGCGGACTATCTCGATGACCATGGGGTGACCCATCTGCAGGGGTATTATTACTCCAGACCCATCAGCGAAGCAGCCTATATGGCCTTTCTTGACGGAGCGGAAGATGCGGCGGGGAAAAGTGATCATCTGGTGCGGCCTGATCCGGAAATTGCCGAAGAAGCGGCCCAAAGAACAGAAGCAGCGATTTAAAAGAATCCGAACAAATCAAATCGATAGCAAACAAGAAAATTATATTGACATATGCTTATTATAATGTTAAGATTACCTTCATAAAATACATGTATATACAGAGTAATAAACCTTGAATGAAACAAGGTCACTTATTTGGAAATATTTCTAAGCCAAAAACAATGCAATTTATTGAATAATATTTTTGTGTCTGAAGACTCACTTTTGTGAGTCTTTTATTTTTTTGAAATTAAGGAAAAGAGGAAAACGATGAATCAGGAATTATGGAAGAAATCGGTAGCTTTTCATGGGCATCATTGCCCCGGTTTGGCCATTGGCGTTCGTGCATCGGAAGAAGCGATCAATGCGCTTAAGATTGGCTTTTCTGAAGATGAAGAAGTGGTGTGTATTACCGAAAACGATGCCTGTGGCGTGGATGGTATTCAGGTTATTCTCGGATGTAGTGTCGGCAAAGGAAATCTGATCTTTCGAAATCGCGGGAAACAGGCCTTTTCGTTCTTCAACCGAACAACTGGAGCCAGTCTGCGACTGGTATTAAAAGACCTTCCGGAAATGGAACGCGATGAAATGGAAGCATACATTTTAAATGAACCGGATGCCAATAAAATATTTGATTTTAAACAGCCGAATTACCAACTTCCGGAATCGGCCCGTATTTTCAATAGTATTATTTGTGAAGTATGCGGTGAAAAAGCCGCCGAAGCAATGATTCGGCTGGAAAATGGCAAAAAATGCTGTCTGGATTGTATGATTTCATATACCCGAGGTTTTTAAGGAGAAAAAAATGAAAAAGGTATTGATGGTATTAATCAGTTTAGTGATGGTGGTGTCGCTGGCAGCATGCAGCAATGCGAGTGCGACATCTTCCAGTAGTGGCGATTCAGGGACTAAAGTCATTACAGATGGTTTGGGGCGTCAAGTTGAAGTCCCCACTAAAATAGACAGCGTGGGATCGCTGGGCGTGATGCGCCTGCTGACTTACATGCAGGCAACGGATTTGGTAACTGGTGCGACAGATATGGATAATGTCCAGGAATTAACCCGGCCCTACACGCTGGTAAATCCCAATTTTGCAAAGCTGGTTCAAATCGGCCAAGGCGGCGCGGGTGGTATCGTTCCGTTTGAGGAAGAAATTACCAAGCTGGCACCGGACGTTATTTTTGTTGTTTCCGACTATGCTCAGGCCGATGAGTTGCAGGCCAAAACAGGTATTCCGGTCGTTGCCATTGCCAATCCTGGTTTATTTGACGGAAAAATGGCTGCTTCTATTGATATCATCGGTCAGGTCCTGGGAAAGGAAGACCGGGCCAAAGAGATCAATACCTATATGGACAATGCTCAAAAAGATCTGAATGACCGAACCAAGGATATTGCTGCGGCAAACAAACCGACGGTCTATAATGGCGCTCTGAATTTCAAAGGCAAACATGGATTCGATGGTACCAGTGCAAATTACGGACCATTTGTTGCCATTAATGCCAACAATGTTGCGGATCAGACGGGTCAAAAGGGTGCTTTCATTGTCGACTTGGAGCAGGTTCTGGCGTGGAATCCCAGCATTATTTTTCTGAATCCGGAAAATATGGATCTGGTTAATCAGCAGTATGCCGAGAAGCCGGACTTCTTCACTTCACTGGATGCGGTTAAGAATAACAAGGTTTATTCCCAGTTAGCCTATAACAACAATTATACGAATATCGAAATTGCTCTGGCCGATGCTTATTATTCCGGAACCGTGATTTATCCGGATAAATTCAGTGATATTGATCCCGGTAAGAAAGCCGATGAAATTTTCAAATTCTTGTTGGGTCAGGAGCTTTATTCAAAATATGTGGCAGCGGGCCAGAGCTTTGGTCCCCTGACCATCGGTAAATAGCGCTAATGAACACAATAAAAACGACAACGGTTGGTGAAAACTATAACCAGTACGTGGGACGGAAATATCTGATCATTCTGGCGCTGGCAGTGATGACATTTTTGATGGCCTTGTATGCTATTTCGGCCGGCTCAGCCGATATTCCCGTAACCGACGTCATGAAGGCTCTGTTGGGATTGGGGGCCCCTAAGAATGTGCTGGTTACCGTCAACATCAGGCTGCCTAGAATTCTAATGGCGATTACATCCGGTGTTGGTTTAGCCGCCGCCGGCTGTGTGATGCAGAGTATTCTGAAAAACCCTCTGGCTTCGGCCTCTACGCTGGGTATCTCCCAGGGGGCCTCATTTGGGGCAGCCATCGCCATCATTTATTTTGGCGGGGGAACCGTCATGGGGAACAATGCCGATGCGGTAACCATCAACAACCCCTATGTTACCAGCATCTGTGCCTTTATCGCATCGATGTTTGTCACTTTTGTGATCCTGGGCTTGTCTAAGGCACGAAAAGCATCGCCGGAAACCATGATCCTGGCCGGTGTCGCCTTGAGCTCTTTTTTTGCCGGTGGCACGGCCTTGCTGCAGTACTTTTCGTCCGATGTCCAGATGGCGGCCATTGTTTTCTGGACCTTTGGCGACCTGGGGAGAGCCAGCATCAGCAACATCAGCATCGCTGCCGTCGTAACCCTGGCAGCACTGATTTACTTCATGTTCAACCGCTGGAACTACAACGCCCTGGAATGTGGTGAGCATACGGCAACCGGGCTTGGCGTCAATGTTTCCCGGGTCCGTTTAGCGGGGATGACGATCGCGTCGCTCAGTGCGGCCACGATTGTTTCTTTTGTCGGAATCATCAATTTCATTGGTCTGATTGCCCCCCATATCATGCGGCGTTTTGTCGGCAATGATTATCGCTTTTTATTGCCCGCCTCTGCTTTAATGGGGGCGCTGCTGTTGCTGGTCAGTGATACTTTTGCGAGATTGATTATTTCACCGGTTATCCTTCCGATCGGGGCCATTACCTCTTTCCTGGGGGCCCCATTATTCTTGTATTTAATATTTAAAGGAGTTGGTCATCATGCTGAAAGTTGATGCGTTGGAATTTGGTTATCATTCCACCCGAAAAATTCTTGATACGATAAAATTTGATGTTTCAAACGGCGAGTGTGTCGCGGTTCTGGGCAATAACGGGGCGGGAAAAAGCACCATGCTGAAATGTCTGAATAAGATCATTGCACCACAACATGGAAAAGTGCTGATCAATGATGCTGATGTCCTCAAAATGAAACGTCTGGAGATCGCGAAAAACACTGCCTATGTGGCCCAAAAAAGCGAGGGTAGCCGCATCACTGCTTATGATGCCATTCTATTGGGAAGAAAACCCTATATCAAACTGTCACCGACCCATGAAGATTATCAGATCGTCGACCGAATTATCAGTAGTCTGAACTTGCAGGATATGTCCTTGCGACTGATCGATGAATTGAGCGGCGGTGAATTACAAAAAGTAATGATCGCAAGGGCACTTGCGCAACAACCGAAGGTGCTGCTGTTGGATGAACCAACCAGTTGTCTGGATCTGAAAAATCAGTTGGAGGTATTAAAACTGGTTCAAACCATCACCAAAGAAAACAACATTGCCGTCGTCATCGTTATTCACGATTTGAATCTGGCCATCCGCTATTGCGATCGATTTTTATTTCTAAAGGATAATTCAATCTATTGTTATGGTGGCATTGACGTGATGACCTCGGAAAACATTGAAGCCGTTTATCAGGTGCCCGTTATCGTGGAAAGTTATCATGAGCAAAGGGTGGTTATTCCGTTAAGTTAAAAAGGATGTTACAATGAAATCAACTTGCTGCGACTTAAAAAGTTTGATTAAGTTCTTTTCTAAAAAATGTTTATAAAACGAGAAAGGTGAAAAAATGAGAGAAGAAGTATTAAAGCTGCGCGATCCGGCATATTGGGAAACCATTTGGGAGAACTCAAAAGCCATCGGCGACCAGCCGGTAAGCGATGGACTCGTTCACGGCGTGGCATTGTGGGAAAAACGGGCGGACAAATTCACGTCCAGAGTTACCGGGGAACGCGGTAAAAAAAGAACCGATGAAGTGCTTGACTGGCTGGAAAATCAGGGAGTCACGCTTGCAGGCCTGAAGATTCTTGATATCGGCGCCGGCCCGGGGGCTTTTTCCTTCGCTTTTGCAGCAAAAAATGCGGTGGTAACGGCACTGGAACCGACAACCGCCATGTCATCATTTATCAAAGAACAGATTCAGCACGACGGAAAAACCAGCGTGACGGTGGTACAAGAATCCTGGGAAGATGTGGATATCGAAGAGAAGGGCTGGACAGCGGCCTTTGATCTGGTTTTCATTTCCATGTGCCCCGGAGTTAACAACGCATCGCTTTTTAGAAAAGCCATGGCCTGTGCCAAAAAATATGTGTACTTCAGCGGGTGGGCCGGCAGACGAGAGGGCGAAGCGTTTGGCGAACTCTGGAAAGAGCTGTACGGCGAAGAAAAACCGCTGGGGAGAAGCGATATCATCTATAATCTGAACTGGCTTTATAGCCAGGGCTACAATCTGGTTTTTGAATCAAAACAGGTTACCCAACCGGAAGAACTGAGTATTGCGGATGCGGTTGGAGAATTCATCACGCAGCTGAATTTCTACGGCAAAGATACCACGGATTTGCAGCAAAAAGTTGCGGCTTTTGTCAGCGCCCGATCGGAAAATGGAATTCTAAAAACAAATGCAAAATCCCGGCGGGGGAAAATTCTGGTCAAGCTTTAGGCCGGCGCAAGCTGAAGGAAAGAAGCGAGCAGCCGGTACTGGCAGCTCTATCAGGCCCCGTTTGAGTAAGAAGTTGCAAATAGTAATTGACATATGTTCGATAAGGTTTATAATGAAATTATATGCAAACTTATGTCTCACATAAGTAAGGACGCCCTTGAAATGCCAGGCAGAGACCGGATCGATTATCTGTCTGCTAGCAGCATGGTTAGGGTTAAAAAAACGGATGCGGAGGAGAAATGAATGAGCAAAGTAAAAGGCAATATGAAGACGTGTTTGAATCCGGTGGCAAAGGTGCTGGTATCCTGTCGGGGATTAAATGGCGAAAACAATGCGCTGGCGGTGGGTTATTGCGGCAACTGCAGCTATGATCCACCGATGGTGATGGTGGGGATTGTACCGTCCCGGTATTCCTATCATCTGATTAAAGAATCGGGTTGTTTTGTGGTTAATCTGGTTGATAAAAACTATCAAGAAACCTTCAATTATCTCGGCAGCCACAGCAAACGCGACGGTGACAAGCTGGCAGTGATGAAGGTCAATCTGGCAGAGGCAAAATATGTCAATGCACCGATTTTGTCCGATTGTCCGGTTAATATTGAATGCACCATCGTGGATTCCATCGTCACCGGATCCCATGAAATGTTTGTCGGGAAAATCGAGTACGTCCATGCGGATTCAAAAATGGTCAGTGATAAAGGAAACATCGATTTTTCGCAGATTAATTTCTTGTAGAAAAATTGTGACTTTGTCACGGTTTTTTGATGGTCAAGGGTTATCATAAAGATATAAAAAAATAATGAATAAGGAGAGCAAAGAAATGAGTGCAGTAACAATCACAAAAGACAATTTTGAACTGGAAGTAACCCAGTCGGACAAACCGGTATTGCTGGATTTTTGGGCACCCTGGTGCGGTCCATGTAAGACGGTTTCTCCGATTATTGATGAAATTGCGGATGAGGTATTTACTCTGAAAGTTGGAAAAATCAACGTCGATGAACAGCCGGAACTGGCCGCTGAATATAAAGTCATGAGTATTCCCACTTTATTGGTGATCAAGGGCGGCATGCTGGTGAGAAAATCGGTCGGAGCCAAATCCAAAGCAGAAATTTTAGATATGGTGGCGGAATAGTCTGAAAAAATGCAGCCGAGAAACCCGCGGCATTTTTTTCAGAGTGACCGTCAATAACAATGATGAAACAGCGTCAAAATTTAGAGAAAAGAGATGGAGGGTGAATATGGAAGAGAACAAGAGTCAGTTGGTAAATGATTATGCCATCGAAAATTTTAAAAGCGGTTTAAATTGTGCCGAAAGCGTTTATGATGCGTTGCTGCGTGCCGGGGTTCTGGATGTGCCAAAGGAAACGATCGCGATGTGTACCGGTTTTGGCGGCGGCATCGGACTTTGTGGTGAAACCTGTGGGGCTCTGTCAGCCGCAGTTATGGCAAACAGTGCGGTTTATGGCAGAAAGGATCCCTGGAGCATTGATGCTGACGTGCGGGGACCGGAAGTCGGTCAAAAATATTACCGACGTTATAATAATCTGGTCAAAGAATTTGGCGAAGCCAATGGCTGCACAACCTGTCGCGCCATCTGTGCGCCGTTTGAAGATTGGAATAGCAAAGAGCGACGCGTGCACTGCATGAAAATGGTGGGGACAACGGCCCAATTAGCTTACAAATACCTGCAAATCCCGCAAAATGACGCTTTTGAGATGCCATATGGGGAAAAAATGAGTGACAACACAAAGAAGTGAGTACAATACCAAATCATTGTTGAATCGTTGCCGAATCAGGGCTTAGCGGAAAGATAAAACTTCATGGATCGTTTTGCCTACAGTTTGCATCGTCCGATATTTTTTTATCAGTCCGGAAAACGGTGAGCTGTTATGGTGGAGTGATCTCGGCTTAATGCTTGCGGGCATTCTTTTGCTGATACATCTTCTGATCGATGACCCGGTAAAATGAATCGGCCTGATTTCCCAGCGCCAGCGCATAGATGGCATAGCCCATGCTGACGCTGAGCAGGTAAGGCTTGTTTTCATGCCGGCTGAAAACCGAGAGCTGGTTGTCGATTCGCGCGAGGGTTGCTTCAATCGTCTTGGGATCATCACTGTCAAGGACAATGCAAAATTCATCGCCGCCGTAGCGCGCCACCAGATCGTGTCGGCCCACACAATCACGCAGAACACGAACCGTGTTGATCAGCGCGACATCACCTTCGAAGTGGCCGTAGTGATCATTGATGGATTTGAAGTCGTCAAGATCAAGCAGAACGGCAGAGAATGTTTTGTTTTGCGTTGAGACGTCGATCTGATGCTGCAGGTAGTTGTCAAGCGCCTGTCGGTTGAACGCTCCGGTCAGATAATCCTTATCCATGTTTTGGCTCTGGATGTTTGCAAACAGCATCTGTGCGGCAAAGGTAATGCCGAGCAGCGAAAATGGAAGTCCGAATATCATAAACTGCAGGGCCCATCCAATCAGCGGCGCAACCAGAAACAGCACCAGCGATCGGTAATAAGGGGCTTCGATTTTTTGCTTTTGACTGATCAGGAAACCTTCCACAATCACCATCATGACAGAAAGCAGAGTCATGGGGATGAAAAAGAGGGGACCGCGATGATAACCGTGCATCCTGTCAAAGTAGAAGATCTGCCCGGAAAAAACATTGTAAACGGTTATCACCATGCATAGCAGGGTGATGGCCCAAAGAACATGATTGAGCGTTCGGCTCAGTTTGGGATCAAGACCGGAAATCTGGGTGCAGATGTAGCGGTAAAAAATGGGAATCAGCGCCGTATTGAGAACAATTTCCAGATAGTTCCCGGCTACGGCAAATGGGAAGAACCAGTCCGGTCCAGTATTGAAGCTGCTCATTATATCCGCGACAAAGGAAAACAAGGCGATGACCAGCATCAGCAAAAAATAGTGCTCATTGGCGTTTTGCACATGGGGCCGGTCTTTTTCCAGGACGATGAGAAAACCCAGTTGAAGCATGCAATAGAGGCAGAGGCAGAGATAGGCGGCAGAAAACATACAAATTTCTCCATTCGGATAAAGTATCAGACGGTTGTAGCGATGATTGCTGATCGCCCCTGACGAGACGATCGTGAAACGAGCCTTCCGGCATCGTTCGGCTGTGATGATGCGCAGCAGCAACGCTTTTGCGGACAACGCGATGATAACCTGATAGGCTCAGGACATCACTATATTATAATATCTTTAGCCGAGAATGTCAAAAATCAGGGATTGAAGAAACGCTTAGCTTAAAAAAATAATCAGATTTCTGATAGGCTTTGTTCATAATTAATGATACAATCGTTATCATAACAATGAAATCAACAAAATCGCAAAAAAAACGATATGATTTGGATTGTGTGTTAACAAAAAAAGAACTGGAGGGTATTTACTTGGGAACACTTTTTAATCAACAGGAAAGAAGCAAAACTGCATTTGGTATGGCTGATTCCATCTGCGCGGAGGCAAAACGTCTGATGCAGGATCATGGTGTCAGTGAGGCAGCGGCGATGAAGGCACTGGAACTATCCATCACCATTCATGATTATGATACGAAGGATGAACAATTGGCCGGATTCGGAGAAATTGCCCGCGATCTTGTTGGGGCCCTGAATAATTTATATGAAAGTTTAAATCAATAGTTTACTATATAAAAGCGCATCCTCACGGGTGTGCTTTTTAGTTTGCGTTAGCAAGCAGCAATAACGAAAATGTAATTTAATAAAATCACATATTTGTTGTTGCAAAATGATTTTGATTCTGTTATGATTTCATCATAGCGTTAAAAGAAATTTCAGAAAGGCATGAAAGCTGATGGGTAAACTAAACGAGATGGTCGATTTTGTCAGTGGCACACCGCAATTCAGGATTACCGAGAGCCGGGCCGAGCAGGCACCGAGCTATCGCTTATATACTCAGACGGATTTATTGGATGACCTGGTTGGCATCCCGAGCGAAGCGGCTGATAATAAATGCATTTGCACCAGGGATCAGGTCAATACGCTCGGCCCCGGTGATGTGGTGTTCAGTTTGATCGCGGGAACTGCGGCGGTGGTCAGAGAAGCGCATCAAGGCTATCTCTACACCCAAAACTACGTCAAGCTGATTCCCGGCGAAAAGATCGATCATCAATTTCTGGTTTATTTGCTTAACGAAAACAGCGCCATCAAAAAACAATTGCTGCTCGGTCTGCAAGGGTCGCAGGTCTTAAAATATTCGCTAAAGCAAATAAAAGATCTCGCAATCCCGACCTTGCCCCCTGTTGAAAAACAAAAAATAATGGGCGAAATATATTTTAAACAATTGCGAGTGCAAGCCTTAAAAAACCGGGCCGCCAAGCAGGAAACGATGATGCGTTTATACCAACTGGAGGAGGCAACGAAGCATGACTGAGAATCAATTTGAAACAAAATTAATCGAGTATATCACCAGCGGGACGATCACGAATCCTGACAAAAGCGGTGCCACCGGGGCGACCGGGGTGGGCGAAAAGCCGGCCCATTATGTGGTGAAAACGAAGTTGTGGAAATATGAACCCACTATCAGAAGCACCGCTGCCCTGTGGGATAATTTCAAAAAAATCCTTGAGCAGCATAATCAGAACACCCTCGAACACCCGCTCAGTGCGGTGGAGTTTGGCCAGGTCAAGAAAATTATCGCTGATCTTCACACCCCCTATCAAGCCGGTCAATTTTTATACGGACTGAACGGGGTTTCCCAAATCGAGATTGATCTGGATGATGGCCGTCATGCCTTTTTGACGGTTTTTGACCAAAAGCACATTGGCGCCGGCGATACGGTCTATCAGGTGGTCAATCAGATCGAACGGCCAGCCGTGATCACCGGCAAGCAAAAGCGGCGTTTTGATACCACCCTGCTGATCAATGGGCTGCCGATCATTCAAATTGAAGAAAAATGCGATACCCATGATGTCAATGAGGCCTTAAACCAGATGCATCAATATGCCGATGAAAACCAGTATCGCGATATCTTCTCCACCTTACAGATTTTAGTGGCGATTACCCCCAACAATGTCAAGTACATGGCCAATACCACAGCCGACAAGTTTAATAAGGATTTTGCCTTTAACTGGCAACGCAAAGAAGATAATACCATTGTCCGTAACTGGAAAGAGTTCGCCGATGCGATGCTGAGCATTCCGATGGCCCATCAGATGGCGACGAATTACATGATTTTGGATGGCACCGAGAATAAGCAGATGCTCAAAGTGATGCGCCCTTATCAGGTCTATGCCACCCAAAAGGTGATTGACGGCATCAAGCAGATTGATTTTGATGCGGGCAATAAAAAAGTGGGATACATCTGGCATACCACCGGTTCCGGTAAAACCATCACCAGTTTCAAGACGGCCTGGCTGGCCAGCCGGATGCCGAAGGTTGATAAGGTTGTCTTTGTGGTCGACCGGATTGCGCTGACCAAACAGACCGACGAGAATTATCAGGCCTATGACCCGGATGGCGATGTCGGTGATGCCACCCGAACAGGAACGGTTCAGGGCACCGAGAACACTACCGATCTCAGCCGCAAATTAAAAAGCAAAAACAATCAGATCATTGTCACCTCGGTTCAAAAACTGGGGACTCTGGTTAATCGCAAGAACTTCAAGGCGCCCGATAAAAACATCGTCTTTATCGTTGACGAGGCTCACCGCAGCACTGCGGGCGAACAATTTGCGACGATTCAAAAGGCCTTCAAGCGATCCGCCTGGGTCGGCTATACCGGGACACCGATGTTTGATGAAACCACGACCGGCCTGCGATCCGAGGATATTTTCGGGCCGCTGCTGCATGCCTACACGATCCGGGAAGCGATTGCCGATCGCAACGTGCTGGGCTTTAAAGTCGATTTTGAAACGACCATCAATGAAGCGCAAATGAAGTCAGAATATTTACCGGCCTTTTTTCAAAGTCGTTATCCCCAGTGGACCGATGCCCAGATTCAGACTAAAATTGACAATCTCATCGAAGAAGACATTGATGACACCATTGAACCCAGCTTTTATGACGAGAATCCCGAGCACATTCGTTTAGTGGTGGCTGATATTTTTAAAAACTGGCGCAACCGTTCCAATGAAGGCAAATACAACGCCATCTTCACCACCCATGTCGGCGGCGGCAAAGCCAGCACCCCGATGGCGATGCTCTATTTCCATGAGTTCCAGCGGGTCAATCTAACAAACAAGGAAAACGGCAAACAAACCCTCAAAGTCGCCGTGACCTTCAGCCAGAACACGACCAACAATGAGTCCCAACTGACCACTAACCAGGGCTTATGCGAAGCGATAACGGCTTACAATCAGGAATTTGGCACCAGCTTCGGGATGGATGATGTGGCCGGTTATACCCAGGATGTCACCAGTCGCTTAAAACGCACCGCCACCGATCAGAACTTTCTCGATCTGGTGATTGTCGTGGATCAGTTGTTGACGGGCTTTGATGCCCCGGAGTTAAATACCCTCTATGTCGACCGGACCTTAAGAGGAGCCGCCTTGATTCAAGCCTATTCGCGCACCAATCGCATCGCCGATATGCAGGAAAAACCCTGGGGGCGGATTGTCAATTATCGCTGGCCGGCCCAGAACGAACAACTGATGAATAAAGCCCTGGCCATTTATGCCAATAAGGATTCGGCCAATCTGTCCGAAGATGAACGTAAAAAAACCATCGAAGACGACGGGATCATCGCGAAGCCGTTTGAAACGGTGTTTACCGAAGTCAAAGATGTGGTCGGTCAATTAAAAGAGCTGACCGACGCTTTTCAGGCAGTCCCGCCCAGCGAAAAGAAAAAAGAACAAATGCTGGAACTGTTAAGACAGTATAATGTTGGCATGACCAAGCTGAAACAATATAATCCGGAAACCGTCGACGGTGAAAAAAGCGGCTTTAATTATGATGCGCCAGATGATTTAATTGAAGCGCTGGGGATGACACCCGCCGAAGAAACGATGCTGACCACGGTGTTAAGCAATGAGTTGCGACAGCAGCTCGCAAAAAATAAAAAAGTGCCCTTCTATCAGATTGAACTGCGGATGACCCATGTCAAGGATGTGAAGATCGACTATGATTATCTGACCGAACTGTTAGAAAAATTACTCAACCAGATCCATGACAAAGAGCATCAGGCGGCGGTCGACACCAAAGCAAAAATCGATCAGTTTGCCAATGGTCTCGATGACCGAAATTATGCCAGCAAGATTAAAAATGCCGCCAAAACAATTTTTAACGGCCATTACACTGTTGATACCTACCCGGCCCGATTAAGTGAGAGTGACCCCGTCATTCAGGCCGCCAATGCGGTCAGTCTCGATCGGCATTTTCAGGATTTTAGAATTAAATGGGGCATCATTGACGTCATTACCAGCGCCCAGATGCGGGAGCTGTTCAGCCGTCACCGCTACGGCCAGCAGGATCTCGATGATAACGGTCAGATTCGGGACATCATTGCCAAAGCCAGCGGCGATTATCAGACCCTGGCCCACGATCAAAAAGTCCAGGCTTTATCCAAGATCAAGTATCGCAATGGCTTGCGGGAAGCCCTGTATGAGTTGGCCGATGAGTTGACAGAAGGTTAGGAAAAGGGGAGCGGTGGTTGGTGCAAAAAATGCACAGACCACTCAACTCGGTGTGCATGGAAAAAAGTCCGTAAAAGGACTTTTAAGGCGGGCGAACGGGATAAAAAAGGGTGAAGTAGCAGCCCGGAACTCGTGTCATTTGCATTGTGGTTTTGACCGGTCGAAACTAAATCGCCCGGTCAAAACCGGTCGAAAGGCGATTGCCCAAGGCTTAAAACGGATAAGCGATTGTATCATGAATAAAACCATATTCTGGAGGTGAGCTGTTATGAATGATAAAAATAAAATTCAATTGTTTGAAAATAAAAAAATCCGTACTGTATGGGATGAAATAGAAGAAATTTGGTATCTTTCGATAGTAGATGTTATCGCAGTATTAACAGATAGTAAAAATCCTCAAACTTATTGGCGTGTGATGAAAAAACGTTTAAAAGATGAAGGAAATGAAAGCGTTACAAATTGTAACGCTTTGAAAATGAAAGCGGCAGACGGAAAAATGCGAATGACAGATGTTGCTGATACTGAACAACTTTTGCGTATTATCCAATCAATTCCGTCACCTAAAGCAGAGCCATTTAAAATGTGGTTAGCTCGTGTGGGTAGTGAAAGGATCGACGAAACCATCGATCCTGAACTTACGATCGAAAGGGCATTGGAGACATATCTTAAAAAGGGATATTCACGTGAATGGATAAACCAAAGGTTGCAGGCAATCCAAGTAAGAAAAGAACTAACTGATGAATGGGATAATAGAGGCGTAAAACAAGGAATTGAATATGCGATACTCACGGATGAAATAACAACAGCGTGGGCAGGATTAAATACAAAACAATACAAAAATCTTAAAGGGCTTACTAAGCAGAATTTAAGGGATAATATGTCTACATTGGAACTTGTTCTAAATATGTTAGCAGAAGCCACAACAACAGAGCTATCAAAAACTGTTGAACCTAAAAATTTTAATGAAAATAAAGAAGTAGCAATAAAAGGTGGAAGTATCGCAGGGAATACCCGCAAAGAAATTGAAAACACGACAGGTAAGCCTGTTATTACAGAAAAGAATGCTGTTGATTTTACTAAAATCATTGCAGATATTATTTCCGCTGAGGCGAATAAGGACAAGAATGATGAATGAAAAAAAGAAGATGGTGCCGGGGTTACGGTTTCCGGGGTTTAGTGGGGAGTGGGAAGAGCGGAAACTGGGGGAAGTATACACCCAGAGGAATGAACGAGGTTTTGATTCGTTACAGATCCTTTCCGTCTCTATTCACAATGGTGTTTCAAATGAAGAATTAGACAGTGACACTTTAGGAAAAAAAGTGCGTAGGAGCGAGGATAAGGCTCTTTATAAACATGTATATGTTGGAGATCTTGTTCTTAACATGATGCGTGCATGGCAAGGGGCGATTGGAGTCGTACAGACTGAAGGTATGGTAAGTCCTGCATATATTACTGCGATTCCCAGTACACAGCTTTATCCTCCATTTATGGATTATTGCTTACGCCGAGATGAAACGGTTGGTCAGATTGATAATCTCTCTTATGGGGTCACGGACTTCAGGAAAAGATTATATTGGGATTCGTTTATTGACGTTTTGTGCTGCATACCTTCTGTACATGAACAAGAGAGAATTACTGCCTTTTTCAAACAACTCGATCACCTGATCACCCTCCACCAGCGACAGATTACCCATTTGCAAACCCGGAAAAAAGGGCTGCTGCAAAAAATGTTCCCCAAAGATGGCGAGCTATTTCCGGAGTTGCGCTTCCCGGGATTTACGGATGCCTGGGAAATGCGGAAGTTGGGGGAAGTCGTGCAGATTACAATGGGTCAATCACCAAATTCTGAAAATTATACACATAATCCTGATGATCACATACTTGTTCAAGGCAATGCTGATATGAGAAATGGTCAAGTCTTTCCTCGTGTTTGGACTACTCAGGTGACGAAAAAAGCGGAAAAAGGCGACTTGATTTTGAGTGTTCGAGCTCCGGTAGGAGATATCGGGAAGACTGACTATGACGTTGTTTTAGGTCGTGGAGTTGCAGCGCTAAAAGGTAATGAATTTATTTACCAATCACTTGGAAAAATGAAACAAAATGGTTATTGGAACAAATTGAGTACAGGTTCAACTTTTGAAGCTATTAACTCAAATGATATTAGAGATGCACTTTTTATGATGCCTAAAATTGAAGAACAATTCCAAATCGGCGCTTTCTTCAAACAACTCGACGATTCAATCACCCTCCACCAACGCAAACTGGATCACCTCCAGGACCGCAAAAAAGCATTGCTGCAACAAATGTTTGTTTAAAACATCGGCATTAGCCAAATGTACAACAACGAACAATCATTGCTTTGGGTTCAGTTTTCACAAACAGTTTTGTAACGTGTAGGCGAACAGTCCTTAGACTGTCCGCCGTACAGTGTAAAAATTGTTTCGTGCAAAACTGAGCCCAAAGCTCACGGTACTGTCGCAATGAGCAACTATACTTCAAAACGAAAGGATCATACCATGTCAAACAATAATTTACAATCGATCACCAGCAAACTCTGGGCCATGGCCAACGAGCTGCGGGGCAATATGGACGCCGGCGAATTTAAAAACTATATCCTGGCTTTCATGTTCTACCGTTATTTATCGGAACACCAGGAAGACTATCTGAGCTCCAATCACGTCATTGATGTCGCTGCCGGGCAAACCGTTAACGAAGCCTTTAAAGAACAGGCCAGTGGCGAGGATCTGGCCGAATACCTCGATGACATCTCGGCCAGCCTGGGCTATGCCATCGCTCCGGACGACACCTGGGTCTCCCTGACTGAAAAAATTGCCAATAGTCAGGTGATCCCCAGCGATTATCAGACGATATTTGACAACTTCAACCGCAATGCCGAGTTGAATAAAGAAGCCGCCCAGGATTTTTCCGGCGTCTTCAATGATATCAATCTCGGCGATTCCCGGCTGGGGGCATCCACCACGGCCCGGGCCAAATCGCTGAACAATATTGTCAAGCTGGTTGATGCGATTGACTATCATGGCGCCGACGGCAAAGATGTGCTGGGCGAAATCTACGAATACCTGATCGGGCAATTTGCCGCCTCGGCCGGGAAAAAGGGTGGCGAATTCTACACCCCCCATCAGGTCAGTCAGATCCTGGCCAAGCTGGTAACGGCCGGCGTGACGGTATCCGACACGGCTTTTACCCTCTACGATCCGACCATGGGCTCCGGTTCATTGCTGTTGACCGTTCGGGCCGAATTACCCGGCGGCGATCACACCGGGGCAATTAAATTCTACGGCCAGGAATTAAACACCACCACCTACAACCTCGCCCGGATGAATCTGATGATGCATGGGGTTTCCTTCAACAACATGACCCTGCACAATGCCGACACCTTAGAAAGTGACTGGCCGGATGGCCCGGATGCCAAAGGGATTGATCAGCCCCGGAGCTTTGATGCGGTGGTCGCCAATCCGCCCTACTCGGCCAAATGGGACAATGCCGAAAGCAAATTGAAAGATCCCCGCTTTGGCGAATACGGCAAACTGGCCCCGGCCTCCAAAGCTGATTTTGCCTTTATCCTGCACAGTCTTTACCACCTCAACAATACCGGCACGATGGCGATTGTCCTGCCCCACGGGGTATTGTTCCGCGGCGCAGCCGAGGGAAAAATCCGCCAGACTCTGATTGAAAAGAATGTTCTCGATACGGTGATTGGTCTGCCGGCTAATTTGTTCTACGGCACCAGCATCCCGACGACGATTCTGGTCTTAAAGAAAAACCGCCAAACCAGAGATATTCTCTTCATTGATGCCAGCAATGATTTTGAAAAAGCTAAAAATCAGAATATCCTGACTGACGACAATATTGACAAAATCATCGAAACCTTCAAAGCCCGTCAGGATGTTGAGAAATATGCCCATCTGGCCACGCTTGAAGAAATTCGGGCCAATGATTTTAACCTGAATATTCCCCGCTACGTCGATACCTTCGAAGAGGAAGCCCCGATTGACCTGGATGAAGTGAATCGGCTGCTGGCCCAGGATAATGACGAGATTGCGGCACTGGAAAAAGAAATCAATGAGCAGCTTAAGCTTTTAGGGGTGGACGTTTAGGGCGGTCAATTTAGGTCGATGGTGCGGTCAACCGGTCTGGATGATATGACGAACGAAACGTCCCCGCATCATTCCGCATCATTTCTTGAAAGCAAAAACAAAAATTCAACAAATACTTAGAGGGTAAATCCAATGTCTAACAAAAAACGGACCAATGCAGCAGCAAGGGTTGCTGTAACCCCGGGTCTGACGGAAAGCATTGCGAGCATTGCAAACAAAGGAGAAAACGATGAGCAGATTCGCCGTAATTGACACGGAGACCACTTGGGATGATGCGGTTATGTCCGTTGGGATAGTCATAGCCGATTCTGTGACCTTCGAGTTGGTTGATAAACGATATTATATCCTTACGCCTTTCAAGGATCACGGCGGTATGTACACATATGCCCTATATGCCAACGGCATCAAACCAGACCTTGAGTGTTCACGGGAAAAGGTAATGACCGAATTGCGGCATTTTCTTTCAGATCATGATGCCACGGCTATGTTTGCATACAACGCCGTGTTTGATTACCGTCATCTGCCAGAATTAAGACATCTTGTCTGGTATGATATTATGAAGGTGGCGGCGTATCGACAACATAATTCCCGCATCCCTGATTGTGCCGAATGCTACGGCACCGGCAGATTGAAGCGAGGCTACGGCGTGGAGAGCATCTACCGGATGTTAAGCGCGGAGCTGGAATACTGCGAGTTGCACAACGCTCTAACTGACGCGATGGACGAGTTGACGATTATGAAGTTGCTTGACCACGAAATGGGTAAATACGCCTTGGCGAGGATATAAGTAAGAACAGCTTAAACATCGGAACGAATTACCGATATTATAAAAACATGGGTAAATAAAACAAAATAACCATCCTGATTTTATCAAAAAATATATGGGGAGATGCAGATGATTAAACCTTTGACAGTAACAGAATTAAAAAAAGAATTAAACAAGCTTGATCAGAAACAGCTTGCTGATATGATTGCCGATCTGTACAAAAAAGATGAAAAAGTGAAAGACATCTTGTGCGTGCGATTGATGGGAGAAGCCTATAAAAACGCGTTGCTAGAAAAATACAAAACTAAAATGCACGATCTTTTCTTTCCCCGTTTTAACCTAACAATGCCGGCTTTGAAATCAGCCAAGGCATTGATTACGGAGATCAAAAAGATCGGCGATGATGAGATGAGTCTCGAATTGATGCTCTACTATGTCGAGTGTGGAAATGAGTTTACAAATGCCTATGGTGATATTGATGATCCATTTTACAGCAGTCTGACAGGTATGTATGCACAATTTGTAAAGCAGTTGAATATCAAAGGGACGGAATCGACCTATTTAAAATACCAGGAAAGAATCAATGATTTAGTCGCAAGTTCCGCTCATATCGGCTGGGGATATGGTGATTATCTATTGGAGAAGTCGTTCGAAATTGAATGGTTTGGGGAAGAGTAAGCGGTCAACCTGTCTGGATGATATGACGAACGAAACGTCCCCGCATCATTTTTAACATATCTAATAATTGGGAGGATTTTTTATGACAATTGATGGGACATTAAAACTTTTAACAGAATCTACAAGCCTTATCAGCGTGGCCGATAACCAGAGGAGGTCTAATTAAATGGGCAGTCAATTAACCCTCAAAAACATAAACGAACTGTGTGTTGGAGAGAACGGAGTACTATATGATTTTTACATTCCCTCGTATCAACGAGGATATAGATGGGCTGATCAAGTCACTAAATTGTTAAATGATTTACTTGAGTTTTATAATAGTTCTCCATCCAAAGACGCAATCTATTGCTTACAGCCGATAATTGTCAAGTGCCGTGATTCAGTAAAGAAGAGCTATGAGATAATTGATGGGCAGCAACGGCTGACAACAATTTGGTTGATTTTAGAATATTTATTTCGTGATGATTATTCACGATTTTCTCTGTCATATGAGCGGGGGGAAGCTAACAGTATTGATAAGCACCATATAGATTTGGCAAAAGAGAGTATAAAGGAGTGGTTTATACAACAGCAGAAAAACAACCCAAGCGTTCGTATGACCTCAGAAATCGAACGCATTTTGACAACCTATGTAACATTGATTTGGTATGAATTATCTCCTGAAATAGCTCCAGAAGAATGTCGTAGAATTTTTCGAAATATTAATGCTGGTAAAATCCCGCTTACTGTATCAGAAATAACTAAGGCTATGCTCCTCAACGAAAAACTATATGGAAATGCTAAAGGGGAGCAGTTATATCGTGCTAGCGTTTGGGATGAAATGGCACACACTCTTGAAAATAAAGCCTTTTGGGAATTTATATCTGAGGATAAGATTTTTGTTCCAACTCGTGCTGATTACATACTCTCACTTGAATGGTGTACAAAAAACAAGACAAACAAACTACCTGAACATACCGGTGAAATATTCAATTATTTTGAAGGCTTGCTAATAGGGGATATAGATAGTTCAAAAATAAATGCTGAGAACACGTTTGCTGTGCTTCGGGAGTATTTTAGAATATTTCAAGATTGGTATGTTGATCCTGAATATTGTAACTATATAGGCTATCTTGTGAGATATAAAGCTCGTGGATTAGAGAAACTCATCGAAATCATTAATCTCTATAAGAAAATATCTCACTCTGAATTTTTGGCGTGGTTAAAGAATGAGATAAAAAGGACAGTTTCATCATTTAACATTGAAGAACTCTCTTTTACGGAATCCAAAGAAAAGCAGCAGATGCAGGATGTTTTAGTCCTGTTTTCAATCGTTACAGCAAATAAGCTAGGAAAGCGATTTGATTTTAAACCAAGCGGCGGGTGGAGCTTGGAACACATTTTCGCTCAAAGAAGCGAAATCATAAAACCTAATGAGCGCATTTTATGGCTTCAAAAATATCTAGATTCAAATGTAATCGAGGCGGCACGAAGACAAACGGATGATGTAGATTATAGAGATAAGCTAAATTCATTGGAAGATGAAATAAAGGCATATATAACAGAAAACAAAGTAGTCGAGGATACTTTTAAATTACTATTTAGTAAAATTGGTGATTTAATTGAGCATTATAATATCTCGAACATTCATAGCATTTCAAACCTCGCGCTACTTGGAAAAGATGATAATAGCAGTCTAAGTAACGCACCTTTTTATGAAAAGCGTGGCAAGATAATTTCCATGTCGCGACTTGGGAAAAATAGCATTCCGCAATCAACCGTGAATGTATTTCAAAAAGTGTATTCATCATCTAATAATAGTTCGGTATATCGAGGTAACTTAGATATTTGGTCAAAGCAAGACAGTGAAGCGTATTTTAAAAGTATTGAATTCGAGTTAAATGAATTTTGGGGAGCGGGTGAGAACAATGAATAGGAATATTGGTCAGCTTTTATCTTTTGTCCAGTTACTTCAACTCGATGAAATGGATAATATCAGCATTCCTGTAATCCAGCGAGATTATGCACAAGGTCGCATAGATACCCAAGCTACAGAAATAAGAAATGATTTTGTGCTAAGCCTAAGAAATGCGTTGGAAATGAATGAACCATTGACACTTGATTGTATCTATGGCTCTATAAGTGAACGCAATTTTATTCCTACTGATGGTCAACAGAGGTTAACAACTCTATTTTTATTGCATTATTATGTTTCAGTTGCAGCCGGAAAATTAGATTCTGCTCTTTTAAGTAAGTTTACTTATATGGTCAGAGATTCTGCAAAAGAATTCTGTGAATCCTTGGCTACCCATAGCATAGATTTGTCAACAAAAAATCCGTCTTTGAGCATAAAGAATGCCTTGTGGTATCATGGCGGAGTGTTTGAAAACGACCCGACTATCAACGGAATGCTAAATATGCTGGATGAAATCCACGTAAAATTTGGCACAGAAAGCGCTCTTGAATATCATGAAAGATTATTTAAAGATGAGTCGCCTGTTAAATTTTGGTGGCTTCCTATAGATAACTTTGGTTTTGCTGATGATTTGTTCATAAAAATGAACGCGCGTGGAAAGTCGCTAACTCGTTTTGAGGTGTTCAAAGCAGAGTTTGAAACGGCTATTACAGAATCAGGTAATGCGGATCAAGTTCATGAATGGAAGGAAAAGATAGACAACGATTGGCTAGAGCTATTTTGGCAGTATTTTGGAGTTGACGCTCCCAATAATGCCGAGAACGGATTATTTAGGTATATTCTTTTCATAGGCGAAACATTCCACTCATGGCAAAAAAAATCTGTGTTTGTATCAAAAAGCATTTCGGAGGATAATGATAGACTTCAATATAGGAATACTATCACGGTATTTCAAACTCCAAATTATTTCGAATTTTTGTGTGCATCTCTTGATGGTTTAGGAAAACTAATCAACTCTAGTGAGTTTACTAATTGTAAAGAGTTTTTTAAAGCGTTAGTAACAGGTAACAACTTAGAATTTTGGAAATATGCAAAACTTTTTTCGGTCATTAGTTTTAATGTGAAGTTTGGAGCAATGGGCAATTTTGTGCCGTTTATGAGAGTGCTGGACAACCTAATCGCATATCAAAGAGAGATTAACAAGCGCGATATGATTTTTAATACCGCAATCGATGGGGTATCATATCAATCGTTCACTAATGGGATTGAAAATCTACTTTTACACATGAACACTTGTGGAGGGGATGTTCCTAAAGCACTCCAAACAGTACAAAGTATATCAGGTGTTTCTGGACTTTCAAATGAAAAAATTAAGGCAATATATATATCGAAACATGGTGCTTCTGAAATTCTGAAGTTAGAGCAAATACCTGAAATGTGTGGTCTTATACATAATTTTATAGAATCTGATAAAATCATGATTACCGCTGATAAACTAGTTCAAGTTGTGATGAATAAAAGAGTTTTCATGCAACTTCTTCAAAGTTATTCTCCAGATGAAATGCTTTTACTGCGTGTTGGCTATTTGTGGCCAATGGTATTTGGTGAGGAGAATAGTAAGACTTACAGAAAACACCGCATGTGGTTTAATAAGAGTGAAAATGGTGATTTCATGTTTACTGCCGCACCAGGTGATACAAAGAAATGGCAAGCGCCATTAAAGGCTTTAATAGCTGATCTTTCTACAATGCCTTTTGAAGACATTGTAGCTGAAATGGAAGAACTATTACATAAGAGAATTAATTCAGTTAAATTTACTGAGTGGTTCGATTATATTGTGAAGTATCCAGAA
The DNA here is from genome assembly GCF_014284475.1 of Acetobacterium fimetarium. GTDB lineage: Bacteria > Bacillota > Clostridia > Eubacteriales > Eubacteriaceae > Acetobacterium > Acetobacterium fimetarium. Next base: position 790 of record NZ_WJBC01000027.1, on the reverse strand, counting down.
TTTTTCGTTTCGGATGAATATTGTTGTTGTATGATTCCTGAGTACTACGGTGGAACGGGCTACTTGTGTTTGGTGACGGATAAAAACTGGAATTCTCCATATAATCCTTTCTGCAAAGCACTTGCAAACAAATTGGGTGTGCCATATAAAGTCTCAGGGGATGTTAAAAATATTCTTCATTTGCCAAATAATATAACAGCTGAAATAACAAATGACGGTGGATGGAGTATTAATAGCGAAGACATATCTGAAGTTTTGCCGTGTAGTGCGGGGCAGGATTGCATTATGCTGGCAGTTGATTATTTAACTACTAAAATCGTTTGAGCAATTATGGAATGTTAACATGCCTATTAGCATTACGTAGACCTGTGGTTAAGGCTAAAAGAATCATTCTTATAGGTACGGCAGAACTTAACAAGGTAGATCCTAAACAGACCACTTCCACCTAAAATAGTGGATGTATTTCCTTTAGCGAGTAAAATATAAAAAAACGGTGTAGACGTGTTTCCTTGTACGAGAAAATTCGAAAATACGCGTAAGACATTTAAACAGGTGCTTTTAGCACTAAGTATATGAGAAAACATCCATATTGAACACTCGAGATATAGTTTTAATATTAAAAAAAAGCATATATAGTTGACGTATTCCCGAGAACGAGCAAATTGGTCTTCTGTCAAGATTTAGTACAAATTAAAATGAGAAGTTTATCCTCATCTTAACCAGCTAATTGCAAATCCGATTTGTTCATTTTTGCAAATAGTTTTTCAAAATCATCGGGCGACATAAAATC
>NZ_WJBC01000026.1 GCF_014284475.1 Acetobacterium fimetarium | reverse complement strand
AGAGCCTGAACATCTCTATCTTACATGGAAAGGTGATTTTTGGGTATAACCCTTTTGACCACCACCCGCATAGCAGGTGGTTTATTGTTTCGCCCGCTTTGCGTGCTCAACAGACTAAAGTCTAAAATTAAAACAGGAGCAGCTTGATCGCCGCTCCTGAGACTGTAGACAATATCCTCACGTAGTACCGACAATTGTTACATCATGTTGTATGCCTCAGAGCGGACACGGCGATAGCCTGTCCGATTCTGCAGCATACAACCGATTAACAATTGGTCGGTACGGGTTTGTTGTGCATTATTTATTTTTTTGCATATTCAGCTGAATGTTCGAATCCCCACTGGGTTTGTTTAAAACAACTTTTTGTTGCGGCACTTCAATGCCTAAAGCCGCTTTGAAAACATCTTCAATACTTGAAACAAATTTGATGGTCAAGGCCTTGCGCACTTCCTCCGGAATATCAGGGACATCCCGTTCATTGTCTTTTGGCAGAAGAATTGTTTTTATGCCGCTGCGTTGTGCCGCAATGACCTTTTCTTTGATTCCGCCAACCGGCAGCACCTGACCGCTGAGGGTAATCTCACCCGTCATCGAAAGCTTGGAATCCACTTGTTTCCCTAAAATAAGCGATGCCAGCGCCGTTGTTAATGCTACCCCAGCCGAAGGCCCATCCTTTGGTGTCGATCCTGACGGAACATGGATATGCGTATCGTATTTGAAATAGTCAAATCCACCCGCCAGTTCTCCTAAATGAGAACGAATCAGACTCATCGCAATGGTGGCGCTTTCTTTCATCACGTCTCCCAGTTGTCCCGTCAGTGTCAATTTTCCACTACCCGGCATTAAGCTGGCTTCAATGAACAGAATTTCGCCGCCGACTGCGGTCCAGGCCATCCCGGTTACGACGCCGGGGCGATTGTCTTCGCCGGCTTTTTCATGTCGTCTTGTTTTGTTTCCTAAAATCTCATTTAAATTTTTTGTTGTAACCACAAATGGCGTTTCGACTGTTTTAGAAACAATTTTTTCCGATACATAGCGGGAGATTTTTGCCAGTTGTTTGGTCAGCCCACGCACACCGGCTTCAGCCGTATAATTTTCAATCAGCGCTTCAATGGCCGGCTCCTCGATTTGCAGCATGTCATTGGTCAACCCGTGTTCTTCCAGTACTTTTGGTAACAGATGATCAATGGCAATGCGCTTCTTCTCGCCATTCGTGTAGCTTGATAACTCAATGATTTCGGCCCGATCCAACAGCGGTGCCGGTATGGTACTTAAATCATTAGCCGTCGCGATGAAAAACACATCCGATAAATCATAAGGAATTTCCAGATAATGATCAGAGAATGAATTATTCTGTTCCGGATCCAATACTTCCAGTAAAGCGGAGCCGGGATCTCCCTGATGCGACATTCCCATTTTATCTATTTCATCCAGAACAAAAACCGGATTTTTGGCCTGAGCATTGCAGATGCCCTTGATGATGCGTCCCGGCATTGCCCCCAGATAGGTTTTTCGATGTCCCCGTATTTCAGCTTCATCGCGAACACCACCCAAACTTGCTCTGACATATTTTCGTCCGGTCGCTTCCGCGATGCTCTTTCCTAAACTGGTTTTGCCAGTTCCCGGAGGTCCCACCAAAAGAAGGATCGAGCCCTGTTTATCTTCTTTTAATTTCATGACCGCAAGATGCTCAATGATTCGTTTCTTCACATCGTCAATTCCGTAATGATGTGAATTCAGCACCTGTCGGGCATGTTCGATATCAATTTCTTTCTTTTCACTCACCCAGGGTATTTCCAGCAGTAAATCGAGATAATTCATGATGACATTGCCTTCACCACTGTTTTGTGGGGTATTTTCCAGTTTATGCACTTCTTTTAAAGCGATTTTTTTAATGTCTTCCGGCATATCCGATTCATTGACTCGGGTCCGATAATCGGTTTCTTCTTCAGTATCCGCATCCATTTCTCCCAGTTCCGCCTTGATGTTTTTCAATTGTTCACGCAGCATGGCTTCGCGATACGATTTGTCTTTTCTTTGCGAATATTTTTTGCTGATTTCCAACTGCAGATGCACGGAATCTTTTTCCCGGATGATGTAATCAATAAAATTGAGTGCCCGTTCTTTGATCGAATCGACTTCCAGTAAGCCTTGTTTGCTTTTTAAGGGAATTCCCATCATCGGCACGGTATATCCCATCAGTTCTTCCAATGACAGCAGCCCGTCGAGAATGGTAATAAAGTATTCCGTTCCTTTGAATTTGGTGCTCAAATCCTTCATCAGGCCTTTAATGTAGACAATCATTTCCTGTTCTTCAGCTTCAGTAATATCCATGATATCTTCCTGATCGGCATAAGAAGCAGTAATCTGTTTTTCTTCAAAGGTAAAATCGTATACTTTCACCCGATTAATGGTTGTAATATCGATGATATACCCGGTATCGGACTTCTGGATATTGTCGAATTTCATGAGGACGCCGATTCGATAGAAAGAATCCGCCGTCAATTGAACCAGGCCCTTATAATCTTTGGTTGACAGCCCGATCGCCAAGGTATTGTTTTTGACGATCAGCTCCTTGATATTGTTGCCTATATCATCATTCACATAAATCCGAGTCGAAATACCAGGATAAATGACAGTTTCCGTAATTGGGATTAATGGTGCATTTTTGATTTCCAGTACGTTCATTTTTTTCCTCCTAAATCCTCTAGCCTTATATTTGTTTTAAAGGATTTTGTTTAGTAAAGTGATTAATTGATCCAGTTCTTCATCGGTGAGACTCTCAGTGATACGTTCGACACAACGTATCTGCGTACTTTCTTCCGCTCTGGCAATGGTTTTGCCCTTGGGTGTCAGATAAATAAAAAAAACCCGGCCATCTTCTGGCGAACGCTCGCGATAAACACAGCCCATTGATATGAATTTACTGATGACTTCTGTAATCGTCGGCTTTGAATTACATGTTTCCTGAGCCAGCTGACTGAATGTCACCCGATAATTCTTATCGATGATGCGCAGATAATATACCTGTTTGATTGTTATATCCTGTGCCTGACACGCTTGTTTCTCATGAATGTCTGACTCCATCTGAAGCAATTTATGGTAGGCCTGATATAATTCATTCTTTTTACATGTCATAATATCACCTAACTGTTTTTATTAGTTAGTTTTAACCTAACTACTTGAATGAAGTATAGCCTTCTTCAAGAAAATTGTCAAGAAAAGAGCGGTGCTTTTCTTAATCCATTAAGTTTTCATTAATTTTCCTGCTTAAACGCCAACAGCAATCCTGGCATTTACCCATCAACATGTTGACAAAAAACATCGTACAGGCTATGATTCTTATAAAACAAATTAATTTGCAAGGAGATAATTATGGAAAAAACCCCGTTAGCTACCGTAGGTAGTAAAACCATTTACACCTCGGATTTAGATGCCTTAATCCAACAATTACCACAGGAGCAGGCAAATCAGTTCACGTCCCATGAAGGTCGTCGACAATTATTGGAAGAACTTGTTGCGCAGGAGCTTTTTTATTTAGAAGGCAAAGAAAAAAAAGCCGATGAAAGCGAAGAATTCAAAAAAATGCTCATCGATGCCGAAGAAAAACTTCTGAAAACACATATGATTGCTAAATTCATGATGGATATCACCGTTGCGGACGATGAAATTGAAACGTTCTACAACGAAAACCCGAATCAGTTTATCGCACCTGACAGCATTCGTGCAAGTCATATCCTTTTACCTGCCGAACAACAGGCAATCGACATTATCGCGGAAATTAAAAATGGTAAATCCTTTGAAGCGGCCGCACAGGAATATTCAACGTGTCCGTCTAAAGACAAGGGGGGCGATTTAAGCTATTTTTCCAAGGGCCAAATGGTACCGGAATTTGAAACCGCAGCCTTTGCGCTGGAAATTGATGAAATGACAGAAATTCCGGTGCAAACACAGTTTGGCTATCATATCATTAAACTGACCGATCGAAAAACAGAGCAAACCATTCCTTTTGATGCGGTTAAAGAAAACGTCCGTAATTTCTTATTAAGAGAAAAACAAAACCGCGCTTTCATCCACCGCGTTGATGAACTGAAACAGAAATACCCGGTAAAAATGGAAATGGGTCTTTAATCTCCAAACAGAACCCGTCTCAGCACACCACTGATTGAATTGTCCGTCTTGCTGATTATTAAAAGCAGCAAGACGGACAATTTTTAGGTTGCGCCAAAAACAGCAGCTTGGTTCTGGTCGCGGATAAGTCTTGGTTTGCGATTAAAATTCTTCCGGCTTTTCTTTACACAAGAATTTATGGCCTAAAATGATCCCGACAATTATAAAAATGCCAGAAATAATCCCCAAAGCACAGGGAATAATTTTTTCTTTGTTGGTAGCAACGCAACATTGAGTTTCCTCATTTTTTTTGCAAAACATTCTTTTTCCTCCTGACTTTTTGAGTTTTTTGTATTATACCCACTTCACCAGAATTCACTCGCCCATTTTATTTTTGATTTTTTTCCAAAACTACTTGACTCTCACCTAAGGTGATAGTTTATCATTGTTTTTGTAAGGAGGTCATCAAATGAAAATGACAGTAAAAGAAGTTGCCGATCTCACCGGCGTCAGTGTGCGCACCCTTCACTTCTATCACAGTGAAGGAATTCTTGTTCCCGGTGAAATCGCTCAAAACAAGTATCGATACTACGATGAAACCAATCTCAAACGACTACAGAATATTCTTTTTCTCCGGGAAATGGATTTTCCAATCCAGGAAATCAAGCATATTCTTTCGGATCCGAATTATGATCAAATTGATTCCTTTAAAAAACATCGTAACCTTCTTTTGCTCAAGCGGAATCGTTTGGACAGCCTTATTAATCTACTGGATAAAAAAATAAAAGGAGAAGAAAACATGAGTTTTAAACCATTTGATATGAAAGAAATCGAAGACACAAAAAAAACCTATGAAAAAGAAGTGAAAGAAAGATGGGGACAGACCACCGCTTACGAGCAAAGCCAGAAAAAAACGAACGGCTATACCAAAGAAAACTGGGAAAAAATCCATACCGAAGCTGAAAACATCTACGCCGGCTTTGTAAAAAACATAAAAAAAGCACCCGAAGATGCGGTGGTACAGGATCTGGTAGCGCAGTGGCAGCAACACATCTGCCGGCATTACTACGACTGCACCAAAGAAATTCTCGCCGGATTAGGCCTGATGTACATCAATGACGAACGTTTCAAAACAAACATCGACGCACATTGCGATGGACTGGCTCAGTTTATGAGCGATGCCATCAGCATCTATACCGCCAAATAAAATGCGTTTTTGCTGTCAAAAGGGGCTTAAAGCCCACCATTCAGATTGCCACTAAACTCGTACCGACAATTGTTAATCAGTTGTCTGCTTGCAATTCGTACAGGCTATCGCCTGTTCGCCTTGATGCAGACAACACGATGTAATAATTGTCGGTACTACGTTAGTGCCCATATACAGTCTCAAAGAGGTATTTACAAAGCCCCTTTTGTATGTTCTCTAAGCCTGTTCGCTCAGCACTTTTATGTAATCCTTCATGTAGTCGGGCAGATCGGGTGGACGGCGGCTTGAAACGATATGCCCGTCGATGATCGATGGCACATCATGCCAGATGGCGCCGGCATTTCGCATGTCGTCTTTGATACCGGGGGTGCTGGTGACATTGACGCCATTGAGTACCCCTGCCGAGATCAGCACCCATCCTGCATGGCAGATCTCGCCAATCACGCGTTTTCTCATATCCATGTTCCGAACCATGTCCAGAACAACCGGAAACCGTCTGAGGGCATCAGGAGCCCAGCCTCCGGGCACCAGAATGCCATCGTAATCCTCCGGATTAACATCGCTAAAAGCATAATCGGAAACGCAGGGCACGCCATATTTTCCAATGTACTTTTTGCCGGCCGCTTCTCCCACAACATGAACAGTGACGCCTTCTTCGCGCAGACGAAGCACGGGGTACATCAATTCAAGATCTTCAAAATCATTACTGATCAACGCGATAATCTTTTTGTTTTTCATATTGTTTCCTCCTGATTTTTATTTCAGCCAATGGCACAACCAGTCCGCATCGGCTTTTTATACCTTTTTGTACTTCAGCAACCGGCTTGAATAATTAAGCGTTTCCCCGGGAACCGGGCTTAACCAGATCGATTTTCCCTGCTTTACAGACCGGACAGTCTTCGGCATCCCAGGCCGTGATCTCCAGCTTGATGGCGGAGTAGATCGGCATGTCGATTTCGACACCCTGGGCACGGCGGTCAGCGATGCAGGCAACGCCAAGCACTTCTGCCCCCATCGCCTCCAGTACTTTCTTCGTTTCGATGGTGGATTTACCGGTAGTTACAACATCTTCGGTGATGATGACTTTGTCACCCTTTTTGATTTCAAAGCCTCTTCTCAGCTGCATCTCGCCGTCTTTTCGTTCAGTGAAGATCGATTCTTTTCCCAGCTGACGGCCAATTTCGTAAGAGACGATAACGCCACCCATGGCCGGTCCGACCACTTTGTCAATTTCCAGCGCTTTCAGCTGTGCCACAACTGGTGCCAGCACTTTGGCCGCCTGATCTGGAAAACGCAGCACTTTTGCGCACTGTACATACTGATCACTGTGTTTTCCGGATGACAGCAAAAAATGTCCTTCCAAAAACGCATCGGTTTCTTTTAATATTTTCAAAACTTCCTGACTCATTTCAATTCCTCATTTCTTTATAATTTAGGCGATTTTCATCAACACTTTTTGTTATTCAATCGCCGTTTCATTTCAAACCTATCAAAGCTGGTGTGATTGTACCGATACAGCAGTATCAGTCCGCTCGTTTCTTTTAATACCCAAGTTTTTCGACCGTTAACTAGAAAATTCCCCGGACTTCCGCGATGTTGGCAAGTCCTTCTTTTTCGCAATAAGCCTGTAGTCCGTCGATGATATCAAGCGGTGCCAGGGGATTGACAAAGTTCATGGTCCCGACCTGAATGCAGGTTGCTCCCGCCATGATAAACTCCAGCGCATCTTCCCAGGTGCTGATTCCACCCATGCCCATCACCGGTATTTTCACCGCCTGACAGACCTGGTGGGTCATCCGCAGCGCAATCGGCTTGACGGCCGGACCGGACAAACCGGCATAGAGATTGTCAAAAACAACGGCCTTCTTTTTGTAATCAATGGCCATGCCCTGAACGGTGTTGATCAGTGAAATGCCCAGCGCCCCGGACTCTTCACAGGCTTTGGCGATGTCCGCAACCGAGTCGCCGTTGGGAGACAGCTTGACCATAACCGGATGGTTAGAAAGCTTAACGACCTTCTTGGTGATATCCCCGGCCGTTTTGGCTTTCATGCCATAGGCCATCCCGCCGGCTTTGACGTTGGGGCAGGAAATATTCAGTTCGATCAGCTTCACCTCGATGGCATTGAGCTTTTCGATTGCCTGCAGATAGGATTCCTCATCCTTGCCACCCACATTGACGACAGTGACCGTATCCAGTTCTTTCAGATGCGGCCATTCTTTTTCGATAAAAGCGTCGATACCGGGGTTTTCCAGGCCGATGCTGTTCATCAGGCCGGCCGGCGTTTCCCAGAGGCGGATGCCGGAATTTCCGGGTTTGGGTTCCAGTGTCAGTCCCTTTGAGCAGAGTCCCCCGAGTTTTTCCAGATCATAATAGGCTTCATATTCACGGCCGAAACCGAAGGTGCCGGAGGCCGGAACGACCGGATTCTTGAAAAGAATCTCGCCAAATTTCGTTGCGAGTTGTTTAGACATAAAACACCTCATCTCTCAAAAACACCGGGCCGTCCTGGCAGACTTTCCGGTTCCCGTATTTTGTCGCGCAGGTACAGCCCAGACAGGCACCGATGCCGCAGGCCATGTGCGCTTCCAGGGATACGTAAACCCGGTTTTCGGCCGGTACGACCTTCGCCACCGACTTCATCATCACTTCCGGTCCGCAGGTCACAACGACCTCGCCGGATGCTACCTGCAGTTGGTCGGTGATGATGCCGCCGATATCCAGATTCACTTCATCCGCCGCCTGCTCAAAGTCTTCCACACCATAGGCGACATCCCGAAAGCCCAGATAAACCCGGCATTTTCCATCCGGATTGTGCTTCCGGTAGTTTTTGACCAAATAGTAAAGCGGCGCAATCCCGATGCCCCCGCCGACCACGCAGAGGTCTCCGGTGATCCGGGGAAACCCGTTGCCCAGTGGGCCCTGCAGCGTCACATCACTCTGTGGTGTTAAGCGGGAGAGCATTTCGGTGCCCTTTCCGACCACCTGGTACAGGAATGTCAGTTTGCCGTCCTCGTAATCATGAACGCTGATCGGCCGCGACAACAACGGGTCTTTATCCCAGGCTCGCAGCATGAAGAACTGTCCGGGCAACACGTCGCCTTTAAACGCAACCGTCATCCGGCAAATCCCCCGACTGACAAATTCATTGCTTAAGACTACAGCCATTTAAGAATGTCCTCCTTCATTGCCAGCGTCGCATTGCGGATGTGCTCAGCAAACCCTTCATCCTCACAGCCAGCTTTCTGATGGCCGGTGATCAGACCGCGGGATGAGTTGACCACCGCACAGCGCGACCGTTTCAGGATTTCAGCGATATCCTCGCCTTTGCCGCCCTGGGCGCCGTAACCGGGCACCAGGAAGAAGGTGTGCGGACAGCGATTTTGAATCGCTTCAAATTCATCCGGACGGGTCAGTCCGACAACCGAGCCGATGGAACTGAATCCGCATTCGCCTCTGAATTCGCTGCCCCAGGCTTCAATTTTGTCGCCCATCACTTCGTAAATAAAATCATCCTGCACTTTCAGGTTCTGCAGATCAACTGCTGAGGGATTGGAGGTGCGCTGCAGCACAAAAATGCCTTTATCGCTGTTTTTAATATAGGAATAATAGGGCGATACTGCATCCTCGCCCATATAGGCATTGACGGTCATGATATCCACCTCGAAATCGCCGGTGAAATGACCTTTGGCGTACTGTTCCCCGGTGGAAGAGATATCCCCCCGCTTCACATCGCCGATCACAATGATGTTCTTGCTGCGGGCATATTTTACCGTTTCGCTGTAAGCCTTCAGTCCGTCCAGACCAAGGGATTCGTAACAGGCAATCTGAACTTTGTAGGTTGCTGCCAGATCCGCGGTCGCATCGATCACCTGCTTGTTGAATTCCGTAATTTTTTCACCGTCTGACCAGTCCTTTGCAATTAGATACTGCGGTAAAAATTTGAGCGTTGTATCCAGTCCGACACAAATCGGACCTTTCTTTATGGCGTCTTTATAGAGCCGATCTATTATCATCATATTTTATGTTTCCCTTCACCATCGTCATTAGTACTTTCCCCTTAAGGGTTTCGCCGCCAAAAGGATTGTTCCGGCTTTTTGAAATGAAATCTTTAGGATTGATTTTGCCTTCCCAGTTCAGATCAACCAGAACCAGATCCGCCGGATATTTTTCTTTAATCAGTCCGGCCTTTAAACCCATCCGTCTGGCCGGGGCGTCACTGAGCATCTCACTGAGTTTTTCCACGCCGATCCCATTTTGGCAAAATACCGTGTAATACATCGCAAACGCCATCTCAAAATTGTTGATCCCGGGGGCGCCTTTGAGTTTGTCTTCCTCGGAATGCGGTGCATGGTCAGTCCCGCACATATCAACGACGCAGTCTTTGATTCCTTCAATCAGCGCCCGGCGATCGGGATAGGTTCTAAACGGCGGATTGACCCGGTATTCCATGGCTGACGCGAAAAGATGATGGGGCGTGACCTCACAGCTGATATCCAGGCCTCGTTCTTTCGCTTCACGAATCGCATCCAGGGTCTCTTTTTTGCTGATATGGCAGACATGCAGATGGCCGCCGGTTTTTTCAAGCAACTCGACATCCCGCTGGACCAAGGATGTTTCCGGATCACAGTGGGCCGCCAGAATAAAATCGTTCTGGGCCGATGCTGCCAGTCCCCTGATCATGGTATCCTGATTCATGACCGACACGCCGTCGTTGGAGAAAACATTGGTAAACGGACGCAATGCTTCAAAATCAACCAGTTCCTCATCGCCAAAGTCTTTTGTCAGTGCCGCCACCTGAATGAGCTGGCAAAGATCAAGCTCCGCAGCCTTATCCAGGTTGTTTTGTAACGCATCCACATTGTCGATGATGGGTTTGGTGTTCGCCATCGCCACCAGCGAAGTAAATCCGCCTTTTAAAGCCGCTTTCATGCCCGTTTCCATGGTTTCCTTATACTCATACCCGGGATCTCTTAAGTGGCAGTGCATATCGATGAATCCCGGCATCAGCCCATGCCCTTCGCCGTCGATTTCCTCATCATAGGCGGCCCGAACCACGCCTTTTTCTTTGTACACTTTTTTTATTTTCCCATCTTCGATCAATACCTTGCCAGATCGCTGTCCTGCAGCATCAATGATTTCGACGTTTTTGATCAGGGTTTTCATGTGTCATCCTCCTTTTTAGTCCTCTTCAATAAAGGTTGTATATGCATCACAGTATTCACAGCGGTATTGTTTTTTCTCTTCGTTGACCAGATAAAATTTTATTTCTTTAACCGTTTCGTATTGGGTAATGCAGCGGGGATTTCGACATTTCATGATCCCGTTGACAACTTTTGGCAGGGTCAGTTTAATCTTTTTGTACATTTCACCATTTTTGACAAAGTTGATGGTGACATTGGGATCGATCAAACCGAGAACGGTCATATCGATTTGCATATCCGTTTCGATTTTAATCAGATCTTTTTGTTTCATTTTTTTGCTGGGAATATTTTTCAGGAGCACCACAACATCCTCAATATCATTAAGGTGCAGTTCCTTGTAGATTTCGAAACCATGACCGGCTTCAATATGATCAATGATGATCCCTTTTTTCAGCTTAGATACATTTATCATTTTTTATCCTCCACGCCCAAAAGTTTTGCAATCAATGCCATTCTCACATACATGCCGTATTTCGCCTGGTTAAAATACACCGCTCGCGGATCATCATCCACTTCGGTGGCGATCTCATTGACCCGCGGCAGGGGATGCATGACAATCATGTCCGCTTTGGCATTCTTCATTTTCTTTTTATCCAGCACATAGTAGTTTTTCAATCGCAGATATTCTTCTTCACTGACAAAACGTTCCCGCTGAACCCGGGACATATAGAGGATATCCAAGTCTCCGATCACCTCATCCAAATTATCCGTTTCTGTATAAACATGCGCATCCAGATGACCGAGGATATTCTCCGGCATTCGCAACTCCTTTGGTGAGATGAAAACAAACTTTACGCCCTGGTAACGATTCAGCATTTTTACCAGCGAGTGAATGGTCCTGCCAAAGAGCAAGTCGCCGCAGACGCCAACCACATGATGATCACATCCGCCCTTGAATTTCCGGATGGTCAGTAGATCGGTCAATGTCTGGGTTGGATGTTCGTGCCCCCCATCGCCGGCATTAATAATCGGCATTTCCTTGGCGAACTTCGATACCAGACGCGCGGTTCCTTCCCGCGGATGACGGATCACCGCAATATCCGAATAGCATTCAATGGTCCGAATGGTATCCCCTAAACTCTCTCCCTTGGATACTGATGAATTACTGGGGTCATCAAACCCGATGATCTCCCCACCTAAGCGAAGCATCGCAGCTTCGAAACTAAAACGTGTTCGCGTCGAAGGCTCATAAAAAAGGCTGGCTAATAATTTTCCCTTACAAACCAAAGAATAACCCTCTGGGTTTGCAATAATATTATCAGCCAGCTGCATAATCGATTCAATTTCATCTAACGAAAAGTCTCCAGGTTCGATTAAATGTCTTCCTTTTAACATAATGTTCCTCCTATCATTAACACAATTATGGGCAAAAAACTAGCCGCTTTAAAATAATAGCGGCATACTTTGAAATAGGCATTCTCCCTAATTAAATGTATCTTTTATTTTGCACCTCTATGCCACGCTTGATAAAAGCATGCATACTTAAATTACAATAATCATAATTTAATTATCAAAAATTGTCAATGCTCTTTCGTTAAAAGAAACCGTTATCTTAGGATATTATTTTGATCTGGAATTCCTGTCCAGATGATGTTATGATAAAATAAAGAAAAAGGAGGGATTCACAATGTATTTTGTAACGTATCAATATAATGCTTTTAGCGAAGGCGGTATCCTGACCGCAGATGGAAAAAAGGTTTTACCGATTACAACCATCGGCAAACAAATGGGTCTCAAATTTCCGGAACGATTAATCGATTTTATTCCCATGGCAACTGACGAATTATTATGCGATATCGACAAAATAATGACGGCCAACCCCAATCTTGGGATCAACCTCAACCTGGTCAAATTGTTGGCGCCGATTCCCAAGCCGCCAAGAAATATTTTTTGTCTTGGTAAAAACTATGCGGACCACGCGAAGGAAATCAAAAACATCCCTTCGTTGACCGAGCTGCCGGAAAGTCCAATTTATTTTTCCAAACTGCCGACATCCGTCACCGGTCCGGATACGGTTATTCTGTCGCATGCCAATGCCACCAAAGAAATTGACTACGAAGCGGAGCTGGCCATCGTTGTTGGGAAAAAGGGCGCTGATATTCCCAAGGAAAAAGCGGAGGAATACATCTTTGGTTATACCATCGCCAACGATATCACCGCGCGGGATTTGCAGAAAAAACATTCCCAGTGGTATAAGGGCAAAAGCCTTGACACCTTCTGTCCGCTTGGTCCAAAAATCCTGCATAAAAGTGCCTTGAAGATACCGTTTAATCTGGCCATAACCTGCCGGGTAAATGGTGAAGTCCGTCAGCATTCCACCACCAATCATATGATTTTCGACATTCCCACCATCATCAGTGACTTGTCCAAAGGAATGACTCTGCTGCCCGGAGACATCATTCTGACCGGAACGCCAGCCGGCGTCGGTGTTGCCCTCAATCCCCCGCAATTTTTACAGCATGGCGATAAAATCGAAACGGAAATCGAACAAATCGGCATCCTCAGAAACGTCATCGAATAATCACAAAAAGGAGCTTTTGAAAAAGCCCCTCAGGTTGTCGATAAAACCCGTACCGACCAATTGTTAATCTGTTGTATGCTGCAGAATCGGACACTCTTCGAGATGTCCGCTCTGATGCATAGAGCCTGCCCCTTAGGGTACAACATGATGTAACAATTGTCGGTACTACGTTAGTGTTTTGTCGCCAAGCTCAGGACTTTTAAAAAGCTCCCTTTTTTTGTTTCAGACCGGAAGGCGTTTGATACTGAAGACGCCAACGCCGGCTGCTAATAAAAGCAGACTGATGATTAAAAAACCGCTGCACACCATCACAACGCTCGTTTCACCATTAATAATGGCCATGCTGTTGAAGACCGTGTACAATGAGAATTTCCCCAAAAATGAAGTTTGTTCTGAGAGTCCGCTCAGCATGGTTAAGCTGAAAAACAGGATCGGAATGCCGGCTCCAAAGGTTAACGACAATTTCGTATTGTTAAATAAACAGGAAAAGAAAAAGCAGATCAGCCCAATCGTCACGGTCATCAGACAGGCGCTCAGGTTCAGCTTCATGAACAATGTCGTGTCAAGCATGCCGGGGAAAAAGTATCCACTGACTCCCACACCGACCAAAAAAAGGACCGCGAACAAAACAAAGATGGAGAGCACCATATACAGGCCCTGGGTGACAATAATTTTAATCCGGCTGTTCGGTGTCGCTAATAAACAGCCAAATGAACCGTCATAAACCCATTTTGCAACCAGACGATTTCCCAGGATAATGCAATAGACCATCGGAAAAAGATAAATTAAAAAGCCGTAGAATAATCCGGCAATAAAACCGGTCAGTCCGCTGTCAATGGCACTGAGTCCCAGAATACTAACAAAGGTAGCCGGCAGTAAGGACAGCATGTCCAACAATGCCCCGGCGCCATCTGGGTTATACATAAATATAATGACCGCCAGATAGATCGACATCAAAACGATAAAAACTAATAATAACATCACGTTGTTTTTTATATCTTTAAGCAGCAATGGGATACTCATGCGGTTTCTTCCTCCTGACTGTAGTACTTGTGAAAAATTTCTTCCAATGTCTGAGTATTGGAGTTGAAAACTAAAACCTTTTCATGAGATAACACTTTAACCAGAACATCAATGCGATCTCCCTGACAGTAAATTTCATAATCTTTGTCCGAAAACTGTTTAAAACCAAAGCCGAATTTCTTCAGCTGTTCAAGATTGGGATGTGCCTCAAACCGCACAAAGTAGGATTTTATTTCTGCCGACTTCACTTGAATGATATCATCCTGTTCAACAAGGTGGCCTTCTTTCAGAATACCTACCCGATCACAGGTCCGTTCCACATTTTCAAACATCTGCGTCGCCATCAGAATCGTTTTGCCGCGGCGTTTTTCCTCAATGATCAAATCCAGAAAGCGCGACTGCATCAGCGGATCAAGTCCGTTTGTGGGTTCGTCCAGCACCAGAATTTCCGGATCATGCATGAAGGCCGTGACGATGGCCAGTTTTTGTTTCATATCCTTGGATAAATATTCAATTCTGCCACGCGTTTCCAATTCAAAGCGTTCGATCAGCGAATCTCTCAATTGGGTTTTCTTTGATCCGACTGCCCCCCGCATATGGGTGATGAAATTCAAGTATTCTTTTACCCGCATCCCGTCAAAAAAAGCGGTCTCCTCCGGAACATAACCAACTATTTTTTGAATGGCCGCCGCTTTTCTAAAGCAATTCAGCCCATTGATGGTTGCACTGCCTTTGCCAGGATGACTTAATCCCATCAAGACCCGAATTGTTGATGTTTTCCCGGCGTTCTTAGGTCCAATGTAACCGAATGTCTCCCCTTTTGCGACATTGAAATTCAAGTCAAATATTCCTTTGCTGCCTGAATACTTAAGGGTGATGTCCCTCGTTTCAATCATGCTTTCTCTCCTTTAAAAATATAGACTACCGTTAGCTTTGCACTTGGTTTCTACGAAACAGTTTTTACACTGTACGGCGGACAGTCTATTGACTGTTCGCCTACACGTTACAAAATTGTTTGTAGAAACCAAGCACAAAGCAACAATTGTTCGATTCATTTGAGTTTCGCAATTAATCTGGAAAACCGGCGGCGAAGCTCACGATAGTTTTTTCTCAAGCGGTGTATTTGTTCAGGTGATTTGAAATGTTTGCAAAGTCTTTTCCCGTCAGCATCTCACCGCGAATACCCGGTGCAATCCCGCATTCTTCCAGCACTTGAAGCAGCACCTCTTTATCAAAATGGGTATTCATGGTCAGGCCATTGATTAAGGTCTTGCGGCGATTGAGAAAGCTGGCTTTGACAATGGACAAAAAGAGTTTTTTGTTGTCACACTGAATTCGGGGCGTCGCCAGTTTTTTCAGGGTGACGACGATGGAATCCACCTTCGGTTTGGGAATAAATACATGCGACGGCACATTAAAATCGATTTTAATATCCGCATAAAACTGCGCAACAATACTCAGAGAACCGTAAGCCTTTGTGCCCGGCTCACCGCAAAGACGTTCGCCAACTTCCTTCTGAATTAGAAACGTCATCGATTCGATGGGTAAATCAGATTCCAAAAAGCCCATGATGATGGGCGTGGTGATATAATAAGGTAAATTGGCAATAATTTTAAACGGCATCGTTTCAATGTCATCACCAAGAATTTCTCGCACATTGGTCTTAAGAATATCGCCCTGAACGATTTCAACATTTTTACAGTCTTTCAGGGTTTCATTCAGCACCGGAATCAGCTTTTTATCGATTTCCACCGTGACCACTTTCCTCGCGTGCTCACTCAACACCTGAGTCATGGTTCCAATTCCGGGGCCGATTTCTAAAACCAGATCACCCGCATCGATTTCTCCCGCGTTTGCAATTTTATTGACAATATTCTCATCCGTCAGAAAATTCTGACCAAATCGCTTATTGAAGTGGATATCGTATTTTTTTAATAGTGTTTCAATTACCCTTGGCGACGTTAATTTTTCCATAAAATCCTTTCGATTTTCAAACTCTGTTTTCAGATTTAATACTGCTCAAACCATTTTATACTTTATTCTTTTTTTTTACAATATCAATGACATCCCATAAATTGTCGATCATAAAGGTGGGATTGTAGCGTTCGAGTGCATGAGGCGTGTTATATCCCCACTTAACCGCAACGATATCCACGCCCACTTTATGGCAGGCCTCGATATCCCGCGATTCGTCGCCAACATACAGCATTTCACTGGGTTTAAGATCAAATTTTCTTAATACTTTTTTTATTTTTTTGCTTTTTGACATCAACGCCGAGCACATGATAAATTCGATTTCCTCACTCATCTCGTAGGTGTTAAGAAATTGTGCCACAGTCTTTTTAATGTTAGAGGTCAAGATGCCGGTATGGTCGGTATCTCTCCTCAATTCTGTAAAAAAGGCATGGATGTCCGGACAGAACGCATTGATTTCACTGGATTCCGCCTTCAACAGCTTTTGTCCCTCTTTTATTGCTCTCGGAAACTGATAGAAGGGAATATCCACAATTTCTTTTATTTCTTTAATATGAAGATTTTTTATATGCTGTAATTCTTCCATTGTTACCGTGCTGTATTTATATTTTGCTGCCAGTTGATTGTATATGTTAAAGGCTTTCTCTTCAGTATCGGCGAGAGTACCATCAAAATCAAAAACCACACATTTATAGGTCATATATGACTCCTCTATTTAATCGTTAATTGTTGCTTTGTATTTCTTTATTTTCTCTTTTACATCCAATTCCAAATCTTTGCTGTAAACATAATAGTCAGCATTCAAATGCTGAGCTTCATGCATGGCAGCACTTCCAAAGCGAACGAGATCTTCTTTGGATTTTGCATGTTCCGGAAATTTTGAAACACCGATATGGCTTCCCAGATTTATTTGAGAATCCTTCACAGCAAAGGGAATCCTCAATAACTCGGTAATTAATTTACAGAGCTCCGCGGTTTTTTCCATATTAACCTCGCACGGATAGAACAATACAAATTGATTCGAATAGCGACGGACAAAAAGCCCGTACTTGCCAATGGCGCTGTACAAGCGCTCACTGATTGACCGCATCACCTGATCTTCAGCACTCTGTCCGAACCCGTCGGCAATAACATAAAGACCTTTGATGTGGATGAATAACAGAAACAGATGCTTGTCCTGTCTTTTCCCGTTTTTTTCAAAGTAATTGTCCAGTACCTGATCCAATTTATAGCGATTGGGCAGTTTTGTAACGGGATCAATCGCGAAGGAATCCTCAATGGCTTTTCGCTGTTCAATCGTTTCGGTGATATCAATTCCAACGAGAATGTTCACGAATTCATTGTTTTTTCTAGTAAATGTCGCATGATCCCACTGAATATAATGCATGCTGCCGCTAAAATCTTTCAATGGCATCGGTCTTGCAAAATTCATATTGTCCTGAACAAAATTCCGGTGGGCGCGACTTAGTTTTCCGAAGATTTCAAGCAGTTGCTTTCCGCGAGCCGCTTCAGCATTGATTCCGATCAGGTGACTAACCGGATTATTGATACTTTTGACACTAAAATCACTGTTGCATTCAATATACAAAAGACTGCAGTTGTTTAAAACGGTATCTTTATAAATCAGCTGCGAATTGAGCTCGTCTCTTAAATCGACCTGCTTCGTTATATCCTGAAGAATGCCGACCGTTCTTAAATGTTCATTTGAATTCGAAAAGGTATGTCGAATTCTCAGATAAATATCAAGTGTTTTCCCCAGATTGTTCTTGATCCGATACTGGGTATCCACTTTTTTCTGAGACTGGAACGCATTTAAAAAGGCTTTCCATACCCTGTTCTGATCATCTTCGTAAGCCATCGCATAAATAACATCAAGCGTCGGCTCAATCTCACCCTCTTCATAGCCTAGTATACTATAAAGTTCCCGCGACCAATAGATTTTTTTTGTGGCGTAATCGATTTCCCAATATCCCAATTTGGCCAAATGTTGTATTTCCAACAACTTGTCCTGTTGCTGCATGATGTAATCATCTTTTTCATTTGTCTTTTTCAGATCGACAGCAGTGATACAATAATACTTCTGCGGCCCTTTCTTCCGGGTTTCGATTTCAATTAACCGAATCGTAAGATGAAAGGGCGTGACATCGCCATTATTGCGAAAATAATTGACGTCAAATTCATAGAAGCCGCGTTCTCTGATCGCTTTTCTGAATGCTTCCTGATGATCGCCATGAATATAATCAGTCTGAATCCGCTGAATATTTTTTCCAATCAGCTTCTCCGGCGTTTTTCCGCAATAGTTAAAAAACTGATCATTCGCAATTTTAATGATCCCTTCACCGTCGATGAGACAAGCACAATCTGTAACCTGGTTAATTAATCCGGCAAAAAAGCACTTTTCGATTTCGCTTGCTTCCATTTTTTGTCTGAATGATTTAAATATCAGCAATGCCAATACACTACAGCATAAAAAACCACCGGCCGCAACGGCTGCGATCATGATGATATGCTCAACTGAAAAGAATTTGGAATAATCAATCATTCGAATACCTGACTTTCTGATGTTGTATTTTTTATTCAGACCGTTCAAAAATGAACATTTTTAAATTTATACTTTCACTCTGCGTGTAACTAGCATATCATTCACGTGATTTGCCTTTAAATCATAAGTATACTATAATAAATTATTATTAAAAACCCATTAAAAGCTTTGACAAATAAAAATTAAGTGTTAAAATAGTGTTATCACTTTATCAAACTACAGTAATGAAGTATTGGAGGTTCATCATGCTCTTTAATTATACCATTGACGGCTTTGAAAATATTCAACATCAGGATTATTTTTCATTGGAAAAAATCACCTGTAAACTCATGTCGCTTTATCGGTCGTACGGATATCACCAGATATCCACACCAACCTTTGAAACCTATGATCTCTACGTTCACGAAGATTCTATTCCCAGCGACGATCTTTTTAAGCTGGTCAATCATCAAGGCAAGGTGTTGGTGTTAAAACCGGATGCCACCTTGCCGATTACCCGAATGGCTGCCATGAATCATCCCCATTCTGATGAAATCATAAAATATTCTTATCAATCCAATATTTACCGTAATTTTTCTTCACCAGAAATGATAAAAAAAGAAATTACTCAAATCGGGATTGAGTATTTCGGGAACAACAGTCCCGAATGTGATGGTGAAGTGATTGCGCTGGCGATTCTGTCCCTGCTTGAAAATGGCATTGCCGATGTTCATATCGATCTCGGTCATGTCGGATTCACCAATTATCTTTTTGATGAACTGGATTTATCCGAAACAGAGCGGGAAACACTTTTTCGATACATCGAGAACAAGAACATCGGCGATATTGCTGCCTACTTGAGCGGGCTGGATATGGCTGCCGATAAAAAAGACATCATTTTAAAACTGCCCACACTTTACGGGCAACCCAAAAATGTCCTCAAAGAAATGAAAACGCTCTGTATCAACACCAAAATGGAATGGGTCGTCGAACAGATTGCGGAAATATATCATCATCTGGAGGTCATCGGACTCGCCAAATATGTGATCTTTGACCTGGGCTTCACCAATCAAATGAACTACTATACTGATATCAATTTTAAAGGCTATATCAGCAACTGCGGTGAACCGGTAATCAGCGGCGGACGTTATAACAATTTATCCGAAAAATTCGGTATCCCCCGGCCGGCATGTGGCTTTGCTATCGATCTGCTTAAAGTCATTGATTATATGGAAGAGGAAAATCTGCTGCCGCAGGACGATCAAACCCGGACGATCATCTTCTATGCCGCTGATGACAAAGCTCGCGCTTATCAATTTGCGCAAAAGTTAAGAGCCAATCATGTTATGGCGGAAGTTTTTATCATAAAAAGCGCCTGGGACGATCATCTGCGCAGCCTGCAAAAAAACCAGCTCTACAAAAATGCGAAAATTTATTTCTTATCTGAAGGTCAGTTTTTCGCTGAAAAAAACGGTGAATTCCAACCGCTTGATTCCCTAGAAATTGAAAGTGAGGTTAACTAAATGGTAATTCGTTTTGCCCTCGCAAAGGGCCGCGTTGCAAAAAAGGCCATTGAACTGCTGATTGAATTGGGTTATATTTTCGAGGATTACTCCGAAAAAAGCCGGAAACTGATTTTTACCGATACCACCGGAACGATCGAATTCTTTCTGGTGAAATCACCGGATGTCCCCATCTATGTCGAAAAAGGGGCCGCCGATATTGGAATTGTCGGCAAAGATGTCCTGCTCGAGCATCCCGCTCAAGTCTATGAAATGCTGAACCTGAATATCGGGCGTTGCAAAATGTGTGTTGCCGGATTTAAAGACCGCCCCATCCCCTATGGAAAAAAACTGGTCGTCGGCACCAAATATCCGGTCATTGCCAAAAATTATTTTCACACAAAAGGACAATTAGTTGATATCATTAAGATCAACGGATCGGTCGAGCTGGCACCACTGATCGGCTTGTCCGACTGCATCGTCGATATTGTTGAAAGCGGCAATACATTGAAAGAAAACGGTCTGACCGTATTGGAAGAAATCTGTGACATCAGTTCCCGTCTGATCGTCAATCAGGTCAGTTTGAAAACCAAGCATGAGCTCATCGACCCCATCATCAAGGAATTCGAAAAACAGCTTTGAGAAAGGAAGCCATTATGAAAACTGTTATCTATGATAAAAATAAAGATCTTGAAAAACTTCTGAAACGCAATGATGATGCCCGAGACGACATCCGAAACGCCGTCCTGGAAATCATCAAAGGCGTAAAAACGGATGGTAATGCGGCGCTGCTGTACTATACTCAGACATTGGATCACTGCGAATTGACCCAGCTACAGGTCACTGAAGCAGAAATCCAGGAAGCCTTTGATTCTGTCCCGGACAGCCTGCTTGACATCATCAGAGAAGCGGCCGGCAATATCCGGGCATTTCACGAAAAGCAGCTGGAAACCACCTGGACCTACGAACCAAAGCCCGGCGTTGTGCTCGGACAGCATATTACCCCGATTGGACGCGTCGGACTTTACGTGCCGGGCGGAAAAGCTACCTATCCCTCCACCGTTTTAATGGATGCCATCCCCGCCCTGGTTGCCGGTGTTGAATCGCTGGTGATGGTGACTCCGCCCGGGCGTGACGGAAAAATCAACCCCAATATTCTGGCCGCCGCCAAAATTGCCGGTGTTCAGGAAATTTATAAAATCGGCGGTGCCCAGGCAATTGCCGCCCTCGCCTACGGCACCGAAACCATCAAACCGGTGAATAAAATTGTCGGACCCGGAAATATCTATGTGGCCACCGCCAAAAAAGAAGTTTTCGGCAAAGTCGACATCGATATGATTGCCGGCCCCAGCGAAGTGCTGATCATCGCCGACGAACATGCCAATCCCGTTTATGCCGCCGCCGATCTGCTGTCCCAGGCCGAACACGATGAAATGGCGATGCCGATTCTGGTCACCACTTCGGAGGATCTGGGCAAGCAGGTGATTGCAGAAGTGTACCGACAAATCGAGGCCGATCTGGGCCGCAAGGATATCGCCAGAAAATCAGTGGATGATTTCGGCTTTGTTTTTATCGTCAACGATCTCGATGAAGCCTTTGAACTGTCGAACCAGATTGCTCCAGAGCATTTAGAACTGCTGATTGAAAATCCCATGAGCGCGCTGGAAAAAGTGAAAAATGCCGGTGCAATTTTCATGGGTGCCTACACACCGGAACCGCTGGGTGATTATTTTGCTGGACCTAACCATACCCTGCCGACTTCCGGCACAGCTAAATTTTCTTCGCCATTGGGCGTTTATGACTTTATTAAAAAATCCAGCATCCTGTCTTATGATCAGCGTTGCCTTGGCGATGTCTATCAGAAAATTGCGGCCTTCGCGCGATCAGAAGGCCTGGATGCTCACGCAAAAGCAGTTGAAAGGCGGTTTGAAAACTAATGGAAAACTTGATCAGAAAAAATATCCAAAACCTCGTTGCCTACAAGGTCGACGCCCCGCAATATGAAATCATCGTCAATGCCAATGAAAGTCCCTATGATTTTCCGATGATTCTGAAACGCAAATTCACCGATGAGATCTGCAATACCGATCTCAACCGTTACCCCGAAGCCTGCTTTCCCGAATTGCTGAAAGCGCTCAGCGATTATACCGGCATTCCCACGGATGGCATCATTTGCGGATCAGGCTCCGACGAGCTGATTGCCATGATCAACCAGGCTTTTGTCAATCCCGGTGATGTCGTGGTATCGCATTCGCCATCCTTTGATATGTACAATATCTGGGCCAACATTTCGGATTCCCGGCATATCCGGGTACCGGATCTGCCCGGCCATCTCCCGGATGTTGACGGCCTGATCAAAGCCGCCTGCGACAATCAGGCCAAGCTTTTGTACCTCTGCAACCCCAACAACCCGACCGGTTACATCTTTCCGAAGCAGGATATCATCAAAATATTGGATGCCGTTCCATCGCTGGTGGTACTGGATGAAGCCTATATCGAATTTTTTGGTGAATCTGGTGTCGATCTGCTGGCCAATTATCCACGGCTGCTGATTCTTCGTACCTTATCGAAAGCCTTTGGCCTGGCCGGGATTCGCTGCGGCTATGCCTTGGGAAACAAGCCGGTTATCGATGTCCTTTATAAGGTCAAAGCCCCGTATAATCTGAATGTGCTGACCCAAAAACTGGCCGTACTTGCGCTACAGAACCGGGACAAGACGTTGAAAAATCTTGCCGAAATCAAATCCGAACGGGAAAAAGTGATGGCTGTTCTAAAAGAATTCCCTAACCTCACCGTTTATCCTTCCGGTTCAAACTTTATCTATTTTGAAACGCCGCTGGCTGAAAAAATTTATGAAGCCCTGCTCAGCCGCAATATCCTGATCAAACGTTTCAAAGAAACCGGCACCTGTCCTGAAAGCATCCGTTTTTCAATGGGCAAACCGAAGGAAAACCAAAAGATTCTGGAAATTATCCGGGAGGTCGTGTACAATGAAGCGTGAAAGTTCATTAAAACGGGCCACCACGGAAACCGATGTTTCCCTTGCTTTGAACATTGACGGCTCCGGAATCGCCAGAATCAGTACCGGCGTCGGGTTTTTCGACCACATGCTGACGCTTTTTACTAAACACGGAAAGTTTGATTTAAACATTGAAGCCAGCGGCGACAAGGCCGACAATCATCATGCCATTGAAGATATTGGCATCCTGCTCGGCAAGGCATTTTATGAAGCTCTGGGCGACAAAGCCGGTATCAACCGCTATGCTTTCCAATTCACGCCGATGGATGAGGCGTTGTGCCGAACCTGCGTGGATATCAGCGGACGCGGTTATCTCGTCTTCGATGTGCCGCTGACCCGGGAGTTTATCGGCGATTTTGAAACCGAACTGCTGGAAGAATTCTTCGTTGCCTTTACGGCCAACAGCAAAATGACCCTTCACATCGCTTCCCTGTATGGAACCAACAACCATCATATTGTCGAAGGCATTTTCAAATCACTGGGTCGCACGTTGAAGACCGCCTGCGCCATTGAGGCCGGCAACACCGAGATTCCTTCAACCAAAGGAATCATTGAATAATTACGTCCGTGAGCTTCGCTGTCGGTTTGCGCGAATCAATGTGTACACTGTACGGCGGACAGTCTTAGGACTGTTCGCCTACACGTTACCACATTGATTGCGCAAACCGGCATCAAAGCAACTTTTGTTCAGACTTTTTAAAAATACAAGGAGGAACGCGATTGATAGCAATTGTCGATTACGATGTCGGAAATTTAAAAAATGTCTATACCGCCCTGGGGGATGTCGGCCTGGAAGGCGTCATCACGCGGGATAAAAAAATACTGGATCAGGCTGAAGCGATTATTCTTCCCGGCGTTGGCGCATTTTCAGATGCCATGGCTAATTTGAGAAAATTTGATCTGATCGATGCGCTCGATGCCAACGTGAAGAAGGGGAAATTTCTGCTCGGCATCTGTCTGGGGATGCAGCTTCTTTTTGATAAAAGCTATGAAGACGGCGAATTTTCAGGCCTTTCCTATATCCCCGGAGAAATTGTCAAATTCACTGCCCCCGGTATCAAGATTCCCCATATGGGATGGAACAATCTGATCATCAACCGGGAAAGCCTGTTGGTGAAAAACATCAGCAATGAGGATTATGTCTATTTTGTCCACTCCTACTACGCTGTGCCAGCCGATTTCAATGATGTCGTCGCTTATGCCGAATACAGCGTTAAGGTTCCCGGCATTGTGCAGCGAGATAATGTCATCGGAATGCAGTTTCATCCCGAGAAAAGCTCCGCAGTCGGGCTGCAATTATTAAAAAACTTTAAGGAGATATTATCATGATTGTTTTTCCTGCAATTGATTTAAAAAACGGTAAATGTGTTCGTTTGATGCAAGGACAAAAAGACGCAGAGACCATTTATTTTGATAATCCGGTCGATGTCGCCCTCAACTGGCAGTCTAAAGGCGCTGAATACCTGCACCTGGTTGATCTGGACGGCGCTTTTGACGGTCAGCCCAAGAATCTCGAGCTGATCAAAAAAATTGTCGAAGCTCTTGATATTCCCGTTGAGCTCGGCGGCGGCATCCGGACGCTGGAGATCGCCAAAGAATACATCGATAGCGGTGTTTCGCGCATTATCATCGGCACTCAGGCGGTTAAAGATTTTGGTTTCATCGAAAAACTGCTGGATCTCTATGATGACAAAGTCTGCGTCTCGATTGATGCCAAGAACGGCATCGTCTGTACCGAAGGATGGGTTGAAAACAGCAATATCGAAGCCCTGGAGCTGGCCAGTAAACTGGAACGGTACGGACTGTCAACCCTGGTCTACACCGATATTTCCAAAGACGGCATGATGACCGGTCCCAATTTCGAAATGCTCGGTGTGCTCAATAATAATCTGAATATGGATATCATCGCCTCCGGCGGCATTTCCTGTATTGAAGATATGAAACGGCTGAATTCAATGGGTCTGTACGGTGCGATTACCGGAAAAGCGCTTTATGAAGGCACCATCGATCTTGAAGCGCTGATCGCGGAGCTTAAATCATGCTGACCAAACGGATCATCCCCTGTCTGGATGTCGATCACGGCAGGGTTGTCAAAGGAAAAAAATTTCAGAACATCCAGGACGTTGCCGACCCTGTTGAATTGGGCCGTTACTATTCCGAACAGGGCGCGGACGAGCTGGTTTTCTATGACATTACCGCCACATATGAAGACCGGGATATTTTCATCAATATTGTCGAAAAAGTGGCTGAGGCCATTCGCATTCCCTTCACCATCGGCGGCGGCATCAGCAAAGTTGAAGATTTCCGAAAGGTTCTGATGGCTGGCGCGGACAAGGTTTCCGTCAACTCCTCCGCCGTTAAAAACCCCCAGCTGATCCGGGAAGCTGCGCTGAAATTCGGTTCCCAGTGTGTGGTGCTTTCCATCGATGCCAAACGGAATCATCAGGGTTCCTGGGACGTTTATGTCAAAGGCGGTCGTGAAAACACCGGAATTGACGCCATCGCATGGGCGCAACGCGGTCAAAGCCTCGGCGCCGGAGAAATCTGCATCAATTCAATCGATACCGATGGCGTAAAAAAAGGCTACGATCTTGAACTGAATAAAAAACTTTCAGAACTGCTGACCATCCCTATCATTGCTTCCGGCGGGGCCGGAAAAATGCAGGACTTTGCCGATGTTCTGAAAGTTGGCGCCGACGCTGCCCTGGCCGCCTCGGTATTCCATTATAAAGAAATTCTGATCTCTGATCTGAAAAATTATCTGCACGATCAACAAATTCCCGTGAGACGGGTTTAGAAAGGTTAATTATGGATTTATCAACGATTAAATACAACGACGCTGGACTTGTTCCAGCTATTGTCCAAGACTACAGCACCCGCCAGGTTTTAATGATGGCCTGGATGAATGAAGACGCCTTAAAACAAAGCATTGAAACCAAAAAAGCGACTTTCTACAGCAGAAGCCGACAGCAGCTATGGGTTAAAGGCGAAACATCCGGTAACTTTCAAACAATTATTTCAATCGACTACGACTGCGATGGGGATACCCTGCTGCTTCAGGTGATACCGGCCGGGCCGGCCTGTCATACCGGAAACACCAGCTGTTTCTATCGAAATATGATGACCGACGAAACAAATGCGCTCGGCAATATTGACATTCTGCCGAAACTCTTTGCCTTGATTGCCGACCGCAAAAGCAACCCGGTCGAAGGGTCTTACACCAACTACCTGTTCCGGGAAGGGGTCGACAAAATCGGCAAAAAAATCGGCGAAGAGTCAGCCGAAACGATCATTGCCGCCAAGAACAATGACCCGGATGAACTGATCTATGAATCTTCCGATCTGATCTATCATCTGTTTGTGATGCTCAACAACCAGGGCGTTGATTTAACGTCCATTTTCAAAGAACTGACCAAGCGCCACAAATAGCGTTAACTTAATTTAACTTAAGCTTAACACAAATAAAAGTTTACCTAAAGGTTTGAGAACTATCATATAGTTGCGAGATGAAAATCTCCCCTTTTTCTTTTCATTCCTAATATAAAAAAACAGCAGGTCATCCGGACCTGCTGTTTTTTTTTAATCGGCCAAACCGATGGTTTTTAATATGTTATAGCCAAGACGACGTTCTTTTCCTTCAAACGGATAAGCTTGCATCATAATGGCCGGATTGAAGTTCAGTTCAATAATACCGAATGCCGACTCGGGATTGCTATAGTCTTCAATGATGATATCCACCCCACAGAATTTTGCGCCAAAAGCCCGTACCGCCTTCATGGCAATTTCACTAAAACGGGGATGCATCTTATCGGTATAATCGATGCTGTCTCCGCCGGTGCTGATGTTTGAATTGCCACGCAGATAAACAAGTTCTCCCGGCCGGGGAACGGTTGAAGCCGAAATGCCCTGTTGTTTCAAAAACAGCTGTGCCTGATCATCCAGCTTGATTTTTTTCAGAGGACTCGTATAACCATCACCGCGATAGGGATGCTCATTTTTCTTGTCGATCAACGCCTGAACGGTGTGGATACCGTCGCCCACCACATTCGCGGCTCTGCGATGCAGTACCGCAACAACTTCATCACCCATGGTCAGAAAGCGGTATTCCAATCCGGCTACATAAGCTTCGATCAGAATTGTATGATCATACGCAAACGCGATTCGGGCGCCTTCCAGAAGCTCCTCAATGGTCCCGCCGCGATCATAAATGCAGATGCCTAAACCGAAATTTGTCGATTTTGGTTTGATGACCACCTTTTTCCCAACATAATTGGGAAGCTTGAGTCTTGCTTCGTCAACGGAAAAAAACTCTTCACCTGCTGGAACAGGGATGCCATTTTCCTTGAGAATCATTTTCGTGACCACCTTGTTTTCCATCAGTAATGGGGTAATATAGGTGTCGGCACTCGTTTTAGTCGCCTGTTTCACATACTCTTTATGGCCGTCTTTTTCGAGGGCGATGATATTATCCGCGGCATCCATCGGCGTCACTTTAATGCCGCGGGTGATTGCCTCTTTGATTAAAATTTGCGTCGACAATTCCCATTGCTCAAACCCCTTCAGGCAATAGCGTCTGCTTACCGAATCGGTTCGGTACTCATTGGCCAGCTCCAGATTGGCATTGAGATAACCTTTTTCAGTCATCAGCTGTTTGAGGCGCTCGGCATAGGTTGTCTGCGGATTTCGCAAACGGTTTTGCATCACCTCGATGCAATGGTCCTGCTTCAAATCCAGATACTCATTGATCTCAGCTATTTTTTCCAGGATATCCTCCGCCCACGCTGTTTTCAACGTCCAATGGCGGTGATCCAGCAGTTCCAGGTCCGCTTTCAGGCCATGTTCAGCCACTTTGACCTCATTGATCAGGGCTTCCTGCTGCCAGGTGTCGAAAGACTCTTCCCCTTCCAGTAGCAGAAACAGCATAAAGATGTTCAGAAATTCAAGATCAACCTTTGCAATGCCGCATTTGTCAAATACATTCAGGTCGATGGTGCGAATCTCAAGATACTGAATACCGTCGGCTTTCAACGATCCCAATACATCATTAAACTTCTTTGGCTTTAACCGAATCTGAGCGTATAACTCCTTGGCTTCCGAAATATCGCCGCGCTTGATGTATTCTTCGATGCTAGCGATAAACTCATCGACCGAAGCATAGCTCGGATATAAATCAATTTCATTCTTATAGCCGCTGCAGCTGCCGTTTCGCGCTGATGTTCCATCTTGACTTAAAAAGGTCTCACTGCTATCCACTTCTTCCATGCACGCTAAACATTTTTCGATGTATGACCCATGTAATCCGGGCGTGCATCCCAACAGAAAAACAATCAGCCAGCGATAACGCAGAAAATTTCTTAATACTTTCAAATAGATTTTATCCTTGAAATCGCGGTAGGATAATTCACCGCCGGATTCTCTGAAAAGGGTCTCCAGAACGTCATCACTGAATGAAAAATTATAATGAATGCCAGAAATCAGCTGCCGTTTCCCACCATATTTTTTAATCAGCTTTTCGCGGTATGCTCTTGCTTTTTTGCCTTCTTCGCCCTGATATTCGGCGATGGGGATGTCCTCGTCCTCCGGGATATCGCAGGGCATCGAATAAGGCCAGTAAAGCTCATTGTTTTCGTTTATTTCATTAATCACAATATCCGTTAACGCCTCCAGAAAATGATAGGCATCATCCACCGAATCAAACACCGGGGTAATTATTTCCACCTGACTTTCTGAAAAATCGGTGGTAATATACGGATTTCCCAGTTTGTCACCAAATATCGAAGGATGTGGGGTTAATGCAAGTTTTCCCTGCGGCGTAACCCGAAGTCCTTCCCTCTCGAGACCAACCCCCGCCGATAAAATGCGCTCAGGTGTCATTTTATTTTTTAAAATTTCAATCATGCCAATAACCTTTCCGTTGTCGTACAGATGAAATGGTGTAAACTGTACAAAAATTTGTATTATTATACCATAAAAACCAGAAATTCCAACTTAACTAATTCCTTTTGTTTTATCGGAATAATCGTTTTTAAACATGAATGAGATCTGCTTTTTTTCGCACCAACAGAACGATCAACCAGAAGCCGGACTGTTGATTGACAAACCTATTCAACCTTATCCTGAGCATACTTGCTGTACCGGTAATAATTGGCATTTTTCTTGTATTTAACTTTGGTCAGGACAACGCCGATGATTGTTGCGCCGACCTTATCCAGGGCTTTTTTAGCTTCCACGACCAGTGCTTTTTTTGTTTCCTGAGCTTCCACTACCAGAAGCACCCCATCAACTGCTTTCGAGACAATGCTGGCATCCGCAAAGCTTAAAACGGGCGGCGCATCGATCAGGATGAAATCATATTCGTTCCGGCATGCCCTGATCATCTCCTCAAAAGAATCCGAATTCAACAGCTCCGTCGGTGATACCTGTTTGTTTCCCGCCGTCAGGACTTCCAGTTTTTCCAGGTTCGGAATTTTATTGACCGCAACCTCAATCGGCAAATCATCGACCAGCATGTTCGACAAACCGGGCTGCCGTTTATTAATATCAAAAATCGTATTCACATGCGGCATTCTCAAGTCGGCATCGATCAACAATACCCTTTTGTCCGCCTGGGCAAGGGTGACCGCCAAATTGCAGATCGTGGTGGTTTTTCCTTCCTGTTTACCGGCACTGGTCATCAGCATTACCTGATATTTATTTTTAACATTCTTGAAATTCAGATTGGTCCGCAGCAGTTTATAGCTCTCCGTGGCAAACGATTTAGGATCGCTCAGTGTTACCAAACTTGAAAAAGTCATTTTATTTCGCCTCCCCTTTGAATTCCGGAATGCTTCCTAGGACCGACACGCCGATCAGATTTTCGATATCTTCTTCATCTGTTACCGTATCTTTAAGGATAAACATCATAATTACAATGATCAGGGAAATCAACAAACCCAGGGCGCCACCGATCATGGTGTTCAGAAACAGATTAGGTGAAACCGGTGTCTGCGGTACCAAAGCCTGGTCCAGAATCCGAATATTCTCAACCCCAACGATTTGGGCAGCCGCTACGGTTATTTGTTTTGCTAATTCATCCGAAACCTTTTTGGCTATTAAGGGATCTGAATTTCTAAACCCAACCGTAAAAAGTCGGGAGTCACTGATATTTTCAATCACGATATTATTCTGAAACGCGATATAAGAAATGTTCAACCCGGTATTTTTTACAACTTCATCAATTACCAAACGCGTCAATGCTATTTGCTTGTAGTCAATCAGCAACTGGCTATTCGCTTCTAATTGGCCTAAAGAAATTCCGATTGATCCCATCGCGGAATCTTCACTGCCGATATATAGAACTGTTTTTGCTTCATAAACAGGCGTCACATATTTAGCTGACACCAAATAGGCTGAACCGAAACCGACAATTGTAAGTAATAATATCAGCCACCATTTTTTAACAATAATATCTATCAACTCTTTTAAATCAATATCTTTTGTTGTATCCATCTTTATCACCCTTCCTTAATAAACACCTTAGCTGCCTTCTATTTTACTTCCAATTTTCTAAATTCATTTCTTCTTTATTAATGAACAAACTCTTGATCATATCTAAATCTTCCTGATTGTACAGCTCATACCATAATCCATCGATGACTTCCGAGTATGTTTGCAAACGGTAATTTTCATAGATAATATTTTCATCCTCGTTACTCATTTTAATATAATCCGTAATCTTTGCAACTTTCGCATCAGTCGTGATCCCATTATTATAATAGGTTCCAACCAGTTTGAGTTTCTCTTTGAGACTGGTTGATTTCAAATATTCCATCAAAGAAATAACCACCTCCTGTTGTCTGCCAATCCGTCCATAATCGACATCACTGTCACTGCGAAACCTGACATAATAAAGCGCTTTTCTTCCATTTAAGACCTGATTCCCTTCTTTAATGACAAGTTTGTCACCATAATAGAAATCTTTTTTGGCATTGATTGTGACGCCCCCGACACTATCGATAATTTTAGAAAATGTATCAAAATTCAAGCGGATCGAAAAATCGAGTTTGATACCTAAAAGTTCTTCAATCACTTGATCTGCTAATTCGCTTCCGCCATAAGCAAAAGCCGCATTAATTTTGGCGATACCATATCCGGGAATATCAATCCGTAAATCTCTTGGAATTGAAACAATGACCATCTTCTTTAATGAGGGATCATACTTAATTACCATAATGATGTCACTTCTACCCTCTTCTGTGTATTTGTCATCAATTCCGTAGATGGCAAAAACAACCGTTTTTCGTGTATCGATCATTTTAAACAACTCTTCATTGTTCTGATCCAGCACATCTTGTATCGACGATTCAGAATTCTCATTTAATGTAACGTCACTCCCCTCATCTGACCCTTGAAACTGCTCAGAAGATGTAGACCCATTTGTCAGATTCATATTGGAATTTATAAATCCATAGATAATGAATCCTACAATCAGCAAAATAAAAGCAAGTGGTATCAGAAGCATTTTGCGCTTTTTCATCATTCAATTTCTCCTTCCTATAATGTCAAGCCTCAAATCATTGATTTTTAAGGCTTTTATTTAAATAGTTACCTCGCTAAGTAGAGCTAAAAGTGCAGAACAGTCATTATATCTTGTACTGAATAGCTAAAAATAGGT
>NZ_WJBC01000025.1 GCF_014284475.1 Acetobacterium fimetarium | reverse complement strand
TGCTTTGGGGTGGTTTGGCATGGGGGTGCGGGCGATCACGGATCGCCCCTACGGGTTGGTGTGAATGCTTTGGGGTGGTTTGGCATGGGGGTGCGGGCGATCACGGATCGCCCCTACGGGGTGGTGTCATTGTGGGGTATTAATCCGGTACGATTTATTTGGTGACGCAAAAAAGGCCCATTATTGGGCCTTTTTTGTTGAGTCTTTGCTGCAGTTTTTATTGTAACTGCTGATTAATACAGTTTTGGTTTTTTGGAATAGGTGGTATGAAGAATATGATGAGCCTTGTGGCTATTTGGTTCTTCAAGGAATTCATCGTACAGACGTACTACTGAAGGATTCTGATGTGATTTACGGATTCCTTTGTTGGCGTCTTCGGTGTAAAGAGCTTTTGCTCTTTCAGCACGAATGTCGATATCCATTTTGTCTTTTGCGGAAACGATTGGTTGTCCACCACCGTTTACGCAACCGCCTGGGCATCCCATCAATTCGATGAACTGGACATCGTTCAGTTCGCCGGCTTTTAATTGTTCCATGACAGTTTTTAAGTTAGCACCGCCATGA
The DNA here is from genome assembly GCF_014284475.1 of Acetobacterium fimetarium. Taxonomy (GTDB): domain Bacteria; phylum Bacillota; class Clostridia; order Eubacteriales; family Eubacteriaceae; genus Acetobacterium; species Acetobacterium fimetarium. The sequence goes on along the minus strand of NZ_WJBC01000025.1, from coordinate 36,804 downwards.
GCAATGACAACTTTAACAGCCAGGTCTGGTGTTACATCAACTGTTGCTCTTTTGATGCCTTCCACACCACGAACTGCTTCGTAGTCAATTTCTTTGATGTCTTTTTTGTTTAAGACGTCAGCCAGTGTTCTGACTGCGGCTTCCATAACACCACCGGTAGCACCGAAGATAACAGCAGCACCTGTGGAATCGCCATAGTACGGATCGAAATCTTCATCGGGAAGACGGTCGTACATGATGCGAGCAGCCTTGATCATACGAGCAAGTTCTCTTGTTGTGATAGAAATATCAACATCCTGATTGCCGTCTACGGCCAGTTCTTCACGTTGAACTTCGTATTTTTTAGCGGTACAAGGCATAACTGAAACAACAACCATATCTTTCGGATCGATGTTGTTCATTTGAGCGTAATGGCTCTTTAATAAAGCACCGGTCATGTTCTGTGGTGATTTACAGCTTGACAGATTGGGAATGAATTGTGGATAGTAGGTTTCAACAAATTTAATCCAGCCTGGTGAGCAGGATGTGATCATTGGCAGAACGCCGCCGTTTTGTAAACGACCAAGCAATTCATATCCTTCTTCCATGATGGTAACATCAGCACCGAAATCGGTATCGAATACTTTATCAAATCCCAGTCTTCTTAAAGCGGCTGCCATTTTTCCGGTACATGGTTCGCCCATTTTGTGGCCGAATTCTTCGCCTAAAGCAGCACGAACGGCGGGAGCGGTTTCAACGATGACTGTTTTGGTCGGATCATTGAGTGCATCCCAAACATCCTGGATGTTTGATTTTTCTTTGAGTGCGCCAACTGGGCAGTTGATGATACATTGTCCGCAATTGATACAGCCAACTTCTGCTAAAGATCGGCCGAATACTGGCTGAACCTGAGAGTTGAATCCACGACCGACAGCACCGAGTACGCCAACGCCTTGAACCTGGTTACAGACTGACTGGCATCTCTTGCAGAGGATACATTTGGTTTCATCTCTAACGATGGATGTCGACATATCGTCGATTGTGTGACCAGATTTTGCTCCCTGGTAAGGAATATCAGATACGTCCAGTTCTTTGGACAACGCCTGCAGTTCGCAGTTTTCGCTGCGGACACAAGTTGTACATTCTCTGTTATGGTCTGACAGAATCAAAGACAGGTTTACTTTTCTTGCTTTTTGAACTTTTGGAGAGTTTGTTAACACTTCAATTCCATTGGCAACTGGGTAAACACATGCTGCCTGCAATGCTCTTGCGCCAGCAATTTCCACTAGACACATACGACATGCCCCAATTTCATTAATGCCTTTTAAATAGCATAGTGTTGGGATGTCAATGTTTTTCATTCGAGCGGCTTCTAAAATGGTTGTTCCTTCTGGAACCGTTATTTCTTGTCCGTTTATTTTAAAAGTAATTTCATTCATTTCCTCAATAACCCCCTCATCAAGCCTTTGATATTGAGCCGAATGGACAGGCTTCAATACAAGTACCACATTTTATACATTTTGTTGTATCAATAACGTGTGGTTTTTTCTTTTCGCCGGAAATAGCATCCACAGGACACTTCTTGGCACAGATGCCACACCCTTTACAAGTATCTTCGTCAATTTTGAAATCCAGAAGAGCCTTACAAACGCCGGCCGGGCATTTTTTATCATAAATATGAGCTTCGTATTCATCTCTGAAGAATTTAATCGTAGCCAGAACTGGGTTTGGAGCTGTTTGTCCCAAGCCGCAAAGAGCTGAAGATTTGATGCCTTCTGCTAATTCCTGTAAGCGTTCGATATCGCCTTCTTTACCTTTACCACCACAGATATCTTCGAGGATTTCAAGCATTCTCTTGGTACCGATACGGCAAGGTGGGCATTTACCACATGATTCATCCTGAGTAAACTCAAGGAAGAAATGTGCGATATCAACCATACAGTTGTCTTCGTCCATGACGATTAATCCACCGGAACCCATCATAGAGCCGGCAGCGATGAGGTTATCATAATCAATTTCTGTATCAAGTGCTGATGCTGGTAAACAACCACCTGATGGTCCACCAGTTTGAGCGGCTTTGAATTCTTTACCGTTTGGAATACCGCCACCGATTTCATAAATGATTTCTCTCAGTGTTGTTCCCATTGGGATTTCCAGTAAACCGGTATTGTTGATTTTTCCACCTAATGCGAATACTTTTGTTCCTTTTGATTTTTCAGTTCCAACTGATGCAAACCATGCTGCACCGTTTAAGATAATCTTGGGAATATTTGCATATGTTTCAACGTTGTTAAGAACGGTTGGTCTTTCGAACAGACCTTTGTTTGCTGGGAATGGAGGACGCGGACGCGGTTCGCCACGTTTTCCTTCGACTGAATTCATCAGGGCTGTTTCTTCGCCGCATACGAATGCGCCGGCGCCTAAACGAATTTCAAGGTCAAAGGCAAAATCGGTATCGAAAATGTTTTCTCCGAGGATCCCATAATCTTTGGCCTGATCGATTGCAATCTGCAGACGATGAACGGCGATTGGGTATTCAGCTCGAACATAAACATAACCTTTTTTGGCGCCAACTGCATAACCGGCAATTGACATTGCTTCGATGATCGCATGTGGGTCACCTTCTAATACGGAACGGTCCATGAATGCGCCGGGATCTCCCTCATCTGCATTACAGGCAACGTATTTAACACCGTCTGGTGACACTGCATTGTGTGCAAACTGCCATTTAAGGCCAGTTGGGAATCCTCCGCCCCCACGACCACGAAGTCCTGAAGCTTTAACTTCATCGATAACTTCCTGAGGAGTCATTGTTTTCAATACTTTTTCAAGTGCTAAATAACCGTCGAATCCGATATATTCATCGATGTTTTCCGGGTTGATAACACCACAGTTTGCCAAAGCAATACGACGTTGTTTTTTGAAGAATCCCAGTTCGTTGATGGATAATGGATGATGTCCATCGCCTTTTTCTGAGTAAACAAGTCGGTCAAGAACACGACCTTTGACAAGATGTTCTTCAACCATTTCAGCGATATCTTCAACTGCAACACGACTGTAGAAGGTGCCTTCTGGGTAAACAATTACAACTGGACCCAATTCACACAATCCAAAACAGCCTGTCTGAATTACTTCGATTTCATCGAGTATATCATGTTTTACTAACTCTTTTTTTAATTCCTGTACTAATTTAACGGAACCAGAGGAAGTACATCCTGTGCCACCACATATTAGTATCTGCGAACGTTTATATGCCATCTGCTCTTCTCCTCCTCAATTAAGCCTTGATCTCTGGATCGACAATTTTACCATCAACGATGGTCATGGTAAATTCATCTACAATTTTGCCGCCTATCAAATGTTGGTCCACTACTTTGACAATTTTTTCCGGTGTCATGTGAACATAGGTTACTTTATCATTATTTGCGCCGTAAACTTCAACAATTGGTTCTAATCGACAGGATCCGATACATCCGGTTTGCGCAACGGTTACATCGACCAGGTTTTTGGCTGCTACTTCTTCCATGAGCTTAACCATTACAGGACGAGCTCCGGCAGCAATACCGCAGGTTGCCATTCCGACAACAACGCGATAGCCATTTTTGCCGTGTCTCAAGTTTATTTCATTTAGTTTTTTTTCTCGAATCGCTTTTAATTCAGCTAGGGACTTTGCCATATTATTCTTCCTCCATAATTTTTTCAAGGCCCTCTCGCACAAACTCCCTGATCCAGTTAAGGATGTCCGGTTCGTTTAACGATGTAACTTCCAGGGTCTCTTTAATTTCACGTGTATCAAAAATAAATGATTGATTATTGTAGTCGTGTTCATAAATGAGATCGGCCTCCTCAAAAGACATTACCATCGTCACAACCGTGTCTGCCATGTTGCCAAGGGGAGCACGATCGATATGATCGCGATTGAAAGTACCAGTCACCTTTGTACCAACGCCAAACTCGGATGTAATCCTGAAAAAGCCACCGCACGTTTCAGATGCTGCTTTAAACAGGGATAAACCAAGGCCGACTCGGCGGGTTGTTCTGGATGTGACAAAAGGATCAGCGATGTTCTGAATCTTATCAGCCGGGATGCCGCAACCATCATCTTCGATCATGATCGCGAGTACATTCGCTGCCAGAGATTCAATAATCGTCAGTTTCACAAGTTTTGCCTGTGCTCTGATGGAGTTTTGGGTAATATCCAATATGTGAAGGGATAACTCTTTCATTTTTTTTAACTAAAATTTCTCTAAAATATCAGGAACTTCGTTAATGGTTAAACGACCGAACACTTCCTCATTAATCATCATTACTGGGGCCAAGCCGCATGCACCTACGCAACGAGTCGCATCAACTGAGAATTTTCCATCTTCAGTTGTGTCGCCGACGCCGATTCCAAGAATGTTGGTAACTTTGTCCATAACACCTTGTGAACCACGTACATAACAGGCAGTACCCAGGCATACACCAATTTTGTATTTACCTTTTGGTTTAAGGGTAAATTGAGAATAAAATGTCGCCACGCCAAATACTTCTGTTAATGGAATATCCAATTCATCTGCAATGGTACTTTGTAGTTCGATGGGCAGATAGCCGTACTTTGTCTGTGTTTCCTGCAGAATCTGCATTAAACAACCTGGTACTTCTTTGTGTTCGGCTACGATTGCCTTTACTACGTCCAAATTTTCAACTGGTATTAATTCAGCCAATTTTTAAACCTCCTAATTCAATCATGCAAACCTTTACGCTTTGATTGCACATATTCTAACGCCCTCATTATAACACACTCCGTTGCTTTACGTCAGAATTATAGCGGATAACATTTTGCCCATTTTTTTTTAAATAAACGTTAATTTTTAAACAATTGGGGGTAATTTTTCTACTTTTTAACTACTTTTGCAAATAAAGTGTAATTATTTTGCATAAAAAAACAGATTCTCTCTATTGAATCTGCTTTTTTACCTTTTTCTTTTTATCCCAGGTAACGAATCAACGTCTGCCTTTGCATATCTTCCAGTTCGATAAAATACTCCCGCTCCGCCATGTCTTCGAGCTGGTGCGCATCGGAACCATGAATAAACTGATAGGTTCTGAAAAACTGATACTTTTTCAGAACATTTTCAACGCTTTCTCCTTTTGATATCTCACAGGTTTTTACCGCCAATTCTGGCGGAATAAATCCCAGCGAAGCAATGATACTGAAGGACTTCCGGTCGATATGGGCGGGTACAATCACCCCGCCGATACTGGTCACCGTCTCCCACAGCTGGTCGACGCCGATATCGGTGGCGGAAATGAGCAGCTTGTCGACCTCGCCGATGATATCATCATTTTCATCCATGATGTACTGGGGACCAAACATCTCTTTCCGGTTCATAACTTCCGGCAGATGTTGATACAGCATTTCATCCAGTTCCAGAGCGCCTTCCAGAGTGGGAAAATAGGCCAGGATATGGGCTTCTTCTTTGGTGGTCACTTCAATCCCGGGAAGAATACAGATTCCCTCGCCAATTTCTTTTGCCACCGCCAGTACCGCCGGCAAATTTTTCGCCGTATTATGATCGGTTACTGCGATGTAGTCGATTTCTTTCAGCAGTGCCATGTTTACAATATTGTTGGGGGTCATCTCTTCTTCGCCACAGGGAGACAAAACCGAGTGAATATGCAGATCGATGGCTACCTTATCCATTTCAGATGCCTGCGTTTGCTAAAATCCGACAGACTTCGTAGGCGTTCAAACCCGTTGTGATGATCGGAATATCTTCGATAACGGCTCGCTCGAGCGTGCTCTCTTCCACTTCTGCGCCTTCTGGCACGATCACACAGGCCATTTCAAGCAATGTTGCGACGGCAATGATGTTCACATGGGTCTGAATGGTTACCCATGCGCATCCCGTGCCGGCGTTTGCCATGACCCAGCTCAGGAGATCGCCCACATACCCGCTTTTGATTTCCCCTTCGGTGCCGATTTGCGGATTGAGGCATTTAAATTCATTGTTTTCTAATAAATCACTAACCTTCATTCATAACTCCTTTTGTTTGTTTTATATTAATATACATTATGTATATTTCAATCTTTTATTCGCTGGTTTTTCCGGTTGGGTGTTCGACCTGCAGCAGTTCGTTCGTTAATTGGGAGAGCTCCAGAACCCGGTCTTTGAGTACGAAGATGCAGTCGATTTCTTTTGCTTTTCCGGTGACAATATCCTCGGCCAAGGCCCGGCACCCCGGCGCCCCGCAGGAACCGCAGTCCAGACCCGGCAGCTTGCTTTCCAGCACTTCGATCTGTTTCATTTTTTCGATGGCTTTGTTGATATCGGCATCCAATGGTTCCGGGGTTCTTGGTAGAATCCGTTCTTTGATGTGCATCATCCCGGTATTGTAAATGTCTTTGACATACTCTTCTTCCATATGGACAATGGATTCCTGCTTCAACTTTTTGGCCCGTTCCTGAATGTACATTTTGGCAACGTAGTTATTCTCAACTGTCAGGCAACCGCCGACGCATCCCCCGATACAGGCCAGACCTTCGAAAAACTCAATGGTGTCAAGTTTACCGCATTCAATTTCTTCCAGTACATTGATGACGTTCTGAATGCCATCCACATGAAGCACATTTTTATTCTTTAAATACTCGCTTTCGCCGCCTGACAAGGCCCAACTGAACGCTTCCGGGGTTGAATTGTGGATGCCTTCGAGTGGGTTGCAGTCGTTTAAAATCCCGGAAATATCGCTGAAGATATCTTTGATGGCGATGGCGCCATCGATATGATCGTATTGATCGGCTTCGCCGGTCTGAGGGTTGTTCACCATGGTCGCCTTAGCGGCGCAGGGAGTAATAAAGAAAATACCGATGTCTTTATTCTTTAAATCGGTTTGATCCCGGAGGCGGTTTCTGACCAGCCGCGCGGTCAGCGCCATCGGTGATTTCAGTCGGCAGATATTATCGGTGAGCTCCGGGAAGCGAACCTGGATCAGTTTGACAACTGCCGGACAGGCGGATGAAATCAGCGGCTTCGGATAGCGTTTGGCATGATACTCGTATTTTAGCGCCCGGCCCACCACCTCGGCGCCGTAAGCGACTTCCACCACTTCATCAAAACCAAGGGCTTTAATCGCGGATAAAATCCGACTGATGGAATAGCTTGTTTTAAACTGACCGAGAATTGTCGGCGCCGGAATCGCAACCGTGTATTTGTAGTCTCTGATCATCGACAATGGGTCAGTTTTTGCCTTCTTGGCCTGATGGGGACAAATACGGATGCATTCGCCGCAGTCAATGCATTTGGACTCGTTGATCCGCGCTTTTCCGCCGCGAACCCGGATGGCACCGGTGGGGCAATTTTTTAGACAGGTTGTACAACCCAGGCATTTTTCCTCATCCAGGTATACGGAATGCAGTAATTTATCCATTTGCTCTCCTTTCTTGATTTTGTTGCAAGTAATAACACCTAAAGTGCCGTGTGCTTAGCGGTCAGTTTCGCACGAACCACCAGAAGAAATTGCTACACGAATTTCTTCTAGGTCGCGGGCAGTCGCCAACTACAAGCGAGCTTGTGATTGGCGACTGTCTTCGCGAAGGCTGATCGCCTGTTCGCCTTGATGCAAACAACACGATATAACAATTGTCGGTACTGCATTAACACTTTATCTAAAGTCTGGCAATGTTCGCCATGTTACCGCAACCATAAATTCTACAGGAAGAATTTCATTGCAATTTTTGTACCAACGCCGACTTTTGAATCGATCTGAAAGTGGTCGGCATTTTTCTGCATGTTGGGTAGTCCCATGCCGGCACCAAAACCCATTCTGCGTGCTTCGTCACCGGCGGTGGACCAGCCTTCGGTCATGGCCAGACTGAGGTCCTGAATGCCGGGGCCGCGGTCTTCGATGGTCAGGTCGATTTCTTTTTCTGCTACCGTCAGGAGAATGGTTCCGCCGAGGGAGTGAATGGCCAGGTTCATTTCACCTTCGTAGCCGGCGATGGATACCTTGCGGATAATTTTGTTGGAAATACCGAGTTGCTGAAGGGTTCGTTTGATTTTTCTGGAGGCATCTCCGGCTGTTTCAAAATCTCCGCGCTCTACCTCAAAGGCGAGTTTGTAGTTCATTTGAGGTATGCCCCCCTTAATCCATTTGCGTATAAGATGCCACAGGCTTCGAAAAGGATGTATTTTGTTGACATCACCAGCAAGTCTCTTTCTTGCGCCATTTTTATCACTTCATCGCTGGGAATTTTGTCTCGCACGAAAATAATGCTGTTCATGTTGGCAATATCCACCGTATTCAGGACCTGCCGATTGATCAGTCCCGTAAGCAGGATGGCGTCTTCGGTTCTAAAACACAGCACATCGCTCATCAGATCACAGCCAAAACCGCTCTGAACCTCATCGTCCAGATGGCTTTCTCCTGACAGTACTACAGCGTTAAGAAGTTGTTTCACGCGATGTAATTTCATAGATCATTACTCCTTCATTTGGCGTCTTTCTTTAATTGTAACGGATTTCCACTTTTTTTGGAAGTGCTTTAAGGAATTTTTTTAAATCCACTTAATTGGTCGGTACGGTGTATTTTGTCTACAGCCGGACTTTGGTGTAGGTGGCGCCCAGGGCTTTTAAGCGGTTTTCTTCATCCTCGTCACAGGTGAACAGAATGACTTGTCGCTTCTGGCTGAGCTCAGCCAGCAGTTTAAGCGCCTGCGTTTTGCGGTCTTTGTCGTATCGCACGAAGGGTTCGTCCAGAATGAACGGCATCTCCTGATTGATGACGTCACCCATGCCGTAGCGGAAAGCAAAATAGACCTGATCCATGGTGCCGGCACTTAATTGCTCGGCATCCTTGAAATCCCCATTGGCAGGCTCCACGACTTTGACATTCATGGCTTCATCGATTTTGACGCCTTTATAATGCTGGGTAATTTTATTTAAAATATCCCCGATGTGTTGGTTGAGCTCGGGTGCGGATTCCAGATGACAGCCTTGCTGTATTTTTTCCAGAATATCGAGCACGGCATTGCAGGCCTTTATCTCAATGTCGCAGATTTCAATCTGGGAATCCAGCGATTTGATGGTTTCCCGGATTTCCACCGGCAGGCCGACCCCATCCGACAGGGCGTTGTTTTCGCCTTCCAGCCGGGCTATTTCTTTTCCCATGCTGAGCAGTTCATCCGTTTTGGGAGAAGCCTTTTTCCACACCAGGTTTCCATCCGCCGTTTTTCCGTCGTTGACGGTTTGCAGCAGGTTTTCCAGCAGGCGCAGATTTCCGTTGAATTGAATCTTCATCTCTTCCAGCCGCTGGCTTTTCTGACAGCCTTCGGCATATTCTGCGATGGTCTTGACATCGTATTTTCCCAGCTTTCTGTCCAGTTCTTTTTCGATGCCTCTTCTTTGTTCAAAAAGCACTTCGTACCCGGCCTGATGCCGTGATAATTGGACGCTGATCAGTTCGCCTTCATTTTTCATCTGTTCCAGCTCACTTTGCGTTCGGGAAGCTTTTTTGTAAAAAGCGTCCAGTTCGCCGACGTCTTTGAGTCCGTATTTTTTCAGAATGCCCTGCTGTACCGGTTTGAGCAGCCGTGCCTGTCTGATTTTTCGTTTTTTTAACGATTTCGCAGCGCCGAAAACGGTGCCGACAACCCCCAGGATCATCATCATGATGCCCAGACCGAGCATGATGTTCTCGATGCTCTGACCCAACGGCAGCAGACTCATGATCGACACTTCGGTAAACGCAATGCCCAGAATGATCAGAATAATTGAAATGAAACTTTTGATCGCATTCGATTTTTCTTTGACGTCTTCTGATCCGTTTTGTTCTTTTTTGAACGCCTCGTAATCTTCACTGATGCGTTCCCAGGTATGCCCGGCCAGAGTGGCGCGTCGGGATTCTTCTTTCTGCCGGATCGCTTTCAGGCTTTCGTGACAATTGTTTATTTCCGTTTCAATATAGTCCATCTGATCGCTCAAGCGTTCGATCTGACTCTGGACGGTTTTCAGACCTTCAAGGGTCTCGTAATTGAACTCTCTGTAGACTTCGCCTGCTTCGATTTTATCCGATAACAGGCTGTTTTCCTTTTCCAGCTCTTTGATTTTTTCATAGGACTGCAGGAGCTCTTTTTTTCGATTAACGACGGATTCCTGGGTCAGATAATCATTCTCCGCTTCAATGCGTTTCATTCTTCTCTGATAGAGGGTGATTTGCTCCTGATTTTCGGCGACCTTCGCATACGCTTCTTCCGCCTCTTTCAGTGCCGTCCGGAGTTCGTCGCGTTCACGGATCGCCGCCCCGACTCTGGATTTGCTCTGCCCTGACCGCCCGATGTTCTTCTTTTTATCTTCGATACACCGTGCGATACCCTTGAAATTCATCTCGACGCCACTGGTGTTCTGGGTTTCCAGATAGGAATCCCGCATTTCATCCTGGGTGCCGGATTCGGTATCGTTGTAAAGCTGCCGCATGTTGACGGTATTATTGTAGATTCCCGATGTCATCCCCAGCGTATCCAATGGCAGATGCTGACGGATCACGCCGTCGTATCGGAATTCGCTGCTGATATCTTTTCCGGTGGTGTTGTCGAATATGTTCAGGCTGTCTTTTCCTCTTAAAAAATTTCGTTCTAAGCGGATTTCACGGCCATCAACTTCATAGATCAATGAACCACTGTAGTCGAACTGTTTCCAGGGCAGATATTTTTCATATTCGATATCGTAGGTTTTCTTTTTTCGATAGGGTTTGTAAAAGCCGAAAAACATGCCCTGGATAAAGGTCTGGACCGTTGTTTTTCCGGCTTCATTCATGCCGTAGACGAGATTCAGGCCGGGCTCAAAACCAATGGTTTTGTCTTTGAATTTTCCGAAAGCCTTCAGATGCAGCGTTTTGATGATCATTTTAAAACCCCCTCGCTGACCATGGCTTCAATGCTGTAGATAATGGCCTTCTTTCTCACTTCCGGATCCTCGATATTTCCCAGCGCTTCCAGGAACTGACCAATCGGATTGTTTTCATTTTCCAGGATCAGCTTGTCAAGATCAATATCCGGTTCCAGTTGGGAGGTGTCGGTCTCGATGTAATAGAATGATTCCTGTAAATCATCGTTGACCCAGTCCAACTGAATTTCCGGATTGATGTAGCCGACAAAACGAATGCGGTAGTAATTCTGTTTCCGGTTTTCTGCGGTTTCACAGCTGAGTGCTTTTTCGATAATGTTGCTGTAGGTATCGTCCGGTGATATTTCGATCTGGATCGTCTCATATTTCCGCGACGGGATCGGATAAAAGCCACTGGAGGTCACATAGTTGTCGGTTTCACGATCAACCTCGACCAGCGAGATCAGAAAGCCGCGCTCGCCGGTTTCCCCAAAGTTGAGCGGGACCGGCGACCCGCAATAGGCAACACCGCCCGGGGCGATTCCCGGCTTGTGGATGTGTCCCAAAGCAATAAAATCAAAACCTTTGCCTTCAATGTATTTTAAGTCAATGGGAAGATAATGGCTTTGGTTTGCCACCTCTCCATGGATCATCAGGATATTGTATCGGGAATGGTCCAGTTTAATGGTATTGAAGGACCGTTCCGGAAAGGCCCGGTACTCGTTTTTTACCCATGACATGCCATAGATTTCGGTATTCAATTCTTTAATGTAAATGGACCTGAACACATCTTCCTTGAAGATATAGACATTACTTGACCACTGTACTTTATTGTATGGCGAATTCTCGCCGTGATAATCGTGATTTCCGGTAATGATCACCACCCATGTATTTTCCAGTGTTGCAAATGCTTCGGCCACGCGTTTTATATCCATGGTCAGGACATTAACACTGTCAAATACGTCACCAGCGATGAGAACAAGTGGTATTCTTTCATTTTTCGTGTAGGCAATCATATCGTCAAAGGCTTTCCAAAGCTCTTTTCGTTTATTTTTGCCGAAGTAGTTTCCCTGCTGCTGAAAGGTAAAGGGGCGACCTAAGTGAAAATCACCTGTATGAATAAATGTTGTCAACATCCTCTTTATCTCCTCATTTATAGTTTTTTTTGGCGTTTTGCAAAAGTACCGTGAGCTTTGGGAGCAGTTTCGCACAAACCACCAGAAGAAATCGCTGCGCGAATTTCTTCTAGGTCGCGGGCAGTCGCCAACTACAAGCAAGCTTGTGATTGGCTTGTTGCCTTCGCGAATTTTTTACACTGTTCGCCTACACGTTACAAAATTGGTTGTGGAAACTGTTCCCAAAGCAACAATCGTTCGATGTACAATCCCGTACCGACCAATTATTAATCAGTTGGTTACTTGCAATTCGTACAGTCTATCGACTGTTCGCCTTGATGCAACCAACACGATGTAATAATTGTCGGTACTGTGTTAGGCATTGTAAGCTGAACTGATCGCAAAACAACAATTGTTCCAGCTTTATAAATTTGCAATTACCTGAATTTGTAATTTGTCTTTCAAGATTTATATTATATCATTTTTTTGCATGGGTTACATTTATTTTTTTTCATATCTCGTTATCATAAAGATTACAAACTCAAAAAGACTCCCTGAAATTCAGGGAGCCTTGGGTGTCGTGCTTAGTTTGCCGTTCGCTAGTTGGTAGTTGGTACCACAAACAATTTCGTAGCGTTGAGGCGAACAGTCGATAGACTGTCCGCCGAGCGAGGAGAAATTGTTTCGTGATACCAACTGCCACGATCCTACCATTAGAAAGCAGCTTTGTAAAGGGCGATGATGTCTTTTTTGGTCGGTACTTTTGGGTTGCCGGGGGTACAGGCGTCGGCCAGAGCCAGATCGGCCAGGGTACCGAAATCGGCTTCTTTGACGCCAAGTTCTGCCAGACCGGCAGGAATGCCGACATCTTTAGACAGTTTTTTAATGGCATCAATGCAGGCGATATTGATTTCTTTCGGTTCGAGACGGCAGATGTCAACGCCCATTGCGATGGCCACGTCTTTCAGGCGATCGCCAACGGCATCGGCATTGTAGGCGACGACATAAGGTAACAGGATGGCATTGCAGACGCCATGCGGCAGATCATAGAAGCCGCCGAGCTGATGTGCCATCGAGTGAACGATTCCCAATCCGCCGTTTGAGAAACCCATGCCGGTCACAAACTGGCCATAAGCCATGGCATCACGGGCATCCAGGTCTTCGCCATCAGCGACTGCTTTTCGCAAGTTAGCCGCGATAACACGGATCGCTTCAATATTATACATATCGGTAAACGGTGTTGCACCGGCCGTGGTGTAACCTTCAACGGCATGGGTCAGGGCATCCATTCCGGTTGCTGCAGTCAGTGCTTTTGGCATTTTCAGCATCAGCACCGGATCGTTAACAGCGACGGTTGCAATGCTGTTCGGATCAACGATTACCATTTTCAGTTTGCGTTTTTCATCGGTGATGACATAGTTGATGGTTGCTTCACTGGCTGTTCCGGCAGTGGTATTGATGGCCACGATCGGCAGGGCTTTATTCGCTGTTTTTCCGACGCCTTCGTAGTCGCAGAGATCGCCGGGGTTAGTTCCCAGAATGGCTACCCCTTTTCCGGTATCCTGCGGTGAGCCGCCGCCGATGCTGACAATAAAATCACATTCATTATCCAGCAGTGCCTGATAACCGGCATTGACGTTTGCCACCGTTGGATTCGGTTTGACATCCGAGAATATGGCATAAGGAATTTTTGCTCCTGCAAGTACATCCAGAACACTCTGAACGACTCCCGCTTCAATGAGAACCTTATCGGTCACGACAAGGGCTTTTTTTACGTTCATTTTTTGGATTTCAGGCACGATGAGTTCGATTGCACCTGGTCCCAAGATTACGATCGGTGGAAAATAATAGGTTTTTGCCATAAGAGCACCTCCAAATTTTATTCGTTTACACGATTATATGCCAAAGTTGAATTTGAAGAAATGGAATATTTTATTGGCTTGGGATAGATTATGGAGACGAATTATTACTGTATTATAATATATTACCTGCGAGGTAGAATAAACGGTTGAACTGATATTCGATACCCCCCTAGTCGCCTTTGAATGAGTTAGTAAAGTTATTGACTTCAGAGACTTCTGCAAAATCTGCTGTACTATCTTCCCTTTTAATTTCAGCATAGCAGCTAACTTTATAACCAAGCGTAAATATCAAAAGTGCTGTGTCATCCTGATATTTTATATTCTCTTTTTTGTCACCTTGCCACGTAAGATGATTCTTTTTTAAAAACTTATTTACATCCGTACGAGGCGGAAGCAGATATAAGTGATCCCACCCATGTTTTCCTGTAACAATTGCCATATCCGAAAAATTTCCATTCGCATTTTTTAAAGATGTCCGAATTTCATAGGTAATATCTGTAGCTCGATCTAAATATGGTTCGTAACTATCCAATACATACGAACGTGCCCCTATCAGTATCAAAAGCACTGCACACAAGGTATACGCAACTTTTTCGATTCTTTTTTTTGACTGATTAAAAAAGATGTTTAGAATGATTAATATTCCCAGAAGAACCAAACCGATCTGCATGCTTAAATTTGCTCCTGATATTAGATAATAATTGAATAAACCGATAATCAGCACACTAACCGTTACTTTAAATACTACCCATATCATGTCCTTTGTCATTTCATAACACCTCTAATTCAATACATTTTAAGTTAAACTTCTCCTGGAATTGGGTTCTTTTTTGGAATAACAGATTGTATCCTGATCATCACATATTGCAATATTAAATACTCCATTCAACTTCTCTTTATTATTTATAAAATCATTTTACATGACAAAAAAACAACTGTCCAGCTATATGGTTGATTGTTTTTCCGTTTATTAAATTTTCAAACCAAAAGCATGGCCTAAACAAATCATACACAACCCTTGTATTCATCGTTCATTTTTAAACTTGAAGGATGGTCAGGCCCCTCTTCATAGTCTGATTTTTTTATCAATACAATTGTGTTATACTATTTATAATATGATCGAAAACGAGGTAAATCAATTGAAAAATATCAGTATTATCGGGTCGACGGGATCGATCGGAACCCAGGCCCTGGAGGTCGTTTCTGAAAACAGGGAAGCTCTGAATGTGGTCGGCTTGTCCACCAATACCAGCATCGATTTGCTGGAGCAACAGATTGAAGCCTATTCTCCCCGGATCGTCTGTGTCATGAACGGCGATGCGGCGCTGGTGCTGGAGAAACGTCTGAAAGCCAAGGGCTCACTGGTGGAGGTGGTAACCGGCATCGACGGGCTGATTGCCGTATCGACGGCATCGGAAATCGAGTTGCTGCTGACGGCTGTTTCCGGCATGATCGGTTTACGACCGACGCTGGCGGCCATTGAGCGTGGCATCGACATTGCACTGGCCAACAAGGAAACACTGGTTGCCGGCGGCCAGATCGTGATGGCGGCCGCAGCCCGAAAAGGGGTGGCAATTCTGCCGGTGGACAGTGAACACTGCGCGATTTTTCAGTGTCTGATGGGAAACAGGCATGAGGAAATCAAACGAATCATCATTACCGCTTCCGGCGGTCCTTTCCGGGGACAAAACACCGCAGCGCTACAGGCGGTTACCCTGGAACAGGCGCTTAAGCATCCCAACTGGAGTATGGGTAAAAAAATCACCATTGATTCCGCCACGCTGATGAACAAGGGCCTGGAAGTCATTGAAGCGAGGTGGCTCTTTGATCTGCGCCGGGACCAGATTGATGTGGTGGTCCATCCCCAGAGCATCATCCATTCGATGGTGGAGTTCATCGATCATTCGACGATGGCGCAATTGGGAATGCCGGATATGGCGCTGCCGATTCAGATCGCTTTTTTCTATCCGGACCGGATTGCCAACAATCGGCAGGCACTTGATTTCAGTCAGGTACGGGAACTGACTTTTGAAGCGCCTGATCCGGTAACTTTCCCCTGTCTGCAGCTGGCCTATGATGCTTTGGATGCCGGCGGCTCAATGACCTGTGTGCTCAACGCCGCCAATGAAGTCGCGGTTGCCAAATTTCTGAATAAAGAAATCCATTTTCTGGATATCCCCCGGATCAACCGCCAGGTGATGGAAAAACATCAGGTGATTGCCAACCCGACGCTGGAGGACGTGCTGGCTGCTGATGCCTGGGCCAGAGAGATCGCGATGGAGACAAGCGTCAACCGTTAATAAACAGGTCTATTGCGTTATTTCGTAGGGGCGGGTATTACCCGCCCGCAAAACGCTGGGGTTCTAGCAATCGGTTGATGCCAAATTGACGTTGCGGGCGATTGATAATGACCTGGGGGTCAGACCCACGCCCCTACGGGTTGGTTGTAAAAATAAACCGTTGCTCACTTTAGATTGCATTATTTCGTAGGGGCGGGTATTACCCGCCAGCAAAACGTTAGGGTTCTAGCAATCGGTTGGTGCCAAATTGACGTTTGCGGGCGATTGATAATGACCTGGGGGTCAGACCCTCGCCCCTACGGGTTGGTTGTAAAAACAAACAGTTGTTCAGCATTCCATCCGGTTCGTTGCCGAAAAAGGGCGGTCTGTATCACAAACAGTTTCGTAGCATCGAGACGAACAGTCGTAGACTGTCCGTCGAGTGCGGAGAAATTGTTTCGTGATACAGACCGCCCAACGCTTTTTTGCTGTTAGAAAAAGGTGATCTGGTTGGAGGCGGGCAGCTGGTTAAGACAGCCCTGTTTTTCCAGCGTTTCGATCACCGCTTTGCCGACTTTTGTGCGGTTCTGCAGGTCCTCTCTGGACATATAGGGTCGAAGCTGCGCCTCTTCAAAAATCCGTTGCGCGGCTTTTTCGCCGATGCCGTCGAGCGCGCTGAGCGGCGGCATCAGGTCATTTTCGACAATCCGGAATTTGCTGTAGTGGGACTCATACACGTCCACATTCCGGAAACTGTAACCGCGACACAGCATTTCGTGAACAAGCTCCAGCACGGTCAGCAGACCCTTTTCCTTGTTTGACGCCTTGATCCCCAATTCTCTGATCTGGTTCATCCGCATCATCACAGCGCTTTTTCCCTGGCTGACCAGCTGGGCATCAAACTCCGAAGCCCGGATGGAAAAATAGGTCGCGTAGTAGGCCAGCGGATAGTAGACCTTGTACCAGGCGATCCGGAAAGCACTCATAACATAGGCTGCTGCATGGGCCTTCGGGAACATGTACTTGATCTTTTTACAGGAATCGATGTACCATTCCGGCACCTTGTTGTCGCGCATGTCTTTTTCAAATTCTGGTGTCAGGCCCTTCCCCTTTCGCACCTTTTCCATGATTGTGAAGGCGGTCTTGGCTTCCATGCCGGCATTCAGCAGATAGGTCATGATGTCGTCACGGGTACAGATTGCATCCTTGATGGTGACGGTCTTCTGCCGGATCAGTTCCTGGGCATTGTTCAGCCACACGTCGGTGCCGTGGGATAAACCGGAGATCCGGATCAGGTCCGAAAAGGCGGATGGCTTGGTGTCGAGCAGCATTTCCCGGACAAAACTGGTGCCGAATTCCGGCACCCCGCAGACGCCCAACGGTGATTCAAAACTGTCATCCTGAAAATCCAGTGCTTTGGTGGACCCAAACAGACTCATGACTTTCACATCGTCCAGCGGGATGGTCTGGGGATCAATTCCGGTCAGATCCTGGAGCATCCGCAGCATCGTGGGATCATCATGGCCCAGAATATCCAGCTTCAGCATCCGCCCACTCAGCGATTCATAGGCGAAATGAGTGGTGGTGGTGGTGCTTTCCGTGTCGTCGGCCGGATGCTGCACCGGGCAGAAATCGTAGATATCCTTGTAGGTCGGTACGACCATGATGCCGCCGGGATGCTGGCCGGTGGTCTTTTTGATGCCGGCACAATTTTTAATGACCCGATCCATCTCAGCTCGCGGTACTTTTATTTCTTTTTCTTCATAATAGTTTTTCACAAAACCGAAGGCGGTTTTTTCCGCCACAGTGGAAATGGTGCCGGCCCGGAAGACCTTGCCTTTTCCGAACAATACCTCGGTATAGCGGTGAGCTTCGGCCTGATTTTCACCGGAAAAATTGAGGTCGATATCAGGCTCTTTATCGCCTTCAAATCCCAGGAAGGTTTCAAACGGAATTTCAAACCCGTCCTTTTCCATCATCGTGCCGCATTCGGGACAGTCCTTGTTCTTGAGGTCGGGCCCGACACCCATATCGGCGGCATTGAAAAATTCCGAATGTTTGCAGCTGGGGCAGCGGTAGTGGGGCGACAGCGGGTTGACCTCGGTGATGCCGCACATCGTCGCTACAAAAGAGGAGCCGACGGAACCCCGGGAGCCGACCAGATAGCCATCCTCATTGGAATGGTGGACCAGTTTCTGGGCGATCAGATAGAGCACAGAATAGCCGTTGCCGATGATCGAATCCAGCTCCCGGTTCATTCGCTTTTCGACAATTTCCGGCAGCGGATCGCCGTAAAGCTCGCGGGTCCGGTTTTCAACCATGGTCCGGATTTCGTCATCCGAGCCTTCGATAACCGGTGGAAAGGTGCCATCCGGAATCGGCAGCACTTCGTCAATCATTTCGGCTACTTTCCGGGGATTGTCGATCACCACGGCTCTGGCGGTATCTTCTTCCAGATAGTCGAATTCTGCCAGCATCTCCTGGGTGTTCCGGTAATACAGGGGCGGCTGTTTATGGGCATCTTTGTAACCCTGACCGGTAAACAGGATTTCCCGGTAGAGGGCATCTTCTTTGTTGACAAAATGAACGTCGCCGGTGGCAACCACCGGTTTATTCAGGTCTCTTCCCAGCTCGATGATGCGGCGGTTCAGCTCTTTGAGCGCCTCCTGATCGGGAACACTGTTGTTGTCAATCAGATACTGGTTGTTGCCAAGCGGCTGGATTTCGAGATAGTCGTAGAAATCGGCTATCTGATGGATCTCCGTTTTTGATTTATTGTGCACCAATGCGGTGAACAGTTCCCCCGCCTCGCAGGCTGAGCCGATCAGCAGATTTTCGCGGTTCTCGGCCAGTAGTGATTTGGGCAACCGTGGCTTTTTATAGTAGTAGTTGAGATGCGACTCGGAAACCAGCCGGTACAGGTCCTTGATGCCTTCCTGATTCCTGGCATAAACGATGATATGGTTGGTCGCGTTGATGCGGATGCTGCGTTCCCGGCTGGACAGGCTGTTCAATGTCTGGATGGAGGTGCAGCCTTTCTTTTCGGCCAGACCCAGCAGCTTCACAAATACTTTGGCGGATGCCGCGGCATCGTCCAGCGCGCGGTGGTGATTCTGGAGGTCAATTTTGAAATGGCTGCAGAGTTTTTTGAGTGTGTGTCGGGCCATGTTCGTCAGCAGGCAGCGTGACATCGCCAACGTATCCACAGATGTGTTTTCCCGTTTGATACCGTGACTTTCGAGTGCCGTATTGAAAAAGCTCATATCAAAGGGCGCGTTGTGGGCAACCAGAATGCGGTCTTCGGCAAACGCCAGGAACTGCTGCAGGGCGTCCGCTTCTTCGATGCCGTTTTCAACCATCTGGTTGGTGATGCCGGTCAGATCGCTGATGAACGGCGGAATTTCAGAGTGGGGATTGACTAAAGCTGTAAAGCTCTCGATGATCTGCCGGTTTTTGATTTTGACGGCGGCAATTTCGATGATTTTATGGTTGCCGGGGACCAGACCGGTTGTTTCCAGATCGAAGAAGACAAACTCGCCGGAAAAATCCTGGTCTTTGTCGCCGAAAACCATGTCGAGCCGGTCTTCGACCAGATAGCCTTCCACGCCGTAAAGCACCTTGATCTTTTTCTTTCTTCCCAGTTCCATCATTTCAGGATAGGCCTGCAGCACCCCGTGATCGGTGATCCCGATGACATCATGGCCAAAATCCGAGGCCTGTTTCATGATTTTTTCGACTTTGCTGACCGCATCCATGGCACTGAACTGGCTGTGCAGATGCAGCTCAACCCGTTTTACCGGGGCATCGTCGGTCCGGATGGTTTCCTGGTCCAGATTGATGTTGCGGGGATAGAGCATCATTTCCTGGGAAAAATCGTCATAATTGATTTTTCCTTCGACGCGGTACCAACCGCCTTCCCGGATTGCCGCCACTACTTCTTCTTTGTCGGTGAAGATCTTGCAGGTGATGCTGCTGGTATCGTCGGTGATGTTAAAGGTCAGCAGCGTTTTTCCGCTTTTGAGTGGTCGGGTATTGACGCCGAAAACTGATCCTCGGACGACAATGGTTTTGCCTTCAAATTCGCTGTTGATGTTGAAATCAACGGCTCGGAGCAGCTGGATCGGATTGATGATTCTTCGGCCCATGACCACATCGCCAGGTTTTTCGGCTTTGGGCAATTTGGCGGTGGCTGTTCCGCCGGAACCGGTCGGTTTGGAAATAACCGGTTTAATGGTTGCCAGACGCTTGTTCAGATCCTCCTGGCTTTTTTCGGCCACGGATTCTTCATCGGTGAAACGGACGACCAGTTCGGAATCCAGTCCATAGTTTTCTGAAATCAGACGTTTGAAACGGCTGCTGAAAATGGCCAGAGTTTCCCCGTCGATGGCGCCGGTGGAACGCCCGCGGACATAGAAGGTGTTTCCTTCCGCCATCAGGGTGTTGACCAGCAGAATATTCGAAATTTTGGGATTGATCCCGGTGAGAAGCTGACTGACACCCTGACTGTCGGTTGATAGCAGGTGCTCACCGTCTTGATATTCCTGGGGCGATACTTCGATGTCCAGCGCCCTGGCATAATCGAAAATCTCGCCCAGCTCAGTTTTGATGATTTCTGTTTCGGTGCCCTTCTTATGACTGACAAACTTAAAAATCAATTCCCCCTGAGTGGAATTGATTTTAATACTATCGGTGATCAGATGATAGTCTGCTATTATTTTTTGATAACGTTCCTGCCTTTGGGTTAATCTGCTCAATGAACTCGCCTCACATTTTCTCAATTTCTTCCATTAATACAGCGATGATTTCGTCTTCTTTCAGACTTCTGATAATTTCACCTTTTTTGAATAGCACGGCTTTGTTTTTTCCGCCGGCAATGCCGATATCCGCTGCCCGGCCTTCGCCCGGACCGTTGACGATGCATCCCATCACGGCGACTTTGATGTTCTTGTCAACCTGACGCAGCCGCGCGTTGATCTCAGTGGCGATGCCAATCAGATCAATCTCGGTTCGTCCGCAGGTGGGGCAGGAAATCACTTCGGCTTTCCCCTTTTTTCCGCGGTACAGGCCGCTGGCATTGAGGATATCCCTGGCCACTTCGATTTCTTCGACAGGATCGCCGGTGATCGATACCCGCAGGGTATCGCCCAATCCGTTAAGTAGCAGATAGCCAATGCCCATCGCGGATTTCACGGCCGCGCTTCGTAATATCCCGGCTTCGGTGATGCCCAGATGCAGGGGATAGTCATATTCTCGCGCGAATTTTTCATAGCTCGCGATGGTAAAACGCACATCGGATGCCTTCATCGATACCACAATGTTGTCAAACCCGGCATCTTCCAGCAGCTGAATGTGCTTTTTCGCCGACTCCACCATGCCTTCCGGGGTGGCGCAGCCGTTGTTTTTCTCCAGTATTTCTTTTTCCAGCGAACCAGCATTGACGCCGATGCGGATCGGGATCTTTCTTTCCGTCGCCATCGCGACGATTTCCCGGATGCCTTTTTCCGATCCGATGTTGCCCGGATTGATGCGCAGTTTGTCGACGCCATTTTCCATGGCGGCCAGCGCCAGCCGGTAATCGAAATGGATATCTGCCACCAGTGGAATCTGAATGCCCTTTTTAATGCCGGCAATGGCATTGGCCGCCTCCTGATCGGGAACGGCTACCCGGACGATTTCGCATCCGGCAAATTCCAGGGCTCTGATCTGGCTGACGGTACTGTCAATATTTCTGGTATCGGTGTTGGTCATCGACTGAATGGCGATGGGGTTTCCCCCACCGATGGCGACCTGTCCGATCTTGACGACTTTTGTGTTTTTTCGTTTTTCCAACTGTTTCTCCTAGGCTGCCAACCGCATCACATCATTGACGGCAATGATGATCATCAACGCGATCAACAGCATGAATCCGATAAAATTTATCATATTTTCTGTTTTCGGGCTGAATTTTCTGCGGGTCACCAGCTCGATCAGAATAATAAAAATCCGACCGCCGTCCAGTGCCGGAATCGGGAACAGATTGATGACGCCCAAATTGACGCTGAGCATTGCGGTGAATGCCAGCAGGATAATCACACCGCTATCCAAAAAGCTGCCGACCATCGAGACCATGCCGATGGGGCCAGCCACATCGTTAAAACCGACTTCACCGGTAAACAGCATCGCAAAGGACTGAAAGATCAGCCCGGCAAACCGTCCGGTATTGTAAAAAGCGGTTACAACGGCATCAAAAATATTGGTGTGCCCGGTAAACAGCGCCACCACCACTAAAGCAACGATGGCAAAAATGATGTTCATCGCTGAACCGGCCACCAGGATAGCTAATTTCTGTCCCTGATTTTTAGCTTCATAGCTTCTGGGATCAACGGGCAGGCTGGGATCTCTGGGAATCAGTTCGCCGTCCTCGTCAAACTCAGGCTCTTCCCCCCGCATCCGGCAGAATCCGCCGACGGGAAAAGCCCGAATGGTAAACAGGGTCTCTTTTCCCTGGCGGCTGTACAGTTTTGGTCCCATGCCGATGGCAAACTCTTCGATGAAGACATCATTTCTTTTCGCAACAAAAAAATGTCCCAGTTCATGAACAATGACCAAAACACAGATTATTAATATGGTAATCAGTATCGATATGATATTCAAAATTTCACCTATGCAATTCCAATTGTTAATTTGGCAAAAATATAAATTAGCGGGATGATAAACAGGATGCTGTCAAAACGGTCCAGGATGCCCCCATGACCAGGTAAAATTTGACTGTAGTCTTTAATTTTAGCTTGTCTTTTAATCATTGATGCGGTGAAGTCGCCGCATTGACCGGCAATGCTTCCGAGAATTCCGACGCCGACATAGAGATACCACGGCAGCACAAAATCGAAATAGCTGCCCAAAACAGATCCGTACAGAACCATGCAGAGTGCCGCGGCGATAATGCCGCCGATCGTACCGGCTACGGTTTTTTTGGGGCTTATTTTGGGTGCGATTTTCTTTTTCCCCAAGGTTTTTCCGACAAAATAGGCCGCCGTATCGGTTGAAAACGCAATGACAAAAATCATCCAGAGATAGAAAATGCCGTTGTTGATGGTTTCAAACATAAAGAGATGACCAAATAACACCGGCACATAGACCAGTCCCAGCAATGTGGCACTGCCCCGCGTGATGCCGACGTTTCCGGATAATATTTCGTAACAGAATATCGCGATGAACTCAATCAGCAGTACCGGCATGACCGAATAATAGTCGAGCTTGATGGTAACCACCAGCACCGCTGCCAGAATGATCATGAACAGGACGTTTATTTTGGGCCGAATCAACCGATTAATTGCGGTTGTGTATTCCAGGATGCCGGCAAGCGTCAGAAAAGAAACGCCGATCACCAGCATAAATCCGCCGAAATACATCACCAGAACAAGCAGCGGAACGCCAACGACGGCTGTCCAGATGCGGGCCTTCATCGAGTTCTTTTCGCGCCTTCTACTTGACCGATCCATAACGTCGATCCCTCTTTTGATAGTTTTGAATAATCTCGTAGTATTTTTCCACTTCAAAATCCGGCCAGTAGATATCCGTGAAGGCCAGCTCCGTATAGGCAACCTGCCACAGCATGAAATTACTGTATCGGCTTTCCCCACCGGTACGGATGAGCAAATCCGGGTCCGGCTGCCCTTTGGTATAAAGGTGATCATTGATGCTCTGCTCGGTTACTTCGTCAGCTGAGACGCCCGCTCTGATCAGTTCTTTGACCGCGAAAACAATATCGTCCCGGCCACCATAATTTAAAGCAATATTGAGTGTCAGGCCGGTATTTTGGGCTGTGATGACCATCGCATTTTCAGCCGCTGCTCGCACCTTGGTGTTGAGTCCAGCCAAATTTCCGATGACATTGACTTTGACATTATTCTGGTGCAGTTCACCAATTTCTTTTTTGAAATATTCGATTGCAATGTTCATTAAACCGTCAACTTCTTCTTTGCTACGCTTCCAGTTTTCGGTTGAGAACGCGTAAACGGTCAGTATTTTTATTCCCGCATCGGAAGATGCCCTGACAATTTTCTTTAGTGTTTTCATTCCGGCGTTATGACCAAATAAACGCGGACGATTTTTTGCTTTCGCCCAGCGGCCATTTCCATCCATGATTATGGCTATATGCTCAGGCAGATTGTCTTGGTTTAACTGACTTGTCATATTGCACCTCTATCTCTTTCGTATTTGCTGACTGTTGTTAGCATTCTTGTTGTCTTGTTATTTTTTCCTTAAGATATTATATGCTATTTTCCGCAATTTGTAAATTCCATCCCGTTTTATACCAGAAAACAAGATTCATTTAAGACTTGATTTTAATCAATCTGACGCAGTACCGACAATTGTTACATCGTGTTTTAGACAGTACGAACATAATGAGCAGAGTGTACGGGAATCACAAACCATTTCGTAACGTGTAGGCGAACAGTTCAAAGAACTGTCCGCTGTACAGTGTAGAAATGATTTCGTGAATCCCGGCCGCTCTGTAAACGGTAGTTTCGTTCGATTCTGCAGCAACCAACTGATTAACAATTGGTCGGTACGGCAGCTTCTCGAC
Source organism: Acetobacterium fimetarium (assembly GCF_014284475.1). Taxonomy (GTDB): domain Bacteria; phylum Bacillota; class Clostridia; order Eubacteriales; family Eubacteriaceae; genus Acetobacterium; species Acetobacterium fimetarium. The sequence goes on along the minus strand of NZ_WJBC01000025.1, from coordinate 12,138 downwards.
AACCTGACTGCCAATAGCCTATTGTTGTTTTTTGGCCGCGGCGATATAGCGGTACAGGGTGGGCACGGACACGCCCATGCTGTTGGCCAGATACCAGATGGTTCCTTTAACGGTGAAGGTTCCCATTTCTTCGAGCTTACCCGAAATTTCCACCTTCTCATCCTTTGACAGGGTTCTGATTCGTTTGGATAAACTGTTGCCGACATGATCCAGGTTGTTGTCAACCAGCACTTTCACATCGATATTGATCTTATCCGGCCCTTTTTCATCTTTGTCTTTCTCCATGATCGGTGGTTTGATCATTTTATTTAAAATGTTTCGGGCGGCAATCAGCTCGTGGCAGTCCGAATTGATGCAAATCATGCCAATCAGGGTTTCATTTTCGTCTTTGATAAACCATGAAGCAGACTTCATGGTTTCGCCATTTTGGGATTTATTGTGCTCGTTGTACATATATGGCGCTTTTTTGTGCATTTCACTTCGCAGTATTCTCAATGAGCTTTCTGTAATGGGTGCCCCAACTTGTCGTCCGCTGATATGGCCATTGCGGATGGCGACAACAGAATGCTGCCAATCGGTCAGATCGTGAAGAACTACTTCGGTATTCTCTCCCATAAAATCTGCTAAAAAATCTACCAGAGTGATGTAGGTCTCCAGTTTTTTATTCACTATTTATCCTCTCTTACTTTTTCTTGATAAACCCGTACCGACCAATTGTTAATCAGTTGGTTGCTGCGCCACACGAAATCCGCTACGCTACTTTCGTGTAGGTCGCGAGCAGTCGCCAACTACAAGCAAGCTTGTGATTGGCTCGTTGCTTTCGCGAAAATCGGACACTCTTCGAGATGTCCGCTCTGATGCAACCAACACGATGTAACAATTGTCGGTACTGCGTTAGTGCTTTAAAAAACTACGCAATTAACGGACCGCGATGGCTTCGATTTCGAACAGGGCGGCTTTGGGCAGGGCGGCGACTTGGACGCAGGAGCGGGCCGGATATTCGTTCTGGTCTTTGAAGAAATCGGCGTAGATGGTGTTGACGGCTGCGAAATCATTCATGTCGGCCAGAAAGATCGTTGTCTTGACAATGTCTTTTCGGCTCAGGCCGGCGCTTTCCAGAATATTGGCCAGGTTGTTTAGTCCTCTTTGGGCCTGTGCTGCCACCCCTTCTTCCAAGATGCCGGTTTCCGGGTTCAGTCCCAGTTGTCCTGATAAATAAAGGGTTTCTCCAGCCAGATAGGCATGGGAATAGGGGCCTACTGCTGCGGGTGCTTTTTCTGCATTGATTGCTTTTTTGTTCATTTTATTTTCTCCTTTTTTTTGTTATGCCAGGGCATACTTTTCGATGGCGTGGGCGACGCCGTCCTGGTCGAAGGGCAGGGTGACGCGGTTTGCCAGTGCCTTGACCTCATCCGGTGCGTTGCCCATGGCGACGCCGAGACCGGCAAATTCAATCATCCGCAGATCGTTGTCGCTGTCGCCGATCGCCATGACGTGCTTTGGTTCCAGCTTCAGTTGTTTGCACAGCTGTTTCAGCCCGTCGCCCTTGTTGGCCAGGCGGTGATTGATTTCAATGTTGCCGGCCACGGCTTTCGTTAATGTCACGCCGTGAATTTGTGAAAATTTCTGCCAGAGGTTGCGGTGAGTCTGATCGTTCAGTAACGGAATATTGATTTTCTCAATTTCCGCCGCGTGCTCCAGCGTGAATGCCAGCACGTCCTCCACCTGTTTCGATTTATACTGAATAAAGTTAAGCAGATCTGGCGGAAAATCTTCGATTCTTTCGACTTTTTCCAGATACCGGTTGTTGCTGTAGGAGTATCCCTGATAATAAACTTCACAGAATAGGCCGCGGCGTGCCAGGGTGCGGACAATCTTGATCACACTTCCGGCGCCAATGAAATTATTGCTGATTGCCTCACCGGTTTGCAAATTCATGACGGCCGCACCATTCGAAGTGACGGCATAGTGAATGCCCGGGATGCGGACAATCGAATCCGGCAGTTGTCCGAGGATTCTTCCGGTTGACGGAACCACATGAATGCCCCTGGCGATGGCCTCTTTCAGCACCTTTTCCGTTCTTTCGGAAATCGACATATAGTCCTTCTGCAGGGTGGTTCCGTCCATATCGAGCGCAATTAGTTTTATATCCATTTTCTGTTCCAATCTTTTTTTATTTTTCACGTTTCTCTTTTGAAACCAAGTTTATGCTTAATGCGTTACGCAATTATCTATGCTAAGTTTATCATAAAAAAAAAGGCTTTTCATTAGTTAAGCCTTTACAAAGTTAATAATTTCTGAAAAAAAGAAGCTCCAAACAATTCTGAGAGCTTCATTCAAAATTCAATTCTTGTCACAATCATATTTCCAATAATTCAACTGTAATTTACCTGTTGCTCGCATATTGTGCTTCAAATTTTTCGTCACTTGATGTCAAGTAAATAATTCCTTCAATAACTCCAATAATCTCAGGAATATATGTCCAACAAAATACCAAGTACAAAATGCCCCACCCTATTTTTCCCAGATAGAATTTGTGCACACCAAGCCCGCCAAGAAAGATCGCCAGTATGCCTGCTACAACCTTGCTTTTTCCCGAAGTAGCCGGTTGATAGTATGTCTGTTGTTCCTGATACGCTTGTTGTGGTGGCGGTTGTGGCTGTGTATATTGTGGTTGGGGCGGGGTTACAACATATTGTGGCGATATCACCGTCTCTGCCCCACAATATTTACAACTCGACGCAGTTACATCGATTGGTGCACCACATTGAGTACAATTCTTCGTTTCAGCATTTGCCATTTTATCGTCTCCTTTATCCTAATCAGCTCATCAGCTTTTCGCGGTATATAATTAATGCTTTCACATCCATTAACGCTTCTGTAATAGATTTACCTGTTTCATCATTTGAGGCATTCAATAAAAGTATGTCCTCATTAATTGATGTCAATTTTGCATGGATCTGATCTTCATAATCTAATATTACTGTTTTATTCGTCCTGCCAAAGGGAGTCGATGCATTTAATCGCTCATTCATACTGTCAAATGCTTCAACCATTTTTGCATGGTTTTCTTTCGTCATGAAATTAATGGTACTCATAATATTTTTTTTGATTTCAATTAATTGCAGCTTAACGTTTTGCACTTTTCCTTGCTCGATGCCATGTTTGATCATGTCTTTACTTTTATTTACTCCAGAACTATATAATCCCAGAACAATAAAAGCATAAACAAGTGTTGTTATCAAAAATATGACGATATACCACTTGGGAGATATGGTAATATAATTCAGCCCAGTGAAAATCATCACAAAGAGATAGTATAAAACCGTGCTCATCAATAATGAAGCCGTCATCGCTGTTCCAAATAATTCAATACATTTTCCAGAAATCAAAACGACTATATTTACCAACGCCAACGAAACTAATATTGCGGTAAAAGACCATGGAAATAAGCTAATATTTATTAATGCCCATACTGAAAAAACGAGCATGCATGTAATCATATCTAAAATCAATAATGCAATACCTTTTAACAAGATGCTTGTGCTATTATTTTTCATGGATCAGGCCTCCATTTTCGTTCCGCATTCTCTGCAAAATTTTGTGCCCGTTTCATTCTCGGCCCCGCAATTCTTGCAGATCAGCTTTTCGATCATACTCGCTCCACAAAAGACGCAGAATTTACTGTTTTCCGGAACTTCTTCTCCGCATTTCGCACATTTAATTGTCATTGGTGCTATTCTATTTCCACACTCACCGCAAAACAGAACCCCATCAGCATTTTCTTTTCCACATTTTGAACACTTGTTTCGTGCCTGTTGTGGCACTGCGGTTGTCATGTTTGATGCAATACCAGCTACAGCTCCGCCAACGCCAAAACCCACACCAAGGCCAACTCCTGTTCCGACCATTGTTCCCGCGACTCCGCCTTCATTTCCAGCTGCAGTTTCCATTGTATCGAAGGATCTTTTCGTGACATATCTTTGATCCCCGATAATATCGAAGGATGCTTTTTCACTTAATATTTTATTTATTTCCGCAAAATCTTCGTCCGGAAAATTAATGGATTGAATATAAAAATTAACAACCTTTAAACCAAAACGTTCAAATTCACTGCTAATTTCATCTTTACAGAATTTTGAAATTTCATCAATGGATGCGGAGATTTCGAGTGCTGATACCTTATTATTTATGATGGTCTGGGCAATGAGAGACTTCGTCTTCATGACCAGAATACCTTTGAAATAATTAAGCATTTTTTTATAATTAACGGCTTCATATGGAGGCATTGAACCGATCAATTCGGTCAACAGTACCCTGTAATCATCAACTTTCATACCAAATTGCCCGAAAGCACGTATTCTGAGTTTTATATGATATTTAGGATCAATTAACTGAATAGGATCTACGGTTCCCCAGTTTATCTCCAACTTTGATGTCTTATTAATATAATAAACTTCTGCGGTAAAAGGAGTTTTACCCCCAAACGGCAAATTAATGATGTGATGTAAAAGTGGTATGTTTGAAGTGGACAATGTGTATGTTCCTGCAGTGAAGTAATCTAAAGCTTGACCGCCCCTAACAAAAACGGCAACCTGTCCTTCGCCGACAATAAGCTGACTACCAGTTGTAAATTGTTCTCCTGGATAGCGATATACAAGCCATTCATTGTTGTTTCTCATTCCATCAAATTTAATTCGATCTATTATTGCCATTGGTCAATTCCTCCGAAATTTATTATGTAACCAGACCCTAATTTAATTTACTTCCTGTCTTTTCTTGAATCGATGAGAAATATTAAATTTACTATTTCTATGTCAATTTTTCTTTTCAAATTTACTTTTACATTCTACCAAATAAAAAAATGAAAATCAAGCTTAATATGTGGCTAATGATCAACACTTATTCGCTACAAGCCCTATTTTTCAAATAAATGAATCCGTGAAATGATATCTTTTATCCCCATCTACATTCTGCAATCCTTTTGCTCATTGCCTTTACTTCAATTCAAATTGTTTCTCTTCTTAGAATTCGCACCGGTTTATCAGAAAAAGTCAGAATCTCGTGGGATAATCGGTTGATTTCGTCCTGGTTGTGGCTGACAAAAATCACGGTGCGTTTATCCTTTTCCCAGATATTCAGGAAATCTCCCATCAGTTTGTTTTTCAGCGCCAGATCCAGACTGCTGAACGGCTCGTCCATCAACAGCAGCTCGGATGGATAAAGAAAGGCCCGGGCAATGGCAACCCGCTGGCGCATGCCGCCGCTGAGTTCCTGAGGATAATAATCCCCGACGGTTTCCAACCCCACCAGTTTTAACATCGCATCGATCTCTTGGTCGTGAGCACCGTTTCGCTTGACGGCTTGGTCTTTGAACACAAAGCGCAGGTTTTCACGGATGGTGCGCCATGGCAACAGACGGGGTTCCTGAAAAATATAGGAGATGGATGACAAATTGATTCCTTCAATCGTTCCCCCGTCGGGCTGATCCAATCCACTGCAGAGGTTGAGCAGGGTCGTCTTTCCCGAGCCTGACGGTCCTAAGATCCCAGTTATTTTATTCTTTTCGAGGATCAGGCTGAAATCGTCAAAGATAATTTGATCGCCATAGGCTTTCCGCAAATTTTTTATGATAATTGACATTGATCAGCTCCCTTTCTTTTATTGCGCTCAATCATAAACAACGTTACTTTTTCAATGATATAGCTGCACATGACGATGACGAATGTCCATGAAAACAGCAGATCCGTGTCCAGATAGATCTTTGAATAATAGAGATTCATCCCCACTGAAGGAAGCGCATTGGCCAGGACCTCAGCAGTAACCGTCACCTTCCAGCCCAACCCGATAGCGTTCATCAGAGCTGAAACGGCATAGGGTTTTACCGAGGGGATGTAGATATCTTTAACAATTCTCATTTTGGCAACATTGTAGACTTTTGCCATCTGCAGGAGTTTTTCGTCGGTAGCATGGACTCCCTGCACCACGTTCGTCCAGGTAACCGGAAAACAGATCAGGAAAGTGACCACGAGGGGAACGATCCCTGAGGCAATCCATAAATTGATCAGAATGATGACCGATACCACCGGCAATGATTTGATGATGCTGACAAAGGGATTCATGAATTCGTAGAAAGGCGCGTTGAGCCCTCCGATCAGGCCGAGAAAGATGCCCAGCGCGACGGATATGAAGACACCGCCAAACACCCGCAGCAAAGTCACGCCGATGCTGACAAAAAACTCAGCATCCCCTGCCAGGGTTGCAATCCCTTTCAGGGTATCAATTGGCGATGGCAGCACCAGTGAGCTGTCGACCCACCATGCTGCCATGGCCCATAGGAGCAGCCAGAAAAGGGCCACTCCTATTTTTTTCCCTATTATTTTTAATGTTTTTATTTGCTTATTTCCCAATTTCGTAGAAATCATCTGCAGGAACTTTCCCTCCAATGGCTTTTGGTTCAAACCCGGCTAATATATTGTAATATTCGCTTAATGATTTTTTGGCATCGGCAGCAGAAATATAAACGATATTACAGTTTGGAATTGCTTTTTCTGCCAGTGTTGCGTCAGCCATGATACCAGCGGTCACGATATTCTTGGCACCTTCGGCCGGATTCTCGTTGACATTTTTAACTGATTCCTGATAGGCCGTCATAAATTTCTCAACCAGTTTCGGATTGGCTTCGGCCCATTCTTTGTTCACAACCAGACAACCCATTGCCAGCTTGGAGCCGTTGTTGGCAGCTTCCCATGCTTTGGTCACGTCAATAGCCGTGATGATATTTGCTTTCTTGGATTCAACCGTGGTCACAAAGGGTTCCGGTATCATTGCCACGGTTGCGGCACCGGATACCAACTGGGTAACCGCTTCGCTGTGTTCCGCTACCCAGTTGATGGTGACATCCACTCCCGGTGTCAGGCCACTCTTCTGCAGCAGATAATTCAGCACATATTCCGGGGTTGAACCCTGACCGCTGGCAACAATTGTTTTTCCTTTGAGATCGGCAAATGTGGTAATTCCCTCGGACTGATCGGCCACAACATAAAGCACGCCTAATGTGTTGACCGCACCCAGAATCACTTTACCTTCGGTTTTATTGTATAAAACTGAAGCTGCATTCGTCGGCAGCGCTGCGATCTGATAATCACCGCTGATGACGCCGGCTGTTACCTGGTCCGGTGCGCCGGATACGGTGAATTCTGTGGTTACATTTTCTCCCAGGTCCACTCCGTTTACAACCATCTGTGCCATTCCCATGCCGGTTGGACCGGCCAGCGTGGCGACTTTAACAGTCTGCGGTTCGGCCGGTTTTGACTGGCAGGCGGTCAGACCAAAGCAGAATACCAGTAAACATCCAAGTAATGCCATCCATTTTTTGTTTTTCATTTTCTTCTTCATCCTCTTTCTCCTAATTTTTGATACAGTTTTCCGTTCAGATTTTATCATTATTTTGCAATAAAAAACTTCCTGTTTCAGAGCAGGAAGACGACGCAAAATCACCTGTTGGTACAGGCTTTTAATTTTGAACGCGTCCCTTCCAAATCAGAACTCCTTTTCTGTCAGGTAAACGGTATCAGATTTAATTGAATTCATTCTAACATGAAATGAATTGAATGAAAAGAAAAAAGAGGTGGAAAATTTTAATTTTCCACCTCAGATTTACGCCAAACCCGTACCGACCAATTGTTAATCAGTTGGTTGCTGCCCATGCGAAATCCGCTAAGCTCCTTTCGCATTGGTCGCGGGCAGTCGCCAACTACAAGCTCACTTGTGATTGGCTCGTTGCCTTCGCGCAAGCTCGGACACTCTACGAGATGTCCGTTCTGATGCAACCAACACGATGTAATAATTGTCGGTACTACGTTATTATTTTATTCACAAGTTCAACTCGAAAATTCAAATTTTCAACTGTAACTATTGCTTATACAACATTTTCAACATAGGGTTGTGTGGTAGCTCCCGGGGCTGCGCTGCCTTTTGGCAGGACCTGAATCTCGATGGCTTCGAGGCGGTAGCCGAAGCCGGCGGTTCCGGATTCCTGACCATTTTTTGCCCAGTCCAGCCAGCCGAAGTTCTCGGCATGAACCCGATAATAAATATCGAATTTGTCGGCATCAGCGCCGGTTAAGCTAATTTTAATGGCTTCCAGTCGCAGAGCTTGTCCCTCGGTTCCGCTCATTTCTCCACTTTTTACCGGTTCCTGCCAGCCGATGTTTTCAATATGGGTACGATACTGTACACCGATATCATATCCGTGACTGTCCAGATTGATCTTGATCGCTTCCAGCCGTTTCGATTCACCGAAAGTGCCGCTGATCTCACCGGCCTTTTTTACGCCCTGCCAGCCGATATCCTGAATTTGTGTCTGATAGGAACAGGCAATGCTTTTGTCTGGGACATCATCCGTTTTTCCGGAAGTGTTTGAATCGATGGTCGTTGCAGTGGCAGCTATTGAACTGAGCCCGCCCCGGTTGTAGGCATAGATATGAACCGTATAGGCGCCTCTTTCATTATTATGGTTGCTATACAGAATTCGGCATGAAGCGGTATTGCCATCGACGCTTCCCTGATGCCAGATGATATCATCCTGTCCGTTAATATCCGTCCAGGTCGGAAACATCACCGAATCGATACCTGATTCAGCATCGGCAACATTGCAGGTTACTGTAAAACCTTCTTCATCGATGTTTTTAATTTGTACGTTGCTCAGTGCCGGCGGTGTGGAATCATTGACAAATTCTCCGATATAGATATATCCCTGGAATCCACCGACCGATGTCGCGTTTTCCGAACCGATTGTATAGGTGTTGTTTTCAAACAGACTGCCACTCCAGCTTGATTCCGAAATAGTGACCTGATCGCCCGAAATACTTTCGACAACTGCCACATGTCCGCATTCACTGCCGCCCCAGCAGGCGATTGCGCCCAGTTTTGGCGTATCCCCGTAAGTATAGATGCCGTTGTCCTGATTGTAACCCCACCATTGATTGGCATTGTAATGGCTTAAATTGGGCTCGCTGCCCAGCAGCTCGTAGGCTCTTCCCCAGGCATAGGCGGTGCAGTTCGGCATGCCGTAACCGTTCAGATAGTAAATATTATTTTCGTAGTAGTAGGTATTATCCCTGGTCGGTGCTGTCAACCGCGGGGTGAAAGAGGATGAAACTTCGATGCTTTCAGAAGTTTTTATACTTCCCTGATCGGCTGTATTCAGCTTGATGCTTCCCGCGGCAACATCCCCCGGAAGCATCTCACGGGCCGTAATATTTTCGTCGGCCAGCACGCTAGCTGGAAAAATCAGCAGCGCCATGATCAGCACAGTATATAAACCTAAACTTTTGAAAAACCAGTTTTTCATTTCTTCCTCCTGTTTTATTCTTTGCCAACATCTGTCTTTTTTTAGTCGTATTATATTTGTATATTATTTGTAAAATTATTATTTCCTGTTTATTATACCACCTGCTCGATCAAACTCAAGATTTTTTTGCTTTTTGATGCTTTTTTCAATGAAATCATTACTTTTTGGATGAAAATAGCAAAAAATAAACAGAGGCTTTACAAATAAGCCTCTGTTTTTAAACTAGACATTTTCAAGATAAGGTGTGGCGGTTGTTCCGGGAGGTGCTTCGCCGGCGGGAACGAGTTGAATTTCAATGGCTTCGAGGCGGTAGCTGAAACCCGCTGTTCCGGCCGCATCGCCGTTTTTCGCCCAGCCCATCCAGCCGACATTTTCAGCATGAACCCGGTAATAGATATCGAATTTCTGGGCCTCAGCTCCCGTCAGATTGATCCGGATGGCTTCCAGCCGCAGGGATTGTGCCTCGGTTCCACTCATAACGCCATTGGCTCTCTTATCCTGCCAGCCGATGTTTTCAATATGGGTGCAGTACTCCACCCCGACATTATAGCCCCGGTTGTTCAATTTGATTTCGATGCCTTCCAGGCGTTTGGACTCACCGGTGGTTCCGCTCAAGATCCCATCGGACACAAATCCCTGCCAGCCGATATCCTGAATATGGGTCCGGTAGGAACTGGTGATCATTTCCCTGATGACGTAGCTGTCAATGCTTTTTGTCCGGACCTGACCTTCGCTGTCTTTTACATCCACAAACAGGGTGTAGGTTCCGGCTGCGGTCGGTTTAAAATTCACTGTGTTTATCTCGGAATACTCCTGTAGCACCGTTGTCGTGTTTCCCTGCTGAGCGTAGAATTTATACTGAAAAGCGGGATTCTCGCCGCTTGCCTGCGCTGTCAGGGCAATGATGGTATTGGCATATTGGCCGGATCCTTTATCGGTACTGAATGAATCAATATTGAGGGCTCCCAGATCTTTTTCAACGATGTATCCGCTGACTCTTGTGCTGGGGACGTCATTCCAGTAGCCGGTTTTAAATATTTCGAGATAATTTTCATTGCCATTGTTGTTATCCGGCTGTCCGGGCAACCATTTCGTCATGCCGAAGGGTTCTCCGGTAACCCATCTGAAATTGCCCTCCTGACCGTCGTCGGTTCCGCCGATAAAATAATTGTCCCGTGCGGCATTGCTGACCATATTTTTGACCAAAGCCTGTTCTTCCGCTGACGTGATCGTCACCAGTGTTCCGCCCAAGGCTTCAGCCTGTCTTTCAGCTTCCGGCCAGGTCAGCGCATCGTTGAACAGCAGATACTTGTGGCTGTTGAGCACTTCTTTGGTGACAATGCTGCCATAATTCTGCACATTTACACTGATCGGATAGCAGGCAAAATTCCCAAACTGATCAGTGGCATAGATATGCGTTAAATACTCTCCCCGTTCGCCATTATGGTCCCAGTCCCGGACGGTATAGATAACAGTATCGCCTTCGATGGCACTGCTGGTTGTCATGCTCGTATACCAGGTCAGGCCGATGTCATCCTGACCGTTGGCATTGGTCCAGGTTGGAAACTGCACCCGGTTGATTCCGGATTCATCACTGACGTTGCATTTGACAGTATAGCCGAGCGCGGACTGATTGATTATTTCCACATCCGAGATTGTCGGCGCGGTTGAATCGATCGTTGTTCCGGTCGGAGCGACCGAAGAAAGTCCGCTCTTGTCATAGGCATAAATGTGGACCGTGTAAGCACCTTTTTCGTTATGGTGTTCGCTGTACAAAATCCGGCAGGTAGCGGTGTTGCCATTGACGGTTCCGGCATGCCAGGTCAGATCATCCTGACCGTTGGCATCCGTCCAGGTCGGGAACAGCACATGATCGATGCCGGAATCATCTGAAACATTGCAGCTCACGGTGAAACCTTCGGCATTGACATCGGTAATCTGCACATTGGCTATGGCCGGCGGGGTGGTATCTGCAGCCGGAGGATTGTCTTGAGAAAAATCACCGAGATAAATATACCCCTGAAAACCGCCAACGGATGCCGCGTCTTCCGATCCGATGGTGTAAGTGGACGTTCGAAATAGAAATCCGCTCCATGCCGATTCCGAAATGGTAACCCGGTTTCCGGAAATTGCCTCGACAATCGCCACGTGTCCGCAGGAACTGCCGTTAAAGCAAGCGATTGCACCCACCTTCGGCGTCGACCCAGAGGAATAAATGCCTCTGCTTGAATTGTAATCCCACCATTGATTGGCGTTGCCGGTACTCAAATTGGGCCGGCTTCCCAGTATCTCGTAGGCTCTTCCCCAGGCATAGGCGGTGCAGTTCGGCATCCCGTAGCCGGACTGATAAAAGACATTGTTGGCATAATAATAGCCATTATCGGTGCCCGGCGCTGTCGTCCTGGGGGTGAAGGCCGACGCAACTCTGATGGTGTCCGCAGCCGAATCCCCAGCCCCGGTGTCCGTTGCCGTGTCTCCCGGCATCATTTCACGTGTTATGACATTTCCGGCCATCACGCCACTGCTACTACCCGCTTCTTCACTGCTGATCCCTTGTGCTGACACAGTTAAAGAAAGAGTAACCATCATCAGAATCATAATAATCGATAAACCCCAACTTTTAGAAAACCGATTTTTCATTTTTCCCCTTTCCTTCCTATAATGTCAAGCCTCAAATCATTGATTTTTAAGGCTTTTATTTAAATAGTTACCTCGCTAAGTAGAGCTAAAAGTGCAGAACAGTCATTATATCTTGTACTGAATAGCTAAAAATAGGTATAACT
>NZ_WJBC01000024.1 GCF_014284475.1 Acetobacterium fimetarium | reverse complement strand
GGCTATAAAAATACCTATATGGAAGAAATCGCTGATGTTTGTGAAATTACAAAGCCTTTAATAACCTATTATTTTAAAACAAAATCCAATTTAGCACGCCAGGTCACCGATAAATATTTAGCAGACCATAAAAACAACATTGCCCTTAAACTTTATACAGAATACTTCAAAGGTGGAAAGACCGATCTGCAGGTAAGTACTGCCGTTGAAATTCGACTGTACGATACACTGCATTTGTGTGATCCAAATGTGCTGCGTTTTATGAAAGAACATGCAAATGAAAATTATGAAGACGCCTTTCCTAAGGACAGCGTCCGGCTTTACACGATTCACGATCGACGTTACCATCTGGACATTGATCGGGCTGCTGATGAGATTTCCATGATCGCAAGATCTGCCATGTCTTCCTCTTTATCTGTCAAACTGGCCTACGCGAGCGGTGAATTCAACTGTACCTTAGAAGAATGTCTTGATTATTTGACACGCGTTCATTTTGTACTCATGCATATTGATAAAAAAAGAATTGATGAAATCGTTGCCGAAAGCAAGCATGTTTTACAACAGGTTAATTTTGAAATCAAGCCGTATTTTCAAGTCGTGTAACTTAGTTTTTATTATCATTAAACCTCACAAGCCCCTGCATCATAAGTCGAATGCAGGGGCTTGTGGGGTTTAATGTGTTTTAGTTTTGTTATACTCTCACCACCATTTTCTTGCGTTCCGATAAAAACTGGGTTATCTCACTTTCTTTTGTTTTCAATCTCATTTTAACATGATAACGGGATTATTTCTTGTATGATATAACACTACGTTTTTTTCATAAAAAACATCGTTTGTTCATATTTTCATCACTTAACCATGTTAAATTAGTACTCATGAACAGGTCATGACATTAAGATTTTTGTAGTTTCAATGCTGAACCGATTCGGAACAATGCTGATTTGAGAATAACAGCTTTCTGAAAAAACATGTTTGGCGATCTGTTACGGCATATTAATGGAGACGGATTCTGAATAATAAAAGAAAGAGAGAAAACAAATTACAATGAAAAGATTAAAAATTTTTATACCATTTTTGATAATCATAATGGTACTGGTTAGCGGATGCAGTTCGACTGCCACAAATTCAACGGCAAGCTCCACCGCTAAAACGGTGACAGAAACGGCTGCGGGTTTAACAGCCGTTGTTTCATCCACTTCTACCATTGCTGTCGATCCTGAATTCACAGACCGCGATTTGGAAACAACCTATGACGACAGCACCGCTGTTCATGTGACACTGGATGGCAGTAATATCCAGGTTTCAGGTGATGGAGCCACTGCCAGCAACGGCGTGCTGACAATCACCAAGGAAGGTACTTATGTTGTCACCGGGAATCTGACGGATGGGCAGATCGTGGTAGCTGCGGCAGATACAGATAAGATCCAGATCGTCCTAAACGGTGCAACCATCAATTGTGCTGACAATGCCCCCATCTATATTAAAAGCGCCAATAAAGTGTTTATTACCCTCAATCAGAATACGGTCAATAGCCTGACTGACAGTTCTGCCTATGTTCAGACCGATGAAAACACTGTGGATGGCGTGATCTTCAGCAAAGCTGATTTGACCATCAATGGAGCTGGCACTTTAAATATTACAACAAATTTTAATCATGGGATTGTATCCAAGGATGACTTGATTATTACCGGCGGAACGTTTAATATCACTTCGGCAGACAATGCGCTGAGTGGCAAAAATTCAGTAAAAATCAAAGACGGTGTTGTAAATATCACTTCATCAAATGGTAAAGGCATCACTTCAAAGAATGCGGATGATACCACCAAAGGATATGTATATATCTGCGGCGGTACCATTACGATAAAAAACAGCACCGAAGGTATTGAAGGTACCGCCATTATTATAGAAGGCGGCACCATTGATCTTGTATCCCAGGATGACGGTTTCAATTCAGCCAGTGCGAGCGCAGCGGAAACGGATACCGGCGCAAAAGGCGGCGGTGCGGCAATGGAAAATGATGCAAACTGCTATCTCTCCATCGCCGGCGGGACAATTAAAGTCAATGCCACTGGTGACGGACTTGACAGCAACGGCTCTCTTTATGTCACAGGCGGAACAATTTTTGTCAGTGGACCGACAAACGGTGGCAACGGTGCTCTCGATTATAACGGAACGGCTGAGATTTCCGGCGGAACGATTATTGTAGCCGGCAGTATCGGAATGGCTCAAGGCTTCTCGGATACTTCTACTCAATGCTCATTGCTTTACAACCTCACCACAGCCTGTGCAGCGGGAACCGAAATTAAACTGACCGATGCGAGCGGTAATACCATCGCTTCCTTTACGCCTGATAAAACATATCAGTCTGTGGTAATCAGTACGCCAGACCTTGCTCAGGGATCAACCTATACCCTGACCTGCGGTAGCCAAACCGTTGATATCCCGCTAACCGCTGTGGTAACCAGCAACGGACAGACTGGAATGGGTGGACCGGGTCAGGGTGGCACCCAAGGTGGTAAACAAGACGGCGGTGCGAGACCGCAACCGCAAACAACGCAACCACAGTCAACAAGTGTATAAAGAAAGATCGAAAATCTTCAGCTCACTATGAAAGTTCTATCAGAAATTGGGTAAAACAATAAAAGAAAACTCAATAGTTAAGGAGATCCTAAAATGAAAACCAATCAATTTAATGACTATGGTTCCGAATCTGAACTGAAACAATCCAGAATGATTAACGATATTGCAGCGGCCATTGCCGCTGGCACGATGTTGATCGACGTGAGGATTGATCGTTCCCCCTTACACTATCATCCCTTTTTAAGCGAATTAAATCTTGATCAGGAATCTGATTCAACGGAAGCATTCATTTTTGACAAAGCCATCCTAGCCTATACCAAGCGCGGTACTCTTGGCATGTCAACGGGAGACTTTTTGGAAAATGCATTAAACGGCAATGTTAAACAATTAAAAAAAAACATCGATAGATACGCGGTGGCTCTGAAATACGATGAGAACAATGTTCTGACCGGGTTTAAAATTAAACTGGCCGATCTTTCTTTTCTTAACATTATGAAAATTCTATAATGTATTTAAATTTAGTTGTTATTAGTGAAATCTCATTATTAGTTTTATAAATCGACAATTTTATGTTAGTATAAAATTCTAATAAATGTTTAAAGCTATTCTATGACTACTTATTTTGACATCAACTCCATTTAGAGCATAGGATCCACATCATTTATAAATATTTGAATTGGAGTTTATGTAAAAATGAATCAAAACACAAAAGTGAACATTCTATCTTTTATGACCGTCTTTCTTTGGGCTTCAGCTTTTCCTCTTACTAAGGTGGCTTTGAGCTACTATACGCCAAACGCGCTGGGCTTCATTCGCTGTGCCATCGCCAGTATATTTCTGATCGTCATCGGCAAGTCAAACCACATCCGACTTCCAGAAAAGAAGGACATTCCCTGGTTTTTCCTGTCCGGCGGTCTGGGTTTTACCTTCTATATGATTACCTTTAACATCGGCATTCAGACACTGACTTCGGCAACCTCAAGCATTATTATTGCCACAACTCCCATTATGACGGCAGTGATCGCCTCCTTTTTCTTTAAAGAAAGAATCAATACGCTTGGCTGGTTTGCCATTCTGACGGCTTTTGTCGGTGTTCTAATTCTGCTTCTGTGGGAGGGCGTGTTCTCTGTCAATATCGGTCTGATTTGGACCCTCGGCGCTGCCACTGTTTTCTGCGGTTATAATTTTTTAAACCGAAAGCTTTCAGCCATGGCTTATTCGGCTTTGGAAATCGTCACCTACAGCATGTGCAGCGGAGCGATCCTGCTGTCAGTTTTCGCACCACAGGGGATTTCCCAGATCATCACGGCTGAACCCAACTACATTCTGCTGGTCATCTATCTCGGCATGATGCCCAGCGCAATGGCCTACTTTTTCTGGGGAAAAGCACTGTCCCTGGCGAAAAAAACAACCGATGTAACCAATTTTCTGTTTGTTTCACCATTGCTGTCAACGATTTTGGGCTTTATTCTATTGCAAGAGGTACCAAATATGGGCACTTTTATTGGCGGAGCCATTATTATTTTCAGCCTCATTCTGTTTAATCTAAAAGGAAAATAAAAAAAGCTGAGGTCATCTCAGCTTTTTTCAATTATTAAATTTACATGATATTCTGCTTTCACGAGCTATCCGTTCGCCTAGTTTTCCCATTCCTGATCATCACCCAGTTTAAGTTCCCGTTGTTTCCACAACATATAGAGTTTCGTTTTGGCTACAACGCTCTTCCAGTCTGTATAATAGGCCACATGGTATAGAAAAAAGCTCAGTATAATCGCACAGAACACATCAATCACGGAATGCTGTTTTATAAATAGCGTTGAGATGCAAATCAAAATCATCAGCGCTATTGTCCCATACCGAAACTTCAAATGAGACTTTAACTTTTGCGATTTCCATACGGCAAATGCAATCGAAAGTGAACTGGCTACGTGAATGGATGGACATACATTTGTGGATGTATCAAAGGAATACAGCCATCTTGTGATCTGGCACAACAGATTATTGCCTTCCACTTCTTCCCGGATATTGAGTCCATTTGGTATCAGCGCATAAGTGATCAGGCAAAATGTCATGCCGCCAAACATCATCAGACAAAGATTTAAAAAAGCCTCTTTGTCATAAATCATAAATCCGATTAATGAAATGGCCAGGCTAGGAAACCAGAGAAAATAAGGGATGACGAAATATTCACTGAATGGAATATAGTCATCCAGAAAAAAGTGAATTAAATGATAGGGTCGTTCAAAATGCTCCAGCATAAAAAAGGCAGCCAGGTAAAAAATAAAATAAGACAATAAATATGCATGTTGATTGGCTGAAAGCCATTTACTCAATTTTTTAATCATAAGTAACTCCAAATGTAACATTATGTATTTAATTATACCACTTTTTGTATTTTTGGTCATCTTTTCTTTCTTTAATTAACTGTTGCTGCCATGCTGAAGGGATCGAAATGATAGTTGATCAGCATTAAAAAGAATCTTGAAGGCGAAACTGATGTGAGGGATCAAACTCAATACTCCTCGGTTAATGGGCTTTCCTGTTTTTTAATCTGTTATCAGCTCTTGACCGCGGATTTTTCTGCTTGTACTCTTATTCGCTATGAATAATGATAAAACTAAAGCAAAAACGAGTACCCCAGTTTCTATTGCAAACACATGTTGAACCCCATAAACCAGACTCAACGACTGGTTTTCTGGAGCAGCCGGATTGCCTATCACTAATAACGACTTGTTTTGATAGGCAGTCATGATTGCAACAAATAAAGCTGTTCCGAATGCTCCTGCAATTTGCTGCAGCATATTCGTGATGGCCGTACCGTGAGGATAATATTTTGGAGCTAATTGATTCAGACTGTTTGTCTGTACCGGCGTATTGATCAGTCCAACCGCAACGAGAGACAAACAGTGCAAAGCAATATGGTTGGACCGATCGCCGGCGCACAAAACATGACGAGGTTGAAAATTCCCAGTGCTTTGCCGCGTTTCTCGATCGGATTGATAATGATCAGCGTATTGACGATGTTGGGGATTAAAACACCTGTTCCTACAGCCTGAATTAACCGGCCTGCCAGTAAAACTGTGAACGAAGTGGAAATGCCGCTTATCAGTGTTCCGATTAAAAATATGGCAACAGCGGCAATAAAGAGCTTTTTTGTTGAAAAGCTTTGAATAAGCAAAGCCGAAACCGGAATTGCAATTCCCATAACAAGCATATATCCAGTACTGAGCCATTGAACGACATTTGCAGATACCGCAAATTGAACCATAAGTTTGTTTAATGCCATATTTAATACCGTTTCATTCAGCATACAGCAGAATCCTGCCATAATCAAGGCAATCGTGATAGGGACAACATTATATTTTTTCTTTTGATCATTTAATTTTTCTGAACTTAATTCCATAATTTTTCCTCCGTATTCAGTAATAATTGTCATTGTTCTATATTAAAAACGAGTATGCGACTTCAAAATCCCCGGGAGATTTTGAGCATAGTTTGTTCTTACAAAATTAACCAGCATGATTTATCTGAGCGACTCTCCAACTCAAATTTTCTGTTCTTCAGCCGGTATATTTTCATCAATTTTATTTAGTATATCAATAAATAAATCCAATTGATCTTGTGAGATGCCTTTGATAATATTCTGGAACAAACTTTCAACAAATGGATAGACTTCTTCTTTCAGTTTTCTGCCTTCTGGCGTACCATAAATCAAATAAAAACGCCGATCTTCAGGACTTTTTTGGCGTATCGCCAACTCTTTTCTTTCAAGAATATCCAATATTCGAACGAGGGTCGCCTGATCTTTACTAACTTTTCTGGCTAGCTGCTTTTGATTGATCCCATCATTTTCTATTATTTGCAGCAATACTGACCATTGTTCCGTCGTGATATTATATTTTTTAAGATTTGCAGACAAATATCTCTGCATTTTTCTATTTACGTAATTTATAGACATACCGATCGATTTATCGAGAGATTGCATTTTTTATACCTCCAAATTTTATATGTTGTAGATATAATACGCAAGACATTAGTTTGTATACATATTATATTTATACATAATGTTATAATAGTTTTATCCAAATGTCAAATAAAAATAAAACTTGACTAATTTTAAAAAGCCACGGTATAATACTGAAATAACGAGTAGTTTTGATAACGTAAGTCCAGTTATCAGAGCTGCCCGTTTTTTTGTGTGCAATTCGTATTGGATTGTGCAAAATTAGAAGAAGTAAGTTTTTATGAAAAAAACGAAAACACCAGAAAAAATCAACACCACCGCCATTCTAGCGGTGGTGGTATTTAGTGCCTTCATTGCGCTCTTCAATGAGACCTCACTCATAATGATCATGCTCGTCTATATCGTAGTCTGCATCGGAGTTGGATGTACAATGACCGCTTCGCAACTGAAAGCACTAAACAATGCAGCATCCCAGGAAGTCGCAATTGCTACTGGATTCAGCTCAGCCACACTGGTTTTGGCCGTATTTGTTTTTGTTGCCTTCTGTCTGTCATTTGTTTTGAATTTCGACAAGCATAAAATTCCGTCAGCACTGGACATAAAAGCTGCAAAAGTTAACGAGAACAGGGTTTAACCGTAAAAAAAGTCCGCACAAAGGCGGACTTCAGACTGTCGATAAATCAGAACCGATTATTTTCTTCCATAAAGTTTGTTGTAGTATTCCAGCGAATAATGATACAGCTCATCCCGGGCGATGGCTTCTAGTTTCTGATCAAAGTTCTCAACCATGATCCAGCACATCACGCGTCCGTTTTCACCGAAATGATCGACAAACTGCCGCACTGCCTGACGGATTTGCTCTTCATTCCAGTCCGGAGCAATCGTCAACGGGAAGGTAAAAGTCATCTCTTTGCCATAGGTGGCGTGCAGATAATCGGGCTCGTTGATCAACAGCTGCGGTGTCCACATGTCGATTCCCATTTCCAGCATCATCGGAACGTATTGAATGTTCTTGCCGCAGGAATGCAGCTCAATGAACTTGCCCTGACTTTTTACATAATCCAGAAAGCGTTTGGTTGCCGGCATGATTTGCTTACGGAACATTTCATTGGAGAAGAAACCCGCTCTCTGGGTTCCCCAGTCATCATGATACAATACGCCGTCCACTCTGCCATAGTGCTCGAATACTTTTTGAGTTGATTCGATCTTGTAATCTGCCATTTTCTGGAAGAATTCCTCCAGCAGCTCCGGTTCTTCGTAGAATGCCATCAGACTTTCCTCAAAGGGAATCATTTCATGAAGACGTTCAAAGACGCCTTCCACACACTCATAAATATGGGGTCTGTCCGGGTCAAGCATCTTCTGAATCTTCTGGCCATCGGTCTTGAAATCAACCAGCGATAGATCCGGCCATTCCAGTTCCTCTTTCCAGTTGGCAAAATCAGAAATTGTCCGAGTTTCTGGTTTTGTAATCATGCCACCTGCCGATTCCACCATCATCCAATAAACGCCCCACCAGTCATAACCATCCACTTCCGGCACGGGATGTTCTTCCATGGCATCCGGCCAGACGATATTGGATTCGTAAAAATATGCCGGCATCCAGTAGGGCTGCTCTCCTTTGGCGCACCGAGTATAATTGTCTTTGACACTGATTGGTCTCTCCTCAATTGGGTCTTTCGGCCGTTGAAAAATCCATGGAAAACTCCCTGGTGCCTGCCATTCCTTTGAATAATCCCGATTTGCTGCCACTTCCATAAACTTGCCCATAAAAATCCCCCTGCGCTTCATTTGAATTTATAAAGTAAATAAGTTAACCTCTTTTACTTTATATTGTATGGCGCTTTTTTAGCTGCGTTTAACTGTATATTATAAGATTTTTACGATTACGTCTATTTCCTTTTTTTATCTAATTGTTAACCAAATGGTCAATAATTGAAGAAATGCACAAGACTGTGTTATACTTGTATGATACTTTCAGATTAGCTTGTAGGGGGATACGATGAATATTTTACAGATGCAGCAGTTCCAGACCATTGCCAGACACGAAAGCATCGCTAAAGCAGCCGATGAGCTTTTTGTCACCTCTTCGGCATTGAGTAAAACACTGAAGAATATCGAAAATGAATACAATTGTACTTTTTTTGATCGTGTCGGCCGAAAGATCTGTCTCAATCAAAATGGAACCGTGCTGCTTGAATACATCGACACTATTTTAAATAATTATGACAACATGAATCTTTATTTCAGCACTAACCATAATATGCCCCACTCCTCCATCATTCTGTGCGACCTCGGTGAAAATATTCTGGACACATCAATCAGCACCTTTCTGCGGAAATATCCTTATCTCCGGGTAAAAAAAGAAACCGTGTCTTTTCAAAAATCTATCGAAATGCTGCTGAACAAAGAGGCGGATATTATCTTTACCGATCATTTGAGCCTCAATCAATGCCAAGAGGAACTGACACTTCAGAATATAGAACGCACCTTTTTGTTTAAAAACAAACTCTTTATCGCGGTTCCGCCCGACTCCAAATTTGCCGCACTGAAAGAAATCAACTTGAATCAGCTGGAAAATGAAGAATTCGTCGATATCAAGGGTGAACTGGATAACGTCATCAAAACGGTGCCTTTTATCGACTATCTGTGTGAGGCCGAAAATGTCAAACTGAATTTTGCCTATCATTATGATTTAGACTACGCCTATAAAAATTTATTTTTTACGCCCCATTTGTACTTATCCGATTCGCTGCATATCAGTTATTATACGGATTCCAGAAAATATAAAAAATACATAAAAATCGCCAATCCATCCGCCTATCAGGACATTTACATCTGTTATCACCCCGAAGATCCCAATGTATCAATTTTCGCAGACATTCTGAAAAAAACTTTTATGGATATTTTTAAATCATAGCTTGATTCAAATCGACAGCCATTCTGAAAGTGCTGCCTGAAAATTTTGAAAGAGCGTTGTGTCAGGAACCAGCCTGGCTTTTTCGCTTTTTTAGTTGTCTTTCACCCGGTCCACGTTTTTGACTTTCAGCTGATTTCCAGTATTTTGTAAGACAGATGCAAATACAGCATCTGGTCGCTATCCTCATAATCAATCCCCGTCAGTTCTTTGAGCCGTTTCAGTCGGTAAACCATGGTGGCCTGATGGATAAACAGCTGTTTGGCGGTTTGCGCGGCATTCATTTTGTTATCCAGATAGGTCTTTAACGTTTCGTAATAATCACTCTTCTTGACTTTGTCATAATTCTGCAGCGTGATCAGTTCCGGCGCACACAATAATTCTGCCGGCATTTCGTGGGATGCTTCCCGAAGCAGATACGCAAACGCATAATCAGAAAACCAGTGGCACCAGATGGTTTCATTTTTTTGCATACCATAGTTCAGCGCAATTTCAGCCTGATGGCAGTAACAGGAAAGCTGTGTCAGATCAGCACAGAGATTACTGATACCGAATCGAAAATTACAATCCCTAATGAAAAGGATGAATTTAGCAAGGAATTCTTTCGCTGCCGGATAAATACTCTCACGGATAATCAATACCAAATGATCATTTTTTTCGATTGCATAGACACCCGGAAATTTCTGTGTAATATAGCGGCAATAGTAGATAGAACTTTTTATTTGAACATTGGATGGATAAAGCAGCAGATAGCCGATGTAGCAGCCTTCGTTTTTTTGCCAGCCATTTCGAATCAAAACACTGTTCAACTGGCTTTTATCGATTCTCTGATCGAGTAGAATCTGGTTAATCAGCGAAATCAGGTTGCTGTTATCCGATTTTTCTTTATCTTTGCAAAGCGCCGGATAGTTTTGATTGATCAGTAGTTGCATAGCATTGCTGAAAATATTCATCAGCTTGAATTCACCTGGTGTAAAAGCAGTATGACTGAGTTCATCGATGATAATAATTCTGCCGAAATAGTCACTGTTCAAAAAAACATCCTGGCAGAGTGCATCAGCATTGAGAATGCCTTCCGGATAGATAAACGGTTCCTGATCAGACAGTGGCTGATTATTGTTCACATCGTTCTTCAAGTAGTTAAACACCTCCAGGGGAATCTGGGACCCGCTGCCGCCATAGTCCAGACAGGGGCCGGAAGCAGCCAGATATTCCGGTTGATCATCGGCCAGATAGATGGATCTGCGAAAGATCGGCAATGAAGCATCCAGCATTTCCTGAAGATCTGCATTTTCAATTGCCTGGTAAAGATTTTCCTGCCAGCTTTCATACTTCTGGAAAATATCATAGATGATGTGAAAGATATGATGGTATAAATGATGCACTGAAGAATTTTTTTCATCATTCATCTTGTTGTTTTTTATCATACAGATGTAAGAAACACCGCAGTCTATGATCTCTTCTTGCATCTTGCCCAGACAACAAATCACTGCATCCGTTTTTTTTAAACTTTGAATAATCTTTGCATTCTTCAATACATCACAGCCCGGATCGATCAGATAAAGGGTGCCGTTTCTAATTTTTGTTTCCTCATCGATCGAACAGATGCCGGATAGTTTCATCGTTGAAAAATCGGCTCCTTCTGAAAAAGTTACCGAAAAATCCTGTATCTCCTCTTTTAATTCGCGAATGATCAATTCTTGTGAAATCTTCATGAATCATTGCCTCCTGTCAGTTTGCATTACCTTATAAACATTATATAAGGTGTCCTTGTTATTTTCAATGATATGTGCTAATTTACACAAAATACATCAGGCATTATACTGAATTTATCCTGACTTTTATCGTTTACATAGAATTATGTAAATACTCTAGGCAACGAAAGGAAACTACCATGAAATTAAAGTATGAACATGTTTTTGAACCGATCCGGATTAGAGGGGTGAAATTCAAAAACCGTCTCGAAGTCGCTCCGATGTCACCCAACCTCGTAAATCAGGACGGTACCATATCGCCTGATTTTGTAAATTTCTGCCGCCCCTTTGCGCGGGGAGGTGCCGGCATCATTACCGTTGGTAATGCCGTCATTGACCCGGAATCCCGGGATGAACCGCGCCAGCCTGATCTTTCGACGGATGAATGCATCCTCCCTCTTACCCGACTGGTTGAAATGGCCCAGGGATTTGGCGTACAACTCTCGTTGGAAGTCAACCACAGTGGGGTCAGTGTTCCCTATGAAGCAGGGAAAAAGATCTACGGTCCTTCCGCTATGATTACCTCCGGCGAAAAAATGGCAGCCGCCATGCAGGGCCGAGAACCGGCGATCACCATCGAAATGGATCATGCAAAAATCAATGATACAGTGGAAAAATACGCTGCCGCCGCATTCCGGACAAAAAGAGCTGGCTGTAAAATGTGCATGCTCCATGGCGCTCACGGGAATCTGCTTGGTCAGTTTGCCAGCCCCTTCTATAACAAACGAACCGACGAATATGGCGGCTCCATCGCAAACCGGGCGCGTTTTGCCATTGAAGTGCTGGATGCCGTCCGCGCACGCTGTGGTGAAAATTTCGTGATTGAATACCGGATTTCTGCTGATGAGATTCTTCCAGAAGGCATGCATTTTGAAGAAACACTTCAGTTTATCGCGTTGATCCAGGACAAGGTCGATATTCTCCATGTTTCCGCCGGTCTCCACAGTGATTTTGAGTATTTCAGAAACTGGTGGCAGAACTATCTGATGGACAGAAAATTCAACGTCCATTACGCCGCAAAAATCAAAAAAGCATTTCCGGATCTTCTGGTATGTACAGTCGGCTCCATTATGAATGTAAAAAATGCTGAAGAAATCATCGCCACCGGTCAAGCTGATTTTGTCGCAATGGGCCGCCCGTACCTGGCCGATCCCGAGATGCCCCGCAAGTATGCATTGGGGAAAGAAGACGATCACCGTCCCTGTATCCGCTGTCAGCACTGCTGTGCCCGTCTGATCAATCCGGCAGTCCTGACCTGTGCCGTTAATCCGCTCGTTGGTAACGAAACCGAATTTCCTGACGGTAAGGTAAAGCCGGCGAAAGTAAAGAAAAAAGTTGCTGTCATCGGCGGCGGCCCAGCCGGCATCCAAGCTCTGCTGACCCTTTGCGAACGTGGGCATGCTGTCACCCTTTATGAAAAGAGCGACCATCTCGGAGGTGTAATTGACTATGCTGCCGCCCCTTCATTTAAACAGGATCTGAAAGATTATCTTGACTACATGGTTATTCAGGCAGGCAAAGCGCCGGCACGGATACTTCTGAACACCGAAGCGACAAAAGAATTGCTTGATGCAAAAAGTTATGATGCCATCATCATCGCTGTTGGCGCAAACCCAATTGTTCCCACGCTTCCCGGTGTCAACAAATCGCATGTTCACTGGGCTCCTGAAGCTGACAGCGGCAAGGTGCAAGTCGGCAATAAGACCGTAATCGTCGGTGCCGGTGCCGTCGGAATTGAGTGCGCAATTGAACTCAAACGTGAAGGCAATGATGTTGCGATTATTGAAATGGCGTCGGATCTGTCTTCATTTATGAGAGCTAACCTTGCGGTTTTCGGAGATATCATGATGGAACTTAAAAAGCTGAATATCCCCATCCATTTCAATTGCCGGCTTGATGAAATAAAAGACGCTACCGTTATCTGCACCGATATCGAAAAATCGGCAAAAGTCGAATTTTCGGCCGATACCGTCCTGCTGGCTCTTGGCGTATCACCCAATCATGCGGTGGCTGATTCTTTGCGCAAATGTGCTCCCAATACGGAAGTCTTTATCGTTGGCGATGCGTATGAAGTTACCACCAATCTGGCTTCTGCCGTTCTATCCGCTTTCAAAGCGGCCGCCTATGTTTAAAAAATAATGAAAAGAGGTATTTATTATGGCTATTGAACGCACACCGAAACAGAATTTTCTGGATATGGCAAAAGGCATTCCTTCCGACTACCTGCTGCAATTCGCCTACGGACCAAATCCGTATTCCAAACGCCCGCTGATGAACATGTTCTGCGGACCGGGATTCTTAAATCAGCACCGCAGTCCCGAGGGTGGCAAAGATATCTGGGGCGTTAATTACGTCACCACCAGAGACACCGGTTATTCCGGTATGCCGGAGCCAAACAATTTTATCCTGAAAGATATTACGAAGTGGCGTGATGTGATCAAAGCACCGGATATTTCCGGCTTCGACTGGGAAAAAATGGCCAAAGACGATCTGGCTATGCTGGCCAAAATGGGAATTGATCCGTCGCAGACTGCGATGATGTACAGCATGCACTTTGGTTATTTTCAGCTGCTGATGTCCTTTATGGGATTCACTGAAGGGCTGTGTGCGATTGCCGAGGAACCGGAAGAAGTGAAAGCTCTGATGGAATACCTCTGCGATTTCTACACTGAAATCGAGGCAAAATCGTTTGATTTATATAAACCGGATCTGATTGAAATCATCGATGATACCGCCGCCTGGGGTGCTCCGTTTATCTCCAATGAACAGTATCGGGAGCTTTTCAATCCTTGTCATGCCAGAGAAGCTCAGTTTGCTGTGGACAGGGGACTTCCGGTTGCGATGCATGACTGCGGAAAATGTGAACCTTTCATTGACGACTGGATCGATTTTGGCGTAAAATACTGGGAACCTGCTCAAACCTGCAATGATTTGCTTGGTATCAAAGAAAAATATGGCAGTGATATGATCGTAATCGGCGGATTCGATGCCAACGGCGAGCTGATTCTGCCGGAATGTCCAGAAGAAACCTTTAAAGCGGCAGTCGTCGATGTGATCGATACCCTGGCTGTTGGCGGCAATTATATTTTTGACGGCTGGCTTTTCGGTGATCCTGATGATGAATCCGTCAACAATAAAAACCGCTGGCTGACTGAAGCTACCGAAGATTACAGTGTTGAACGATTCCGAAGCAAACTATGATTCATTAAGCTGATTGTTTCCTGCATTTTTTTCTAAATCAGATAACATGCGCGCGAAAAGAACTCCGATTCCTGAGGAATCGGAGTTCTTTTTATTGAGATTCACCCGGCAGGTGATTGGAGGTCAAACCTGCCCGACAAAAAACATATCAGATTTCGAACAAATAATCGGCACTAAGCCTGATTTTCCCGTTTACTCATTACAACTGCTGTTCCCATGAGAGCTGCAAGTGCCAAAACAGCCACGATCGCATCGGTTGCGGTTGTTGCTACACCTGTTTTGGGATTGGCCGAATAAGCCTGATGATGATGTTTAAAGTGTTTACTGCAAAGCGGTTCGAGAAACAGACAGGAAGCTGAAGTATCGACCGTTCCATAACATGGGTTAATATAGATTCCCTCATAACCGGAAAGTGCCCGAGGATTGGCTCCGCCTGTTGCACACAGGTCAAGAATGCCATTGTTGATCACTAACCAGCTGGCTGCAAATAAACAGGTGGATACGCCTGCATCAGTTGCTGAATTAGAACGTACAGTCGTGTATCCGCCGTTGAAAACTAAATCATCCGCAGCCCCGATCCCCATACTCTGACCTTCAAAAGCATCGGTGTAAACATCAAGCGTTCCGGCATTGACAATAACATCGCCATAGGAGAAAATTCCTCTGGCCCCGGCGTCTCCGGTGTTGATGGCTGTAATATCAATATTTCCGCCGTTGATCAGGACATCACTGTTTGTCGTGGCACTGTCGGCAAAAATACCATAAGCACCTTGTGTGCCAGCACCGCCGATTGCAGTGATATCATAGGTTCCACTGTCGATGGTCAGATCATCAGTGACATGAATGCCACCGCCTCTGGTGGCGGCTGTTGCCTGTCCCTGAGCGACCAGCGTACCGGTTCCGCTCATATTCAAGTCGCCGGTAACATCAACGGCAAAACCGTTGTTGGTTGTCAATGTGTTGTTGCCCAGCAGGACGAGCTTGAAAAGATCGGCTGCTGATACCACATTCAGTTCTTGTCCCGTGAAATTGTCAAGCGTCAGCGTGTTAGCAGCTGCATCGAAAGAAAATCCAGCACCTGCGGCGGTAGCAAGAAGATTGACAACCGTTCCGCCAGAAAGCGTCAGGTCAGCAACCGTTGCGGTCATCGCATCGATGGTTTCTTCTTCAACAGCAACGGTTTCATCCGTTGTGACTGCCGGTTGTGCTGGGGCGGCGGCTGTTCCAACTGTTTTATCCGGTGCCGGCGTGACGGTTGCGTCTTTCGGTGTGGTTGTTACCCCAGTTGCCGGAGTCGTTGCAGCAGCTGCCGGAGCCGCTGGGTTCACCGTTGGATCGGTTGTCTCTGCTGGCACAACGGTTACGCCATCTTCTGCCGTCAGAACAATGATGACGCTTCCATCTTCATCGGCCGTACCTACATCTTCTTTATCTGCAGCCAGGGCCGAAACCGGAACGAGCATAAATATCATGGACAGAACCAGGAACAAGGACATCAATTTGGACAGTTTTCTCACTTTACTATTCCTCCTTCTGATTTGATGTGTTTTCGTCGTGCCAATCAAATCTGTGTTTGACAGCAAACAGCACTGGAAAACACTCTAAAAATTTTTTACCCTTATCGATTATGTATAATCATTAAAAAGAAATTTTTTTTTAATATTCTTTTAAGATTTGAACTGATTATCAGGTCACAAATTGAGCTTCAGTCCGCAAGATAGATTCCAAAATATTTCCATAATGCTAAACTGAGTTCCATATCATTAACGAGTATCTTGACCGTTTCCTGATCACCCGCAACAATTTTCAAACGATTTTCCAGAAGGGTGACGCGCCCGGTCGCTGTCGGTTTTGTGAAAATCCGTTCTTTTATAAAACGGGAAGACGGGTGTGTGGAAATATAATAATTGGCAATTTCGAAGTCTTTGGGAAAGCACGCTTCCGGGCTGAAAGCATAGAGCGGCTGAAACGCACCTTTTATGCGGTACTCAAGCACATAGCCATAAGCCGGGTTCATTACAATTCGATAACTGCGACCGTACTGTTCCTGTTCGACTCCGGCCTCAAGAAGAAGTGGCGCCACCAGACCGTTGCTGCCAAAACCGACGTCGCAAAGCCACTGCTGATTGCCAATTGCAACGATAAGAACCTGATGCGTTTTACCCCCATATTCGCTGTTATTAACCCATACTCTGGCTAAAAGATTTTTAACCGAAAACCCCAGGCTGGTCAGAACAAAGGAAAACAGTCCGTTCATCTCGAAACAATAGCCACCGCGTCTGTCGATAACGATTTTTTTAAATAAATCGTCGATTTTCAGTGAAATCGGCTTTTTTTCAAAAACGTCCAGATTTTCAAAAGGAACGTTCATCGTATGGGCGGTATGGAGATTTCTCAATGTTTCAACGGAAACCGCCGTCCCGCCATCGTACTTAATCCTTTTTAAATATGCCGTCATGTCAAATACCTGATGCATGTTCGCTTTCTCCTATCACAAATATAATTTCATTTTCAATCATATTATCATATTTGCCGCGATTAATAAATTCGAATTCGTTTTTTAACTCCGAAACAGCAATAAATATTACAATAAAACCGCCCACAATTTGAACAAATCTTGTCTGGAATGATTGAAGCATATTCATATATATGGTAAAATAATTAAAACATGCAGTTATTTTCATGAAATTGCATAAATTGAATTGAACAGTATTGCATGCAAAATTCAAGGTCAAAACAAAACTTAATAAGAGGAGCAAAAAAATGGACAATGTGGGTTTCTTTCAAAAACTGCGGTACAAATTTGACAATCTGATGTCAAAAGGCACAGGTATTTTATTGCTGTCACTGGCGATCGCGACAGCCGGCATGATCGCTCTTATTTCACTCATCGTCTGGTTTACCCAATCCGGTCCGACATCGAGTTTTCCCGAATTGTTATGGATGGGGCTGATGCGGGCCATCGATTCCGGCACCGTCAGCGGCGATACGGGCAGCGTCTTCTATGTTTTCCTGATGTTTGTGACAACACTTGGCGGCATCTTTATCCTAAGTATTCTCATCGGTATTTTAACAACCGGTATCGAAGCCAAACTGGATTCACTCCGTAAAGGCCGATCCCGCGTCATTGAAAAAGATCAGACGATTATCCTCGGCTGGTCAGAACAGATTTTTACAATCATTGAAGAGCTGATCGAGGCCAACAGTAACCGAAAACATGCCTGCATCGTCATTATGGGAAATCAGGACAAATCGGAGATGGATGACGAAATCAGAGAACGCATCACCGATACCAAAACAACCCGGATTGTAACCCGCCAGGGTAATCCCATTGACATTGATGATCTTGAGATTGTCAGTCTCAATACATCCCGATCCATCATCATCATTCCTGAGGACGACACCAAAGTCATCAAAACCATTCTGGCCATCACCAACAATCCTAAAAGACGCAGCGAGCCTTATAATATCGTCACCGTTTTGAGAGACCCCCAGAATATCCAGATCGCTCAAATCGCCGGCAGCAACCAGGCCGAAATCATCCTCAGCGATATGCTGATATCACGAATCATCGCGCAGACATGCCGTCAACCCGGACTTTCAACCGTCTACACTGAACTGCTGGATTTCGACGGCGATGAAATTTACTTCAGCGATTGCCCTGAAGCAATTGGAAAAACATTTTCTGAAGCGCTGTTTCTTTTCGAAAAATCGACCGTCATCGGGATCCAGTCACAGGGTAAAACTTACCTCAATCCGCCGATGAAGACGGTTCTTCAGGATGGTGATCAGATCATCGCCATCTCGGAAGATGATGACACCATTGTCATCCGACCAGATCGCACCGTAACTTTTGACGCTGGCGCAATTGTTCAATCCGTTTCAGCCGAACCGGATCGCCCGGAAAAAACCCTGATTTTGGGATGGAATGAAAACGCCCCTTTGATCATCCATGAAATTGATAACTATGTTCCCGGAGATTCCCTGCTCACGGTTGTCTCGGATTGCATCGGGAAAGAAGCGTTTGAAGCCACGATTGGTCTTCTTAAAAACCAGAAAACTGAAATGCTTCAGGGGGACCCCAAAGATCGGTCCATTTTAGACGAGCTTATGGTGAGAAATTACGATCACGTTATTTTACTGTGCAACACCTGCGACGATTCATCACCGCAGGATGTTCAGGAATCCGACGCCAACACCCTGGTTGTCCTGCTTCAGTTGCGGGATATTTCCGAAAAGCTTGGAACCCGGTTCTCTGTTGTCAGTGAAATGATGGATTTCAGAAATAAAAAACTGGCTGAAGTCACCAAGGTTAACGATTTTATTGTCAGCGAAAAACTGGTCAGTTTGATGCTGACTCAGATTTCCGAGAACAAGATGCTCAGCACCGTATTCGACGATTTGTTTGATGCCGATGGATCTGAGCTCTATATCAAAAATGCCACAAAATACGTCGTTGCAAATAAACCAGTTAACTTTTACACCCTGGTGGAAGCGGCCAGAAGGAAAAATGAAGTGGTGATTGGCTATATCATTGCCGCCGAACAACTGGACGCCCAGAAAAACTACGGTATTTATATCAACCCTGAAAAATCCTTATCCGTCACTCTGACGGATCAAGATGGCCTCATCGTCATTGCTGAAGATTGACAGCCAGATCCTTTATCATCAAAAAAGCTTCTTCGTTTTTGCGAAGAAGCTTTTTTATTTGCATCAAGTTCAGACACCTTCGTTGTCAAAATCAGGAATAAAGCTTTCTGCAGCCGTGTCCCCATCCTGAATGAAAGCATTTTCAACACCGAGAGCGATGGCGTAATCGACCAGCTGATCGTATTCTTGCTCAGATATCCGGCGGTCCAATTCCGGGAATCGCTTCACCTGAGGCAGCGGTGTATACTGGTTCATGATGCTGATAAAGATATCATCACCGTATGTTTCATACAGATATTTGATGACCGCTTTCGAATCCTTTAAACAGCCCGGCAGCATCAGATGGCGAACGATCATCCCTTTCTCCATCCGGCCGTTGCTGTCAAACACCGGTTTTCCCACCTGACGAAACATTTCCTGCAGCGCCGCTTTGGCAATCCCGGGATAGTCCGCGGCGTTTGAGTACTTGCGGCTGATGTCAGCATCCAGATACTTGAAATCCGGCAGAAAAACAGACACGTAACCCTCCAGGCGTTTCAGAGTCGCCACTTTTTCATAAGCACTGGTGTTGTAAACGACCGGAATTTCCAGGCCCCTGGCTGTGGAAATTTTCAGTGCTTCAATAATCGGCAGGACGAAATGGGTCGGCGTCACCAGATTGATGTTGAGCGCATGCTTCTCCTGCAGCTCCAGAAAAATATCCGCCAGCCGTTCAGCTGAAATCGTCTTTCCTGTCTCCGCCCTTGCAATTGAGGCATTCTGACAGAAGACACACTGCAGATTACAGCCGGCAAAAAAGACCGCGCCGGAGCCGGCTTCTCCGGAAATGCAGGGTTCTTCCCAAAAATGGAGCGCCGCTCTGGCGGCGACAATCTCATTCGTCTCCCGGCAGAACCCCAGCTCGCCATGATCGCGGTCAACACCGCAGTTTCTCGGGCACAAATAACATTTCATGCCAGGTATCAGGCCCAGTTGCCGTTTCTGAAAATGCAGATTTCTGTACCGTCTGCTCTGATTCCGGTAATTTCCAGATCCTTGGTGCCAATCATAAAATCGACATGGGTCATGGACTGGTTGGCCCCCGCTGCCTTCAGTTCTTCCTTGCTCATGCTGCCGCCGTTTCTGATGGTCGTCGGATAGCATTCGCCGAAGGCCAGATGACAGGCGGCGTTTTCATCAAACAACGTATCATAGAAAAGGATTCCCATATTCGAAATCGGCGAATCATACGGCACCAGGGCCACCTCGCCCAGCCGGCCGGAACCCTCATCCATCTCGATGATCATCTTGAGAATGTCATATCCTTTTTCGGCTTTAAAATCCGTCACCTTTCCATCATGGAAAGTCACGCTGAAATTTTCAATCAGGTTACCCTGATGGCAAAGCGGCATCGATGCCGCCACGGTTCCTTGTGCATAATTGCAGTCCGGCGCGGTGTAGATTTCTTCAGTTGGCATGTTCGCAAAAAAAGGAGTCCGATCCGGAGTAAATTCGCTGCCGCCTTCCCAGATATGATCTTGCTGCAGACCGATGACAAAATCCGTACCGATGCTGTTTCTGTAACGCAGTTTTTTAAAATGGTAATCATTGAGCATTTTGCATTTTTCGGTCAGCAGGGCATTATGTTTTTCCCATGCTTTGACCGCATCTTCCCGTCCGATTCTGACCGACTCAAAGATGGCTTGCCAGAGTTTTTCCATAGCCGCGTCGCGGTCCAAATCCGGAAACACCTTCTGCGCCCATTTTTCCTCCGGTACGGCCGCAACGCACCACTGCATTTCGCTGGCCATCATCATCTTATAGTAGGTTTTAAAGGCCGTATCCGCCGCTCTGGAACTGGTTTTCAGTTTTTCGCTGTCAACTCCGAGAAAGGCTTCCGGATCACTGCCGGTCACCGCGATAAATGCGGCTTTCTCCCGGGCATAATAATTACGCGACTCGGCCCGCCATTCGGGGATATTTTCCAGCTCAGCCATGGCTGCATAATCAAAACGGATTCGGCTTGTCCTGACATCGTTCCAGAAAACAATCACGTCTCTGGCTCCGGCCTTGTAGGCTTCTTCCACGACCATTCTCCCAAAGCTGACATTCTCAATGCCGCAGTTTAAAACCACATACTGGTCCTTTTGAACATTGGCCCCGGTTTTTACAATCAATCTTGCATATTCCTGCAACTTCTCATTATGATTCATTTCTATTCCTTTTCTAAATTATTATATTCAAGCGCCGCTAAAACAGACGAAATAAAACACACCCCAGTTGTCATATTCAAATGGGGTGTTTGGTATATTTTACTTTATTATATAATGCTTGGATTTGCGACCATGCCTGGATTTTGAGCATTCTGGGTCTTGGTATTCTGCATCTGAGGCTGCTTGACGTTATTGTCTTGCTCCTGAGTGCCGCCCGTCTGGTTGTCTTCCTCGCGGCTTTCTATTTCAGTATTGTACTCGGCAACGGTTATCTTCCCCTCTTGCAGCATTCCTTTCAGCTCGGAATTTGTAAAAGATGACAACGTCTCGTCGTTTGAAACACTTTCCGATTCACCATCATATGAAGCCAAATTCAGTAAAGTCCTCACTTCATTTTCAAGTGCCAAGGCTTCATCATCGGCTGGCTGCGGAGGCACTGCTGACGGTTTTTCCTGCGCGGGCAGGGCGTTCAATTGATTTGTATCGCTTTGCACGGCGCTGTTTTCACTTTTGGTCTTGTATTCCAGATAATTCTGACTGAGTTCCATTGTATCGTATCGATAATAACTGTTTACCTCTCGCGCAGAACTTTGACCTCCATTGCCCTCTGTGTCCGCTTTTATTGCCGTGTTTTCGACCTGTTTCGTGACGGTTGCTGTATTTCCCTGAAGTTTTGCAACATCTAAACTGATTACTTCCATGTCTGATCTCCCTTCTGAAAATTTTCGATAAAACAGAGGCTTTCAAAAATTTACATCGATCGATAGATGTCACCACCCATCTGAATGATTCATTTTTTTATTACCCCAAAAATCCGCATGTGTTTTATGCATAGTATATCACATTTTTACAATTATTTCCAAAACTATTCAATGATTTTCAGAATCGTGCTGTTCCGTTCGATTCAATTTGTACTCCTTCAGTCTTTTCAGCGCTTCATTATAGTATGTCGAGCTGATATTGGGAAAGGCACTCAGCAGTCGCTTCATTCCAAATGGACTTGTTTCCAGGATTTCTTTACTTGCCTGTTTCAGATCGCGGAGCGTCTGTTCATAGCGTTCCAGCATTTCTCTTTTGGCCTCTAGCTGAGCGGCTGCTTCTTCTCCGTAAAGCTTCTTCTTCTGTTCCATTTTGACTTCGATCTCTTCTTTCATATTGACTAACTCAAGGGTTTTGGTCGCAAGATTTTCACCAATTTCGTTTGATGTCTTTTTAATCATCGCCGACAATTCGTCAATCCGCGCCAGTTTTTTATTAAATTTGAGGATCGTTTTAACCGTTTCAATCATATCAACCATAAACAAAACGACAAATACTGCCAGAATGATCATGGCTATCAAGCTCGGCACAAAATCGATTACCCCGATTACAAAAGGGTGAATGCGATCGACCACCACCATGCAGGCAATCCCCCACATCAATGAAAACAGGGGGCAGATATAGCCGCCAATATTAAACGGTTTGTCCGAATAGTCCCACCATTTCTGATGAAACATCTTCTCAAGAACGAATCCAGCTGTGAGCTCAATCAGACTGGTGATCAGCACCGATCCCAAAAACAACACAACAAAATTCTCTTTGAAAGGATTCAACAGAAACACGACGGCAATCACGCCGAAGCCGTAAATCGGGCACAATGGTCCGTTCAGGAAACCCCGGTTGACAAACTTTCCATGAATCAATGCTGCATAGCATACCTCACAGCACCAGCCCAGAAAGCCATAGATAAAAAAGCACATTAAAACCATCATCATTATTTTCTCTCTCCATTACTTAAGTCTAGAGGCCTGAATCAGCCTCTTTTTTTACAGACAAAAACGCTTTTCTGTGATCATTAATGATGGCAGAAAAACGTTTTTCTTGTCTCCCAAAAGCTAGTTGCTGATATAAGGCGTATCGGTTGAACCGGGTGCGGCACTTCCAGCCGGTACTATTTTAATTCTGATGCCCTCCAGTCGATAGGACAAACCGGATGTTCCGACACTGGCACCGTTTTTTGCCCATCCCATCCAGCCCACGTTCTGGGCATGAACCTGATAATAGACATCAAACAAATCCGCATCTTCACCGGTCAGTTCGATTTGAATGGCCTCCAGACGAAGGGATCTTGCCGTGGTTCCGCTCAGTGTTCCATCCGCAACATAGTCCTGCCAGCCGATATTCTCAACATGAGTTTTATATTTCACCCCGAGATCATAGCCCTGGGTATTCGTTTTTATTTCAATCCCTTCCAGCCGGAGCGACCGGTTTGTCGTTCCGCTGAGGGCACCATCCGTCACATAATTCTGCCAGCCGTCACTCTGAACATGCGTCCGGTAGCTGATTGAAGTCGTCTTGACTGCCACTTCCCTGACCACAAAATTAATAATGGCTTTTTTTATCAGTGTGCCGCTTCCATCCTTGACTTCCACATTAAGCGTATAAATTCCCGGGATAGTCGGTGTAAAGGTAGCGGTGCTGGCCGTACTGTAATCCTGAATGGTTGTCGTTTCACCATTGAACTCATAATAAAACCCATAAGTGTAAGAACCGGCACCGCCGCTGGCTGATGCGGTTAATGTGACCGGTGTGCCCACCGATTGACCGGGTGTTTTATCCGCCGTAAAACTGTCAATCGTTAACGGTACATTGGGTGTTACTGAAGCCAGAGCGTTATCCAGCTGGATCATCCCGTAACCATAGTAGTCATCTTTTCCGGCCGCTCCGAAATCCAGCGCGGTATCTTTGAGAATTTTCTCAACCTTGGCGTTTGTCAGTGTCGAATCCGCAGCCATCAGCACGGCGCAAGCGGCTGCCGTGATCGGGCTGGCAAAGGATGTGCCGGAAACCGCTTGGTATCCACCATCATGATTGGTCGTATAAATCTGTTTGCCCGGAGCGCATAGATCAACCTGACTGTTGTGCTGGGAAAAAGAAGCGATGGCATTGGTATTGTCTGTTGCACCAACTGAAATGACATTGTTGTATGAAGCGGGATTTGAAAACTCGCCACTGTATTCGGCATTTTCGCCTTCATTGCCAGCCGCTGCAACCAACACCTTGCCGGCGGCATAGGCATTTTCCACCGCTGTTCTGAGCGCTGAAGAGGCAAAATACCCGCCAAAGCTCATGTTAATTACTTTTACCTCGGGACGGGATGCCGCATCATACAGGGCAGCACAGACATAACCCACATCCAGATTGGTATCCCCATCAGATACGCCGCCGACACGGTAAGGCGCAACTTTGATGTTGGCATTTCCGGCTATTCCGGCAATGCCGATGCTGTTATTGGCAACCGCAGAAATACAGCCACAGACCATGGTTCCATGACCGGACTTGTCGATCGCTGTGACGCTCCCATCCACGTAGTCATAGCCGTACACAAAATTACCTTTAATATCCGGATGGTCGGTATTGAGACCGGTATCGATAACCGCCACCACAACAGGTGCAGAATTATT
The DNA here is from genome assembly GCF_014284475.1 of Acetobacterium fimetarium. Classification (GTDB taxonomy): domain Bacteria; phylum Bacillota; class Clostridia; order Eubacteriales; family Eubacteriaceae; genus Acetobacterium; species Acetobacterium fimetarium. The sequence continues at coordinate 16,893 of NZ_WJBC01000024.1, read as the reverse complement.
TACCTTATTCCAGGTATGATCCGCACCGATTCGCTCGAACTGCCATTCCTGAGACAGTTCTGCATCGTTGGGAAGCGCCGACACCTGGATATAGCTGTTTTTTTCCGCAATCAGTACATTCGGATTTTCCGATAACTGATTGACCATGGCGTCCACATTCGCCGCGTCTTTGACTTCGATGATGTCCACCCGATCCGATACGGTTTCGCCGCCGGTGATTTCCTGAGTTGTCAGGCCAAGGCTGCTGATCTTGCAGCTGTTATTCTGATAAATAACGATGATCTGCTGATTGATATTCGAATTCTCATCAATATCCGCCACTTCATCAAGACTCTGTACCACCATGGTATCTTTGCTGGACGTTTGCTGCACATTGGATGCCAATACTCCCACTGGACAGGATGCAGCAATTAAAGCGATCATTAATAAGAATGCTATTCCCTTTTTAAGTTTCATGAGCCATACCTCTTTCCGGTTAATTCTTAGCTTCAATCATAACGTATTTGGAATTTAAAAGCAATCAATATGATACTGCATCCACATTTTGAAAGAGGTTTGAAAGATCCGGCCTTTATTCAAAAGCCTGCTTGTTTCGTGACATGTCGCTCGCCCATTTGCCCAGCTGCATTAAAATCGGCCCCAGATCATCCACTGCGGCCGTCGTTGAATATTCCACCCGCACTGGCATCACATTGTATTGTTTGCGTCTGACGAGCCCATCGGCTTCCAGCTTTTTCAAAGAGCTGGAAAGCATGGTATTAGTGATACCATTTATTTTCTGTTTCAGATCGTTATAACGAATCGGTCCATCGATTTGAAGGGCACACAGTATCTGAAGCTTCCACTTGCCTCCAATGATTTCCATTGCCGTTGATAGCGGACATTTCTCCCCGCATGGACAGATACTGTTTTTATTGTTGCACTCAGCAGCCGACCTTTTCAAATCATTATCTTCTATAATCATTTTTTCTTACCTACCCATTTATTTTTGCGTTATTGACATCAAGCGCCTATAATCATAAAATTATACCATGTAGTAAATACATAGTAAATATACATTATATTCTAAGGAGGATTTTTTTATTATGGAAGAAGTATTGAGTTTTTTACAGGAAAACAGCCCATTTTACCTGGCCAGTGTGGATGGTACCACCCCAAAGGTTCGCCCACTGGGATTCTGTATGGGGGTTGATGGAAAAATCTATTTCGGAATTGGAACATTCAAGCCAAGCTATGCCCAACTGACCGCAAACGCCGCAGTTGAAATCTCGACCACAAGCAAAACAATGGAATGGATTCGTCTGCGCGGCACTGCCGTTTTTGATGAAAGCGCTGCGGTTACTGCAAAGGCCTTTGAAGTGATGCCCAATCTGAAAGCGATGTATAATGAAGAAACCGGCCGTACCCTTGGCCTTTTTTATCTGAAAGACGCGGTTGCGGAAATCGCCGATATGAAGGGCGGTTTCAAAGAAATCAAATTCTAAGCAATCCGAAATCTTTTAAAAAGCTGTCACCGAAGTGACAGCTTTTTGGGTCTATAACGTAATGAGCGTATGCATCATATCCGGAACCTGATCCCATGGCACTGTAAAACCGGCTCCGTGCGAACAGAAAACGGAATGCGTTGGATTGTCAACATCGGTAACCGGATCATAACCTGCCGCGGCTATGACCTCTTCCGGATTATGACAATGATCATAACCGTCAAAGATAAAGGAGACTGATCCATTTCCTTTTGTATAGGATAATAACTCCTGCTGATATTCTCCAAAGGTCTGAACTGGACCGCGCCCGCTGACGTGAGCCAATGCGCCGGTATCACTGGCAAGTGAAAATTCACCAGCATTCATCTGGATATCTGAGAACAGCCGCCCCAGGAATTCCGTCGGGATGAAAAAATCAAAATGATAATAGGGCTCAAGCAAAATGCTTTCCGCCCGCATCAGTCCCTGACGAATGGCGCGACAGGTTGATTCCCGGAAGTCTCCGCCTTCCGTGTGCTTGGTATGGGAACGGCCATTAACCAGTACCATTTTCACATCGGTTAACGGACCGCCGGTCAATACTCCTTTATGCTCTTTTTCAAAGACACTTCGATGAACTGCATTCTGATAATTCGGATCCAGGATGTCCACAGAGCATTCGCTGCAAAATACGATACCGCTCCCCCGGGGTAACGGCTCCAGACGAAGATTCACTTCCGAATAGTGGCGCAACGGTTCAAAATGGCCATACCCCATCACCGGATGAGCGATCGTTTCCTTATACAGTATTTTCGGGCTCGTTAACTGCACCTTTAACCCATAGCGGTTTTCCACCAGTTGTGACAGCACTTCCAGCTGAATCTTCCCCAGCACATTCACAAAGATCAGATCCCTGGCGTGATCATATTCAACGGCGTAGCCTGGTTCTTCCTCTTCCAATATCCTTAATATTCGCAGAATGGTGTTCTTGTCGGTTCCAACCGGAAAGTGGATCTCGGCCTGAAAGGCCGGTTTGAAATGCATCATCAGCCGGGCATCTTCATCGCCGAAAGTCGTTCCGTATTCCGGATATTTCAGTCCGGTGATGCCAAAGACATCGCCAGCCTGCACTTCTTCCGCCTGAGTATAGGCATTGCCGTTATAGAAACGAAGCTCATTCACCTTTTCCGGATGGATCTCGCCATTCTTTTTGGTGACCAGTTCATCTCTGGGCCGCAGTTTTCCGCTTATTGCTTTCACATAGGTTATCCGGGTCTGTTTATCGTCATATCGAATTTTATAGACGCATCCGGTAAAGGGTTCGTCGGCCTGATCAGCATAATCTGTCTGTACCAGCCAGTCAAAAAACCTCCAGAATTCTTCGATGCCTTCGCCCTTCAAAGCTGATCCAGCCATAACTGGAATTAGTTTTTGCTTTCTGATCAGCGTTCTGAACCCTGCTGTTTTTTCCTGCCGCGTCGCGTTTTCCTCCAGATACTTGAGCATGAAATCATCATCCCGATCCGCTAAAAACAGTAAAGCTTCCTCATTCATCAGCCATTCTTCGCTGGATACTTTGGTGTCAATGGGCAGTATATCATGACTGAGCTTATCAGACAGTTCAAAATACAGGTTATCAAGCGACAAAACCATATCACACTTGTTGATAAACAAAAACAATGGAATGCCGGCCTTCTGAATCAAGTGAAAAAGCGTCAGGGTATGAGCCTGAACCCCGTCTGTCGCTGAAATTACCAGAATCGCGGCATCCAGAACAGTCAGCATGCGTTCGGCTTCGGCCGAAAAATCAAGATGCCCCGGCGTGTCGATCAATGTATAGTGAGACGCTTCATAAGTAAAGGTCGCCTGATTGGCAAACACGGTGATCCCCCGTTTGCGCTCAATTTCATCGGCATCCAGCAGCGTATCCCCATGATCCACCCGTCCTTTGCGTCTAATGGCTCCCACGTGGTACAACAACTCTTCGGAAAAAGTTGTTTTTCCTGCGTCGACATGGGCAAATACTCCAAATGTCACTCGTTTCATTTTAACTCCTTTTTAACAGAAATCGGATATTTTTGATAATAATAACTAATGTCCATCACCTTACAATAAAAATAATCGATCGCTCTGCACCAATACAAAAATAAAAGACAAGTGAAAAATTTCACTTGTCATCTTGTACTACTTTCTTGTTACAATTACGAATTTTTAAGAATTATACTTGAAATGATATCTGCTGCATCCTCAAAGGAATCGCAGCTTTTCTCGAAATAATCATAGATTCTTGTCAGCGCAACCGTTTCAAGGGGATCTTTTCTCTCAATGAAGAGTTTTTTGATCGATTTCACGTACAAATCATCCCCTTCATTTTCGTAGCGATTAATCGCTATAATTGCTTCATTAAGGACTTTCGGTTTTTTGAAATTCTTCAAATCCTTGATTGCTTCCTGTATTTTCTCAGAAGATTTAGCAATTATCTTCATGAATTCCAGCATTTCAGGCGTTATCTTCGGAACCTGATACATGTCGATGTATTTCAAAATGTCTTCCATCAGATCAATGATCGTATCCAGCGCGCATGCCAAATCGATAATGTCTGCCCGCTCGATTGGTGGCAGGAAATCGCTATACATATAGCTCATCATCTCATACTTCTGTTCGTCTGCGTTACGCTCGATCTCATGCAGTTTTACTAGCCTTTTTTCTAAATCTTTAACATTGAAATCCTGCAATGTTTCATTGAGCAGTTCTGATGCTTTCAGTATCAAATTGGCAACGACCGTAAATTCTTTGTAATAATTATAACCCTTTGTTTTGCTTTTTTTTGACATTTTGACTCCTTCTTTAGAATATCTTCATAAAAATCCAGGCCATTAAAAAACCGACTAATCCGCATCCCGGAAAGGTTAATACCCAAGCTAAAACCATCTCTTTCACCGTTGACCAGTTAACAGAGGAAAATCGTTTTGCAGCCCCCACACCCATGATGGCAGTTGTCTTTGTATGGGTTGTGCTTACTGGCAACCCCCAGACAGATGATAGCAATAAACAACTTGCTGCCGCAAGATCCGCACTGAAGCCTTGATAAGACTCCAATTTTACCATTTCCATGCCAACTGTTTTAATGATTTTCATACCACCCATTGATGTACCCAGAGCCATTACCAGTGAACACAAAACCATCAGCCAAATCGGAATGACAAAATTCGATGCATCCGCACTTCCTTCTGCCAAAAAAATACCGAGCATGAATATCCCCATGAATTTCTGTCCATCCTGAGCACCGTGCATGAAAGCCATAGCTGCGCCAGCACCAACTTGTCCTTTTTGGAAAAATACTGACGTTTTTTGTCGCGACATGTTTTTGCAGATTGCCATCACAACTTTTGACACCAGGAAACCGAAGCCAAAACCCAAGAGGGTAGACGTGACCAGACCATAGAGAACCTTAATCCATTCGGCGCCGTTAATTCCACCAATACCACCCTGCAGTGCAATCGCGGCTCCAGATATCCCGGCGATCAGCGCATGACTCTCGCTCGTGGGAATTCCAAAAAACCACGCGGCTGTAGCCCATATCACGATGGCAAATAAAGCTGCGCACAAAGCGATAATAGCATCACCGGAATTGCCGCTGAAATCAACCATATTCGCAATTGTTTGGGCAACCGTCGCATTGACTGTGGTCATTACAAAAACACCCAGGAAATTAAAGATCGCCGCCATCAAAATTGCTTTTCTAGGCGCCATTGATCTTGTGGATACACAGGTGGCTATGGCATTCGGCGCATCGGTCCAGCCGTTTACCAGAATAACCCCGAGAGTCAAGACTACAATAATCAACAGTGCCGGGTCACTAATAATACTGTTGATAAAATCCAATAACGTTATTGTCATATTTTTTACATCTACCCCTTTTTGCATATTCAAAAATCAATTTATACTGTTTATTTTTATCAACCCAAATACCAATCGTCACTTAATTAGTTTCTAGACTTTTACAGTATTCAGATTGAGTTTTGTATAGCCACACTTTCAGTTTTTTTGCCGTTTCCATTTTACTACATAAACATAATTAATAGAACATTTTTTTTTATAAAACTCACTTTTTTTGTTTGCAAATGTACAGCTTTCTAATGAAACGCAACCCATTCTTTCGCCTCAGTCTGCTTTATTTCGCATCACAACGCAGTGTAAACGATTGTGCATTTTGACCTAACAAAGACCTCATTTCATCTTATTAATTTTAACTATGTTAACCAGCAAATAAATAATGGCAATGATTAATCCATTACTTCTAAATTATAATTTGATAGTTTGTCTTCTGAATGTTATTATTGTGTTTATTGTGTGAAAACAAAAAGTTCCCTGACCGAAAACAGTTTCATAGGTTAACTGTTTTCCGGAAAGGGAACCTGTTTTATTATAAATTCGATTAAAATAGTTCTTTGCTTAATTTGTCAATCTGTTTACTTACTTCATCATATACCCCGGGGAAATTACTCATCGGCAGTCCTGAAGTCAAACAGGGAATATAGAATTTTTTGCCATTGGTTTTACAGGCCTTTTCAACCTGTTCTGCGCAGATTTCCGGTGTCCATCCGGGAAAATCTATTTCTCCACTGTGAAGCCCGCCCATGAAAGTGATTTTATCGCCATACTGCTCGATCAGTTCAGGAATATTATTTGTTTTCATAACACCCTGCCAGATATCCATACCCATTTCGATCATATAAGGAACCAGCGTTGCTGCAAAAGAATCACTGTGATGAACAACAATTTCGACGCCGTTGGCTTTATAAAATCCGTATATTTTCTTGTAACCTGGAAGGAAGAATTCTTCAAACATTTTTGGTGCCAGGAAGGTCGAGATCTGGCTACCCCAGTCATCATGATGGAAAAGTGCATCCGGATGGACTTTGTCAATTACAATTTTTGCATATTCCAGCTCATAGTCAACGATGTAATCAATGAGTTCATGCATCGCTTCCGGTTCTTCATAGAAATTCATCAGAGCATCTTCCATGCCCATCAGATGGTGCGTCATTTCAAATAGACCTGGTGCAAAAAAGATAGCGGCAAATTTTTCTTTGCGATCAATTGCGTTGGCATGGGCAATAGCTGGAGCCCATACTTCATCTGCTGTTGGAATAACCGGTTTTTTGGCATATTTTTTCCACTCGGTAATGTCTTTCAGAACCTTATGTTCATCATCGTGCATTGGAAATCCACCGATCTGACCTTCCGGCCAGTTCCAGGTAACACCCCAGGCATCTTTTCCTGTATTTCCAGGAAACATGGGCATATTGCCAACCATTATTGTTGCTTCCATGATGATGTCTAAATATTCGTATTGATTGACAAAGCGATCTGGTTTACCGCCTTTAATCGTTTCCATTAAATTCTGTCTTGCAGTTAACATGTTGATTTCTCCTCTTTATTATCATGTTTGGTAATTGCAAAGCATCGCTGCTTCGCAATTACCAATTTGTCATATTTTTCGATTTGTTCTGAATAGGATTTAGTTGCTTTTATGAATATGTTAATGCTCTTATTAAGCGCCGATGATTTCTTTCGCTTTAACTGCCGAGCTGCCGGCATCCGGAGCGTATCCGTCAGCACCGATTTCATCGGCATATTCCTGCGTAACGGGTGCGCCACCAACGATGACTTTCATTTCTGGATAAGCGGCTTTGATGGTCTGGACGGCTTCTTTCAGGGCTGGCATGGTGGTGGTCAAAAGGCCAGAGCAAGCTACCAGAACAACATTGTTGTTTTCTTTAATAGCTTCGACAAATTTTGCTGCCGGTACGTCGACACCGAGGTCAACCATGTCAAATCCGGAGCTTTCCAGCATCATGATAACCAGGTTTTTACCGATATCATGAAGGTCCCCGGCAACGGTTCCCATGATACAGGTTCCCAAAGAGTTTGATGTGTCGCCTGCCATCACTGGTTTCAGTACTTCAACCCCTTTTGACATCGCTTTGGCGGCGATCAGCATTTCCGGTACGAAGATTTCGCCGGCTGAGAATTTATCGCCGACAACGCCCATTGAGGCAACCATGGCATCCAGGATGTCCTGTGCTTTATCGCCGGCATCCAGTGCTTCCTGTACTGCTGCGGCAACTTTTTTTGATTTTCCTGTTTCTACTAATACTTTTACATCTTCAATTTTTGACATTTTTGTTTTCTCCTATTTTCTCTTTAATTTATTATTTCTCAAACGATCGGTACAACGTTTGTTTTTTATATCACATCCTGGAGGGGCGGGTACTACCCGCCCGCAAACGTGAGTACTTAAAACAAACGGTGACGGGCGAATAATATTCGCCCCTACAGATCTCACAAAGTCTGATAAACCTCAAACGCTGTGTGACGTTTAAGCGGCGGTTATTTTTTCTGACCGAAGATTCCTTCGCGGTAGGCGCCGATATATTCCATGCAGTAATCATCTTCACCCAACAGGGCTTCGGTCGCGAACAGCATGCCCATCAGATCCTGATTCAGCGGATCCAGGATGAAGCTGTCCATGCCGGCGTTCATGGCCAGGACGGCAAAGGCCTGATTGACGATTTTTCGAGCCGGTAGGTTGAAGGAAATATTGCTGACCGCACCGGTGACATGGATCGTCGGATACTGTTTCTTGATTTCCGTGATAACTTCTGTGACCATGCTGATGCCTTCTTCCGAGGTACACAGCATTTCAATCAAGGGATCGATGTGCATCCGGGATGGATCAATCTTGTATTCTTTGCATTTTGCCATTAAATCGGCAAATACATCGAGACGGTCTTTGGCGGTTTTGGGAATTCCCTTGTCGCTGTTGAGCAGCGCCACGCATTCCCATTTGGTATCGGCAATGACTTTAAAGGCCGCATCAACCTTATCGCCTTCCAGCGATACGGAGTTGAACAGGCCCGGTTTGTTACAGTATTTCATCGATTCGATGCAGGTATAGACATTGGGGCTGTCCACTGCAATCGGCACATCGGTGGCGTCCTGGACGATGTCGATCAGCCATTTCATGGTTTCCAGCTCAATATCATCATCCACTGATGCACAGACATCGATATAATCGGCACCGGCTTCGGCCTGTTTGATGGCCAGATTTTTAATGAATTCGGCATCCTTGGCCGCAATCGCCTTCGCGGTGGAAGGAATGGCGCCGTTAATTTTTTCTCCAATAATAATCATTTCTTGCCTCCTTGGGTTTGCAACTATACGCGTATATTTAATATGCGTTCAGTATAGCATTATTGCAAAGGAACGTCAATACTTTTTTACACGCATTTAATATTTTGTTTGTTTATTACGAATCTAGTATGCTTATGCTGTAACTAATGCCTTAGTTTATCTATATTGAATACGTTTAATACATATTTTGATATTAAACGGCCTTTTTCTAATCATTGCAGCAGCTTATTTTATTTGCTTTCGCAACACAAAAAAGTGCCTGCGGATTTCATCAATCCCTGGCACTTTTTTGTTCATCTGCACGACAACTCTTTATTTTATTTGATTTTAATCAGAGTATAAAAGTCGCCACTGTAAAGCTGGCTGGTGTTGGATTTATCTATGTTCAGGTTTACCGCCACAAGCGAGATCTTGACTCTGTCATTTTCCTGAGTGACTGTCGCCTTTTCCGCCGATATGGCTTCTTTATTGATCTGGTAATTGCCACTGGCTGAGGTATCAAAATGATCGAAAACATCCTGCATATTAATGCTGATGAGTTCCTGTCCCTCTTTATCGGTCAACCGGAGCATCCCCGGTTCCGGCGTTGCGCTTTTTGACAGCGTATAGGTTTTTTCGGCTTTTTCAAAACTGCAGACTTCTGGCGCTGGATTATCTTCCTGGTAATAAAAGTTCACGACAACAAAGACATCATAATCCTCAACGTTGATCGGTGACTGCTGATCAAGAAACAGATAAACTGACGATTGCCCATACAGGCTTTCTTCATAACGGTAAAAACCGAAAGTATCATAGAAATCTTTATCGGGATCAAAACCTTCTCCCAGATATGCAATGTCTTTTGTATATTCCATCATGATGAGATAATTCATGGTACTGGAAATAACCTGTTTATCTTCTTCTGCGAGAGCAGCATTGGGTGTAATCTGATCGCCCTGAAGCATATTGTTTTGAGTCAATACATTTCTGAGTCTTTCCTCCTGATTGATCCGGCTTCCGGTGAAGGCATCCACCGGCGGAATGATGGAGATGACCGAAAAGCCAATCAGCAATGCTGCAATAATACCATTTTTTTGCACCGGCAAAAAGCTCATAAGAATCCCCGAAACGACTGCAAAGATACCAAATAGAATGACATAGTAACGTCCACAGGTCATTCCGGTATCCATGGCTCTCAGGACCGAAGACACAATTTGAAACAGCACAATGGGAACAAGTACCTTGGGGAAAATCTTCCTAAAAAACCCGGCAAATTTATTTTCCAGTCTGCTGGCAAGAATATAGACAAGGATGGTGGCAATGGCAAATCCGACAAGCATCGGTTCAAGTCGATTATCGGTCCAGAATTCTCCGGTGATGTTGGTAGCAATGTAAATCACAAGAATGACCGTGTAGATTGCCAGTAGCGGAATGATGATGTAAGAGATCAGAACCTCGACGAATTTCGGGCAGGCACACGCTCTTCTGATTTTTTCCTGTTGTCGCTCTATTTCCTCTGGCGCTCTGGTTTTATCAGACTCCCCCGGGTAAACCGGAATAAGCGATAAAAAATAGATTGGTGCGAAGAGAATCGAAATAGCACTTAAGGTGTGGATGTATGACTTTTCAGGAACCCTGAAAAGAAGCAGATCAATCGCTGTCAGAATCAGGATTATTCCCGCTACAAGCACACCGGAAAAAAGCAGCGAATTAAAGAATGCCTTAAATGCCGCCATGAAGCTTTCATTAAAACTCACGGTGCTTTTAATCACCGGTACCCAGATAAAAGCGATGGCAAGAGCAAAAATAGCCACCGATGTCCTGATTGCTGTTTCCCAGCCAGTGCTGGTGTAATGATTAACAATAAGGTAATAGCCAATCGTCAAAAGCAGACCAACACTCATCAAAATAATCCGATATGAGTTTTTTTCAAAGAATCGTTCCCAAACCGCCTGGCATGTAAATCCAAGACAGGCACCTACTGCAAAAGTCAGAAGAAACTTGTAATAGTCAACATTCTGATTAATCGCGACGGCATTAACAACCGCGGCTGCCACCAGAAAAAAAACAGTGGCCGGATAGCGGGATATGGCATTATAGAACCCGCTGAGTTTTTCCCGGAGCCTTTCTAAGAATTTCACAAAAAGCACTTCCTTTCCCATTATTCAGAGATTATATTTTCTTCATACCCCGATTTGAGAAAAGGCATCATTGCTGTGAGTTTGTTTTTGATGAATTTTCACTTCTTTTCATAAAAAAAAGACGCCCCTTATAAAGGGCGCCAATTAAATCAGGATCACGATTATTTTGCTTTATTGTTTTTAGAATAGAAACGTTGTTCATTATTTTTTCTTGTTTTATTCTTTGAAGAGCTGGTTGCCGTTCCTCTTCGGTGTCTTGATGAGTCTGTTTTTGGACCTGCTCCCCGACGCGACGGCACGACTTTTAATTCTGATGGCATTTCTATCAGAGGGAAAGGATGGCCTTCAACAGCAGGAATTGCTTTTGATATAAGTTTTTGTATATCTGCCAATAGCGGCTTTTCATCCTGATCGCAGAAAGAAATGGCCATTCCGCCAAGGCCGGCTCGTCCGGTCCGTCCGATTCGATGAACGTAAGTTTCCGGAACTTCGGGCAAATTGTAATTAAAGACATGTGATAATTCTTCAACGTCGATACCGCGGGCGGCAATATCTGTTGCCACCAGTATTCTGGTTTTTCCCTGTTTGAAGTTATTCAACGCCATCTGTCTGGCATTCTGGGATTTATCGCCATGAATCGCCTGAGCCTGAAATCCGGCTCTGACCAGCAGTTTCACAATTTTATCGGCACCATGTTTTGTTCTTGAAAACACCAGTGCCGAAGAAATGGATTTGTCTTTGAGCAGATGAATCAACAGATTGGTCTTATTGCTTTTATTCACAAAATAAACGGATTGTTCGATGACTTCAACTGCTGAAGACACCGGTGTGATGGCTATTCTTACCGGATTTTTTAAAATGTTGCCGGCTAATTTAGCGATTTCCGTCGGCATTGTCGCTGAAAAGAGCATATTTTGTCGCACCACCGGAACATACTTGAGGATTTTTTTCACATCCTGAAGCATTCCCATATCTAGCATCATATCTGCTTCGTCCAGTACAAAATACTTGATCTGATCCAGACGGATGTATTTTTGGTTAATCAGGTCAAGCAGTCGCCCCGGGGTAGCTACCAGAACATCAATTCCCTTACCCAGCGCATTGGTCTGGGGATGCTGGGATACGCCACCATAGATCGCCAGCGTTCTTAATCCCAGATGCTTTCCGTAGGCTTTAAAGCTGTCTGCGATTTGAATCGCAAGTTCTCTTGTCGGTGCAAGCACCAGTGCCTTGATGGGTCTGTTTCCTTTTAGATTTCTCTGTTCGTATGAAAGGCCTTGTAAAATGGGTATCGCAAAAGCAGCTGTCTTTCCCGTGCCTGTCTGAGCACAGCCCAACAAATCAGATCCCTCTAACAGTTGCGGAATAGCCTCTGTCTGGATTGGTGTTGCTTCCGTGTATCCTTCAGATTTTAAAGCCCTCTGAATTGGCTCAATAATATTTAAATTTTCAAATAACAATAATAATATCTCCTTTTGATTTTATGGTAGTAACTTATGCATGATAAACCCTTTGATGATATGCAATAATATATGCAATTAATAAATGCAATTGATAATCTCTACCGATGCCGGATTATTTATCAAAAAATCCGCCCCGTTTTGTCGACTTAATTGCCTTTCGATTGTTAATCTTTTTTTTATTTGGTTTCTCACCTTTTACGCCCTGTTGCGCACTTTGTTGCTTTTTCTCTGCAATTATCTTTTTCATTCCTTCAATATTGTTCATAAAATAAATTCTCCTCCTGGAAACAGAGAAAAACACAGACAAAGGGACATGTCGTTGTCTTCTTTGAAGAAAAGACAAACGAAAAACGTCCCCTTGTCTGCGTCAATCTGCACGTCCTTTTGTCTGCACCTTAGAATTCTGATGCATAACTTCTCTGTATAGTATAACTCATTAAACGCAATTTAGCCAGAAAACAATATAATTTAAGAATTAACCCAACCCTTGAACTGAAGTATCGGCTCAAAACCAATTCATTCATTGATTTTTCCCAATTCAATTAACTTAATTTCATTTCTAAGCGCTTCCTTAAAAACATTGACAAAATTCTTTTGCCCGGAATACAGGCAGGTATCGTCGTCACTTCCGGAGAATTCACCTGTTAAAACGTAGGTTGAATCCACAATCAGCCGTATTTGTTTATCTCTTTTTTCTGCCAGATAAACTTCCGCACCCGGCAAATAAAAACCTTCGTTTGTTATCACAACGACCTTGATCCTGTTTTTAATCAGTTTTTCTAATTTATCTCTGATTTCTTCCAAATATTGAAACGGTAAAGAAATGTATATCCTTTTTTCTGCCTGATCAAGCATATTGAACATCTTATCTTTTATGTGCACACAGCCGTCAATCGTAATATAACCATCTGTTGCATCTTCAGCCGCAATTAAGTTTTTTTGCAAAAATTCTTTTGCCTCTGACATTGCCCGCAGTTTATTATGATAAAATTCTTCAATCGGCACGGCGATATATTTGCTGGAAGCCCCTTCCATCAAGTAGGCTGCCCCCTTTTCTACCAGGCCGGCAAGCGCATTGTATACATTTGATCGTGAAATACCAGTCGCCTTGGCCACTTCATATCCATTGGACGCTCCATTTTGAAAAAGATTGATGTAAATGGTCGCTTCCTGCCTGGTTAAACCAAACAAAGTCAATTTTTCAATCATCTGCACTCCCCTTTCTGTTTGTCATCATTTAGTAGTATTTATCAGAAATACTTTATCCATTTTAAAGGATCTTGTCAAATAGAATTCTTAAGAACCTTTCATTGATCAACCAGTCATTGATTGTGCCGGCGAATTTTATTTAAATTATTTCTCAAATTCTAACTTTCTTTACTCCAATGCACCCTTGAATGTGATATAATTTTTTTATTAATTATGGTTGGAAAGGAATGATCTAATGAAAAAAACTTTAGCCCTGATTATCGCCTTATGCTTGCTGTCAACAACGCTTTCAGGCTGTACCGAGAAACCTGCTTCTAAGACAGCGGAAACCGATATATGGCAGACGGTATCGGATGCTTACGTTTACTGTCTGCCCCTTGTTCTGGTGAATGCAACGATGGAAGCGATGACAAATACCGTCGCGCCCAGTAATACCAGGGCTCCCATCAATCAGCTGATTCACGCCAAAGGCCTTGCGACAGCTGCATCAAAAGATATCGTGACCCCCAATGTCGACACCATCTATTCCCAGGCTTTTCTGGATCTTTCTGAAACGGCCATGGTCTACGTCAAACCCCAAACAGACCGCTTCTGTTCGGTTGAAGTCATGGATGCATACACCAACGCGGTATCCATTCTCGGCTCTGGTGGCGATACTCAGGAGCAACAGACCTATCTGATTACCGGCCCCAATTACAAAGGTACCGTCCCTGACAATATGAAACAGGTTTCCCTGCCCACCAATCTTAGCTGGGTTCTGATCCGTGTTGTTTGCAACGGCGACGCTGATCTGGACAATGTCTATGCTATCCAGAATCAGATGCAGCTGCTTCCGCTGGATGCCTACCTCTCCGGCGCGCCCTATACCCCGCCAACCGGCATCGATGATCCGGAAAACGATTTTGTCCCGATCACTTATGTCAATGCGATGACGCCGCAAGAATTCTTTGACACAGCCAACCAGCTGATGGTCGATAATCCTCCGACGGCTGCGGATGCGCCTTTAATGAAAGCTTTAAACAGCATCAATGTCGGTCCGGGATGCACTTTTGATTCCGCTGTGCTCGGGGACAATGCTTCTGAGAAATGGAAAACCATGGTGACCAATCTCACCGGCGTTTTAGCATCGGACTGTGCTGAGTTTTCTGTAGCTCTTGGCAGCTGGAGTTATTTCGGCGAACCAATTGCCCAATTCGGGACGGAATACGAATTCCGGGCCTTGATTGCCATCAATGGCATTGCCGTAAATCCCGCCTCTGTTGCCGTTTACCCGAAAGCTTATCAAGACAGCAATGGTGAAACGCTAAATGGCAGCAACGCCTACACCATTCACTTTGATAAAGACGCCCTGCCACCCACCCAGGAAAATGGCTTCTGGTCCATCACTGCCTATAATAGCGATAATTTTCTCATCAATAATGAATTGAACCGTTATTGCATCAACGACCGGAGCGGATTCACCTTGAATGAAGACGGATCACTGGATATTTTTGTTCAGTCCACTGCCCCTGATGCATCAAAGCTGAGTAACTGGCTTCCGGTTTCAAATGATGATTTTCATCTCTTTCTGCGGATCTATCTGCCGCAAAATTCAGTTCTCAACAACCAGTGGTCTGCCCCTGTCATTAAAAAAGTGGTCTGATTAAAAAATGCAGTGCCGCAATCCAGCTCTTTGCTGTTTTGCGGCACTGTTTTTTACCATTTTGTGGACATACTGAAATCAGACTTGATCCATTCCCAGAAATTCTTTCCATTGGGGCAAATCCCGCTTGCCCTGGGCGTATCCCAGCCGATAACTTCTTGACAACTTATCAAAATTGATCTCCCGATTGGATACCGGCATGGTTTCCGGGTAAACAAGGAAGGCTTTTCCTTCCCGTTCCAGCGCTTCAAGTTCATCCAGCGTCTGATTGTAGATGATATGACGGTTCAGCATCGCTTTTGCCACTTTGGGATGTCTGCGGTAATAGGTTTTTATCGTTCTTTTCAATTTCATCGGACTTTTTCGGTAGCCTTTTTCACGGGTGAGCACAACAAAGAATTTCTCAAATCCATCCTTTTTGGCAATGTCCAGGGCAATCCCTCCGCCCAGGCCGCCATCAACATAATAATGCTCCTTATAATAAGTTGGCGGCATGAAAATCGGCATGGAAGATGACGAACGAACAATTTTCACCAAATCCTCCAATGACTGGATATCGTCCTTGGTATAATAAACCACTTCGCCCCTGTCCCGCTCAAAAACACCGATGCGTAGCTGGGCCGGATTAGCCATGAATTTATCAAAATTAAAAGGCAGCGAAGCGCCTGGTTCGGATGTCTTTTCATAAATATAATCAGATTTAAAAAAGCCTTCCCCTTTGAAAAAGGATTTCCAGCCACCAAATTCGGGATCTAAAACCAGATCCACAAAAGAGCGTTTGGCACGACTTCTGTCCCGGGATAAATAATTGATGCTGTGGCTGGAGCCTGCGGATATCCCGGCAACATAATCAAAATAAATTTCATTCTCCAGCAGGTTATTCAAAAAACCGGCACTGTAACTGGCCCGCATTCCGCCGCCTTCAAAAATCAGTGCAGTATCTTTGATATTATTCGTTAATTTCATGAGTTCTGCCTCTCTGTATTTCCATCCGATCTTCCTCTTCCAACGCCAGTTTAAAGTCTTTATAGCGTTTTCTCGCTTTGGTTTGTTTTTTTATCCGGGTTCTGGTCACTTCCTGATAGTGGGTGATCAGCGTTTCCACTATTTCTTTATCGATCTTATTGTCATCAGCCATATTTCTGAGAATTTCGATTACTGCATCCTTCTGCATTCCCTTGCGATAGGGTCTGTTTTCCGTTAAGGCTGTAAAAACATCGGCTACTGCCATAATTCGCGACCCCAGTGACAACTCTTCACCCTTTAATTTAAAGGGATACCCTGTTCCATCCAACCGTTCATGATGCATGGAAGCATAGGCATTGATTTCTTCCAGCCCCTTTACCTGATCCAGCAAAACATAGGTATAGTAGGTATGCCCCTTGATAACGGCAAACTCCTCTTCCGACAATTTACCCGGTTTTTCGAGAATTTCCGCTGGCACCATCAATTTCCCGATATCATGGACATAACCGGCTGCCAGAATTTTTTTGCAGGTCATTTCATCGCATTTCGAAAGCTGCGCCAGCCGCCTGGCCACAGCCGCCACACCTTCGCTGTGGACCGCTGTAAAATTGCTTCTGAAATCAATCACGCGGGCAAATAGCTTTGCCAATCAATTCATCGATATCAATCCACTTGTCATCGAAATCCAGTTTTTTATAATAATTGGTTAGAGTGTCAAAAACACCCATTTTAAATAGCCAGACTCAAATTATTTCCACCCCAGTGATGATTCGGAAGAAAATAATGTAATGTTTGACTGAAGTTTGATTTTTGCAGCAAAGCAGCGGCTC
>NZ_WJBC01000023.1 GCF_014284475.1 Acetobacterium fimetarium | reverse complement strand
ACTCTCTGTTATTGTCAAGCTTTTTTTAATCATAAAACAAAGTCTATAATTACGTAAAAAGAGACCAGATCATTTTATAGAAACTTTGCCAAATATCAAAGAATAATTGCTTTTCTATAAGGAATTGATTATAATGTTATCAAGGTTTCCCGTGATGTATTGATTCAATTTGCTTTGTTAAAACAAAGCAAAGGATAGCTTATTATAAATATAGAAACACAAAATTTTAGGAGGTTCTTATTATGTCACTTAAAGAGAAAAATTCGGAAATGTTAAAAAATCATCGGTTGACGCATCTGATGAACCTATCAATGAAGACGTTGCCATTATTAAAACCTACCTCTCACGCGCTTTCATTAAAAACTACACGGGATTCCCCGATCTTGAAGCATTCTTGAATTCAGGCGGTTTTACGGCAAAAACGCAGCTTGATTACCAGTCTATTCCTGAGGTTGACCTTGATTTACTGGTCGATAAAAACTCAAAATTTTCTACTTGGGCAGAAATGGTTTCTGCTTCTTGTGATTTTAATTTTGAAAATCAGATGAAGGGAATTAAATTCTCGTAATTAAACCAGATTGCCTTTTCCCAACAAATTGATTATAATATGTTTATAAACTGCAAGCATTGCGCAACGCAGTTTCTCTGCAGTTTATAACAGGCTCCAGTTGAATGAATAATCATTCCTTTGGTTTTCTGTAGCTGCGCAAAATAATTAAAAGAGGTCAAAATGAATCCAGAAGACGTTTCAGTTAAAATTTTCAAGGCTCTCGGCCATCCCATCCGCCTGCAGATCGTAAAATTCCTGCTTGGCGAACCGCGTTGTGTCTGCGAAATCAACCGACATTTCGAATTCAGCCAGGCAAACACTTCTCAGCATCTAAAAATTCTTAAGGAGGCTGGAATACTGGAAAACAGAAAAGTTGGCGTGGAAATGCATTACTCGGTAAAATTAGCGGGAATTGAAGCCCTCCTCGCTGCTATGGATGATACCGTCACAGAATTCTTTGATTCTCTGAATTTTTGATTTCTTTGTTCTATGCAAGTCTTTTATATCATTTTCGGCCATGAACCAAGCGAATAAATAAGTTCGTTTGGCTCATGGCCGATTTGCTTTCACTATTCCTCAATCAACGATTTTCACTCAACTTCAGTCAAGCAGCATTCCAGAATGCCAATCATTTCATCGACATGCTCTTTCTCAATGACCAACGGCGGCAGGAAGCGTATCACGTTGGCACCGGCTGTCACGATGATCAATCCCAACTCCTGAGCTTTTATGATATATTTGTTTGCGGGATGATCCAATTCCAGTCCCTGCATCAGTCCTTTTCCGCGGCGCTCGCTGATCCAGGTATATTTTGTCACCAGGCTGTCTAATTTTTCTTCCAGATATTGACTGACTTCTTTGACATGTTCCACCAGCTTCTTCTGCTCATAAATATCCAGTACGGCATTGACAGCGGCACCTGCCAGCGGATTAAATCCATATGTCGTCCCGTGATCTCCCGGTTCCAGTACGTCTGCCGCTTCGCCGCGAGCGGCAAATGCCCCCACTGGAATCCCGCAGCCAAGGGCTTTTGCCGAAGCGATAACATCCGGCATAACACCATAAGCCTGGTAAGCAAACATCTCGCCAACACGTCCCATTCCGCATTGAATTTCATCAAGCATCAGCAGCAAGCCATTTTCTTTGCAGAGCGCTTCAACCCCGGTCAGAAATGCTTCGGTCGCAGGATATAAGCCGCCTTCACCCTGAACGGTCTCAAGCAGAATGGCGCAGGTTTTTTCGTTTATTTCCGCTTTCACGCTTTCCAGATTATTAAACTCGGCAAATTTAATGTTCGGAATCATCGGACCAAAGGCCTCCTGATATTTGGGCTGCCCGGTGACCGCCAAAGCCCCCATGCTGCGTCCATGGAAGGAATGCTTCATGGCAATGATCTCACCTTCTGCTGTGCCGTTTTTCTTGAAATAATACTTGCGGGCAAGCTTGATCGCGCCTTCAATCGCTTCTGTTCCCGAGTTGGTGAAAAACACTTTCTCCATTCCCGAAACTTTTGCAAACTTCTCTGCCGCATCTGCCGATGGCTTGTTGTAGAATAAATTGGATGTATGGATTATTTTATCCACCTGTTGTTTCAATGCATTATTATACGCTGCATTATCATATCCCAATGCAAACACTCCGATGCCAGCTGCAAAATCAAGATATTTTTTTTCTGCGTCATCATAGAGGTAAACACCTTTCCCTTGATCTATAACCAGGGGATAACGGTTGTATGTGTTCAGAAAACAGGCCTCCGCCGTTTTTATCGTATTGTTCATATTTATTCACTCCTTTTGTATTTATATGCAAGTATACCACCAAGTTTTATTAATTGCAACAAATAATCTCATTTTTATTTTTCAAAAGACGCGTAAAAAAAGCACCACCATTCACATTGAAGAATAGTCGTGCTTGTGATGATCTGCTTAAAAACCCCGGGTGTAGGGAGTTGCACAATCCAGACAGCATTTTTTTCCATTTTCCAGACGAATCATTGGTTCGGCTGTTTTTTCTCCGCATACTTCACAGATCACACTCTGAAAAATACGGGCTGTTTCCGGAAGTTGATAACTCGGGGTCTTGAAATCAAATATTTTATGCGCATCCGGTTCATTAAGAAGATAAGCTTCCTTTTCATCCCGTTCCATGTCAGGCAAGTCTTTAAGTACCAGCCGGATGCTCTTGCCGGTTTTTCGGTTAAAAAATGAAAACGCCTGTTTCCCGCGGTTTCGAAAAATAAGATTTCCTTTGCCGACGCTGCATCCGGTAATCACCTGAACACCGTCTACCCCACAGGCATCATTTTCGACCACGCAGACGACTTCTTCATCCCGGGAGAAATCAATTGCCAGTGCTTTAAGCGCTTCGACTGAGGCCCGCACGCCAATGGCCAAACCAGGACAGTGATGTCCATGAAACGCGACAGATTTTTCCCATAAGTTTTTATCCATTATTTTTTCTCCTTAAAAGGTATCCGCATCTCTGCGAAACACCCTTTTATTAATTACAGCCGCAATCGCAGCCGCAGCTTTCACTTTCTTTTTTTACTGTTTCCAGTTTTTCCAGAGCTTCTCCCATTTGATCAAGCCAATCACCTTCAAACAATTCAATCATCCCTTTGTCGCAGGCACCTGCAAGTGAAGAGTTGATCGGCATTTTGGCAACCAGATCGATGCCATGTTTTTGGGCCACCTCTTCAATATGGCTTTTCCCAAATATCTCATGTTTTTTGTCACAATCCGGACATTGGAAATAAGACATGTTTTCAACCAGTCCAATAACGGGGATGTTCATCATTTCAGCCATTTTAACAGCTTTTGAAACGATCATCGAGACCAGCTCCTGTGGCGAGGTAACGATAATAATACCGTCCACCGGCAAAGATTGAAACACTGTTAAAGGCACATCGCCGGTACCGGGAGGCATATCGACAAACATGTAATCCACATCGCCCCAGATGACATCCGTCCAGAACTGTTTAACCGCGCCGGCAATAACAGGCCCCCGCCAGATAACCGGATCGGTATCGTTTTCCAGCAACAGATTGATTGACATAACATCAATTCCCGTTTTACTTGCAATCGGCCGAAAGCCCTGTTCATCTGATGTTGCCTTGGTCTTGATCCCAAACGCTTTGGGGATGGAAGGTCCGGTAATATCCGCATCCAGAATCGCTGTCTTGTAAGCTTTCCGGTTCATATTAACTGCCATCAATGATGTCACGAGGGATTTCCCCACGCCGCCTTTACCGCTGACAACCCCAATTACTTTCTTTATGTTGCTTAATTCATGTGACTTTTCAGAAAAATCTACTTTTCGATCGCCACACTCTTCTCCACAACTGCTACATGATTGACTACAACTTTCACTCATACAAATTTTCTCCTCTTTTGTTTGACTTTCTGTCAAAAATATTTTCCCAATTTATATTGAATCATCTTTTAATTTGATGCTTCGGGCATCTGCAGCATCCGCATCCCTGCTGATCATCCTCGCAAAGTTTATAATTTCCGCCTTCAATTTTAAGGACATTCCCATTCACAAGCGCATCTGCTATTTTTTTTCGCGCATCGTTATAGATTCGCTGAACCGTTGTCCGGGCCACATTCATATTTTCAGCACATTCCTCCTGAAGCATTCCTTCATGATCGATGAGCCGTATCGTTTCATATTCATCCACTGTCATCAGAATAATGTTATCCCCAAAATCAGGTGCATTAAGCGGACCAAACAAATTGCTTTCCGGCAGACAGCAGACTTTTCTCCATTTTATTGGTCTTGGCATATGTTCCCCCCGAATCGTTTTCAATCTTTTTTAATGTCGATTGATCCATCAATTTCCATCTCTTCATCGAACAAGCGATCGTTTTTCAACATTGACAACTGTTCCCTGATCAATATTATACCGCTTTCCGAACATATGTCAATAATCTTCTTGATATTAAATCAGCACAATTAAGCTAACTGCCATCACAATCATGCCGGCGACAAGGCCATAGATCGCCAGGTGGTGTTCCCCGTATTCCCTGGCCGTGGGAAGAAGCTCGTCGAGAGAGATAAAGACCATAATACCGGCGATTACCGCATACAATATCCCAAACATCGTATCATTCAGGATCGGCATAAAAATGATATAGGCAATGACTGCCCCCACTGGTTCAGCAAGACCGGACAGCAACGACCATCCCAGGGCTTTTTTGCGGCTGCCAGTTGCACAGTAAACCGGAATCGCCACCGATATTCCTTCCGGAATATTATGAATGGCAATCGCAATGGCGATGGCCAGCCCCAAAGAGGGTTCCTGAATCGAAGAGACAAACGTGGCCATCCCTTCCGGAAAATTATGTATCGCAATGACCAGCGCCGTCATAAATCCGGTTCTGAGCAGCTTTTGCTCTTTACTGACACAACATGCGCCAGCTTCTTCGATTCGGTGGGATTCATGAGGATTTTCATAGGACGGAACCAGTTTGTCAATGATCGCAATCAACAAAATTCCGCCAAAAAAAGCGACCGTACTTATCCACAGTCCCGTGTTCTCACCCATACTCGCAATCAATAGTTTTCTTGATTGAAAGAACAGCTCAACAAATGAAATGTATATCATCACGCCGGCAGAGAATCCCAATGCGATGGATAAAAGTTTTGTATTTGTCTTTTTAAAGAACAAGACAATCAATCCACCGATTCCGGTTGATAGACCGGCAAAAATTGTCAGACCTACCGCAATCCAAATGTTTGCCAAATTATCATTCACCTCCTAGCTTAAGTATCATCAGCTTTTTAATTTTGACACATCTTTTGATAATTGGCAAGTATGATGTAAGACAAATCTTACTTTTAACGCACAAAACGATCCGATAATCGGATCGTTTTGATGGAGGTTCAAAGTATGTGGTGATTTTTTTAATTAAGCACCCATGAATAGTGCAATGTCATCATCGGCTGTGCCGATTCCGGCGATTCCAAATGTCTCAATGAGAATTTTGGCAACATTCGGTGACAAGAATGCCGGCAGGGTTGGTCCCAAATGAATGTTCTTGACGCCGAGATGCAGCAGCGCCAGCAGGACAATGACAGCTTTTTGTTCATACCACGAGATATTGTAGGCAATCGGAAGGTCGTTGATATCTTCCAGGCCAAATACTTCTTTTAATTTCAGCGCGATCAGAGCCAATGAATAGGAATCGTTGCACTGGCCTGCATCAAGCAGTCGTGGAATACCTCCGATATCTCCCAGATCAAGCTTATTGTACTTATATTTGGCGCAGCCAGCGGTCAGAATAACCGTATCTTTCGGAAGCTTTTCTGCAAATTCCGAATAGTAACCTCGTGATTTCATTCTGCCGTCGCAGCCAGCCATGACGAAGAACTTCTTGATCGCTCCGGATTTAACGGCATCCACCACCTTGTCAGCCAGGGCAAAAACCTGTTCGTGGGCAAAGCCTCCTACGATCTTGCCGGTTTCGATTCCGGTCGGTGCCTTCAAACGTTTCGCCAGCTCAATGATCTTCGAAAAGTCTTTTTTGCCGTTGATATCCGCTTTAATATGCTTGCATCCGGGATATCCGGAAGAACCAGTCGTGAAGATTCTGGCTTTCACCTCTTCACTTCTTGGCGGAACAATACAGTTGGTGGTGAAAAGAATCGGTCCATTAAAGGATTCGAACTCTTCAAGCTGTTTCCACCAGGCATTTCCGTAATTTCCAACAAAATTGTCATATTTCTTGAAGGCCGGATAGTAGTGCGCCGGCAGCATTTCGCTGTGGGTATAGACATCCACACCGGTGCCTTTGGTCTGTTCGAGCAGCTGTTCCAGATCGGCCAGATCGTGGCCGGAGATCAGAATGGCCGGATTGTTTCTGACGCCGATATTGACTTCGGTTATTTCCGGATTGCCGTATTTCGAGGTGTTGGCTTCATCCAGCAGGGCCATCACGGTCACACCGGATTGTCCCGTTTTCAAGGTCAAGGCCACCAGCTCATCGGCCGAAAGCTGATCATCCAGGGTCGCTGCTAAGGCTTCATAAATAAATGCATAGAGGGTGACGTCTTCTTTGCCGAGATTGAGTGCATGTTCGGCATAGGCTGCCAGTCCCTTGACGCCATAAGTGATCAGTTCTCGCAGCGAACGCACATCTTCATTCGCTGTCGCCAATACGCCGACGCCGGTTGACGCTGCTTTCTTCAGCATTTCAGCTTTTGAAGACACCTGAAATCTGGCGGCATCATGCAAATCAGAAACAGACACTTTCTTGCCGGTCTGTTCTTTTTTCAGGCCAAGCAGTTTCTGGAAAAAGTTTGGCGAGTCCTTTTTATTGGCCGCGTCGACCATATCCCGCAAATTGTTTCGCAGTGTCAGCATTTTTCTGATTTCCTGCACAAAAGCATCGTCATCGAAATTGGCGTTGGTGATGGTCATAAACAGACTTCGCAACACTTCATGGTTGACTTCTCCCAGTTCCTTTGCGTCCAGATCGCCCTTCACGACAATTTCAGAAATGCCCTTGAGGGTATAAATCAGCAGATCCTGAAGTTTTGCCACCTCTTCGCTTTTTCCACAGACCCCTTTGACACTACAGCCCTTACCTTTATTCGCTTCCTGACATTGATAACAAAACATACTCATCGAATAGTCCTCCTAAGATTCATTTTTTATTTTTGAAAAATTGAATGCTGAAAATTAATTGTTTTATCGCTTTTCCATGCTGTTATCATACCAAGTTGTTGTTGTTATTACCGTTGCAATTGCAACGGCAATGCTTTTTTCGATAAAATTTAATCGTCTTAACCATTCAAACCAGGATTTGCTATTCTCAAAGACCTTAACCGTACGAATCAGAATCCGAACAAACGGGTTATCATTTCCGGCAGTTCGTCACGGTTTTCTCTGGTAACCGTGATCAGTTTCACGTTGGGATGGTTTCTCAGCTCGTCTGTAAAGCCGCTGCTGGCCAGCTTGATAACGCCCAGAACCGGTTGATCGTCATCCAGGCTTGCAATAATTTCCTGCTGAAATTTACGGGCATCGCGTTCGAAATTCCCGCATTCATCCATTAACAGCAAGTCTGAGTTGGCTCTCGCCGCGCGAATCAGTTCAACGCCGTAAGCATCAAATTTATCGGTATCAATCCAGGTTGGGCATCCCTTTCTGAAGCGGACAATGCCTTTTTCTTCCGTGAACAGATTCGGTTCATCGGCCGCATTCAGATACAGCAATCGGTCCCCGGATCCCCGGTCGGGGCCGAAGTAGGTTTTAAAGCCGCCATACGTTATATTGAGTAATGCCAAGGTCTTCTCAATCACGGTGCTTTTTCCAACCTGTATTTCGCCGGTAAGAAATAGTTTCATCTATCTGTACTCTCCCTTGATTTCAAATATTCCGATTTCTTTTTTCTTTGGAATATAGAACGGATAGTCCTTTTCATTTGTTTCAATGAGCTTTTGGGCAAGAAAATCATTCACATCCACATCGCTGATCCCCGCATAATTCGATTGGATGTAGTTTTTCGCATCTTCGACCGAAACCAGCGGTTGCCCGAATTCCAGCGAAACTTCAGTCAGCGAATAGGGGATACCCTTTCGGTTTAAATCTTCTGCCACTTTGTCATAGCTGTTTTTCTGGAATGATTTGTATTGATCCATCGCCGTGTTTTCCTTGATTTTTTTACCCACTACCGCAATCATTTTTTGGCAGCACGGCAGATATTTTTCCAGCTCGTGGCTGCCAAAAAAGCTCATATAAATGATATCCCAGTTTTCATCCAGCGTACTGCAGTCCATCAGGCGCGTCTCGATATTGTGAATATTTTGCGCTGCGATGCTCTTTTCCAGTGTCCCGATCGCTTCAGTGTTGATATCGATACAGGTGATCTGGCGGATGCTTTTGCTCAGTTCCAGATCAACCAGGCCCAGGCCACAGCCGATATCGCAGAAGGTGGCATACCCCTCCAGTTTCGGTGCAATCAAAGCTGCGACATTCCGGAAAAAGCCGGAATAGGCATTGGCTTCCCGGTACCATTTGATGGTATTGGCATTCCAGTTAAAATTCATTGTTCCCCTCCGCCTTTTTTAATGAAACCTTTTGTCCGGCAACATGCAACGTCACATTTTCAGCACCGGCTGCGATTCCTGCGGCACGCAGATTGTCTTTAACGACAAAGCCGGACAGATCACCGATTCCGTAATCAAAAAGCACCGGTGCCAGCGTCGTTCCGGGACCAACCAGGGTAACCAGTTTGGCTTTTTGGCAAAGCGCCAGCAGTCTCGGGAGCATTTTGTCCACAATGGATGCACAGGTCAGATAGACATAATCACACTCCGGCAAAATATATTCACAGGCCGGCATGGGATAATCGCCCTCCTCCGGCACCCATTCAATGATCGAAAAATCGCATTTTGGTGCCATCAGTTTTTCGATGTAGGGGAAATGCCCGACAACCGCCACTTTTTTATCCTTTATTTCATTCTGCGACATAATAAAGGGATCAAACCGCCGATCCTCGACGCGCGCCGCGTCAGAAAACACCACCCCGTTCGCTCGCGCCACCTGTGGATTGTTGTAATAGGCATTGATTGCGGCTACGCCGACAGCCGCCTCAACATAATTCCATGATTTCACACAGACCGCAACTTCACGTAATGGCATGCCAATCTTATTTTTTGTAATCATCGGCATTCTGGTTTCATAAGGTCGGGAAGATGCAATGCCAACCCCGTTGCCACTACGGACATAAAAACGCTTCTTACCGCAAATCAGCTCATCGACCACCAAATCTTCAGGAATTCCCTCAATTAAAGCATTATATATTTCCCACATAAAAACTACCTCCTTTCATAATTCAAGCAATTCTTCTGTAATCAGCTCCCCAGTACGCAGCGAGTTGCGCAGCATCAGCAAGGTGCTGTCAAATTTTTCGATGGCCGCAAGATTTCGTTTTTCAGCCTCAGAGGTTACGATGATTTTATAAATGCCGCCGTTTTTAATGACGATCCGTTTATCGGCGCTCAGCGCCAGCAGGGGATCGTGGGTGGAAACCAGGATGATTTTTTCTTTTTTAGCTAACAACAGGACCGCCTGTCGCCGATCAATCCCGGCATTTTCAATTTCATCAATCAGCACGATGGGCGATTCACTCATGTAAGCAGTGTCTGCAATCATCAGGGCTCGGGACTGTCCGCCGCTGAGCTGAGTCACCTTTGTATCTTCGGAGAATTTTTCTCCGGCCAACTCATTGGCACATTGAAAGCACTTTTCCACCACTTCATCGACATTCGCTGTCAATCTTGATTTGGCGTGCATTTCAAGGAATTCCCGGGCTGTCAGATCCATGACAAAATTCATGTTCTGGGAAAGTTGCGCAACCAGCTTGCCATCCATCTCGAAGCGTTGCAGGTCATCAATTTCAGCGCCGTTGACCATGATCTGCCTTTGGGTGGGGGTATCCCCCTGCGCCAGACATTCGATGTCGTTTAACAACCGACTCTTGCCTGAACCCGTGGGTCCGACAATACTGATAATCTCTCCGGCCGAAATGGTCAGGCTGATATTCTCCGGCTCCTTTAATTTATTGACCCCGCCATTGATGGTAATGGACCAGACTGAATCCAAGGAGGTTTCGGTCTGTGAGAAAGTTTCGAGGAACATGCAGAAATTCTGCACGATATCATCTCTTTCCAAACCGAATTCTTCAAGAATTTCATCTTCGACTTGATCAAGTGCCTTTGGCAGCGGCCGATCTTTTAAAATATCATTCAATCGGTAATTGGCCAGGAAATCCATGGCAATCGGGTATTGTTGAATTACCGCCGCCATCGTCTGGCTATTTATTGTTTTCATAAAATCTGGTGTTGTCATATTTCCTTAAACTCCATCTTCTTCATCATTCCCATCTGGTAAGCTTCGCCGATTGTCGTTTCACCCGTACAGTAGGAGCAAACCGAGGAAGGCGTTGTAAAACGCAGTTTCATATCTCTGAGCGTTCGGACCTCCAGAGCCTGCTGCAGATATTTTGCCAGCATAAATGTGCCCTGGCCGGTGATGCCGTTGACAAAGAGGATTTTGGCTGCGGTATTCACCTGTTTGATATTAAACGCAAACACTTCCCTTTCCGCCTGGGAAACGATATCCCCTTTCGTCACGACGACAATATCCGCATATTTCAGCATCGGCCCAATTTTCCGCGGCGTGTTGACGCCGGATAAATTGTCGATGACACAGATCGATAAAATTCCTTTAATGTAGGGAGAGCAGCGGTTACAGAGGCCTGCACTTTCTGTGATGAGCATCTCAAAGCCGGACCGCATTCCCCATTGAACCGCATCCTCAACATTGCTGACAAAATAGTGGTCGGGACAAATTTTTCCGGAGAACCCCATCTGAACCGGGACACCGGCTGCTTCATAACTGATATTGTCAAACGAAGTCAAACAGTCAAATTTCACGACGCCAATGCTGCCCTCTGGCATGTTCATGCACTCGATGAGTTTTAAAACAACCGACGTCTTTCCGGACGAGGGTGGTCCGGCAACCGTTATTAATTTCATTACTTTACCTTCTTTTCATTTCTATTTTTTGTTCTGTTTGGCGCTATGAACCTGATATCTTGAAACGGCAAAGCAGTCAGATTTGGCTACTTTGCCGTCTTATTAAGATTATTCTATTTTGCCGTTTTTGCAAGTGAATTTGCCACCAGCGCATTGTACTGATCCTGTGTCAGATCGCAATGATAAAACAGTTTATAGTATTCTTTGGCTTTATCATAAACTTTGTATTTGGCCTGATCCGGATATAACAGCTGGGTCATCCAAATCTCACCCATGTAGCGATTGACCGATGGCGGAAATCCCATCCAGTTGTAGGGGCCATTTGGCACTTCGTAATATTTGCCATTTTTTATGGCGGTCAGCTGCTGCCAGGCCGGATCACTGGCGACTGTGCTGTAAACACTGCCTGGTGCAAAAATGATGACATCGGGATCCCATAGCATCAACTGTTCCATGCTCACGGTATCGCCGGTGCCCTTGCTGGAGACTGAATCCAATACGGCCACATTATCGCTGACCTTGTCGACAACCTCGGCATGAATTGAACCTTTGGCAATGACATTGAGGCCATTGTCACCCATACAGTAAACCACCTTGAGTTTTCCGGTTTCGCCAACTTTGTCCATCACTGCCTGGGTATCGCTGTTGACCCCTTCACAGTACTTGGCCAAGGCTTCGCCCTCTTTTGTCATGCCCAAAAGATCACCGAGCGTTCGGTATGCCTGCGGCATGGTGCTTAAAGTGCCATCGATATGAATCGCCGGGATGCCAACCTGAGTCTGAATCGCATCCATATCTGCGACGATTGTTTTCTTGGCATCACCAATATCAATGATGACTTGCGGATCAACCTTGGCAATTTGTTCAAGATTCAGATTGTTCTGTCCGTAGAACTGTCCCAGAACCGGCAGATCCAGGTACTGGGTATTGATATACTGCTTGTTCAGATCCGTCCAATCGCTGGTAATACCGACAAACTTGTCCGGTGCCAAAGCAAACAGCGCCATCTGAGCCAGTGAACCGGACGGTACAATTCGGGCGATGTCAGAAGGCAGTTCCACGGTTCGTCCCGCTGAATCCGTAAAGCTCTTGGTTGTGCTGGCACTTGAATTGCTTGCTTTGCTGTTGCTGCAGGCCGTTGCCATCACTGTCATCGACAAAATCAGACAAACCGCCAGTAGCATTGAAATCATTCTCTTTTTCATGTTTTTCTCCTCTTTCTCATAATATATTTAGAACCCTTTGTGGGTATCCAATCACGGTTCCGATGAAATCGGCAGGCATTAAATTTGCGCCGGTTTAAATCGCACGCTTCGGAATACAGACGCGGACTCGGTCTTCATATAAACTCTGAATCTTCACCTCTGCAGCATAAAGATTGCGAATCAGTTCTTCTGTAAAAATATCTCCGGGCACACCACAGGCCACAATCTTTCCATCTTTCATGGCCATCACGGTATCGGAAAAGAGAAAGGTCTGATCGGGGTTATGGGTTGATTGAATGATGGTGTATCCCTCTTTGGCCAACGTTTTTATCTGCGTCAACACGCGAATCTGATTGCCATAATCGAGATTCGCCGTGGGTTCATCCAGAAGCAGTATCTTCGTCTCCTGAACCAGCGCGCGTGCCAACAGTACCAGCTGGCGTTCACCGCCGCTGATCTGGTTATAGCCCCGGTCTCGCAGATGTGAAATTCCGATTCTTTCCAACGCTTCCGCGACAAGCATGATCTGCCTCTTGCCGGGTCTGGAAAAAGTTGAAATCTGGACGGTGGTTCCCATCAGAACAATATCAGACACGCTGAAATTGAAGGAAGGATGATGTGATTGGGGAATAAAAGCCACTAATTGTGCCATTTCCCTGATGCTCAGATGCTTAATATCCCTGCCATCAAGCAACACCTGGCCGGTATAACCTTTGAGCAAACCCAGAATACAATTGAACAGTGTGCTTTTCCCGACGCCATTGGGTCCCAGAATGGAGACCAGTTGATTTTCCCGGGTTTTAAAATTGAGGCCATCCAAAACCAGCCGATCGCCATAGCCAAAACTAAGATTTACTACTTCAATGCTCAATAGATATCACCCTTTCTGGTAATTAAATAGATAAAGAATGGTGCGCCGACAAAGGCGGTTAAAATCCCCAGTGGGATTTCTGTGGAAAAGAGATTCTTTGAAACATTATCCACCATCAGCAGGAAAACCGCGCCCAGCAGCATACTCGTTGGCATCAGATGATTGTAATTGTTGCCGACCAGTTTTCTGGCCAGATGCGGAATGACCAGTCCTACCCAGCCGATCACACCACTTACCGATACACTGGCGGCGGTCAGGAGCGTCGCACAGACTATTGCAATGATCCGAACCTGATTGGAATTTACGCCCATGGTCCGTGCTTCAGCGTCTCCCATGGTCAGGACATTCATCCGCCACCTTAAAAAAAACAGCGGGATCAGCCCGATTGCCATCGGGATGATCACAAATGCGATATCACTGTTCTTTGCTCCGCTTAAACTACCCATCAGCCAGTAAGTTATTGCCGGCAGCTGATCGCTCGGATCGGCTACGAGTTTGATAAATGATGTACCTGCCTGAAAAAGCGAGTGAATCATGATCCCCGATAAAATCAAACCCAGAACGCCACTGCCCTTCACCCTTTTACTGAGTAAAAACACCAGGGCAACGGTTATGAGACTGAAGCAGAAGGCGCTGACGGTTATGATAAAGCCGCTTCCATAATTAAAAATGGCCAGGGCCGCGCCAAACGCCGCCCCTGCAGAGGCTCCCAGAATATCCGGTGCCGCCATCGGATTCTGAAAAACGCCCTGATAGGCGGCTCCTGCCGCCGCCAGACAACAGCCTACCATGCAGGCCAAAGCGATCCGTGGCAAACGAATATTAAATAAAACGGTTTCCATCTTGTCCGTCCAGAATGGATCAATGGGAATGATCTTAGAAAACACAATACCAAGCAGTTCTTTCGTATAAATGGGATAACGACCAATCCAGAAGGAAATGATAATTGAAATGACCAGAATTACTGCAAGGACAAGCACGATCATGTTGTTTTTTTTAGACTGCTTCATTAATACGCTCTTTCTCTCAATGTATTTTTGCTGGTTGTTAACTTACCAATCTCTATTGCAAACAGAATTATGCACAGATATGCATAACCGATTAACCACATCGTTCATTCTAATTTCTGTTTGTCTTTTTTAGTTATGTTTTGTATATTTTCGTTAATTATAATCAATGTTTCCTTTCCTGTCAAATCAACTTTTTCAAACGGTTCGCTTTAGGGACTTTTTCGCTTCACCAATACGCTCTGGCAATCCAATTTGAACAAAAAACAAAAAAAAATAGACCCAATAAACGGATCTATTTTGAAATTTCTTTATGGTGCTCCCTCAGTGACTCGAACCCTGGGCACCCTGATTAAGAGTCAACGTAAAACGACCTTACATTAAAAAGCTTTTCATAACAACCACAAAAACAACACTTTTACTGTTCTGAATCCTTTGGATCTTTGCGTTTTCAACAGATGTTTTTCTGATTTTTAATTATGCAATTTTGTCATACTCCATGATTATCAGCTCACTTGCCAGCGCTTCAGCTTTATCCATCAACGCGTCCAATTTTTCAGCAACAGAAGCAGCGTATAGAACTTCTCCGCATTGCTCACATTTGTAGCAAGGTACATTTTTAATGATAATGATGCAGCTTTTCAGGTCTGCAAAGTAGGTAGTGACAGAGGCTTCCATATCCCCATTTTTACAGCTTAAACATTTCATTTCAAACACTCCTTTCTTGTTTTCATATCCGTTTCCCATTGAAAACCAATTGCTTTTCAATGGATTCGGATACCATCCAAAGATGTTGACTCTATTACTGGTTGTTGGCCTAATACCACCTGCTGTTTATGCAGTAACCACTCCTAATGCCTCTTACCAGAGTCATATCGAAAATATCGGGTGGGACGGCGATGCATGAATTGGTTTTGGTTGGCAATCAAACAGCGGAACAAGTGGTACATTGGGACGCTCGTTACGATAGGATGATTTTTGGGTAATAAAAAGCAGACCCGATAAACGGCTCTGCTATGCATTCTTTATGGTGCTCCCTCAGGGACTCGAACCCTGGGCACCCTGATTAAGAGTCAGGTGCTCTAGCCAACTGAGCTAAGGGAGCTTAATGGTGCCGAAGGCGGGACTCGAACCCGCACGTGATCGCTCACAACGGATTTTGAGTCCGTCACGTCTGCCAATTCCATCACTTCGGCGAAATAAAAACTTGATTAAATTTTGAAGCTGCTTACTCCTAATACGATAGAGATAACTAAGTGATTCACACGAAATCAAAGATTTCGGTTCTCTACTTATGCCAATTCCATCACTTCGGCGAAATAAAAAGAAATAAAAACTTGATTTGAAAAGAACAGTGTCTCACCGGACACTGTTAAAAATAATAACACAATCTATTTTAAATATCAATACTTATTTTAATTTTTATTATTTTATCGCACATATTTTCTATAGTAATTATTTTGTAAAATTGAAAAGAAGACAAAATTTTATCTTGTTTTTCCGAAAAAATGGGGTACTATTATTGAATACCGTTTAATTAAAATGTTGATTATTTATCCATTTTATTCGAATGAATTTTAGAAAGTAAGGTGAATGTGATGAGCATTTTCGAAACGAATAAGACCATCGCTTATAAGGAATTCCGTGAATCAGTCAATGAGTCAGTTCTTGAACTAGTCAAAAAAACCCAGGACAAGAAATGCAACGGTTGTATTGATTTTGTCTATGATGAAGAATCTGCGATGGGTCACTGCGAGGCACTGGAGACTTCCTGGCCTGTTAAAAATCCCAGTGCTGTTCAGAGACTGACCGATTGTTATATTTGTGATCTTAAAGCCATGAAATAGCCCTTTAACGGGCTATTTGTATTGTTATTTCTGGTATGCCTTGACTATTTTTTCGCAGCATTCCAACGCCATGCAATCATCAGTGGAAATATTCAAATTACAATCATTGTAAAATTTCTGACGCTCTGCCATCATCTGTCTGATTCGCGTTAGCGGTTCTTCACTTTTCAGCAGCGGTCTGCTCGTATCACCCTGAACGCGTTTAAAAACCGTCTCCGGTTTGGCAGCAAGGGTGACAACGAAAGCCTTTTCTCTCAAAAGTTCCCGATTTCTTTCAAACAAAACAATTCCGCCGCCGGTAGAAACAACCACCCGTTCTCTGCCCAGCGCCTCCTGTAGCGCTTCATATTCCGCATCCCGAAAGACCTGCTCACCAAAATCGGAAAAAATATCTGAAATTTTCATGCCCATGGCTATTTCGACCATCTCATCGGTGTCGATAAACGTGTAGTTCAGTTTTTCAGCCAGCAGCGGACCAATAGTTGTTTTTCCGGTGCCCATAAAGCCAATGAGAGCAATCCGCGGTTTCACTTTTTCCATATCATTTCAATCCTTCTTCTAACAGCTTTTTTCCAATTTCCGGATCAGGAAAGATGCCGGTCCACAGTTCAAACGCCAGCAACCCCTGATACAGAAGCATTTCCAGCCCGTTTTCGGTCTGTGCACCGACAGCCTTTGCATCCTTGAGCAGTTGGGTCATGGGCGGACTGTAAATCATATCATAAACAAAAACATCTTTTTTCAATAATTCCTTTGCGATCGGTGTTCTCTCCGGTGCATCGTTCATGCCAAGGCTGGTTCCATTGACAATCAGGTCCGCATTCGGCAAAACTTTTTTTAATTCCGATTCTTCCATGGAAATAGCCTGTGCTTTTCCCGGCCAGTTTTCATTGATTTGTTCGATTAATTCGTCGGCTTTACTCAGCGTTCGATTGGCAATGATCACTTTTTTTATGCCCCAATCGGCCAGCGCCATTGCGACTGATTTAACCGCTCCGCCGCAGCCTAAAATGAGGATTGTCAGTTCTTCTTTCACTTTTTTACCCAACTTTTTTTCAATCGATTTGATGAATCCAAACCCATCGGTGTTATACCCGATCATTTTTTTATCACGGTAAACGACCGTATTGACCGCTCCAATTTTTTGAGCTAAAGGATCGAGTTCATCCAGATATTTCATAATATCTAGTTTATGCGGCTTGGTGATATTGAATCCGCCGAAATTCATCAGTCGGAACCCCTGGACCAGCTTCTCCAGGTTCTCCGATTTTACCTCGACTGGAAAATAGATTGCGTCGATGCCGTTTGCTTCAAAAAGTCCATTGTGCAGCTTTGGGGACAAACTTTGCGCAATGGGATCGCCAATGACTGCATACATTTTTGTATTAACCGTAATATTCATTTTTATCTCCTACAATCAATTCATTCTTTCTGCATTGTATCACAGCTTTCCGGTATCGTAAATATCTACTAATGAGTGAACATTTTTCTCTATTATTATTTTTATACATCCGTTTCCATAAATATTCTTTCCGCTGTTTCATAACTGTGTTATAATCTCAAAGGAAAATAAAGAATGGAGGAAAATTTTGGAAAATCAAAAAATTATACAAGTGGAGGAAAAGGTTCCCCTGAAAATGCTTGCGCCATTGAGTTTGCAGCATATGTTTGCCATGTTTGGCGCCTCAGTATTGGTTCCTTTCCTTTTTGGCATCAATCCCGCGATTGTTCTTTTTATGAACGGTGTGGGCACCCTGTTGTTTATTGTGATTACCAAAGGTAAGTCGCCAGCCTACCTTGGTTCAAGTTTTGCCTTTTTAGCCCCTGCCGGCATTGTTATCGCAACCTGGGGGTATTCTTATGCACTCGGCGGATTTGTTGCGGTTGGTTTGTGCGGATGTGTCCTCGCTGGAATTATTTATAAGTTTGGCACGGATTGGATCGATGTTGTTCTTCCGCCGGCTGCGATGGGACCTGTGGTCGCATTAATCGGACTTGAACTTGCGGGTACGGCTGCTAGTACCGGAGGAATTCTAAGTAAAACCAGTTATGTGCTGGATAATGCAACCGGTCTTTATCAGCAGGTTGTCACTGCCGTTGATCCGCGTAATGCCATTGTTTTTCTGGTAACCCTCGGGTTTGCCGTTTTCGGATCGGTACTGTTTCGAAAATTCTTTTCTGTTATCCCGATACTGATCGCGATTGTTGCCGGTTACGCAACGGCTATCGCAACCGGCGTGATTGACTCCACTACTTTTCAGGCAGTCGCCAATGCACCATGGTTTGCTTTGCCGAATTTTCAGTTTCCGGCCTTTAAAACAGAAGCGATCATCATGATCCTGCCGGTTCTTCTGGTTATTTCTTCTGAACATATCGGACATCAGATTGTCACCGGAAAAGTTGTGGGCAGGGATTTAATCAAGGATCCCGGTCTACATCGTTCTCTGCTGGCTGATTATATTTCGACTACCCTTTCTGGTCTAGTTGGTTCTGTTCCTACCACCACTTACGGCGAGAATATCGGCGTCATGGCGGTCACGAAAGTGTATAGCGTTCAGGTTATAGCCGGCGCCGCTGTTTTATCCATCATCTGTGGTTTTGTGGGAAAACTTTCGACGTTGATCAGCACCATCCCCGGCCCGGTTATTGGCGGAATCTCTTTCCTGCTTTACGGGATGATCGGTGCTTCCGGTATTCGTATCCTGGTTGAAGCCCAGGTTGATTACGGTAAATCCAGAAATTTGGCTTTAACTTCCGTTATCTTCGTTGTTGGTTTATCGGGTGTCGCTATAAGTTT
Source organism: Acetobacterium fimetarium (assembly GCF_014284475.1). Taxonomy (GTDB): domain Bacteria; phylum Bacillota; class Clostridia; order Eubacteriales; family Eubacteriaceae; genus Acetobacterium; species Acetobacterium fimetarium. The sequence continues at coordinate 25,676 of NZ_WJBC01000023.1, read as the reverse complement.
TGGCAGCATCAAGCTATCTGGTATGGTTCTTTCCGCTGTAGTCGGCATGGTTTTAAGCCTCACCTTTTATATTCTGGACAGACTTAAACTTACCAACGACCGCGATGAAGAGCATCTTTACGATCAGCCTTAATCAGATTGATCAGCTTATAATGGTGGTATGGTGGTATGATGGCCTGAAGTTGTGTATTTCGAGAAAGGATAGGAACTATCAATGCTGGTATATCTTCTTGATGATAACACTTTAAAAATTGATTCTTTTGAGCAGGTTCTAAACGATCAAAGTCAAACGCATCTGTGTATTCTTGATTTTGATACCCTTCCTGCTGTTTACTTGCAGCTGGGGATCAGTCAGAAAATTTTCGATGAATGCATGCGTGAGGGCAATTCCAAGTTTGAAGGTTATGACGGTTTTGATTTTATCACCCTCATGATACCGGAGACCATCCGACAGAACAAAAAGCCCGAACACACCTGCATTTATTTTAGAGAAAACCTGCTGTTGTTTATCACTGACCGCAGTGAGTTCATCAATGATATCATCACCAGTAGTCTTTCTGAAGAAATAAAAATCCCCAGTTTGGGCAGGTTTTTCCATCTGTTCTTTGAAGCACTGACTTTTGATGACCGGCTTGTCCTTGAAGGCATCGAAGAAGAAATCTCAAATCTTGAGGAAGAACTAATTGTCTCGATTAAAGATGATTTTGTCGATTCACTCGTTGTTTTCCGGAGAAAACTGCTGGGTCTCAAGCAGTATTATGAACAGCTGCTGGAAATATCCGAAGCCATTGAAGAAAATGAAAACAGCCTGTTTAATGACGAAAAGCTGCGCTATTTTAAAATTTTGACCAAGCGCATCAATCGGCTTTATATGAGTGTGCTCAACCTGCGAGACTATGTCACCCAGGTCAGAGAGGCCTATCAGGCCCAGTTGGACATTAGTCTGAACTACGTCATGAAAATTTTCACCGTTATCACTTCCATTTTCCTGCCTTTGACACTGATTGTTGGCTGGTACGGGATGAATATCATGATGCCTGAGTTTCACTGGACATACGGCTACCCCTTTGTCATCGTGTTGTCCATTACCGTTGCCATTGGAACGCTTATTTATTTCAAAAAAAACAAGTGGTTTTAATTAACCACTTGTTTTTTTTAATCAGCTGATAAAGAATCGCGTTTCCCCACGCAAATCAAACCATTGGCATTTTACAACAGAAATCTCTTTCTTTTTTGGATAATCTGACGTTGTATTAACTTTCTGCTACTGTTAGTATTGGATTAAATCGCTGTCAATCGTTTCATGCAAACCGGCAGCAACTCTCACGGTTGCTTCGCAGCCGCCAAAACATCTCATAGAAAGAGGTTTCATATGAACAGTAAGTATCACAGTATTTTCACGCCAATCAAAGTTGGCAACATGATTGTCAAAAATCGGATTGAAACATCCCCCGCTGCGCCCCGGCTGGCTTCTGCAGAAGGCCTTGTCACACCCGAACTGATCGAATGGACCAGAGCACTTGCACAAGGCGGCGCCGGTATTGTCACCGTCGGCATTTCCATGGTCACACCGCCTTTTGGACATATGAACGGTTTTTGTCTCAACATGGGCGACAACAACGTCGTTCCCGGTCTGGCTGTCCTTGCCGACACCATTCATCGTTACGGCGCCAAAGCCTCCATCGAACTGGCCGGTTTTGCCATGGGTCACGATCTGCCGGAAGAGGGCAAATCACCGATCGACATGATGATCCAGGAAGATATCGACGGCTGGATCAGGATGTTTGCCGATGCCGCTGAGCGAGCCATGAAAGCCGGTATGGATATGATCCTGATCCACGGCGGTCACGGCATTCTCGTCAGCAATTTCTTTTCGCCCCTGTTCAATCACCGAACCGACAAATACGGCGGAAGCCTCGAAAACCGGGCCCGTTTTGTCCGCGAGCTGCTGGAAGGCATCCGGGCGAAAGTCGGCAATAAACTCGCCATCGAATTCCGTTTAAGTGCCGAAGAATTAGTTCCCGGCGGCGTGGAATTGAATGAAACCATCGCATACATTAAACTGATTCAGGACAAAATTGATCTGGTTCATATCTCCGCCGGCGTCCTGCTGGATGATGAAATGGTTCCGATCACAACCCAGCCCACTTATCTTAAGCGCGGCTACAACGCCCATTATGCCGCCAAAATAAAAAAAGCCGAGGGCATCACGATCCCCGTCACCACGGTCGGCTCGATCGATCTGGACCTGGCGGCTGAAATCATCGACCATGGCGAAGCGGATATCTGCGCGATGATCCGGACTGTCATCGCTGATCCTCAAAGTGTCAATAAAGCGCGAACCGGCCGGGAAGAAGAAATTCGTCCCTGTATTCGTTGTGTTCTCTGTCTCAACCGAACCCACGGCATGGAACCGTTGCGAATCGCCTGTGCCGCCAACCCGAAGGTCGGTCGCGAGTTTGAATTGAGAGATATTCCCGCAACGGCCGAGCAGAAGAAAAAAGTCGTCATCGTCGGCGGCGGTCCGGCCGGAATGGAAGCTGCCAGAACCGCCGGTGACCGGGGGCACGATGTCGTTCTCTTTGAAAAAGGAAATTGCCTTGGCGGAACACTGAGACTGGCTGTCACCCCGGATTTTAAAGCCGATCTGAAAAATTATCTGGACTGGGCCATTCGAATGACCAGCCGGCATCCGCAGGTTCAGATAAAGCTGGCCACTGAAGCCACACCTGAAAGAATCCTGGCAGAATCACCGGATGCATTAATCATCGCCGTGGGGGCCGAAAGCAATATCCCGCCCATCCCTGGTTTGAATGGCGAAAACAGCGTCTGGGTCGGTGATGTGGAAGCCGGAACCGCAGAAGTGGGACAAGAGGTCGTCATCGCCGGCGGCGGTTTGACTGGCTGCGAAACCGCTTTAAACCTGGCGCGAAAAGGGAAAAATGTCACCATTATTGAAATGGTCAGTGAGAAGGAGATGCACACGCCATCGCCGATTCCGATGACGGCATTGCTGCAGTTATTAAAAAAAGAGCAGGTCGCCATCCTCTCCGAGCATCGACTGACAAAAGTCAGCGAGCACTCCGTTCTGATTGAAGGAGCGGCCGGAGAAAAGGAAGTGTCCTTTGATACATTGATCATTTCCCTCGGTGTCAAGCCGAATATTTCAGAGGTTTCGAAATTCGCCGGTCTGGTGGACGATGTTTTCTGCATCGGAGACTGCACCACCAGCAGCGGTACCCTATACACCGCAACAACAGCCGGTTATAATGCCGGTCTGGATATCTAGTATTTTTAACCATTCAATTGCGTTGTCAATATTTTGTCTGTTGTAGCGGAACGTTTATTTATTTCAAACAGACTTCTACACAACACCAATTGAACAAACCTTTTCACAGTACCGACAATTGTAACATCGTGTTGCACCCTAAGGGGCAGGCTCTGTGCATCAAGGCGTACACGGCGTAGCCTGTACGCATTGCAGCACGCAACTGATTTACAATTGGTCGGTACGATGCAGTTTGTCAATAGAATTAGTATCAGCAGTTGCCAACATAAACATACTCCAGCGATTCCCGGGCGATATCAGCCAGCCGATAGACGGCGGCAACCTCTGTTGCATTGCGATCAAGCATCTTGTAATTCGGGAAAAAGCGTGTGATATGCAAAGGAATATCCTTGCCCACCGTGGCCAGCCACTGCGACAGCTCGCGGATTTCCTCATCGCTGTCGTTCTCACCCGGAACAATCAGGGTGGTCACTTCCACATGGCTGTATTCGGTTGCCACCTGGATGGTACGTTTCACAGTTTCCAGATCGCCCTTCAGTTTGTCATAAAATTTCTGGGTAAACCCCTTTAAATCGATGTTCAACGCATCAATATCCGGCAACAGTTCCCGCATCGGTTCTTCACAGAAGCAGCCGTTGGTCACCACTACATTCTTGAGTCCGTTTTTCTTGGCGACTTTTGCGCAGTCTCTCACAAACTCATAGCCTACCAGCGGTTCATTATAGGTATACGCCACGCCGATATTGCCCTGGCCTTTAAGCTCAAGCGCATTTTCGATCAGACTTTCCGGACTCATCTTGCGGGCGTAGGCTTCCTCAAATCCCGCCTGTGAAATCTCATAATTCTGACAGAACGGACAGCGCAGGTTGCATCCAAAGCTGCCGACAGACAGAATGCTGCTTCCGGGTAAAAACCGGCGCAGCGGCTTTTTTTCTATCGGATCCAATGCAATTGAGGTTATCAGTCCATAATTCAATGCGACAATCTGACCGGATTTGTTGATTCGCGCCCGACAGAATCCGATACCATCTTCATTTAGTTTGCAGTGATGCGGACATAACTGACATTCGACTTTACTCATCTTGTACCACCTTTCATGATATTCTGTGGTTATCGCTCGCGCGTTTCTTTCGCACAAATAAAAAAAGAAGAAAACCCGATGTCTTCTTCTCTGTTAATGTCATTATTGTTATACCCAGGCGGATATGAAAAAACTCACTCGTTGACCACAAAATATTTCTTTTCCCTGAGTCTTCTTTCAATTAACTCAAGTATTTCATCTGACAACGCTTCCACAGTGTGGTAATGATAGGTATCGGTGAGCTTCATCAGCGGACTCGTGTTTCTTTCGTCCAGACCAGCCACAAATGCATCGACGTCTTCGCGGGATGCCAGCGACAGGTCGGCGGTGATTTTTCCGTAAATTTCATGCATCACGAAAACATCCTTGACGAACCCACCGGCTTCAACGATGGTGTATAACTCATCGGTGATTTCCTGGTTGGTGTGACAAACCTTGAATACTTTTTGTTTGGCCGGTGGCTCCACCAGAAGATAGCCTTTGTTTGTCGAGATGATTTGATGGTTTGATGCCTTTAGAAGTGCAATATCCTGAACAATGCTCTGCCGACTAACATGATACAGCTCTGACAAAGCCGTCCCGGAAATGGCGGTTTTGGATGCTCTGAGTTTTTTGATGATATCCTGTTGTCTCTCTTCTTTTTTCATCATTCACACTCCCTTCGTTTACTTAATATTTTATCACATATCAGACCGAAGGCAACCTTTATAATATGCGCAGATTTTTCATCGATAAATCAAGAATCGGTGCCGAGTGCGTCAATGCGCCGCAGGATACATAGTCAACGCCGATTTCGGCTATTTCCTTCAACCGTTCTTCCGTTACATTCCCCGAGCACTCGGTAACAGCTCTGCCACCGACGATCTCAACCGCCCGCTTCATCATCGCGGCATCCATATTGTCCAGCATGATAATATCCGCTCCGGCTTCAAGCGCTTCAGCCAGCATCTCCAGATTTTCAACTTCGACTTCAATCTTGCGGACAAAGGGCGCGTATTCTTTTGCCGCCGCAACCGCTGCTTTGACCCCGCCGGCAGCATTGATGTGATTGTCCTTGATCAGAACGCCGTCCGACAGATTGAAGCGATGATTATAGGCACCGCCGACCTTCACGGCGTACTTTTCAAAAATCCGCATGTTCGGCGTCGTTTTTCTGGTATCCAGCAGTTTGGTCTTTTTCCCGATCAGATGTTTCACTGATTTTTGGGTATAAGTTGCGATGCCGCTCATGCGCTGGAGATAATTAAGCGCCGTTCTTTCTCCGGAAAGCAGCGTTCTGGTATCAGCTGAAACGATGCCGATGCGATCCTTCGCCTTTACGGACGCTCCGTCATCGAAAAAGCGCTTGAATTCTGCCGATTCATCCAGCAATTCAAAGACCCGCTGGAAAACATCCAGGCCGGCGATCATCCCGTCTTCCTTGCAAATCAGCTCCACTTCGGCTCGGTGTCCCTCTTGGATAATGGCATTCGTCGTAATGTCTTCGCTGGTAATATCCTCTTTCAGGGCCAGCAGGATCAGTTCATCCATGTTAAGCTTTTGCGTGATTGAATAATTCAACAACTTTACTCCTTTCAATTTCAGCCAGGATGCTTTCTTTATAATCTGTTTTCAGTTTCTCCAGATCCTTGAAATCGTCCATATCAATGCTGTATTTTTCTTGTTCGATGTTTTTTGCGATTGTCTCATAACGCTTCATCATATCAGTGGCGGCCCGTTTGGCAAACACCAGGCTTTCCAATAGCGAATTGCTGGCCAGCCGATTGGCTCCATGAACCCGGTTGCAGCTGATTTCCCCAACCGCATATAAATGGTCCATGGAAGTTTTACTGTCCAGATTAACCTTAATTCCACCCATGAAGTAGTGCTGAGCCGGCGTGACGGGTATGAATTCTTTCGTCACATCATAGCCCTCTTCCAGACAATGCCGGTAGATATTGGGGAATCTGTTTTTGATGTTCTCACTCCCCATCGCTTTCATTGAAAGCCAGACAAAATCACTCGCATCCTTTTCCATCTGCTCGCGAATGGCCCGGGTGAGCAAATCCCTAGGCAGCAGTTCATCGACAAAACGTTCCATCTTCCGGTTGTATAAAACAGCCCCTTCACCCCGCACTGATTCCGAAATCAGAAAACGTCTGCCAGGTTTTTGAGAATAGAGTGTGGTGGGGTGAATTTGAATGTAGGAGATATTTTCCAACGCGATCTTTCGTTTCAGGGCAATCGCCAGGGCGTCCCCAGTTAAATGGCTGAAATTGGTGGAACTGTCAAACAGCCCGCCTAAGCCCCCGGATGCCAGCACGACATAATCCGCCTCAAACAGATTAATACAGCCTTTTTTATCACACGCCACCACACCATAACAGACATTAGCTTCACAGATCAAATCCACCATCGTCATTTCCTCAAGGATCGCGATATTCTTTTTCGCTTTAACCTGAGCCAGCAGTTTGCTGGTAATTTCTTTTCCGGTTAAATCTTCGTGATAGAGAATCCGCGCCTTTGAATGGGCGCCCTCTTTGGTATAGGCAAGTTTCCCATTTTTCTTTTCAAATTCGACACCAAAGGACATCAGATCGCCGATAATTTCCGGCGAATTTCTGATCATCACGTCCACCGAAGCTTTGTCATTTTCGTAATGGCCGGCTTTCAAGGTATCTTCAAAAAAGCTATCATAATCATCCTCATTTTTCAGTACACAAATGCCGCCCTGAGCCAGATAGGAATCACTTGCATCGACTGATGTTTTGGTGATCATCAGGATCTGCTTTTCCTCCGGCATGTTCAGTGCGTAGAAAAGTCCAGAAGCTCCGGTTCCAACCACAATGATATCTATTTTTTTATTCATTTCGCACTCCTCATTATTTTGAAAGTTCCAGCATTCTTTCAAGCGATTGTACCGACAGCAAGCGTGTTTCTTCGTCGATTTCCATCTGATTGATCATTCTGTCCAGAGCAAAAGCGACCTTCTCAAGTGTGATTTTTTTCATATTGGGACAGACCTGAGCGGCGTTGGCCGAATAGAATTTCTTGTCCGGATTCTTTTTCTGCAGCTGGTATAAAACGCCGATTTCGGTGCCGATAATAAATTCTTGGGCGTCGCTGTCTGCGGCAAAATCGATAATGCCGGACGTGCTGCCCACATAATCAGCGACATTTATCACATTCATCGTGCATTCCGGATGCACCAATACCTTTGCCTTGGGATGCGCGGCTTTCGCGGCTTCAACCTCATCGATCATGATCTCATCATGGACATGGCAAAACCCGTCGTTCAAGATAAAATTCTTTTCCGGAATCATACTTGCGAGGTATCTTCCCAGGTTTTCATCCGGAACAAAATAAATATTTTTCTGCGGCAGTGTTTTGATAATCTTCAATGCATTCGAGGAAGTCACGCAGACATCGACATATTTTTTTATTTCAGCCGTTGAATTGATGTAACAGACGACGGCAAGATCATCCTGTTTTGCTCTAACCGCTTTGATTTTTTCAACCGATGCCATATGAGCCATGGGGCAATCCGCCAGAACTTCCGGCATGATCACTGTTTTATCTGGATTCAGGATTTTTGCACTTTCTCCCATAAAGGTTACGCCACAAAATACGATGACCTGCTGCGGAACTTCAACTGCAATTTTACTCAGATAATAGGAATCGCCCACATAATCAGCGATTGCCTGAATGTCGTCATTAACGTAGTAATGCGCCAAAATGACAGCATCCTGTTCTTTTTTGAGTCTTTCTATTTTTGCTACGATCGTTTCCAATTTTTCTGCCTCCTGCTTCTCATCAAGGGAATTCTTTACTAAAAAGTATAGCACTTAACTTTACAGATGACAAGTCGTCTGTAAAGTTATTAGTTTAACAATTCTTCACTGAAATAAAAACACGTAAAAGCCACCATTTTCGGTGATTTTTACGTGTTTTTATTCTTAACTTTCAAATCAATTTATTTAAGGTGATTGACAATATCATTGAAGATATTTTTCCATTTTCAAATTTCCCTGCAAGGTCTGCCAGCCGACGACCATTCCCGCCTCATAATGCAATTGTTTTTCATCGCTTTGTGCCAATAATTGTTCCAGCAATTCTTTGTTGACATAGACATCGTGAAAATAGCCCAAATCATCCTGCAGTTTCTCATATTTTCCGATCGATCTGCTGCTTTTTTTGCCAAGCAGCGGCGATAATAGTTCCATTATGTATCGCAGTTTTTTACTTCTGATACGAACCTTGTGGATATTCTCTTTATCTTCCATATCTATTTTTTTGATGCCTTTGTTGATCTTCTTTTGCCATGTAGCCAGTGCTTTTTTGATGTATTTTTCTATCGACAATGCCAGCAGTTCAGATTCAGACCACGGTTCATTCAACAACCAGATCCAGAGCTCCAGAACCATTAAGGTAATGTCATTGTGCTGCAGGTAAGCGGACAACTCGGCCAGCTCTTTTTGCCGATTATCTGCCAGTCTCATCGTTAAACAGGAAAGTGCGGCGACAGGGATCACACTGTCTTGCTCCATTTTTTCTATTTCTTCCAGCAGAACATCCAATTGCCTTAAGTCCGAAAACATAAGACCCGTTTTTCTCAGTTTTTCCTGCTGTTGCTGGTATTTTTTCGGGTTGCAAAGCGGCATGAAGAATGCCAGTATTGCCCTTAATTTTCGGATTCTCACTCTGATCTGATGCGTGCTTTCCGGCTCTTCCGGATGCATCAGAAAGAAAACATAGGTACTAAAAACATCATTGATTCCAAATGCCAGTATCTTTTGCGCCATATCCGCAATATTATCCCGTGGTCTTATTCTCAGTTGTTCTTTGGGATACATTTCTTCCATATTGATCCCCAGCAACTCCAGCCCATGATCATATTTACTCTTCGCGTCAATCATCAGACCGAATTTTTGAATGATTACCGCAGCCAATTTCAGCAACTCCACCGTATTTCCGCTTTTGAGCTTCAGCTGCAACTGTAGCAGAGGCATTTTTACATTATTTATCGATATTTCACCCTGATCGCCGTTAATTTCAATCCATGTTTCATCTTTATTCAATAAATTCATCTTCTCCCGACTAAATGAACTGCAAAAAATCGGCACCAGTTCACTTTCACCGACAATCTTTTCCAGCGTGTCATCCTCAAACCGTGCTTTTATTGAAGCACGGTTCGCAGCCGGTCCCTCAATTTCGATACTTGTTTGCTGTTTTTCCTGGATGAAGTTGATTTGCTTTTTCAGATTGCGCTGATTCAGTATTGCCGAGCAGCCTGTCGCTTCTTCCCTGATGCAATACTCGAAGCCGGCTGAAAACAAGTCTTTATTCTCGGTATCGTAATAAATATCATTGATTGTCTTACGACTAACCGGTGTTGCTTCAAATCCCTCCAGAGACGAAAACGCCTGCATGATCCGGCTGAATATCGCCGCATCTTCAATTTTCAATCGCAATACTTTTTCGAGGCTATTTTCCAATATTCTCCCACCTTTACATTTTTCACACACTCTTGACCGGCAATTTTTTCTTATCGTATTACATACCCACAAAATGAATGTTTCATTGATTTTCCCGTATTTTTTTATGCTCTCAGTCGCGTTTTTTGTAGCACCGATGATGCGATGCCTTGACTTTTGCAGCAACAGCGCATTTCGATGCAAAAAAAGAGACTTTCGTAAAAGTCCCTTGCGAATATCGGCAAAACATTAACGTCGTACCGACAATTATTGCCTGATGTTGTCTGCTTCAGATATGGTTTCAATCATTTTTCCACAAAAAACACGTATTCCGGATTCAGATAGACATAAAGTGGTCCGGAACGGTCTTTGATTTCATTTCGCTGTTCCCTGCTTATTTCACACTGGAAATGAAAATCATCCAGCTTTTCCGGTTGCGAACCGATTTTCAGATACAAGAACGTCCTAAATGGTCCATCACTTTCATCTGCAATCCACACCTTAAAACAGTTTTCCTTTGTGCTTTCGTCAACAATCCGGATGTGATTGGCTCTTATTCCAATATGGCCTTCTTCGTGCTCAATCTTCATCTTTGAATCAAGCCTGACGCCCCACTCGGGCACCGCAACGGTGTTTTCCGATATCTTTCTTGCTTTGGCCATATTCTTGCAGCCCGTGATTTTTGCAGTTTCCAATGAAACCGGCCTTTGAAACAGCTTGTCCTTCTCCCCAAACGCTTCAACTTTTCCGGCATTAAAAACCGCAATGCGATCACACAGTTGATAGGCTTCATCCCGGTTATGGGTAACAAAAATCGTCATTCCCTGAAAGTCTTTTAAAGATTCTGACATTTCTCTGATCATGTGATTTCTGAGATGGACATCCAGCGCCGAAAAGGGTTCATCCAACAATAAAATATCGGGTTCAACCGCGACTGCCCTTGCCAGAGCGATACGTTGCTGCTGTCCACCGGAAATTTGAGTGGGGTATCGTTTTTCAAGGCCGGCCAGATTGTATTTTTCCATCAGTTGTGCCACTTTATTTTTTTTGTCCGCTTTTGACAAATGATCCAGTCCAAAGGCAATGTTTTCACTCACCGTCATGTTCGGAAAAAGTGCATAATTCTGGAATAAAAAGCCAATCTTGCGCTCCCGAATGGGCAGATCGATTTTTTTTTCTGAATCAAAAAATGTTTTACCATTAACGATAATCTGTCCTTCATCCGGTTTCACAAGACCGGCAATGCAGCGCAGCATCATGCTTTTGCCCGAACCGGAAGCCCCTAGAATACCGATGATGTCTCTTTGGGATTCCAGGCTGACATCAAGCTGGAAGCCATAAAGTTTCTTTTTTATGTCAACTAAAAGATCCATTTAATCACGCTCCGGCACCATACCGCCCTTTCTTTTTATAGCTATCCCAATAGTTGTTGATCACCAGGACGGTTAATGAAATCGCAAAAATAATCGCTACCCAAATGATGGCAACCTCCATTTCACCGCCCTGGGTCGCAAAATAAATCGCAATTGGTATGGTTTCTGTTTTCCCGGGAATACTGCCGGCAACCATCAGGGTCGCGCCAAACTCGCCTAAACATCTTGCAAAAGATAATGCCGTCGCAGCAGCGATTCCCGGCCTGGCCAAAGGAACCGCCACATGCCAAAACACTTTCCATTCTGAAGCCCCCAGCGTTCTGGCCGCACTGAGAATATTGGTATCAATCTGTTCAAACGCCCCCATTGTCGTTTTGTACATCAATGGAAAAGCCACCACAATCGCGGCAATAACGGCTGCATACCAGGAAAAAATAATATTGAAGCCAAATAAATTCAGAAATTGACCAACCGGTCCTCTTTTTCCAATCAGTAACAGTATACCGAACCCGGCTACCGTTGGCGGCAGCACGAGAGGCAGGGTGAGGATGCTATCAATGACCCCCTTCCATTTTCCGTTATAATTTGACATTGGCCATGCAATCGCCAATCCCAGAAAAAAAATGATGATCGTCGCTATTGCGGTAACCTTTATCGAGATCCATGCTGGTGAAAAATCAAAATTGATAGTAATCCCTCCTGTCTGTTATCTATAGTGTGGTAAATCCGTATTTTTTGAATACTTGTTTAGCGGCGTCGCTGCTCAAATAAGCATTAAAAGCTTTTGCCGCATCCGCATTTTTGCTTGCTTTAATGACGGCGGCCGGGTAAACAATCGCTTTATGAGAATCAGCCGATGCCGTTGCCACTACTTTTACTCCGGTCGATGCTTTGGCATCGGTTGAATACACAACACCCGCATCCACATTTCCTGTTTCTACCCAGTTCAAAACTTCCTTAACATCTTTGCCGTAAACAATTTTATCTGAAATTTGATCCATTACCCCATAATAAGTAAAAGTATCAATTGCATACTGGCCAGCCGGTACGGTTGTCGGTTCACCAAGGCCGATCGAAGTAATTGAAGGATCAGTCACCTGGGCAAAATCAGTAATCGTCGCTGTTGAATCTTTCGGCACGACAAGGACGACTTCATTGCCCAGGATATTTTTCAATGTCGACTCATCGATTAATCCGGCGTCTTTTACGGTTGTCATGTCTTTTGTCGACGCCGACATGAACACATCAACCTCAGCACCCTGGACGATTTGGGTGGCCAGTGAGCCGGAACCGCCAAAATTGATAGCCAAGGTCACATTCGAAGCTTCTTTCTGGTACAAGGTCTGAATTTCTGCCATCGCGTCTTTGAGACTCGCTGCTGCGGAAATCGTCAGTGTCACCGGTTCCGAACTTGTTTTAGTTTCTTTAGTCGCTGTTTGGCAACCGGTCATGGCAAAAACAATCGACAACAACGCTACGAGCAAAAAAACCTTTTTCAACATTTTCATTTCTTTTCTCCTTTTATTGTGTTTTATTGTGTTATAATATGTTTGATTATATATCAATGTGAAAGCTAAATCAAATAAATTATCACTCGATTTTTTTTGCAAAACTTTATTTATCATTAAATTATTTAAATTCTTTTAAATTTATCAGATATTGGTTATAATAGAAGAAGAAACAACAAGGAGGTGAGAAAATGGTTGAAGAGCTTTTATACACTCCAGAAGAAATCAGCAAAAAACTTAGAATAACGAAAAACACCGTTTATGAAATGATAAAACGTGGAGATCTTGATGCCCATCGACTGGGAAAGCATCTCCGGATTTCTGAAGCTCAATATGAAGCATTCTTGTTAAAATCAAAGGGATCTGAAAATAATTATCAGGGAACTATTTTTACCGAAAACAACGATAAAAACGTTAAAATCGGTGATGTAGCTATTCATGTTCATACCGATCTGTCCGGAGGCGTAAGACTGTACATCCGACCGGAGGATATCATCCTAAGTCTGGAATCTTTCACTAGCAGTGCCCGAAATATTTTTAAGGGAACAGTTGTTGATTTGATCGAACAGGAAGACAGCGCCAAGGTTATTCTTGACATCGGCATCCCGCTGACATCTCTGATTACAAAAAGATCCCTGGAAAAGATGAATATTCAAAAGGGCAGCGAATTGTATGCTGTTTTTAAAACGATGTCTGTCAATGTTTACAAATAACCGGAAGAATCGCTTTTTATTTGATTCTTCTGGTTCAGGGGCGAAAAAAAACGGCCATCAAGCCGTTTTTGTTTTTTTAATCGACCATCACCATAACTGACGTTGATTTAACGACGGCCGTCGCGCTGCCACCAACAGCCAAGCCAAGTTCTTTGATCGCTGCCATCGAAATTGTAGCTGAAACGATATTGCCGTTTCCTACATCAATTTTCACGATCCCATTCACAGCCCCTTCATCAATCCCGACAACTTTTCCCTTGAGCTGGTTTCTTGCACTTAATTTCATTTCTACCTCCTTGAAGTTTGTTTATTTCTTATATCATATACCCATTTTAATTCAAATAACAATTTATAAGCTTATTTAAGTCAAATAAATATTTATTTAGTTTGATTTGTTTTTATGTTGTTTCATTCCATTATATATTTTTTCTGCCGTAATCGGCAGTTCCCGCACATGCACATGAACACCATTGTAGACCGCATTGGCAATGGCCGGTGATGGTGTGTTAATGACGACTTCCCCGATTGATTTGGCTCCAAACGGACCGGTAGGCTCATAGCTGCTGGCAAAATCAACGCGAATCCTTCCGACATCCAGCCGGGTTGGAATCTTGTACTGCATCAGCGAATTGCTTAAATTCCGGCCTTCCCGACTATAAACGATATCCTCATAAAGAGCCATGCCGATTCCCTGGGCAATTCCCCCTTCCGCTTGAACCCGGACAAGACTTTTATTAATCGGAGTGCCGCAGTCGAGGACTGCCACGTAATCAATCAGATCAATCGCGCCGGTTTCTGTGTCAATTTCAACCTCTGCCATACCGACTGCAAAAGGCGGTGGTGACACGGGTGAACAATAGGACTCCGTCGCTGATAAATCGGCATCCTGATCCTGGACATTAGCAAGCGCTCTTAAAGTGATTGATTCATTACCAGACACCCGGTGTACCCGGTCGCCGTCAAACTCGACGTCTTCAATGGGGCAGCCCATCTGATCCGCCCCTTTTTTCCGAATCATCTCGACAAGGGTTTCACAGGTGTTGACGACTGCCGTCCCGGTTAAATAGGTGGTGCTGGAAGCATAAGAGCCGGAGTCATACGGCGAAACATCGGTATCGACCCCACTCACGCTGATCTGCTCAACCGAACAGTTCAGGCAGTCTGCCGCGATCTGCGCCAGGATGGTATCACAGCCGGTTCCCATATCCGTTGCGCCGATTTTCATATCATAATGCCCCTGATCATTGACCTTAATAAAAACAGCTGCGGTATCGACATTGGCAATGCTCGAACCCTGCATCGCCATGGCAACCCCGATGCTTCGCACCTTTCCATTGTTCAGCTCGATACCGGGGTATTTTTCCTGCCAGCCGATCATTTCCTTCGCCTTTGCCATGCAGCGATCCAATGCGCAGCTGTTGAGCGTCTCGCCGTAATAGGCCGGCATGACCGCGCCTTCCTTGACCATGTTAATTTCTCTAATCCGCACCGGGTCCAGCTTCATTTTTTCAGCCAGTTCATTGACGGCTGATTCCAGCGCAAAGGTCCCCTGGGTGGCCCCATACCCGCGATAGGCGCCGGAAGACATGACATTGGTATAGACGACGTCATACTTAAATCGGAAGGCCTCCACCTTGCCGTAAAGGGGAATCGATTTATGGCCGGACAAACCCACCGTCGTGGGTCCATGCTCTCCGTAGGCCCCGGTATTGGAAAGGGTGACCATATCGATTGCTCTGATGATCCCATTTTTGTCTGCCCCGATCCGGACTGTGATTTCATTTTCATGTCGCGGTGCGGACGCAATCAGACTTTCCCGCCGGGAATAAACAAGCAGAGCCGGTTTGCCGGTCTTTTGGGTGACAAGGGCCGGATACATTTCGGTGACAGCCGTCTGTTTGGCCCCAAAGCCGCCGCCGATTCTCGGCTTCACCACCCGTATCTCTGACTCGGGCAGTGCGAGGGCATTGGACAGGATCCGCTTGACATGAAAGGGGATCTGCGTCGATGTTACACAAGTGAGTTTCCCCGCCTGATCCCGATAGGTATAGCTCCGGAAAGTCTCCATCGTTGTCTGCTGATTGGCCTTGGTGTGGTAGGTCTGTTCAATAACCCACTCACAGCTGCCGAGCACTTCATCCACGTCGCCGTTTTTCTCTTCATTGCTGGCACAGAGATTGCGTGTGTTGTCGGCTCCCACATCGCACAGGCTTTTCCAGTTTGCTTCCGGATGAATCAGCACTTTATGATCCCGGGCCGTTCTGAAGTCCAACAGCGGCTCCAGAACCTCATATTTTACTTTAATCCGCTTTAGAGCTTTATCGACCGTCTGCTCATTTTCCCCTGCCACTATGGCCACGGCATCACCAACGAACCGCACCCGCTGATCGAGGATCAGCCGGTCGTAGGGGCTCGGTTCCGGAAATGTCTGGCCTGCCAGCGTGAAGCGCTGATCCGGCACATCTTTGTATGTCAGAACGCATTCAATCCCCGGCAGCTTTGTTGCGGGTTCTGTGTTTATTTCTTTGATCAGCGCATGGGCGTAGGGACTCCTTAAAATTTTCACAATCAGACAATCCTTGGGTGCAAGATCCTGGGTATAGACAGGCTGACCGGTAACTAACAACATGGCATCCTTTTTTCTGACCGCTTGATTGACTGCCCTCATTTACCCGCACCGCCTTTCTTCTGAAGATAATCCTTAATGCCACGCAGCTGCCCCATATATCCGCTGCACCGGCATAAATTACCGCTTAAGTATTCATTGATCTCATTATCAGAAGGATTCTTAAGCTCTTTTACCATCGCCAGCACCGTCATCACCAGTCCGGGGCTGCAGAATCCGCATTGTTCCGCGCCCTGATCAGCCAGACATTCGCCAAACTCGCGGGCTTCTTCCTGAAGGCCCTCCAGGGTGTAGATATGTTTTTTGTCCGCTCTGGCCACCAGTGTTGAACAGGATAACACCGGCTTATCATCGATGATGACCGTACAGAGACCACAGTTTGATGTCACACAGCCCCGCTTCACGCTGTAACAGTCATGATCTCTGAGGAAATCCAATAAAATGGCGTCGCCATCTATTTCTTTGGTTATTTCTTGATCGTTGATCCATAGCTTAATGATCATTTCCCAGCACCTCCTTAACGCCTCTTTTTATATAAACATAGGCCAGATGTTCGCGATATTCACTGGTTGCGCGCATGTTGCTGCCATAAATAAACTGGTCTTTGGCCCAGTCTGCCAATGCTTCAATTTCCCGATCAGAGCGGGATGAGGCTGGCAGCCAGCCTGATTTTTCAATCACGCCCGCTTTCATGGGCCGGGCTCCAACCGAAACGAAGAACTGGTTCTCTTTTCTGGCAACCGCCACTGCAATGACCGGAAAATCCGTTTTTGCATGACGCTGTGACTGGTAGGAAATTTTCCTGCCGTCCTTTTTAATCAGGACGCGCATCAGAATATCGTTGTCATGCTTCATCTGGGCAAATTCTTTCAGCGGCACAATTCCTCGTTGGTAAAGCTCCACCTGGCAGTCCAGTGCCATCAGACAGGTCAGCACATCAGAAAAACCATAACGTCCGAAAACGCTTCCGCCAACTGTGGCCCCGTTGCGAAACTGAACCCCGACAATATGATGAACTGCTTCCCTCACGGCCCCCTGAAAATATTCATCAAGGCCTTCGTGCCTTTCCAAATCCCTGAGCGTACACATACTGCCGATTTGGAATCCTTCATCATTCTCTTCAATTTGGTCCAGACCCAGTCCCGATAAGTCAATCGCGGTCTGGATTGCCTGGTTTCCCATTTTAAGCCACATAAATCCTCCCAGTACGACATTTGACCGTTTCTGATTCAATTCATAGGCTTCTGCCAAAGTCTTCACTTTGACGAATTTATTGATCGTTCTCATGACGATATCCTCCTGAAATAGTGATCACAAACAATTTCTTTCTTTTTATCTACCCTATTTTATTAGACTTAGTGAACCCGAAACAAAAAAAATAAAACCCCGCAGCTGCTGTCTTGCCTTGCACCAGCCACGGGGTTTTTAATCTGTTTTCAATTCGTCATTGTTTCTTTTGCATTTTTTCATCGATAATCATTTTTTCAAAATCACTGACCGTCATCGGTTTATAAAAATAGTATCCCTGAATTTCATCACATCTGTTTTCTTTTAAAAAGATAAACTGTTCCCTGGTTTCAACACCCTCGGCCAATACTTTCAAACCAATTTGATTGGCCAGGCCGATGATCATTTTGGCAATACTTCCATTGTCTTTTTCCGGATAGTCTTTGATAAACTCGCGGTCAATTTTCAGCTTGTCAAAATTAAGTCGCTGCAGGTATTTCAATGAAGAATAGCCGGTTCCAAAATCATCAATGGATACCTTAACGCCCAATGCTTCGATCTTATCCAGTTTGCTTTTGATACTGTCGATGTTTTTGACCAGAATACCTTCCGTCACTTCCACTTCCAGGAGTTCAGGCGGCAGATCATATTTATTCAGCAACTGTTTTATTACCTCATGCAGATCATCGTTTTTAAACTGGACCGGTGATAGATTGACCGCCACCACCAGTCGGCGTTTTGTCAATTCGCTCCATTTTTTGTTCTGTTTAATGGCTTCTTCCAAAACCCAGATTCCAATGGGAATAATCAATTCCGTCTTTTCAGCAACCGGTATGAATTGATCCGGTCCCACTCTTCCCAGTTCATCGTTGTTCCACCTAAGCAGCGCTTCCATTCCGACTATCTCTTCAGTACCTGTTGTGATCTGCGGCTGATAGTTTAAACTCAGCTCGTTCTTTTTAAGGGCACTTCTCAATTCCGTTTCCAGCTTGAGGTTTTTCAGATAATTATGTTTTATTTCCTTTTCATAATAAACATAGGTATTGTCCCCGGTTTGGATGGCATAGTTCTTGGCAATGTTGGCAAAGCCGATCAGTTTTTCAATATCCGCACTATGCTCCTGAAACATTGCGACCCCGATGGAAATATTCAGATAGCTTTTTTTACCGCTGATATCAATCGACTCCTGCAGAAAGCACAGTAATTTGTCGAGGAAATGCTCCAATTCCAGCTTTTCGCTGCTGTTAACCCTGGCAACAATGAACTGATCTCGATGGAATTTTCCGATCAGATCTTCTTCATTCAGAAATGCCTTGATGCGATTTGTGACTTCTTTTATAATTTCAGCTCCGAAAGTCTTTCCCAGATTGTCATACAAGGTATCGAAATTCGTGATCTGCAGAATAATAAGGGTGATGTTGTCATATTGCTTAATCAGATCTTTCATCTTCTGTTCAAACAGCATTTGAGTTGGCAGCCCGGTGATTTCATCATAGTTTTTAATTTTATCAATGGTCGCTTCGATCATTTTGGCACTGGTAAGGTCCTCAAAGACTTCCAGATAATTGATCAATTCCTTGCTTTTGCTGTCAAAAACTTTAGAAACGGTCAGGTAGCGAGGATAGGTTGTCCCGTCTTTTCTTTGATCGAGGATTTCCCCCTGCCAACTTCCATAATCGTTAACTGCATTGCGGATCATATTGTATAATAATTCCAGTCTTTTATCTTTCTTGAATTCACTCGGCTTTCGCCCCAGTACCTCTTCTTCCGAATACCCGATTATTAGGGAAAAAGCAGGATTCACATAAATAATCCGTGTTTGTGCATCCATGATGATCATGCCTTCTTTGGAGTTCTTGAAAATATTATCCGTTAATTTTTCCCGTTCGCTGGCTTCTTTTTTCTGCATCAAAAGCCAGGCGGCAACCAGGCTGACGAACAAAAAAACAAACGTCAAAAGTACTGAAATTGTGATAATCTTTTGGTTGGCTTCATTGTTGAAAATGCTCAGGCCACTCATCGGGACATACTCAACCAGTATCCATCGAATATTGTGATACCCGTCCAATGGATAAATTGACGCAAAACAAAAGATGTTTTTATCGTCCTCAAAATAGCCGGATTCATTGTTTTGTATGGATTTCCAGAAATCAGGCTGTTCTTCCCCAAAAGAAATGTTTTTCGCATCGTCGTTGATCGATAAAAAAGTCTTTCCATCATTGATCAGATAATAGCCGTTCTCATTCAGCAGCAGGGTTTCCATCCCCATTGTATTGTTTGAATCACTTTTAATTTGATTCAACAGATTCTGCGCCAGATAGTCGAGAATTAATATCCCTTTTTTTTCATTATTTTCGTTAAAGAGCGGTATGATGAAACGAATCACCGATTTTTCCGGCGTCTCAATTTGATTGTTTTCAACATTCAGATCCAGGGGAGATATGTAAATCTCACCTTTTGCCAGCTTCATTCCTTCCGAAAAGTAGTACCGGTCCCCTTTATACTGCAGCGCACTATCCGCCACCGGTTGGGCCTTTCCGTTTTGGTAATTCACTCTTATTTCTTCAAACCCGTCATTGTTGATAATCCGGATTGAATTGTATTTTTTTGTTGGACCCGATATTTGAAAACATGCGGATCACTTCGTTTCTGTTTTCAGTCACACTGTTTTCTTTTATAAATAGATTCAATTCGTTTGAGTTCAGAATGATACTGCCATCCGAATTGATTCCTTCAAAAATCATTTTAACGTTCGCATTGACAATCTCAGCGGTATTCATCTGTTTGATTTTTATGATGCTTTTTTCATTCTCAATATTCATTCTCACGTAAAGAGAAGTCAGGATCATCACAATGATGAGAATCGGTATAAAAATAATGACAAAATTTTTAAGCACCTGATGCATCTGCTTGTCTTGTTTTTTTATCATAAGTTTTACACCTCCACCCGTATTCTCAGAAAATTTTTAATATCCTTTAATATACCCCTGATTCTGAAATTTTACCACTAATTCTTCTCCTCAAATGATTTGAAAATTGAATAACGGCTCTTGTTGATTGTCATTTTGCATCTTGCCGGAAAGCGCTACAAACTGGCACTCTGTTCTTCATGCACAGCCATAGCTATTTTGTTTATCTGGCAAAAATAGTCTAAAATATCTGTAGCCAATTGAGCTTCCGCCGTATTTTCTTTTAATTCAACCACCGCCTGTAAAATTTGGATCGCCTGATCGTCATTGAGGTAACGGAACAGACCGGAACCCCACTGGATGACATCCTTTTTATTGGGGTTTGTGTAGAAGTCCCAGAATTTCATTTTCATCGCTTCTTCAGGCGTCAGTTTGATGCTGTATTGCGCTTTTGCAGCGACATAGCCCGGATCGACATCGTCACCCTCAAAGACATCGTCGACTAAAAATATGCCGAAAATGATCCGCTCTTCTTCTTTCGCCCGCGGCAGTCTGGTGGTCAGCAGAGCCAGACTATTACATGGCAAATCTTTCAGCTTCTTGGGTTTGCCCTTGTTATCGCCGTACTGCACCCGTCCTGCCGAAGCTTTCCAAATTTTGAGCATCTGGCTTTCATCACAAATATGACACTGCTCATCCCCGCCGCTCATTAAACCATCCAATTCTGCTCTGGTCATTTTTCCATTCTGATATAATCGACAGGGACTCTTTTCATCGCTGCACCCAGCCTGATGTTTTTTGTCGATATTGTACGCAATGACTTCGTCACTGCAAAACCCCTGATAACCGATCTGAGCTGACGACTCTCCGCCATTGCAATAATTGCATTTAAACGCAAGATTCCGATGCCCGTCTGCTTTTTTCTTATTTTTTGATGTTTTTTTCTGCAGTTCGGCATTAAATCTTTCCTGAAGCTTCTTGGCTGCTTCCTCTTTCTCGATCAGTTCCTGTTCCTGTTTTTCTTTCTGCTCTTGTATTTCCTTTATTCTTATCACTTCATTGACTTTCTCCGAAATTACAGTATCATGAAGCTCTAAAAAATTTTTGAACGCCTCTGGATAAACAAATTTCTTTTTACAAGTCTCAAACGTAACAGTGATATAATTATTATCGATATCCGTAATCGTCCCATCGCCAAACGTTTTATGTGAAACTGCTGTATTTAATAAATCAGTCATCTTTTCACTCCTTATTATTTTTTTATTTACTCGATTTTTTTCCTGATCACTCCGACAACCGTCAATTGCGCACGATTGCCGGGGTGATCTCTCTGAATTTTTTATCAATCATTCCGATCAGATGGCTACTAAAAGTATTCTTCCTCTTAATTATACGCTTAATCATATTCTTTTTCAAACAAAGTCTTTTCTTTTCTTTAATATAGGAGTATTATAGATTGTTTATACTATTATCTAAATATGGATTTGTTTTTACCACTCATCAAAACACGCTCGCTTTTATTCCTGATCTTCCGTTCATTCGCCCAGTGCTGACTCATTACCACCCGCAAAAAAGCTGGCGTCCAAAAGTAATCATGAATCAATCTTACTTTTTTGCACCAGCCTTTTAGTCTTTTTTTCCGTTTGCAATTGAACCGCGGCATTCAACAGCATTTTCCGCTCAAATATGTCGGATCTTGTCTCTTTCTTTTTTTAAGTCTTCAACGATTTTATAATCAGTTGTCTTTAATTGGCCCAATGAAATGGACGGCTTGAATTTTCCGTGAAAATCACTGCCGGCGGTCACAATTAATTGGTGTCTTTGGCAGTACGCCAGATATTTCGCCGTTTCTTCTTCTGTATGGGTGGTATAGTACGCTTCGACCCCGGAAATTCCCTGTGCTACTAAATCGTCAATGAACGCCGTGTTGTCAAAATCCACTTCCATTTGTTTGTATCCCGGATGTGCCAATATCGGAACGCCGCCGCTTTGATGAACCGCATCAATAAACGCTTTGGTTTCCGGAATATAATTAGGCGAAAAAAATGGTTTCCCATAGAATAATAATCGCAGGACAAATTCATGCACCGGGTTTTCGCATTTTTCTTTATATTCCCTGACAAGAGGATTGCTATTGTTTCGTTCATCTTTAAAAATAGCGTATGAGACCGCGGATGGCAACGGAGGATTGTCCTTGCAGAACTCATAGACATATTTTTGATCGATATAAAAGCCCTTCTCCTCCAGCAATTCAATTTGAGCTTTAAGCCACCGTTTCCGATCCCCATGAATATTGTCAATCATCCTGGCGATGGGGGAGTTGTCCAAATCGATGTAGTATGCCAGCATGTGAACCAGTTTATCTTTGTTTCGGCAAAACACTTCGGAACCCGGTATCACTTCCACATTCAGGCGTTCTCCCCAGGCCACCGCATTTTTAACCTCTTCGATTGAATCATGGTCCGTGATCGCGAGTGTCGTGACATTTTCTTTGACTGCAAGCCTGATGATTTCCTCACCTGACAGTTCTCCATCTCCGCTTGCCCGGGTATGAACGTGTAGATCCAGCTTTCCCATTCGGTCCTCCTTTTTAAATTTTAGTTGTTGATCTAAACATATTCTTGTTTTGATTCCCTGTCAATACTGAAATTATTTTCATTTCACATAAACCGGTTCCACATGGTTAGCTCACATGAACCGATTTCCCCAACTTTTATTTCTGGCATTTCACGATTTTGAGCCAGAAAAATAAAAAATAATTTGAAAAGCCCTGACATATACTTATGTGCTATAATATAAACAAATTAAGCAAATAAACAATTCGAGGAGGTTTTAAAAATGGCCTTAAGATACTCAAGTAAAGTGATTGATGGAAAATTGAATATAAGACATGATTATATTCAAACTGAAGGGGGAGATTTTCAAAAACTCACCAAAAACTGGATCCTAAAAGCTTATGAAAAAGCTCAAGAATTAAACGACACCGAGTCAATGGAAAAGCTGGAAAAATTAGTAATCAGCGTCTGGGTCCCTGGGGAAAATAATAAACCGGGAGAATACGTAGACTGGTGTTTAAAAGAAGAACAAGCTCAATAACTTTTGTTTGTTCTTTGCGCGTTTCACAATTACCGGCTGGTTGAAATAACCCGAAAGGAGACAAATAATGACAAAGGAAGAATTGATCACAGTGTTCAATACCGTGCAAACGAAATTTGAAGATGAAATCGATGACGAATACTTTCTTCAGCGATTGAAACCTTATACTGACAGCGACGGATTCATCGAGTACCATAAGCTCGCGATGTTCGCTTATAATGAATCTTTGGCATCGGCAAAAGGCTTCTTCTTCGAAATCCTGTCCGAATTACTGGTTGATAAAGAAACCGAAGTAAAATAATAATAGCCCCTCGCGATTCATGAATCGAGAGGGGCTTTTCATCGCCTTTTGAGGCTGTTTCATTATGTTTTTATTTTTTTTGCAGCGATGTCGTTTTCCATGTCTTTTAATTTCCGCGAGAGAATCACAAAGACTACCAGGCCAAATATCATGACCAGTGCCGGATACAGACAAAAACCATTTTTGATGCCCTGAATCAATTCCGGTGTCGGTGTCATATCAGCAACATAGCTGGCCGATGCCAATGCCGTTGTGATGATCACGCTTTTTATGAAATTTCCTACTTTAATTGGCGTCGTCAGAAGTGCCATGATAAAACCGCGAACGTTTTTACCGGTACGCCATTCTCCATAGTCCACACAGGTCGCATACATGGCTACTACCAGAGCATCCGGCAGACCATAGCCAATAAAGGATACGAGCATGACAATCTTGAAGGCGGTCGGCGACATTGGAACCAGCCAGGTAATGAGCAGACCGGCAATGAAAATACATAATGCACCAACATAAGCCTTACGCGGTCCAAATATTTTTGAGACGGTGGTCGCGAGCGTCGCTGAAACCAGCATTACAAGTGTTAAACCGGTCATAAAAATCGCCATTCCCGGCAGATCATTAAGGACATATTTAAAATAGTAGAATGACAGACCCAGCACGACAAACTTGCCCACATATCGACCCAGATCAATTAAAAGCAAACCGATTAGCGGCGGATTGTGCAGCAATTCTTTGAGTATTTCAGCAATTGACATGCTCTCTTTTTTCTGGGTTACGGGCACGGTCCCGCGGAAAGCATATTCTTTTGTCAGAAAGAAGAATGTCCAGTAACATAACACCATGAGCAAAGCAACCATGATTACCACCGTGGTGTAACCCATTGCCGGATCATTGAGCGCTTTGCTGATCCCCTGGATGGCTTTGACCCCGACATATGAGAAAGTAAGCGAGCCCAGGGCGTTAAAAATACCTCTGTTTGCCGACATTTTAACCCGTTCATCCACATTGTCCGTCAGGGCACTGTTCATTGCGATATGTGCTGAATAGTAAACATCAAAAACCAGATGACCGATGATAAATCCGGCACACGCCGTGATGGCGTTTGTCATCGAGCTGCCTATCTTCAGGAATTGGAGAACATAGAGCATCGCTGCGACCGGCGGACCAATCAGCAGCCATGACCGGAATTTCCCCCACTTCAAATTGCTTTTCTGGAGAATGATCCCGGCGACTGGCACCCAGATAAGATCAAAGATACTGGTAATCATAAGAACTGACCCCGCCAATGCAACTGGCATCTTGACAGCATCTGTCAGGAATGCCGAAAAAAACATGAGTTCTACATAAATAAAAATTTGAAATCCAAACGATGGTAAACCATGGTTAGAGTGTCAAAAACACCCATTTTAAATAGCCAGACTCAAATTATTTCCACCCCAGTGATGATTCGGAAGAAAATAATGTAATGTTTGACTGAAGTTTGATTTTTGCAGCAAAGCAGCGGCTCCTTTGAGCACTCGCTTTGCATTAATGGCTCCTATTTTAAAGCCAAACCAGATTTTTGTGCGCACTAATCCCCGGACGGGGATACGATCCACGAGATAGCGTCGACGAAGAACAGAAGGTATCCCTTCAACACCATTGCGCTTTTTGGATAAGGTTCGGTATGCTTCCGTCGATAGTTTTTTCAGATAGGACGCACGTTGTACCATTTTTTCGGAGATCATGACGAAGGCTGATTTTTTCTGAGATTTTACGCCACATTGATCGTTGAAAGGGAACTGTTCACAGGTCTTTTTATTAAAGGATGCCCGGTACATACCGGTTTTCTCGTAGTACCTGCTTTTGTAAGGTTTGTTTCCGGCTGGACATTGGATCACTTCATGCTTATCAGCATCGATGATAAAATCACCCTGTACGGGATTGGGTATTTTTCCGATTAATGCAGTGGTGACTAGTTCGATATTGTTTTGGGTGGCCTGTTCGTGATTGCCGGTGCTTGCATAGGCGCCATCGGCCAGCAAGGTGGCCGCTTCATCCTGATGTCCCAGCTTGCTGATTGTTTCTTTGCAGAATTGACTGTCGCTGTGGCTGTTGATGTCA
>NZ_WJBC01000022.1 GCF_014284475.1 Acetobacterium fimetarium | reverse complement strand
AGTCTACACTGTTAAAAAATCAACTCCAGCTATGGATTGACTCTCAGGCCTCTTTTATTAAGGCTTTGTTTGGTCAATTAGGCTGGGAAAGTTGAGTAAATATTCTTTTAAAAATGAGAGGAAATTAAAATGGTTAATCAACGATTTTCAACATATTGTGAAACGCACCCGGAATCAAGCGATCTCTCTTTAATTCTTACTGAAAACAGCAAGCAGAGCAACCGATCCATTCAAATAAATTCAGGAGCTCCTAAAGCACAGAAAAAATCCGACGAATTTGCCGAACTGCTAAAAAGTATCGAGCTAAAACTCGATCTTGCATTGCTTTACCTTAATCGCTCTGCCGCTTATCTTCAACATATTTAAGAGGCGCGGTACGGTTAAGCCAGGCCCGCTGCGAATCATGGCGCCGCGGGCCTGGCTTTGTTTGAATATCAGCTATGTCCCCAAATTATTTCGACCATCATTCATGCGATTATGTACAGATAGCGACTGGCGCGACTTTTGTTATACAGTTCCCTTCCCAACATGTCTTCCTTAAGTTTTTGCTGA
The DNA here is from genome assembly GCF_014284475.1 of Acetobacterium fimetarium. GTDB lineage: Bacteria > Bacillota > Clostridia > Eubacteriales > Eubacteriaceae > Acetobacterium > Acetobacterium fimetarium. The sequence continues at coordinate 44,859 of NZ_WJBC01000022.1, read as the reverse complement.
TATAAATCTTCATTACCTTCGCCCTCAAATGCCCTTTTATACTTTTTTAGCGCGCTCAAAGAGTTTTCATATAATAAGCGTTCATTTTCACTAAAGTCAATCGTCTTGAAAGCAATTCCGTTTTTATCAAGAACATCAGCAATTCTCGTATTTCGACTCTGCAAAATACTCTTATCTTCGACAGCATCATCAAACAGGTATTGTGAATAGAAGAAATACATCTTATTATTCTCGATATTATTTAATTGACGTACCAGTTTGTCCAAATCATTGCTAAAATAGAGACTATCAATAGCTAGTGTGATTGTCGGTTTTATCTGATAATCGGATATTCTGTCAATGTCGCCATTGATATAAGTAATTGCCGTGCTGGTTCTTTCCATGACAGCAACATCCAGTTGATCAATTCCAATTCCTTGGCATCCATATTTTTCAACTAACAGTTTTAGAATACTTCCTGAACCGCACCCTAAATCCATAAGGGTATCTTCTGCCGATATCGGAATAGCATTTAAAATATAATCGATCTGCTGTTTATCCATCATGTTGAAGAAATATTCTCTGTATCCATATACCTCTTCACAAAAGTTCAGATAAGCACTGCTTCTTGTCAAGCGGCCAATTTTTTTACTAAATTCATCGTTTATCATGACTTTACTTATTCCAACCTCTTCAATCCTACTTTTATTTGTCAGTCCCAATTCATATTTTCAAACAACTCATTGTTTTCCGTAACAAGGGGACGTTTCGCATTAATTGAGCTTGAGTTTAAGCGCGAAGTCATTATACTGATACGGTCTATATCGGCAGTACCAATGCCGATCGGAATGTGGGGATCATCACGCAAAACAAGGACATCGTCAATGGTCTGACTTCCACTCTGGCCCAGGATTTTGCAGGCGCCACCGCTTAAACAGTAGCAAAACCTACCTGCCTTTTTTATCAGTTTAACATAATCAAACCTCCGTTGATATGATTTGCACCTGTAAATTTAAGTCTTTTTTACGGTGACCTTGTTTAGGTCAGAACGATGTCGGCTTCTATGACACTGTCATCAGATGGAACCGGTGTTTAGTAATCCCGAACCTTTTATAAAAAACATTTGCTTAATAAATATCAATGTGATACCATTTTGATATCATTTGGAAAGAAGGTATTTTTTATGGACGAAAAAATTCTCCACGGCAAAAAGAACGGCATGCTGGTATTACTGCTTTCGTTGCTCATTTATGCAGTTGCTGCCACCGGGCTGATCCTGACCATTGCCACTGACGGAAGCACCATCCTGATTGTCGTTTGTATTATTCTGCTTTGTACCACCTGGTTGCTATGGCCGGGATTGAAAGTACTCAAGCCTCAAGAAGCGCTGGTTCTGACACTTTTCGGTAATTATATCGGGACCATCCGCGAACCAGGATTTTATTTTGTCAATCCATTCTGTACGGCAGTAAACCCTGCTGCCAAAACCCAGTTAGTCCAAAGCGGCGATGTAAAAGGAAATAAAGACACCCTTGCGGCGGAACCCGCATCACGAAAAATCTCTTTAAAAATTATGACGCTCAATAACAATCGTCAGAAAATCAATGATTGTCTGGGCAATCCGATTGAAATCGGCATTGCGGTCACCTGGCGAATTACTGATACAGCCAAGGCGGTCTTTAATGTCGACAATTTTAAAGAGTTCTTGTCCCTTCAGTGCGATAGTTCCCTCCGAAACATTGTGCGACTTTATCCTTACGATGTGACGACGAATGTTGATACTACCGGCGATGGAATTGCCGACGAAGGAAGTCTTCGCGGTTCCAGTGAAACAGTCGCCAAAAGAATCAAAGAGGAAATCCAGACCCGGGTCAATGAAGCCGGCATTGAAGTGGTGGACGCACGGATCACCTTCCTGGCCTATGCTCCCGAAATCGCCGCCGTTATGCTTCAGAGACAGCAGGCCTCAGCCATTATTGATGCCCGGAAAATGATTGTTGAAGGTGCGGTGGGAATGGTGGAAATGGCTTTGACACGTCTGAATGAAAATGAAGTAGTGGTTCTTGATGAAGAAAGGAAAGCCGCCATGGTTTCCAACCTGCTAGTGGTTTTATGCGGCAATCATGATGTTCAGCCGATTGTGAATTCAGGCAGTCTATACTAAGGTTATGGCCGATAACAAAAAAAAGCAGCTTCCGCTGCGACTTTCCCAAAAACTCTATGATGCCATCGCCGCCTGGGCAGACGATGACTTTCGGTCAGTCAATGGCCAAATCGAATACCTGTTAAGCGAATGCGTGCGTCAACGGAAGAAAAACGGGAAATATGTGTCGGATGAACTAGATATGCCCCCGGAATTGGATATTTAAAGATTAAAAAAGGAACTCAGTTCCTTTTTTTTTAACGTTTCGTTTGTCATGTTTCAGACTTTCGTGATGCTGAATTTTTCAAGCGCGACCGTGTATCTGACGTTGACAAAGATCTAGGCCTTCATTTTGTGAATAGCCTGCTCGTAATCTTCCACTTTGACGATGGCAAAGTATTTACCGAATTCCTTCGTCCACATATCCATTTCCGCTTCGATTGCCGGCACTTCGGCCATGATGAAGGCGACATATTGGCAGTCGGTTTGGCCCATCTGAGGGAGCAGCTCGGAAAACCCCCATGCTACATCCGCGGGATCGTCCTCAAATCCATTTCTGGCATCGACGACAAAGTTGCTCTGCGGATGTTGTCGCAACAAGTTCAGGGCAAACAGAATCGGCTCCCGGTAATCATCCAGCCGGGCAAATTTCTTCCACGACAACAGCACGACGTTGTCGCTTTTTACATAGTCCACCTGACAGAATTCAGAATTAAAATTATCTTTCATAATCATTTCTCCTTTGGCTGATCTAGCCTGCATAATAAATGCCGTCGCTGCTCATACACACATTCTTTTTACATTTGTACTGCAATTTTAATTTTATAAAGAACGTTTGTAAACATTAAATTCATCATCAGTTCGCACAACAGATACTGATCAACGTTTCACTTGAAAACAACCATTGCCCATTGACAATTGACGCCTGCAAACAGCTGTAGTATCATGTTATCAAAATTGATCTTACCGCTATTTGTTAGAAGGAGTCAAGCACGTGAAACAGACCAAAACGCCAAATTATAATAATCAGGGCTTTTCCAATCGCACCAGCCGCTTTATGACAGGTGGTGGTCAAAAATGAGCCAGGGTCGACCGATTAAAAATGTCACGAATCCCGACCGCATCGGGTCGTATTTCCGATTGGAAGCCGGACCGCTGCTGCTGGTCACGGTTTCCGGTCTCCTTTATAATCTCGGCATGCTGGCCGGCCCCTACTTTGAGGGGCAGTTGGTCCAGCGGCTGTTCGACATCATCAACGGCAACAAAACCTTCGCCTCGATGGTCACCCTGGCCCTGACTTACCTCGCCGTGATCCTGATTGTCCAGGTGATGCGCGCCATCAAGCGCTTTTACGTGCGGCGCTTTGCCAATAATACCAGCCGCAATATGCGCCATATGCTGTACAACAGCCTGGTGAACATGAGCAAGGTGGAATTGGAACAGGAGGATCTCGGCGCCGTGATGACCAAAGCCATCGCCGATGTCGATGCCTGTGTGGAAGGCATGCGCAAATTCACCACCGAGATCTTCGATACCGGCGTTGTGCTGGTGGCCTATCTCGGCCTGCTGTTCTTTTATGACTGGCGTCTGGCGATGCTGGCTTCGCTCTTTACGCCGCTTGCCTATCTGATTGCCGGCGGACTTAAAACCCGCATCACCCGCTACAATGCCGAATACAAAAAAAGCGCCGGCCGACTCAACAATGCCACCATGGACCGGATCAGCAATGCCGTGACCTACCGGATTTATGGCCGCGAACAAAACCGCGACCAGGCCTATGAAGCTCACCTGCAGGATTACGAGCAGCGGGCGGTGCTGGCCAATCTCTGGGAAAACACCATGCAGCCGCTTTACAACATCATCTCGATGTGCGGGGCGGTGCTGGTCATTTATTTTGGCGCCCGCAACGTGCAAGGGAGCGGCTGGACCAGCTGGGATATCGCCGCCTTCACGACCTTTCTTTCCGCCTTTACCAAAATGGCACTTAAATCCTCAAAGGCGGCCAAGCTGTTTAACGCCGTGCAGAAGGCCCAGGTATCCTGGCAGCGGATCAAGCCGCTGATGAAAGCCTATGTGGTCCCGAACACGAACACCACCCTTGACTTTTCAAGACCGCCCCAACTTGAGGTCACTGATGTGTCGCTGCGCTGGCCGGGCAGTACCTGGAGCCTCAACGCCATTTCTTTTTCGGCCGCTCCGGGACAGATCATCGGGGTCACCGGAGCAGTTGCCGGCGGCAAATCCACGCTGGGCAAGGCCTTTATCGGCGAAGTGCCCTATCAGGGCAGCATCCGCGTGGGTGACCGTGAATTGTCCGAACTGAGCGCCTACGAACGCAGCCGGCTGATCGCCTACCTCGGCCATGAGCCCGAACTGATGAGCTGCAGCATCGCAGAAAATATCCGGCTGGGAAAACAGGAAAGCATTGCCGCCGTTCTTGAAACCGTCTGCCTGGATCAGGAAATCGCCCAGATGCCCCAGGGCGCTGCCACGTCCGTCGGCAGCGGCGGCATCCGGCTTTCGGGCGGACAGCAAGCCCGCACGGCTCTGGCCCGCACCCTGTATAACGCCGGGCCGATTCTGATTCTGGACGATCCCTTTTCAGCCGTCGATCGCCGCACCGAGCAGGCCATCTTCAGAAACCTGCGCCGGCTGGCCAAAGGCAAGATTGTGCTGCTTATTTCGCATCGTCTGTACCTGTTTCCGGATCTAGACCGGGTGCTGTTTTTGGACAACGGCAGCGGCATCTTTTCCACCCATGCAGCATTGCTGAAGGAAAACAACGCCTATGCCAGGCTGTATCGCGCCCAGATGGCCGGAGGTGAGCAGCATGACTAAAAAAAGCAGTCTCCACACGGTGGTTCTTAAAACAATTACGGCGTTCCGGCCGATGACGGTGCTGACGGTCATCACGATTATTGGTGCCATTGTCGCCGCGCTTTTTCCCCCACTGATTCTGGAGCGCATCGTCAACAACCTGACTGCCGGACAGCCCATCGCGTTTTTGCTCGCGTTATCCTACTTGGGCCTGCTGGCACTGTCAGGCTTGCTGGAGTCCGGGCAGAACATCATGATCACCAAGTTTGGCCAGAAGATCACGCACGGTCTGCGCGGTGAAATGTGCACCAAGCTTCAGAATCTGCCGGCAGCCTATTTTACCGCCAATGAACCCGGCAAAATCACGTCGCGGTTTGTCAACGATGTTGATGCCGTCGATGCGATGTTCACCAACGGCATCATCAGTATGTTTGCCGACGCTTTCAAGGTGCTCAGCATTCTGGCAGTCATCTTTTACAAAAGCACCGGCCTGGGCCTGCTGATGCTGTTGATCATCCCGCTGATGTTTGCGCTGACGCGCCTGTTTCAGCAACGGATGCTCACGTCACAACTGGCCAATCGCGTCGCCATCAGCAAGGTGAACAACCATGTTCCGGAGACCATCCGCAACATCCGCATGATCCACACCCTGTTTCGCCAGCAATACATGGAGCAGCAATACGATGCTTATATCGACGAAAGCTATCGGGCCACCGACAAGTCCAATCTCTACGATTCCATTTATTCGCCGATTGTCATCTTTTTCAGCGCCGCGATCATTGCACTGATGATGGTCCTCGCTGCCATGGGCGGATCGATGCAGCAGTTCTTCGGCCTGAGCGTGGGAACGGCCGTCGCCATCATTGCCTATGTGGGCAAGATCTTTGAGCCGCTCGAGAGCATCGGGATGGAAATTCAAAATATCCAGGCGGCGGTGGCCGGGATCCGGCGCATCAATGAATTTCTGCAGGAAACACCAAGCCAGCATCCGGATTCAGTCCACACCCATCCAGAACCCACGGTAAACGCTCAGCCGGCGCTTTGCTTTGAACAAGTCAGTTTTCGCTATGATGACGACACGCCGGTCTTTTCCGACCTGTCCTTTACAGTAGCAAGTGGCGAAGCCGTGACCTTCATCGGCCGGACCGGTGCCGGCAAAAGCACGATCTTCCGTTTGGCACTCGGCCTGTACCACCCCGATGCCGGCCGCGTGCTGATCAACGGCGTGGCGGCCGCGATCATCCCGGCGGCTAAGAAACGGGCGTTGTTCGGTTATGTGGAACAGTCCTTTCATCTGGTCGCCGGCACCGTTGCCGAGCAGATTTCGCTGTTCGACCCTGATATCAGCCGCCAGCAGGTGGAGACTGCCGCCCGGCTGGTGGGCCTGCACGAGAGCATTGTGGCATTTCCCGACGGCTATGACACACCTGGCGAAAAGGCCGCTTTTTCACAGGGGCAGTTTCAGTTGCTCGCCATTGCCCGCGCCGTCGTCGCCGCGCCCCAAATCCTGCTGCTCGATGAAATCACCGCCAATCTCGACAGCGCAACCGAACGTCGGGTGCTCGAAGCGCTCAAGCGTGCCTCCCAGGGCCGCACCGTGATTTCCATTTCGCACCGCTTGCAGGAATATACCCAAAACCATCGGATGATCGAAATTGGAGACCACCGCTAGTCAACCGCGCCACCCGGCAGAGCGCCGCGCCTTTTCCCAGACTTTCCGGTGCTTCTGCCATACCCCGGATAATCGAAAACGGCCATATTGCAGCCCGCCAGAAAGGCGAACTGAGCATCCTCCTTCATTCTTCAAATGAATAGACCGGCAAACCGGTCTTTTCTCCAATGAGTTTCGCATATTCCGCCGTCGTTCCGGTATTGGACGTGTATACAATTGCTTTCATGAGTTCCTCCTTTTTACCATCTGGTAACTCCATTATAGTTTCCGGATGGTATCTTATCAAGCGGCAATTTGCAATTGCATCCGTTTGCCGCAAAAAGCCCCTGCTTCCATCACGGTTGCAGGGGCTTCGTTCGCTATTTTCGTTTTACCGGAATCCAGATCTCGGCATAATAATTTTCATCCTGGATGCCCTTGGGGTATTTATCGGGTGCATCGTACATTTCAATGCAGTAACCGGCGGCAAATTCATACTCCTTCAGGGCTGGCAGCCATTCAGAGAATATTTTCGTATTCACATCCTGCAGCGAATTTGGCATCGCACCTTTACAGGGAAATACTGCCCAGGTGAATGCCGGAATCGTTTTGGTCACGAAGCCTTCCGGAATATCCGTCACCGGATTGTAAACATCGGCGATCACATACTCGAATTTTTCATGTCCCATCTGCTCATCGATGTTAATGCCAAACATACCGCAAACATGCTGCCCCTTCCCGGTTGCATAATGCTCCTGCCAGAACGCGGGAATTTCCTGTTTGGCCTGTTCGTAGGAAAACTCCTTGGCTGAACCAATCACCGTAAAACTGTCCTTTTTTGTAATTCTGTAATCCATCAGATAACCACCTTTCAAGGATATTGTTAATTTCAGCGGTGCAAAGGATTTGATCATGGTTTTGTCCTTGCGCACCTGCGAAGGGGTGATGCCGTGAAAGCGGGTAAATGCTTTAGTGAAGCTGTCCGGCGAATCGTAGCCATATTGCATGGCCACATCGATGACTTTCGCCTCGCTGTCTGCCAGGGCGACGCCAGCGAGTGCCAGTCGGCGATTGCGGATATATTCCATAATCGTGTAGCCACATAACATGCTGAATCCCTTTTGAAAATAGAACGTCGAGATGCAGACTGAGTTTGCCACATCATCAGCCGTAATCTCATCAGAAATGTGGCTTTCGATATAATCGACCGCTTCACTAATTGCTTTCATCCATTCCATACCTATCACCTCCTGCTGTAATAACAGTATAGTCTTTGGCCGCTACCGTTTCCCGACAATGCTTGCTTTGTTTTGTCGGATTTTATATATATATGACGTGGGGACGTTTCGTTCGCTATTATCATTTTACCAGAATCCCTATGACAAGCGAAACGCCCCCTTGTCAGGCTTAGCATCACTCAGCGCAATCGTCCGCGCTTTTTCAGTTCATCCCTAACCGTCGGATAACGATTAAAATCCGTGTGCGGTAAAAAACGGGAGGCAAACATCCGGGAAAGAAAATCATCGGCGGCACCAAACTCCAGATACTCAATTCGCTTCTGCAGCCTTATTGCCTCTTCCATTTTTTCTGAATCAGTCAGCAGGGAAACGGCCCCATCCAGCGAACTGTTACCCAGGAAAACAAATCGTTCCCGGGGCAAATCCGGATAAAGACCGATGGTAATAGCCGATTCCAGATTGATGTAGGTGCCGAAAGCGCCAGACACATACAGCCGTTCCACTTCCGCAGCTTCCACCCCCACTCGTTCGAGTAGATATTCAACCATGGTGCTGGCTGCCGCTTTGGTGTCGATGAACTGACTCATATCCGTTTGGGTAAACAACAGTTCTTCATGACTTCCCGACTCGTTGCGGTCTGCATACAGTACCCCATATTCGCCATCCCGCTTGACAATGCGCGCGGATTTACCGCTGTTAAACCGCCCGGAAAAATCGATCCAGCCGTTCAACAGCATCTGGGCAATCAGATCCACAATCCCCGAGCCACAGATCCCCAGCGGTTTAACCCCGCCGATAGTCCTAACCCGCAAGACATTGTCTTCAATGACAACCCGATCTACGGCCCCGTTTGAGGCTTTCATGCCATTTTTGCTGATCCCGCCTTCCAGTGCCGGTCCTGCAGCTCCAGCTCCGGCAATCAGAAAGTCCCGATTTCCCAGAACCATCTCCCCATTGGTTCCAATATCAATAAAAAGTCCCAGTTCATCTTTTTTGTGAAGCCCGGCCATCAGCAAACCACTTACCGTATCGCCGCCCAGGTAGTTGGCTACCGACGGCATACAATAGACATAGCCGCTGGTGCCCAGACCCAGCTCCCGGGCATTCAAATACCCGGTGTGGTTAAAAACCGGGGCAAAGGGATATTCAAAAATCGGCCACGCATCGATTCCCAATAAAAAGTGAATCATGGTTGTATTGCCGGATATCACCGTCACCGTGGCCGTCTTCGTTTTTATGCCGGTCTTTTCTTCGAGCTGACTAAGCAGCTGGTTCAGGGTCGCCAGGGTCGTTTCCTGTATCTCTTTCAAGTGTGACCGATGATCCTTGCCATAAAAGATTCGACTGAGAATATCATCACCAAAGCGAATCTGCTGATTAAGCATCTTCTCCTCACCCAGAATCGCACTGGTGTTCAGATCCACCATCTGCATGGCAACCGAGGTACTTCCCAGATCTACCGCTATCCCGACGTGCCGGTGTCTCTGATCCCCGCTCTCAAGCTCAACCAGATCCCAGCCGTTTTTGTTTTTTATCAGGGTAATCGTTATTTCCCAGTTGGCCGCTCGGCACAGCGGATAAATTTTTTCCCGTATTTCCGGAAGAAAACACACTGTCCCAAATTCCTCGCTGAGCTCCGCCAAAATCCGCTCCTGATCACCACGAATATCACCGTAACCTGGCGGCCCTATTTTCAAAAATCTTTTGACACTAAGTGGTCGTATCGTATCCATAAGCACCTCATCTTTGTCTCATTTATTCTTTCCATCTCCGACGGTTTTATCTGTTCAGCTGGCTGGCGGCCTGCTGCGATTTGCCACCGCTTAAACAGTAACAAAGCCTACCTGCCTTTTTTATCAGTATAACATAATCAAACCTCGGTTGATATGATTTACACCGATAAATTTATGTCTTTTTTACCGTGAATTTTTTAGATCAGAACGGCGTCGGCTTCTATGGCAAAGGGGACTTTTCGTTTGTCATGTTCATCTTTTCATTGCCTGTCAGATGGACATCTTTTTTTAATTCTCAACAAAACAATTTCTCGCTCAAATTTTCTTAACCCCTAAGCATATCCAATGTCTCCTGATCTGCGGGTGTATGTATCGCTATTTTAATTTGAGGATTGCCAGACACATCAAAACTTGTAAAATCAAACATCAAATCTCCTAACCGGTCTACCATCAGTCTTTTCTGAAAATTCTCATCAAAAACAACATTGTAATCTAACCACCATTTTTTAAAGTCACTACTCTCCGCCATCAATTCTTCCACAAAGATTTTAAACCACTTGTCGTTCACATAATTACCACATGAAAGTCTGAATTGAGCAACTATCCATTGTCCGACTTTTTCCCATTCAGAGAATAGCGTTTTGTACTTGGGATTTCTGAACATCCGCCAGATAGTATTTCTTTCCCTGGCATTCATTTTATCAAAATCCCCAAAAATCATTTTGGCCGAATTATTCCAACCAATAACATTCCAATATTGGTCTGACGCAAATGAGGGATAGGGCTCTAATTTATCTAATATAATTTGAATAGGTTTGCTGATAAAGCTCAATTTATTCGACTTTAATTCAGACTCCGGCATCGCCATTTGTGCAAGCGAGAAAATATAGAGCATTTCTGTTTCATTAAGTATTAAAGCATGTCCAACACTTTCTAAAACTTGGTCTGATACTTTGATGTCACGGCCTTGTTCCAACCACGTATACCATGTCAAGCTAACATTTGCCAATTGTGCAACTTCTTCTCTCTTAAGCCCTGGTGTTCTTCTGCGATTACCATAAGACAGACCTACTTGCGTTGGTGATATTTTCTCCCTTTTTATCTTTAAAAATCGCCCCAATTCCTTATATCGATATTCGTTTTCCGTATTAACCAACTCCCTTCCTAAACCAAATATATAACCTATTACTATTTATACTATTATAACTGATAAACTATCTGAATCATTATTTTTTAATTATAATGAAGTTCAAACAAAAGGAGGTATCATCAATTATGAAAATACTAGCAGTAAACGGCAGCGCCAGAGATTTTGGAAATAGCTATAACATTTTAAACAGTTGTCTGAATTCCTTTGACAAAAATAACAACATGACAGAACTAGTACAACTTAGTGAATTGCAAATAAAGAGTTGTACATCTTGTTATAGCTGTAAAAGCCCCGGTAATCCATGTGTGATTCAAGACGACATTTCAACGGTTAATAACAAAATACTGGAATCTGATCTTTTGATTATTAGTTCCCCTATTTATATGTGGCAAATTTCAGCACTTACAAAAATATTTATGGAACGGCTTTATCCACTCTATCATTTTGATAAGCCGTCAGAGCTTAGCGGCAAAAAATTAATCCTAATCTTCACCCAAGCGGCTCCTGATGAAAATATGTTCAATTCTTATTTTGAACATGTAAAAGCTTCCATGATCTTTTTAGGTTTCGATGTAATTGACATTATCGTCGTACCCGGATTACGTATGCCTACCGACTATGAGAAATTTCCGGATATACCAAATAAAATCAAATCTTTGATTGGCAGAGAATTTTTATTATGATGCTCGTGTAGGAGTGACTTGGGGACGTTTCTTCGTTTGTCATAAACTTGAATATTTCCAACAAAAGAAATACAATATAGGAGCATTAAAGTTAAGGATGGTGAAAATAAATGAAACGGATATTTTTAGTTGAAGACGATCAGGCGATCGCTAAAAACCTGATCCTGTTGCTCCGTTCCGAAGGGTTTAACGTCACCCACGCTCCGACCCGGGGTGACGCTCTTGCTGCCCTTGGCGGGAATAAATTCGACCTGGCGCTGGTTGACATTTCTTTGCCTGACGGAAATGGCTTTACGGTTTGCACCGAAATCAAAGCAACGGGGGATGTCCCAGTCATCTTTCTGACCGCTTCCGGCGATGAGGCAAGTGTTGTTACAGGGCTGAACATGGGCGCCGACGACTATATCACCAAACCGTTTCGGCCGCGGGAACTAATTGCACGAATTGACACCGCCCTGCGAAAAAGCGGGCGTTCACCAGCGGCTTTTGAAATTCGCGGTCTTCATGTTGATACGGCCAGCGGCCTGGTGAAAAAAAACGGCCACGATGTTTTTCTGTCAGCACTTGAATACCGCTTGCTTTTAGTATTTATCAACAACCCTAAAAATATTATCACGCGGAGCCGGCTCCTTGATGAATTGTGGGATGCAGCAGGCGAGTTTGTCAATGACAACACCTTGACCGTTTACATCAAACGCTTGCGGGAGAAGATCGAGACTGATCCGGCAAGCCCACAAATCATTCTGACTGTTCGCGGGACGGGGTATCGACTGGGGGGCGAGAATGCCGCGAAATAGAGAGTTTCGGCAGTTTTCCATTTTGTTCGCTTTTATAGCTGCCGTCGTTGTGCTGCTGGGATTTGCCATCAATGCGGCGGCGGGAATCCTTGTCACCGCTTCTGCCGCCGCCTTTGGCACCGCGTTTGTTGCCTTCACCAAAGCCCGCTACCAAAGCCTCGCGCAGATTTCCGATCAAATCGATCAGGTGCTTCATAATGCTGACAACCTGTATATTGGTGAAGCGGACGAGGGCGAACTTTCCATTTTGCACAGCGAGATAACAAAAATGACGTTGCGCATTCGGGAACAAAACGACGCCCTGAAAAAAGAAAAAACACACCTTGCCGATTCGCTGGCCGACATCGCCCATCAACTTCGCACCCCGCTCACATCCGTAAATCTGATTCTGTCATTGTTAGCGAATAACCCCGATGAAAACGAACGGAAAGCCTTGGTGCGGGAAACAGAGGAATTGCTGGTACAGATGGATTGGCTACTTACTTCGCTACTAAAATTATCCCGCCTCGATGCCGGCATTGTGGTGTTCCAAAGCGAGCCGATCTATTTAAGCAGCTTGATCGGCGCCGCGCTGCGCCCGCTTCTAATCCCAATCGAACTGCATGATATTAATGTGCAAGTGGATGCCCCGCAAGGGCTGATGATCCAGGGTGATTCCGGTTGGCTTTCAGAAGCCATTCAAAACATCCTCAAAAATTGCATTGAGAGCATTGATCGAATTGAAAGCACCGGTGAAAACGGGAAAGTAGAGATTATCTGCACGGACAACCCCCTATTTACCGAGATGACCATCCATGACAGCGGCGCCGGCTTTGAAACCGAAGATTTACCCCACCTGTTTGACCGCTTTTATCGTGGTAAAAACAAAAACGCCACCGGATACGGGATTGGCCTGGCGCTCTGCAAGATGATTATCACCCGGCAGGGCGGGACGATTACCGCCAAAAATCACCCTCTGGGCGGTGCACTCTTTGCCCTTCGTTTCCCAAAGTGACGGATCTCTCACCGGAAAGTCACAACGATGTAAGTTGAAGCTGCTATTATATGGGTAAACCATGAGAAAGGAGACTCACATAATGGAGTTTTTAAAAATTGAAAATTTATGCAAGGTCTACGGCAAAGACGAAAACCAGGTGGCTGCCCTGGATCATGTTTCGCTGACAATTGAAAAGGGAGAATTTACCGCAATCATCGGCTCCTCTGGGTCGGGCAAATCCACATTGCTGCACATCATCGGCGGTGTCGACGTGCCAACAAGTGGAAAGGTGTTTTTAGACGGCCAGGATGTCTATGCCCAAAACAATGAAAAACTGGCCATTTTCCGGCGACGACAGGTTGGGCTGATTTACCAGTTTCACAACCTCATTCCGACGTTGAATGTGGTGGAAAACATCACCCTGCCGATCCTGATGGACAAGCGCAAAGTCAATGCCGAACGGCTGAATGACCTACTGGAATTGCTGGGGCTTAAAGACCGCCAAACCCATTTACCCAATCAGCTTTCGGGCGGTCAGCAACAGCGGGTTTCGATCGGGCGGGCTTTGATGAACGCCCCGGCACTGATGCTGGCCGACGAACCCACAGGCAGTTTGAACAGCCGGAATGGCCATGAAATTATCAAACTGCTGAAATTGAGCAATCAAAAATATCATCAGACCCTGCTCCTCGTCACCCATGACGAAAATATCGCCCTGCAAGCAGACCGCATTATCGGCATCTCAGACGGCCAAGTCATCCGCGACGAACGGGTACGGCCATGAACATTTTCAACAAAATCACCCTGCAAAGCATGATAAAAAGTCGCACCCGAACGATTGTCACGATTATCGGCGTTATTCTGTCCGCCGCCATGATCACCGGCGTTGCGACCTTTGGCGTTTCACTACTGAACTATCTGGCCAACGGCGCGGCGCAGAAATATGGCGATTGGCACGTTGAGTTTGTGGACGTCCCGGCTGCTTTCGTCCAGGAACGAAGCCACGACGAGGGCGTCGCTAACACCGTGACATTTGAAAATATCGGCTACGCAAGGCTTGACGGCGGTAAGAACCCCGACAAACCGTATCTTTTTATCGCCGGATTCAGTGAGGAAGCCTTTGATACCTTGGCCATCAATCTGATTTCCGGCCGGCTGCCTGAAAACAGCAGCGAGATTCTTGTTTCGGGGAGCGTCGCCGCCAACGGCGGCGTTAAATTAGCGGTCGGTGACACGCTTTCACTGGCTGTCGGCAACCGCATCAGTGGCAACGAAAATCTCGGTCAACACGATCCATACACTGCCGGGGGCGAAACGCTGGTGCCCCAAGACGAGCGAATTTACACGGTTGTCGGGATCTACCAAAGGCCTGGCTTTGAGGAAGCGACGGCACCGGGATATACCTTGATCACGAAAGCAGCTGCCCAAGAACAAGCGGACAGCTTCAGTCTCTTTGTCACGCTGACAAACCCCCGCCGTGTCCAGGCTTACGCCAGCAGCACCGCCGGAAACAAAACTTACGTCTTAAACGATAACGTGTTGCGCTTCATGGGTCTTTCGGACGATAACGTGTTCAACAATTTTTTGTATGCGGTTGGCGGCATTTTGGTCGCCATCATCATGATCGGCTCAATTTTTCTGATTTATAACGCCTTCAACATCTCGCTGAACGAACGCACCCGGCAGTTCGGAATTCTTTCTTCGGTGGGCGCCACCGCAAAGCAACTGCGAAATTCGGTGCTGTTTGAGGGGCTTTGTATCGGTGCGGTCGGCATCCCGATTGGCGTTATGGTCGGCATCGGCAGTATCAGCCTGGTGATTTCTGTTGTCGCTGGAAATTTTGGGAATGTCATGTACAGCAGCGTCCCGTTAACCTTGACCGTGTCCATCCCCGTCATTGTTGTTGCGGCGGCGGTTAGCATGGTGACAATTCTGATTTCAGCCTATATCCCGGCCAGGAAAGCTGCAAACACACCCGTGATGGAGAGTATTCGCCAGACCAACGAGATCAAGGTAGAATCCCAAGCCGTGAAAACATCAAAACTGGCCCTGCGACTTTACGGTTTGGAGGGAACCCTGGCGCTTAAAAATTTTAAGCGCAACAAGAAAGGCTATCGTAGCATTGTGCTATCACTTGTATTAAGCGTTGTGCTGTTTATCTCGGCCAGTGCTTTTGTAACAGATATGAAACAGGCGGCGGAGCGTTCAGTCGCGTTTACGACCTATGACATCGGTTTTGCCACCCAGGACATGGACGATAGCGAAATGTTGTCGCTTTACGACAAACTAAAAACTGCCGACGGTGTTTACGAAAGCTCGTATCAAACGCTGATGACGTATTCATGCGCTGCCAAAGCCAGCGATCTTTCCAACGATTACTGGGTAACCGCGGGTTCACCTGCGCCGGACAAAACGGTTAATCTGCCTATGGATATCCAGTTTCTTGATGACAACACCTATCTGAATATGCTAAGTAGCTTGGGCTTACCGGTCGCGGACTATACCGGGCCAAATGCGAAAATGATCGCCGTTGCCAAAATGCCAGACCGGGCCAATCAGATGGCGGAGGTTGACCAGCTTCGGGATCTGTTTGCGCGTTCTGCCATTGATTTTACCTTTGCTCCCGCAACAAATGGAGAACCAACGACGGAACCGGGCAAAAATGTCAGCCTCACCTTTGTCGAGATCGTACCACCAGATACCCTCCCTATCCCGGGAAACTCCGGATCGGAGGATTTGTTCTTTTTTCGGGTGATGGCTCCCTATTCGCTCAAAGAGCAATTTGAAATCCCTGACCCCGATTCTAATATGAATGTGGCTGTTAAGGGTTTGACCTTTCGCTCAACGAATCCCACCCAGTCGACGGCTGAAATGGAAACGATGATTCAGGGTGCCGGAATTACCGCCGATTACAACCTCTACAATACCTATAAAATGCTCGATGAGAGCCGCAATTACATCTTCATTGCCAATGTGTTTGCTTATACGTTTATCATTATGATTTCGCTGATTGCAGTGGCCAATGTGTTCAACACGATTTCCACCAATATCAAACTGCGTCGACGAGAGCTTGCGATGCTCCGTTCGGTGGGGATGTCCGACCGCGATTTCCAGAAGATGATGAATTTTGAGTGTGCCTTTTATGGCCTGAGGGCGTTACTCTTCGGACTTCCCATCGCGGCAATCACTTCCTGGTTGATCTACAAAGGAATGGTTCTCGGCGGAACCGACAATATCGATTTTGTGTTCCCTTGGGGCAGTATGGCAATCAGCGTATTCAGCGTGCTCTTTGTGGTGTTCATTACAATGCTGTATGCTATTAGCAAGATCAAAAAAGAAAATATTATTGACGCACTGCGGGATGATATGACTTGATTAAAAACCGATATTGACTTGATATAAAATCAAAAAATATCTAAGTAAATGATGTTTTGAGACCAAAATGTGGCCATGCGGCGGTTTTGAAATAACAATCAAAACTGCCGTTTTTCTTTTTCAAAATTGCTCATCCTAATTGTAAACATTATACAATAAATATTTACAATTAGGATGAGCAATGCTATAATAACCGTGACCGAATCGGTCATGGCTATTATAGCATTCTATTTAAAGGAATTAGGATTAATATGACATTTGAAAAACTAGAAAAGGAAAAACAGAATAAAATCATCAACGCTGCCTGCGAAATATTCGCAAAACACGGTTATAAAAAAGCATCCATGAAGGATATCGCTGAGGCGGCCGGAATATCGAAAAGCGTGCTGTTCAAGTATGTCTCCAATAAAGAAAATCTCTATATGAAAATTTTCAGACTAGCATCAGACAGCATTATCGAAGCGGACGAAATTTCCTACGCCGAGGAAGGGAGCGACTCTGATATGTTTTCGTTGATGCGGCGAAACGCGAAGACCCGACTTTCCCTATTCAAAGAATATCCGTGGATTTACAAGTTCTCTTATACAGCAGCCTTCGATAACGATTGCTTTGTCAAGGAACACGTCCGAATGGAGCTTGAAAATTATCGAAAGCCACGCTTTAATACGAGTGAAATAAAATCAGGACATAATCCCATAACGGACGGTATTGATGTTTATAAGGGCTTAAGAGCTGATATTTCCCCGACAATCGCAAAGCAACTGATCCTCTGGGTTTCTCAGGGATATCTGGAAGAAAAACTATTTAAAGATGAGATTGATCCAGACGAACTTGAAAAAGGCTTTGAGTCATGGATTGACATTCTGGAGATACTTCTTAAAGGTAGTAACAGAAGCTGTGATTGCAAAGAACAGAAAGGCTGGTAAACAGAATGAATGATACGATTGAAACGAGAAAAATATCGAACGGTATTGAGAATGTTTCGGGGTTGAAGCATCATAATCTAAATGTCTGTGGCGGGCCAATGTCAGTCTATGAAGCGGGCGAAAAGAGCAGACCTATAGTCGTGCTGTTGCATGGTGCAATGTACGATGAATCAAGGTTTATCTGGGATCAGCTGTTTCCATTTTTAAGCAGGGATTATCACGTATTCGCACTGGATTCGCCGCGACACGGAAAATCAAGGCCGTGGGAAGGTTATCTGGATCGCACCAGACTGATGGATATTCTTCACCATACATTTAACCAGTTGGGACTTGAAAACTTCAATCTTGTCGGACTTTCCATGGGTGGCAGCCTCAGCATCGAATATGCATCTCTACATCCGGACAAGGTCAAATCACTGGTTCTGTTCGAGCCAGGCGGATTGAGCGAAAAGGTCGATTCACAGCTTATAGTATGGCTTTACATAAAGATACCGGGCATGCTTAAGATGCTCAACCGGAAATATATTAAGAAAGACCATGCGGCAATGAGAAAATTGCTGGAATCTATTTATGTGGGCGGTTCAAAACCAACGGATCCGGATCGGTTGACTTCAATTCTCGAGGATGAGATAAAGGGTAAATATAAATATGGAGAAAATGACATGGACGACTGGCAGTTGAGCTGCATCGGACCTTTCAGATTAAAGTGGACCCTTCTTGATAGGCTTCCGTTGATTAAATGTCCGACTCTGTGGCTAAGAGGAGCGGACAGTGTTCTGGTGAAGCAGTTTGAGATTGACAGAGCGGTAAAACTGGTTATCGACAGTGGAACAAAAGCCGAGTTGGAAGTCATTCAGAACGCAGGGCATATACTGCCTCTTGAACGACCTGAACAGACAAATGCGGCGGTAAAAGCGTTTCTCGATAAAACACACCAATAAACAAATCTCCACGTTCTTATTCAAAAAAGCTCATATGTTCAAACAGAAAAATACAAAGCCGCCATTAAATCGTTACTAAGGAGTATAAAAAATGAATATCAGAGCAGAATTAGAAAAAGCACTTGGAATTGCAAAAAACATCCAGTTAAATGATTTAGCGCTTGACCCCTTGAAAATCAAGGCAATCATGATAAACGAGGTCGTTCCGGCCGACCCCTCTCAAGATTTCTACGGTCAGCTTGATGCGGATTATTTAACAACAACGATACCGCTTTTTCAAAAATCCGGATTACAAGTCAATGATATACAAGACATCTTACATATGGGTGTCTATATTACCAACGCCGTCAAAACACCTAAATCAAATTACACGATTGAAAAAAGCAGTATTGAGAATAGCTTACCCTACTTGGAAAAAGAGCTTGCATTGTTTCCCAATGTCAAAGTAATTATGCTCATGGGCGACGTTGCCAAAAAAGCATTTAACATGTTAACAAAGAAGGCAACCAGGAAAAATGTCGTTCCGGCTGTTGCAACCTACAAACTCCGAAATAGCGAAATCTATTATGGGGATATTCGGGTGATGCCATCTTATATTATGACGGGCAAAAATATTCTAATCGAGAAGTCAAAGTTTGCAATGGCTTCTGAGGATATTGCCGCAATGGCTCGCATCATTAAATAACGTCCTGGGAACTGTATGACGCGGGTATATTGTCAATTCTTTAATTACGTTCTCTGGGTTTGTCTTGTTCATCATAAATCTCTCCTTTATCTAAAAAAGGTATCGAACCTGAATGGCCAATATTTCGTTTGTCATGCACTTTCCAGTCACTTAGCATCTTTCTCGTTTTCTGTTTGATACTGATACCCAACGCTTCCCCTTCTTTGATCAGCAGATGAACGTGGTTATCCATCAGACAATAGGCATAAGACTGAAAACCGCCGGTTTCTCTGGCCTTATTCAGCTTTTCCATAAAAGGGGACGTTTCGGGACCTGTGTCACAGCTATTTTCTTTTTCCTGTTATCGAGATAAGATTCAGATACTTGCCATTGTCAGCTTTTATCATATCTATATCCTGCTTTGCAATTGGATTATCGGCAGCAAGCCAATCACTCCACGCTGTGTCGGTACAGTCCATTTCCATAATCGAAAAGTCATCTACACCCATCTGCAGAAAACGCTTATAGTTATCGGTAGCCGTAATCCATAAATCAACTGCAAATGTTTGTACACCGTATTCTTTAGCCAGAAAAATCGATGTTAACCCCATGCCGCAGCCCAGATCTAAAACACGCATTTCCTTCGTGAGTTCAACACTTTGGGTGATCTCGTCAATCATAAGGATTGCGTTTGGACCCATAAAATTTTGTGATAGAAAACACTTATCATACTTTTCTGTCCGCTGATAGTTATCCATTATTATAATCATTCCCTTCACTTCACTTAAGGCACAAAACAACCTGCATGACATGTAGACTATTGACCGAGCGGTCTCGGTTGTTTCTCCATAAATACCAGATTCAGATCGTCTGTCAGCGGTTTGGTTTTAAATTGAACAAAACCGGTGCGTTCATAAAGTTTTAAATTTTTGAGGCTTTTATCACTGGTAAACAGTTCTTGCCGCAGTCCGAAGTTGTCTTTTTCAATTTCTTTCAGCAATGCTGTGCCAATACCATTTCCCTGATAATCCGGATGTACAATCAGTTTGCCAATATAGAGCGTATCTTTGTCAACAAAACCTCTGACCGATCCAATCAGTTTATTCTTTTCATTCACGGCCTGATAGAACGTTCCTTTTTCAAACTCCCTAAATACCTCTTCCAGTTTTTGGGTCAATGGTTGAATTTCATAATTATTTAACAGTCTGGCTTCGCTCTGGTATGCTAAATACTGAAGTGCTAAAATATTCTCAAGATCTGCTTTTCCAGCTTTTATGATTTTCATATTTTTCTCCTTTCGTTTGTCAACCAGGTAGATTGTTTCCCGCCTGACAACGTCGTATTTACTCATTTTGCCATCCACTGCTCCTTTGTCAGATAAGTAAAATGCTCTGTTCTCACATCTCCCATCAACGGACAAGGTTTATCTTTTTCTGTATGATGATATATAAAACCACACTTTTCCTGTGCCCGCTTTGATTTCTCATTACCTTCATAGTATCCGCACCACATTGCTGTACACCCTAATTCTTCAAAGGCATACTTTTGTAATCTGCATACAGCTTCCGGGATATAACCTTTTCCCCAGAATGGAACGCCAATCCAATAACCGACTTCAATTTCATTATCAGATGCATTTGTATGCGACTGCATCGGTGGAATCAGCCCTATACTGCCAATGGCTATATTGTCATTCTTAAGGCATACCGCATAGGTTTCAGGTGCCGACAAAACACTCTTGATAATCTCACGACTGTTCTCAACACTTGTGTGTATTGGCCACCCGGCAATTGGCCCAACTAACGGATCTTGGGCATATTTATATAAACTTTCTGCGTCCGCTTCTTCCCACGGTCGAAGTATTAATCTTTCTGTTTGAAATTCCATTTTCTACTTCCTTTTCAATATTTTTCCGAGTGCCGTCTTATCCAATAAATTCACTGTTTCAAATTTACCTTTATAAAATGAACCCCAGTTATTAAAAACGCATGGCAGGTCTTTTGCCTTTTCTAAAGAATCAACGGGTCTCATTGATGCTGCAACCTTGTTATCATCACAGTACTGTTTTATTTCTTCAATCTTCTGCACAATAAAAGGGCACTGCATACTGTAAAAAATCGTCAGCTCCTGATTCTCTATCTGCTGTTGTCTCGCTTTATCAGTAAACTGCGGTATTTTTCCATCAAACGAAAAAGCCAACAATTCATAGCCATCTACTGTTGCATCAATTGACTCAAATCCGTATTTTTTTGCAAAGGCCTGATTGGAAATCCAGTTCTTCTGCTTTTTTGCGCCAAGCATACAAACACCTGACATTCCTTTTGCTTTTGCGTCTTGAATGCAATACTCCATCAGGGATTTTCCGTAGCCTTTACCCTTGAAGTCTCCAGAAACCCACAGACAATATATATAATAAAAATTGTCACCGATGACCGGAACCCACGCTGTTTCCAATGGCGCATATTCAATAAAACAGCAGCCTTTAGCATTCAATTTTCTGAATACATGACCTTCCCTTAATCGTTCTGCAAGCCATTTTCTTTTGGCTTCAACACCGGGATGAGGCTTCATGCTCCTAATGATACAACACAAATGCTCGTCATCTATATTATCTGCCGTTAAGTTGATAAACTCCTCCATTATCCAGTCAGGCCTCCTTTCGCCTTGTTATCCAATCCACAAACTCGATATGACTTGGGGACGTTTTGTTCGTCATGCTCTTCTCTTCAACGCCAGCTCCACCATCATCTTGCCCAGCCCCAACACTCGACTCAATTGACGGATGCTGCCGCCAGTTTCCTGCTGAATCTGACGGATCAGCTGATTTCGCTTGTCAACCGACAGTTCCCCCAGATTCCGGTATTCGGGATTTTTACTCAGCAGGACAGTAAGCTGTTCATCACTGCACCTGGTTTTCAGGTTTATTTCCAGACATTCATCCTCGTTTTCTTCCTCAGAAAATCGAATAAAATCTGCTGCGGTCGGAAAATACTCTTTGATGATCCCCATATCGATGATCGACGAGTTTCCCTGATAAGCCTGAATAATTTGTTGATAACTGCTCCATGAATATTCCTTCAGTCGAGAAACCATACCGGCTTTTAAGGGATTGCGGTGAATATACCGAATCACCATCATCAGATATTGGTCATCTTCGACGGCTTCACTATTAAAACGATTCTGAAAGAGATGGCCGGTTCGACCGTATTTGTTGTTGTGCAATTGCACATAGCCAACGGTAATCCGTTTGATGCTGGTGCCCAGGTCTTCTCCTTCTTTGAGCAGCAGATGAACGTGGTTATCCATCAGACAATAGGCATACAACTGAAAACCGCCGGTTTCTCTGGCCTTATTCAGCTTTTCCATAAAGACTGATCGATCCGCATCATCCAGAAAAATGTTACGCCCATCCAGACCTTTCAGCATCACATGGTAAATGCCGGTAGTGCTTTTTTTTCGCGCTTGTCTTGCCATTTTTAATTTCACCTCCCGTTTTTTTTAGTATATCACGGATTAAAAGGCATGACAAACGAAACGTCCCTATGTCGTTTCGGATTAAAAGGCATGACAAACGAAACGTCCCTATGTCGTTTGATCGGACACATCAGTCTAGCAGGAATGGCAAAAGGAACCATCCAAAGTTTTGTTGGCGAAAAGAAGATCCCAAAACCCATGTTGCCAATTAAACTAAGCATAATCGTAAAAAAAGTGCCCATCTTCTCGCTGATAAATAAAAAGAAGGGGATTTGCCAGGCCAGGCTTACAAATAACACCAGACTCCCGATCAGCGCCTTGCTAAAGGGAACCGTAATGCCCAAAAGTGCGCCCAATAGGATCAGATCAATACAAAAAATCAGATTAAGCAGCAGCAGCTGAAGGGTATTCATAAAAAGCTGCGCCAACCATAAATCTTTTTTATTGATATAAACAGCAAAAAGGCCGTGCCGGTTATGTCTTTTTTCGGCTGCGACAGTAAAGGCGACCATCATCGCCAGGGTGCCCGGCAGCAGCAGTGTATACCACCAGTTGAAAGCGGCTTCAAAAAAATAACGCCCCCCCATCAGAATAAGCGCCAGGACAAGGGGAACAAGCGGACTGATCCAGACGAGTTTTAACGAAAACCGGTGTTTTTGTTTTAACCATTCGGATTTCAGACAATTAATCATTGGCAGTCACCGACTTTCTGACCACATCCATAAACAGACTCTCCAGGTTTTCATGGGCATGAACCGCCTCTTGATACCAGAGTTTGCCATTGGCAATGATGCCAATATCATCAGCAATTTGTTCCACCTCCGATAAGAGATGGCTTGACAGAATCACCGTTATGCCTTTTCGGGGAAATGATAAAATCAGTTTTCTTAAATCCTGTACCCCAATCGGATCAAGGCCGTTTGTGGGCTCATCCAGAATTAAAAGTGTCGGATTATTTAAAAGCGCCAGCGCAATTCCCAGCCGTTGTTTCATCCCCATTGAAAATTGTCCGGCTTTTTTCTTGCCGGTATTTGTCAGTCCGACAAGTTTAAGCACCTCTTCAATCCTGCTGTTTGGCAAATTGTATAAGAGGGCCCTGACCTTCAGGTTTTCAACGGCGGTTAAATTCTCATAAACCGGTGGTTCTTCAATCAAGGCACCGATCTTCAGCAGATCTTTTCGTTCCCATTTCCTGCCGTCAAAAAAAATCTCCCCTGACGATGGCTGTATCATGCCGGTTATTATTTTGAGTAAGGTCGATTTCCCCGCGCCATTCGGACCGAGCAGACCGTAAATACTGTTTTTTCTGACCGTGATTGAAATCCTGTCGTTCGCTTTCTGATGCCGGTAGTTTTTGCACAAATCCTTTGTAATCAATAGTTCTTCCATAAATAGCCTCTTTTCTCTTGATATAACTAGGCTAAGCGACAGTTATAAAGAAAGTATAAAGACTGAACTATTAATTTGATTTGCTTATAAACCAATTCGCATATCAAGCAGGCATGACAAAGTCGCCGTTTCCTTTATCGTGTCTTTTTTTCATCTATGTAATATCAGGAACTGTTTAATTGCGTGTCGCGATAAATGTGTTAATGATTTATTTGAAAAGAGAGCTATAAAACTGAGGTTACGCCCATCAATAAAACCTAAATGACACATATTTTTGATACTGCTATGCTCACTTGTCAAGTTGATCAGCGGTAACTTCATCCAGCTCACCAGCAAAAAATTTATCCAGAACCGCTTTAAAGATCGGATTACCATCAACCAGATAAAACAGGGTCATTGACGATTTGAGCTTCACATCATCGGGCCGGCCAAATACCTCCCTGGCATCACAAGACTCAAGCTTTAACAATTCTCCGGAAATCTCCAGCAAACGCGAACCCAGCAGTGGATCGGCCAGATAGGCCTCAGCTTCGGTCCGATTGGCGATGCCGTAATACCGTGCGGTTTCACTCCGGCCCAATCCTTTAAGCTGGGGAAAAACATACCACATCCAATGGCTGCGCTTGTGGCCATTTTTTATTTCCTCTAGTGCCTGCCCATAGCTTTCTTCCTGGGCTTTGATAAAACGTTCAACAGTGTCCATCAGTCTTCCACTCCTTCTTTTAATTTGCCAACTTTTAAGCTGATTTTATCATAACATATCCTAACGTATTTACCATTGGCTTCTCAAATAAAAGTGACCTGATCCTTGCGCATTGCGATGCAAAGATCAGGCCCTTTTTCTTGCTAACCGGGTAATTCTTTAATTTAAATCATATTGCGGCTCCCGCCGCCCTTATTCGGCTTTCTTGCTGAATAAGGCACTAACATCCTTAATCGTGCCATCTTCGCCATAGCTGTAAAGGGCGGTGGTATCTTTTTTGCCGGTGGTAATCACCGCAAAGGTGCGGGCGGCCTCGGGAGAATCGGTATTATGATCAACCCAGGTGCCGGTGTTCAGGTAATATTGCCCATCGCCCAGGTGCGCTGAATATTCTTAAACAGTACCGGGGCCGAAATCGTTCCGTCCGCCTGCTGGGCCGGGTAGAAGTCCAGATAAGAATAGGCATCATTAACGCCAACTTGACAAAAAAGGTGCACCTCTTCAGGCCAGCTTCTTGTTCTTTATTCACTGCGATGATTTTACCATAAAACAGCTCATACAAATATCTGTTTTTTTACTTATTGTCATTTGACAATAAATAAAAACGTCTGCCTCCGGCTACCTTTGTCATCCCTAACTTAATAAAGACCCTGCGCCTTCACGTCACAGGGTCTTTCCCGACTATTTTTCTTTTTTTATACCATCTTTTAATTTTTATTCTTGCAGGAACTTAAAGCATCTCATCTTTTAAAACATCATGGTCTTTTAGTATTTTTTCAATCACGGTTCCTTTTGTAAAATGAATGATTGGTTTTTTTATCAGATTCAGAGGGCCTGGCAGTTCAATTTCCAATGGTGATTTTCCATCCATCAGTTTTACACTGCTATCAAGCAGCTCTCTGATATCGTAGACACTCCCCCACACTTCCGGCACACCTCTGTCAACACCAAGCAGCCCATAAACCGATTCCATTGCGGTTCTGACTGAATACTCGGTTGTAAAGACGGTATCTCTGGGAGTTTCGGCAAACTGACCCAGAAAAGCAAAATTAACGCAGCCATCCGGAATGACATCGGGTCGGTCCCCTTTGGTTCGTGGCATGAAAAAGGCGGTAATATAAGGCATCATGGTTGGTACACCGATGGCACTGTTTTCAGCCAGTTCATCAATTTGATTGACCGGTACACCCAAATGATACAACCATTCTTTGGTAATTTCTTTGCCGGTACAATCTTTCATTGGTTTTTTTACATAATCTCCCGGTACATCTGAGAATAGGCCATAGACCCATACACACACTTTGTCTTTATCCTGTTCCTTAAACTGCCCCTGTCTGTTAATGGTCCAGCTGAGCAGCCATGACGAATCCACACAGCTGACAATCCCACCGGTTACGACTTTTCCACTTTTCGGATCTCTTTTACAAATATTTGTGAGATATGGCATTATTTTATCATCTAAGGTTGTGATCGTTGCTGATTCCCAATTTGTTTTCTTGATATCAGAGCAGAACTTTTCCGGATGTCCAAATGCCGGATCCTGCTGGGCGATGTTTTTCCACAAGCTCCAGCTGCCACTGGTTCTCACTTCGGCATCCCCGTTTGGCGCATGATTCTGGTCGCCGTAAATTGTTCCTTCGGTACAGCTTCCGTTTGTCACAAATACCAGATCATTTTCTGTCAGCACCAGCCCTTTCTCAACTCCGTTTACGTTATATTCAATTGCTTTGGCGACCTTTTTATTTTCAGCGATCTCAAAGATGACATTGGTTACTTCGGTATTAAATTCAAATTTTACACCGGCTGCTTCCAGATACTTCTGCATCGGTAGAATTAATGATTCATATTGGTTAAATTTTGTGAATTTCAAAGCGCTAAAATCCGGCAATCCACCAATGTGATGAATAAATCGTTGAAAATACAGTTTCATCTCCAGCGCACTGTGCCAGTTCTCAAAGGCAAACATCGTTCGCCAATAAAGCCAGAACGTGGAATCGAACACCTCTTCATCAAATACATCCTCAATGGTTTTGTCATATAAATCTTCATCCTTTGTCATGAAGAGTTTCATGATTTCCATACAGCCCTTCTGACTTAAGTTAAATTTCCCATCTGTCTGGGCATCAACGCCCTGATTTCTAGTGGCACGACACAATGAATAATTGGGATCTTCTTTGTTTAACCAATAAAATTCATCCAAAACTGAGGCGCCCGGGATTTCAAGGGACGGAATACTGCGAAACAAGTCCCACAGACACTCGAAATGGTTTTCCATTTCCCGGCCGCCCCGCATCACATATCCTCTGGTCGGATCTTCAATTCCATCACAGGCCCCACCGGCGACATCCATCGCCTCCAGAATATGAATGTGCGAGCCCGGCATTTGTCCATCCCGAACCAGAAAACAAGCCGTTGCCAGTGCCGCTAAGCCACTACCGACAATGTAGGCGTTTTTGTCATCGACTCCTTCTGGTTTTCTGGGGGTTGCAAAAGCTTCGTAATTACCATTGGTATAATAGATCCCCTTGCTGTTTTTTTGATGTTTCCCACGTTCGGTGTTCCGGTAATTGGAATCCTGGGGTATTTGCTTTTTCTCATTATTTTTTTTCAGCTTGTTTTTTACCACCATTGCGGTGGCCCCGGCGCCAGCCACTGCCACTGTTGCCAATCCGACTTTCACTTTTTTATTTGCCATTAAATGATCCTGCCTTTCATCACGCTTCAACGCTAATAGGTTTTTTCTTTATGGTAAGGCTTTTTTAATGACTTATCAATTTACAAAACAGGGGGTGCGGACAATAACCTGGACTTAAAAAAGGAGATAAACCATGTATTCATATAAAGAACGAATTGAAGCAGTAGAACTTTATATAAAATATGATCAATGTATGGCAGATACGATCCGGGAATTGGGATATCCGAGTCGGAACGCACTTAAACAATGGTATGAAGAATATGTTCAGTTGGGTGTAATAACTAAAAACGAAGACAGGTGCAAAAAATATTCAAGAGACCAGATGAAAATTGCAGTGGATTATTATCTCGAACATGGTCGCAGTCTTTCCCGAACGATAAGAGCACTTGGATATCCGACGCGAGAAACACTTACAAAGTGGATCGATGAACTCGCGCCAAATGAACGAAAAGTTCGTATTAAACGCAGTGGCATGTTACAATTATCTCAAAAGCAGAAAAATGAGGCCGTCATCGAATTGTGTGTACGAGAAGATACAGCTGAAGCTGTTGCGAATAAGCATGCAGTAAGCCGCTGCAGCCTGTATAAATGGAAAAATGAACTGCTTGGACAGGAGACGTTAATTACAATGAATCATTCCAATCAAACAAAACTTTCTGATGACAGGGATGACCTTTTGACGGAGGTTGAAGCACTGAAGAAGGAAATCCATAAAAAACAGCTAGAGATAGATATCCTCAATAAGGCAGCTGAAATAATAAAAAAAGACCAGGGCATCAATCTGCAAAAAATGACTAATTGTGAAAAAACTGAATTGATTGATGCCCTAAGAATAAAATACCCCTTGAACGAACTTCTTAAAATGACAGGCATACCGAAAAGCAGCTATTTTTATCAAAAAAAAGTCCGGGAACAACCAGAAAAATACAGCGACCTGCGAAAGACTGTAAAATCAGTTTTTGACACAAACAGGAAATGTTACGGTTATCGGCGAATTTATTCTGCAATCATAAATATGGGGCAGGTTATCTCAGAAAAAGTTATACGTCGAATCATGAAGGAAGAACAGATCATCGTTTCCGTAAAGAAAAAGCGAAAATACAATTCCTATAGAGGTGAAATTACTCCAGCGGTAGAAAACGTGATTGCACGGGATTTTCATGCGGAATCGCCAAACAAAAAATGGCTTACTGACATCACAGAATTTCATATTCCTGCGGGGAAAGTCTATCTCTCTCCGATCATAGACTGTTTCGACGGAATGGTTGTCAGCTGGACGATCGGAACCAGCCCAAATGCAGAGCTGGTCAATACCATGCTTGCTGATGCCATAGCCGTTTTGTCAAAAAAAGAACATCCCGTAGTACATTCGGATAGAGGCTGTCATTACCGCTGGGATGGCTGGATTTCAGCAATGGAAAACGCAGAATTGATAAGATCGATGTCAAAAAAAGGATGTTCCCCCGACAATTCCGCTTGTGAAGGTTTTTTCGGTCGTTTAAAAAATGAAATGTTTTATGGCCGATCATGGAAAGGTATTACAATTGAAACCTTTATGAATGAGTTGGATGATTATCTAAAATGGTATAATCATTCGAGAATTAAGATGTCACTTGGCGGTATGAGTCCAATCCTTTATCGTCGCAGTTTAGGATTTGCAGCATGAGAGAAGTCCAAGAAAACATCCGCATCCCCACAGGCAGAATGATAAAAAATTGATCACTCTGCCTGTTTTGATAAAAAGATACTTATTCATGATGTTTGACTGCGAAATTTTGAATTGAATTGGCAATATTGCCGCTGAGGGTTGTGCTCATTTTGTCAACAATGGCATTCGGATCCTCGCTCATACCTTTTTTAATCCAATCCAGCATCATTCCCACAAAACCGTATTTGTAGAACTCGGCGATAAAATTCATCTCTGCCTCGGTAATTGACCTATCCCGGGCCTGTTCTTTAACCACCTCTTCCAGAAGTCCATAGGTCAACTGATATAAATAATTTTCTATTTGCTCTCTGCTCACCGAGCGATAAACATTCAAAATAAAGGGTTTGTTCTCTAAAACTGCTTCAAACAGCTGCAGCAGACCTTCCTGCCAGGTTTGATATGTTTTTTTCCCCTGCAAAGCTCTTTTTCCATCTTCTTCACAGCTCCATTCTACTAAATCGTAGATGTCTTTAAAATGGTAGTAGAATGTCATTCGGCTAATTCCGCAATCCGTTGCCAGATCACTAATTGTAATCTTGTCAAATGGTTTTATGAGTAATAGTTTTTTTAAAGACGCTTCCAAATCTGCTTTTGTAGAATGTGACATAATCGGTCCCTTCTGTTCTGTAATTTTTTAAACTCTTCTTTGTTCATGTATCGTTCTTAGCAGGTCCCCCACCGCTTCCGCCGAAAGCGGCGGATAAAAATAATAACCCTGAATGACCCGACAACCTGCCGCCAGCAGGAATTCAAGCTGTTCTTCTGTCTCAACCCCTTCGGCCACCAGTTCCAGATCAAAAATCTCGGCCAGGGCAATAATCGCCCGGATAATACCGATACTGCTGACATCTTTGGGCAGCCCATCGATAAAGCGTTTGTCGATCTTAATCTCATCCACCGGTAAATTTTTCAGCCGATCCAGCGATGAGTACTCAGTCCCAAAATCATCAATCGAAATGGCAACACCCAGCTTTTTTAAGTCCTGAACGGTCTGGTCAATCTGGGTAAAATCATAAACGTTGATACTTTCCGTTATTTCAACTACCAGCGTTTTGGGTTTCAGATCAAATTCCTGAATTACCGCAGCAATCCGCGGGACAATCCCCGCCGCCATAAACTGAACCATCGAAAAATTCACCGATATCCGCATCGGACCCAGTCCCATCATTTCCCAGGCCTTGTTCTGGCGACAGGCTTCCCGCAGTACCCAGTCTCCCAGTTCATTAATCAGACCGTTTTTTTCGGCAATCGGGATAAAAACACCTGGTGATATCAGCCCCAATTGAGGATGGTCCCAACGAGCCAGCGCCTCAAGACCAACAATTTCACCTGTGCGGCCATCCACCTGCGGTTGATAGTGGAGACTCAACTGTCCCTGTTCGATGGCCTGGTAAAGATCATTGGACAGAGCCGTTTCGCGATTTTGGGCGGCTTTCAGTTCCGATGAACAGAATACCGCCTTGTTTTTTCCGTTTTCTTTGGCATGATACATCGCCAGATCAGCGTGTTTCATCAATTCTTCAGCCCGTTCCCCATCCTCCGGCGCCTGGGCAATGCCAATACTTAAGGTCAAAAATAATTTCCGACTATTAAGTCGGATTGGCTCCAGAAACTCCTGCTGAATTTTGTCAATAGTCGTCGTAAGACGCTTTCCTTGATGAACCGCGACTGCAAATTCATCGCCACCGAAGCGCGCTGAAAAATCCGCTTTGTCAAGGACATTGGTAATGCGCTGGCCAATCACCATCAGGATCTGATCACCGACATCATGACCAAAGGTATCATTGATGGTTTTAAAGCCATCCACATCGATGAATATCACCGCAATGTCAAGATCGGCTGACACCGCCTGATTGAGACGATCAGTAAAATAGGCACGATTCATCAACCCGGTGATACCATCGTAATTAGCCTGGTAAGTGATTGCTTTTTCAACCATCAGTTTTCTGTCAATTTCTATGATGCTGTGATTGAGAATGGTCATAAATTCCTGATAGTCATTTTTCCAAACCGCTTCCCGGTCAAATCGGGCGAACCACAAAAAGCCCCGAAAGCCCTCTTGGGCGTCGCCCAGGGGTTGAATCATCTGAGCGGTGATCCCCCATTGTGTGGGCAAGGCGGCGGTACCAGCAGACTCCGACGACGGCAAATTTTTGATCACTCGAAATTGCTCGGGCATCATGGCAAACAATTCTGATACTGGCATCAATTCAAAATACCGGTAGACTAGCGGTTTTAACAGCGCTTCCCGCTGTGGCTCTAAAAACCATTGATAGCCTTCATGGGGGCCATCTTCATGCACGATCAACAACAGCACATGCTGGGCTGCAAACTGGTCGCCACAAAGGCCTAGCATGGTTTCCATTTTCTTTTCGACGTTCTGTTCGCTGACTTTCAGAAACAGGGCGTTAATCTCCGACAGCAGTTTTTGTTGTCCGGTTTTTTCCTGATTTTCCTGGATCACCCGATTGAAGGTCCGATTGATATAGAAAGCAAAAAACAACACCACTGCCAGGACGATCAACCGAATCAGGTGATCGACCCAGTTAAAATAAACAACCACTGTCGTCGCCCGGACAGCCACCACCACCAGACTTATTAACGTCGCTACTCCGACTGAGGCCAGGAGGCGTTTCTGCCCAAATAGAACCGTGATCAGAATCAGGGCCACCGGCAGCATCCAACCCGTCAACGGATCAGCTGTAGAATAGCTAAGATTAGTCACCAAAATGGCGCTCCCCATCACCCCTCCCGACAACCAGTCCCGGACATTGCTTGTCAGTTTCAGGTATTGAAAACTCAAAAGCAGCACGCCGCATAGAAATAAGAAACCGCCAAACACAAAAATCTCTTCGAGGGATTTTCGGCCCGTAAAATAGGTCATCACAAAGCTGACAAATCCGCTGAAGAAAAAACCCAGGGCCAGATACTGGTAAAGCCGCATCCTGGTGGCAACACTGATGTTTCCCTGGGCATCGCTAAGACCCTCGTTCTGAATAGGTTTCATGAACCCATAGCGTTTGAGGCAGTAAAAACTCAAGCCGATTGGAATGGTCATTAGAATTGGCGCCAATTGCAGGACTTTTACCTCGAGCAAATTATTGAGCACTATCTCAGTCAGTGAACCCAGCAACAATACCCCCACAAAGGCAGGGATCAGGATTTGCGCTGATTTGCGATCTTCCTGACGGACGGCCTGACGGCCCCAACGATAGACAATCACGATGGCCAACAGCGAGTAGCTTAAATAATAGGCGGTGTATAGATAATCCCAGAAGGTACTGCCGGCAATATTGATCCAGCCCATCGGAGTCTGAACGAGATCAAAGGTAGACTCGGCCAAATCTGTCAAAACCCCGTAGACCAGAACCGAATAAATAGCCGGCAGATACAACAGCAACAGACTGAATTTTCGCTTCAGCCAGTGGCCGTTATTGGTCATTAAAATAAAGAGGTGCAGTATCAATGCAAAATAAGGCCCCCAGCCAAAGGCTCCCAGGCGGCGCCAGAACATACAGGTACTCAAATCCGGAGCGGCGATCGACAAGCCCATGGTAAAAGACCAGAGCGCCAGACTCAGGCAACTGATGAAGAAAATCTGCAACAGCCGGGAGCGGTGATCATTACCCAGGACCAAAAGTCCCGTAAAAAAACAAAATGCGGTTGTCGGAAAATAAATAAATGAAATTGATAATGCCTGATCCATAAGCCCTCCCTGATGAAGCTAACCTTTCTTCTCTTGTTATAACCATGCCCGTCATCCCAATGCAGATTGGCTTTGGCCAGGTTAATGTCCATTTCTAAACATCGACTAAAAAGGATGTTTCTTGACAGTAAATTTTTGGCGACTTCAGAAACGTTTGCCATTTTTAGCAAAATCAGAAATCTTAAGCTCATCGAAAAGGCCTGCCGTAGAAATATATCCTTCGCCAGGCCCTTGCTTTCATTATATTAGCTTCTCAATTAAAATATTACGTCCCGCAATAGGTCTTATAAGGACTATTTGACGGTTCCGGTGGGGTCATAAATTCCTGATTAAGCGCATTGTAATCATATGGTGCTTGCAGCACTGCTACTAACTGCTGCAGGGGCTTAAGATCATCCTGATCGGTCGCCGCCTGCAAGACTTTTTCAACCTGATGATTTCTGGGGATGACCACCGGATTCGCCTGTTTCATGAGCTGCTTGCTGTCGTGATCGGTTTGCTCCTGTCTTTCCCGACGAGCTTGCCACCTGTCCAGCCAATCTTTAAAGGCATCACTTTCATATAATTCGGATGACTGGGTTCGGTCAAGGGTTAAATCAACAAAGGTATTGGTGTAATCGGCCTGATACTGCTTCATTAACCCCAATAAGTCGGCGATCAACCGCTCGTCTTCTGGTTCTTGATCGGCAATGCCCAGTTTTAAGCGCATTCCCTGGAGCCAGTCGGCCTGGTATAATGACGGAAAGTTGCGCAATGAGTCTTCGACTAATTTAAGCGCCTGTTGCTGATTGTCATCGACTAAAGGAATCAGCGTTTCGGCCAGGCGGGCCAGATTCCATAAGCCAATATTGGGTTGATTGCGATAGGCATACCGTCCCTGCAGATCAATGGAACTGAATACCGTGGTCGGATCATAGTGATCCATAAAAGCACAGGGCCCATAATCGATGGTTTCGCCACTGATGGCCACATTATCAGTATTCATAACCCCGTGAATAAAGCCAACCAGCTGCCATTTGGCAATCAGCGCCGCCTGGGCTTTGATGACGGCATCCAGTAAACCCAGATAAGGATTTGGTTCCGATAAAAGCCCGGGGAAATGGCGGTTAATGGTATAATCGGCCAGAGCCTTAACATCGGCGGTGGTGCCCCACTGCGCGGCATATTCGAAGGTTCCGACCCGAATATGACTGGCTGCCACCCGGGTTAAAACCGCCCCGGGGAGGATTTTTTCACGATAGACCGGATCACCGGTTGTCACCACTGCCAAACTGCGTGAAGTCGGAATGCCCAGATAATGCATTGCTTCACTGATCAGATATTCTCTCAGCATCGGGCCCAGCGCCGCCTTACCATCGCCACTGCGGGAATAAGGCGTTTTCCCTGATCCTTTGAGTTGGATATCAAAGCGCTCGCCAGCTGGGGTGAGCTGTTCGCCAATCAGCATCGCCCGGCCATCACCAAGCATCGTGAAATAGCCAAATTGATGACCGGCATAAGCCTGGGCGATGGGTTTGGCATTAGCCGGTAAAGCCTGACCGGCTAAGATATCGATCCCGGCCTGACTCCTCAGCGCCTCAGCATCCAAACCAAGATTTTCTGCTAAAAGCTGATTCAAAATAACCAGTTTCGGATCGCTGACCGTCTCTAATTTAAGCGGGGTATAGAATAATCCCGGCAATTTTGCATAACTATTTTCCAAATTCCAACCGCTATCATTTTTTTCCATCGTTATAACCATTCCTTTCGTTTCACTCAAGGCCCCAAGCGCCCTGAAATGTCATGCTAATTCTGATTTCGCCTCGTGTTGTTTTTTTCAGTCTACCACATTTGTGATGGCATGACAAACGAAACAGCTTATGTCGTACCCATGACATAGCAACAACCTACAGGCAATGCGCGGCAATTTGAAGAACAGGCATAGCCGCATTAAACAACCAATTTTAGACCTAAACACTGCCAAAAAATGATACTGTCATACCCATAGCAACGGTTCTATTTCAAATTTTGGCAGGGTATTTGCATTCATGAAAACAGAAAGATCTCTTAAACATTGTGCTATATCATCATTCTTGAGTATGATATACTTTCATTACTATAGTATAATTTTTCAGCGTGTCCTCATCTCCTAGCGGTATGAGGTAACAAGCAGAAAGACAGAAAGAAGGTGATTCCGATACAACGAATTTTATTGGTTGAAGACGATCTGATGATTGCGTCGGGGCTGGTTTATGCTTTGGAACAGGAGCAGTATGCACCGTTCCACTGCAAGGATGTCAATACCGCCTGCCGCGCGATTGAAACAGAGCGATTTGAATTAGCAATACTGGATCTGCAATTGCCGGACGGAACAGGCTTCGAGATTAGTCAAAAGCTAAAAAATACCAATACGGCAATTATTTTTCTGACCATTGTGGACGACGAAAACAAAATTGTGCAGGCCTTTGAAAACGGAGCTGCGGATTATATCACAAAACCTTTCCGGCTGCGTGAGCTGCTGGCCCGGGTGAAAAGAACCCTCAATAGCGGCTCCGGGGCAAATCAATCGCAGTTGGTGACCCTTGGAAAAGCAAACATTGACACAGCGGCCGGAAAAGTGTTTATCGGAACGGTGCCGGTCGAGTTGACTGCGCTGGAATATCGCTTGCTTTTGACCTTTGCTGCAAATAAATCGCAGCTTCTTACGCGGACGCAGATTTTGGAAAGCATCTGGGACAATGGTGGTAATTTCGTCGAGGACAACACGCTGACTGTCTACATTAAGCGGTTGCGCCAAAAGCTGGGAGACGCCGTTTCCATCGAAACAGTCAGGGGGGTTGGGTATCGTGCTGATTAAAAAGCAGGAGATCACAGAATTATCGGACAATATTCGCAAAGCCATCGATGGAAAAGAAGTCGATTTTCGAGACAACCGTGAGGGCCTATGGAGCATCTTGAAAAACGACATCAGCACCCTTGTGCGCATCAACAACGAACAGCGGAACACGGCACAGCGTGATCGCGATTTACTGGCGGACTATCTTGCCGATATTTCGCACCAGTTGAAAACACCCCTTACGTCCATGCTGATTATGGTAGATTTACTAAAAAATGCACCTGCCGATAAGCAGGAGGAATTTATCGCCAATATCAAAATTAGCCTCACCCGCATGGAATGGCTTGTTGCAACACTACTGAAAATGGCGCGACTGGATTCCGGCGCAGTCGAATTTACGATGGCGGAAATTTCGGCAGGCGACCTGTTAAAGAAAGCTAAACAACCATTGGAAGTCTTGCTCGATGTGAAAAACCAAACAGTCGAACTGGTCAATGATACCACTCTGTTTTGCGATAGCCGCTGGACCGCGGAGGCTCTGACAAACCTGCTAAAAAACGCCTCGGAATATTCGCCGTTGAACAGTAAGATCACCGTGAACAGCGGTATCAATCCCATTTACCGATGGATTTCCGTGACGGACTGTGGCAAAGGAATCTCGAAACAGAAGTATCCCGCCCTTTTTAAGCGGTTTGACTATTCCCAAAGTGAGAACGGGTATGGCATTGGGCTGCCGCTTGCGCTTTCCATTGTGCGCGGTCAAAACGGAGATATTGAAATTGACGACGGCGGCAAGGAAACCGGTGCCACCTTCACCATAAAGTTTTTTAAGTGAATAGATTGTCATTTTAAAATGTCCCGTAGTCACGCTGCAGTCACTTTTGTCTGCTACAATGTGGGTATGAAAATTACAGGAGGACACAAAAATGGCAATATTAGAGATCAACAGCCTTACAAAAACATACGGCAAGGGCGACACCAGCGTGACCGCCTTGGATCATGTAAGTTTCAGCATGAACAAGGGAGAATTTGTTGCAATCATTGGGGCATCCGGTTCGGGCAAATCCACGCTCATGAATTTGATCGGCGGAATTGACCATCCCACCTCCGGAAGCGTGAAAATCGACGGCAACGAAATCTACAACCTGAATGAAAGCGAACTTGCGATCTTCCGGCGCCGAAACATCGGGATGATCTATCAGTTCTACAACCTGATCCCCACCCTGACGACAGCGGAAAACATTATGCTGCCGCGCCTGCTGGATCACCGCAAGCCGGATCCGGATAAGCTTTCTTTGATTCTCGAAACGATTGGCCTTTCGGAGCGCGCAATGCATCTGCCCAGCGAATTATCCGGGGGCCAGCAGCAGCGAGTGTCGGTGGGCAGAGCCCTGATTAACGACCCGGCTTTTATTCTTGCCGATGAGCCTACGGGCAATCTGGACAGCAAAGCAAGCCGCGAGATTATTGACCTTTTGAAGCTTGCGAACAAGCGCAGCAATCAGACGCTGCTGGTCATTACCCATGATGAAAAAATAGCCTTGCAGGCAGACCGAATCATCACCCTCGGTGACGGTCAAATTCTTTCGGACGAGGTGATGAAGGCATGAGAATCACGGCAAAGCTGGCATACAGCCAGCTGAAAATCAATCGTTCCCGCACCATCGGTGCCTTGATCGCCATCACCCTTGCCACCGCGCTGATTACCGCCGTATGCAGTTTTGTGGCCAGCGGCAATGCCATGCTGGTTAGCTTTTTAGGCGTGAATTATGGCGAATACGGCAACAGCTATGTGGCTCTGCTGTTTATTCCGGCAATTATTTTTGGCCTAATCATCCTTTCCCTGGCGATCATCGTGATCTCCAATGTTTTCCGTGTCAGCGCCGGTGAGCGCGTGACGCAGTTTGGCGTTTTAAAATGCGTTGGTGCCACCAAAAAACAAATTATAGACACCGTTATGTACGAAAGTATCCTGCTTTCAGCAATCGGCATTCCGCTGGGCATCCTTGCGGGATTGCTCCTGACCTTTGTTGGAATCGGTGTCGCAAATCATTTCCTGGATGATCTGAACAGTTTGGTTCACATCATGATAAACGAGATTACGCTGTCGCTT
Source organism: Acetobacterium fimetarium (assembly GCF_014284475.1). Lineage (GTDB taxonomy): Bacteria > Bacillota > Clostridia > Eubacteriales > Eubacteriaceae > Acetobacterium > Acetobacterium fimetarium. The sequence goes on along the minus strand of NZ_WJBC01000022.1, from coordinate 7,183 downwards.
TCGTTTGTAGTATCCTGGAAAGCCCTGCTGCTGTCGGCGGCGGTTTGCTTTTTGACAGTGCTGCTTTCCGCATGGCTGCCGGCACATAAGGCGGCGAAAGCTTCCGCCATAGATTGTATCCGCGGCACCGGAGAAGTAAAAATTGACCGTAAACAGGTACGCACCAGTCCTTTGGTCGAACGGCTTTTTGGCATTGAGGGAACGCTGGCCGCCAAAAACATCAAACGCAACCGCCGAAATTTTCGTTCGACAGTGATTGCGCTGGCCGCCGGTGTCATATTGTTTATCAGCCTCGGAGAACTGAGCGGTCAGGCAAACGCCATCCAAGCCTATATCCGGCTCGATATTGATCAAACCGTTTTGACAGAGTACACCTCTGCTTACGACAATCGTATCAACGAAGCGACCGGTAAGGAGGAAACTGTTTATATCCATCCCATCAGTAGTGAACTGGGGAACAACATTGCTCAAAAGCTGGAAGAATTCGACCACACAAAGATCTTCGGTATCGGAAACGATTTTGACACCTATGAAACTGTTTTGCCAGAAGAACTTATTTCTGCACCGATGCAGAGCGTATTAGAAGCTTCTGACCAGCAGAACAAACCGGAACTTCCTGTAGAGATCATCGTTTTGGATGATACGCATTATGCCGCACTTTGTGAAAAGGCCGGTGCCCCTCTCGGCTCCACCATTTTGCTCAACCACTACAGCTATAACGACAACGGAACAAAGGTTGACCTGGTGCCGTTTTCGCCTAAAATGAAAGCCCTTACGCTTGTGAAAGCGGATGGAAGCAGCTCTGAAATGTCGATACAGGGCGTCTTGACGCAGGCCGAAATGCCTAAGGAGCTTTTTTACCCCAACACGAATCCGGTTCGTTTGATTGTGCCGCAGGCCGAGGTTCGTGGCTACTCTTGGTATTCCGCCCCCTCGGATGTGCCGGGTTTTATCACGTACGCAAACGACGTGATGGCACAGACATTCCCTGAAAATACGGATGCCTCTTATATGGAGTCCGGCTTTAATACACGGGTCTATCAAGTGGACGACTACATGAAGGTTATGAACATCGCCATTGTTCTAGCCTCAATCTTTATGTACAGCTTTGTCGTACTTCTCATGCTAATCGGGTTTACCAATGTGATCAGTACCATGTCCACCAATGTACGGATGCGCTCCCGTGAATTTGCCGTTTTACAGAGCGTGGGCATGACAACGGCAGGATTGAAGCAGATGCTGAACCTCGAGAGCGTTTTATGTTCGATGAAAGCACTCATATACGGCCTGCCCGTTGGGATTATCGTGAGCATTTTTATAAATTTACCGATTCGATCGATGTTTCCCATTCCGTATGCGTTGCCGTGGCTTGCCATCGTGCTGTGTGTGCTCGCCGTATTTCTGGTCACCTGGAGCACTACCCGCTATGCCGCCCATCGGCTGGAAAAGCAGAATATCATTGAAACAATCCGGTCGGAAAGCGGGAAATAAATCATCGGACATATCTAATGATGCCAGTATTTTGGATGCTAATTCCGGTTTCCCGAAAAACAGTATGTCCTGTAGTCAGAATGAAAAGTCCAATTTTCTTTACATTTCCCTCGCCACCCCTTATACTCAACATATGTCCATTTTACTGGCATTTATAAAATGTTATCCGGATGTAATAACACATTGATGATCGAGAGGTAAAAAACATGGTTCGAATTTGGGGAAAACTCATGAAAAACAATAAATTTCGGGTAGAAAAAGTTGTCGAAATTGATAACAAATCCTTGAATATAAATGATAAAATCCAAGCTGCTTTAGAGACGATCTGCTATGACTTTGATTTGGAAAAACCAATGTGGTTTGACAAAAACACAAAAGAACTTAACCAGATTTCCAAAACATCTTTTCGCGAAGACCAGTTTATTGAGCCCATTTGGTTTGATTATTTAGAAATCGAAATTATAGACGATAGTAAAAAGAAAGTATAACGATGCCGGATGATCTAAAAAAAGCATCGAACCTGAATGGCCAATCTGCACTTTTCTGTCCGGTTTAACAGTTCCAGTTGATTTTCGCCGGGTTCGGTTCATTTTCCACTGCCATCATGCGCAAAGCGGCTTCGATCCGACCACATTCTTCGGCGGCGCATTGTTCAATTTCTTCCCAGTTTGCCGCTGTCCCGAGCTGATCGTAAGCGACTGCCAGTGCCCCATAAAAAGCCAAACCGATACAATGCTGAGCTGAAGAACTATGTCATGTTATCTTTCGTATATGGTAGCTATATCATGTATTCTACGCTTCATTTCTGTGCGGATATGTAACGGCTCTAAACACTCGCATTTATCCCCAAAACTGAAAAGAATATTGTAATGGTATTCGTTCTCTATGAAAGGAATACTCACAATGAAATGCTCATCACCGTCTGGCGAAAATTGTTCATAAGTGCAAAAATCAAGTACCCTGTCCATGACAGATTTATGAATACGAATTTTGATTTTTGTTTGCATCGTTGCTAAAATATCAGTAAAATCCAACTGCGGTTTTTGATAATCTCGCGGCGTGAAAAATTCCTCTTGTATTTGTAGGTTTGATGTGCGGGATAGTCTAAATAAGCGAAAATCATTTCTTTTATGGCAATACCCTTGCCAATACCAATGACTGCTTTTCAACACAAGCTGATACGGCTCGGCTGTTCGTACGGTTTTATTTCCGTAGCGGTCTGCATATTCAAACGAAAGCAGCTTGCTTTCCTGTAAAGCTGTTTTGATAATTTCTAAATAGGGTTGTATGTTCCTGTTGCCCATCCACGGACTTAAATCAACAACTATTTGATTTGCTTTTAATTCAATATCTTTCACTCTGTCGGCGGGGATAAAACTCTTGACTTTCGCAAGGGCGTTTATCAGTTCATCACCTCGTATCATGTTGGAAAGACTGGAAAGCCCCATCAAGATAGCGGAAAGGTCGGCAGTCGAAAAAACCTTTCGATCAATCTTGTAATTCTGCATGATTTCAAAGCCGCCGCCCACTCCCGATATTGATCGAACAGGAATACCTGCCATGTTGATCGTGTCGATGTCGCGGTAGATTGTGCGGGGTGAAACTTCAAACAACTCTGCTAACTCCTGGGCGCCGATACGCTTTTTATCAAGGAGTATCATAATAATGCTAATAAGCCTGTCAACTTTCATCGGATAGCCACCTTCCAAAATTTCTTGATATTATTATAGATTATTGCCATACTGTTGTCAACAATTGCAAGGTATAATAAAAGAGTAAACAAATCAATCTATCCATCAGGAGGAAACACGATGCAGAAAAAAGCCTTAGTAATAATCGATATTCAAAATGACATCACAAAGAATTACAAGGATGTTATTGGCAATATCAATAAAGCTATTGATTGGGCAGTCAATACTAATATTCATGTTATTTATATCAGGCATGAAAATTTGTCAGCCGGCACGAGGACTTTTAAACCCAATACACATGGGTCAGAATTAGCTTCAGACTTGAAAATAGCATCAAAAAATGTTTTTACAAAATACAAAGGAAACGCATTAAGCTGTGAAGAATTTACAGACTTTATTGGTAAAAATGAAATATGTGATTTCTATATCGCAGGAGCAGATGCTGTTGCTTGTTTTAAATCAACCTGTTACAACTTACGCAAAGCAAATTATGGCGTTAATGTCCTATCAGATTGCGTTACCAGTTATGATAAGAGGAAAATTGATGAAATGCTACGTTATTATGAAAGTAAAGGCAGTAAAATTATTTGTTTAAATGACCTATTAATTTAAGCTCTTTCCATATGACGAGGGGACGTTTTTCCCGTCATATGACGAGGGGACGTTTTTCCCGTCATAGGAATCGCTTCAATAGCTAGCTCCACCGTCATCAGATACTGTTCTGCTTCCACTGCTTCACTGTTAAAACGATTCTGAAACAAGTGGTCAGTTCGACCGTATTTTATATTATGCAATTGCACATTGCCAACAGTAATCCGTTTGATGCTGGTGCCCAGTTCTTCCCCTTCTTTGAGCAGCAGATGAACGTGGTTATCCATCAGACAAAGGCATACAATTGAACCCCTCCGGTTTCCCTCGCTTTATTATCCAGTTTTTCCATAAAGATCGAGCATCGGCATCATCCAGAAAATATTACGCCCATCCAGACCCTTCATCATCACATGGTAAATTCCGGTTGTGCTTTTAACCCGGGCTTGTCTTGCCATGCCGTTATTACTTCCTGAGATTTTTTCAGCATATCACAGGTTGATGGGCATGACGATCGAAACGTCCCCGCGTCATGCAATTTTTTCACAGGTGCCTAGTAGCCATTCAAAAAAATGTTCTGCTATCTGCTTATAATGCTTCGCAGTTGACTGGCTTAATTGCTCATAAAAGAATTTTTCCACTTCTTCCATGAATTTAAAATAATTTTTTACATTTAATTCTGTCATATAGTTCGCACCTCTTTACATTGTGTATCTTGTTGCCGCTAACCTATCCTGTCCAGAAACTTATGACTTGGGGGACGTTCGGTTTATCATGCTACTCCCAATCCGAAATATTATATTTGTTCAATAAGCTTTGCGATAATTTAATCCCCTCTTCAGTGATTGCTACCGATTTGGACCGATGACTTCCCTGCCTTATATAATCTTCTTCGTCTAACTCATTGATAACATTAAAATCATAGCCTTTCCAGGTTATATCCGGATTCGTGCCAAAGCGGTCACTTTCATTGAATCTTGTCAGATACATCAACATCATTGTCAATTCTTTAACCGCTTTCTTAGGATTTGTCTTATTCATCTCAAATTTCTCCTTTACCCATGTCCTTTTATTAATTTGTCCCGACAAGGGGGGGCGTTTCACCTGTCATATTCATTACTGAAAGCACTCCCATTATTTACTTTTTATCTATCCATTCCTGTTCTTCTAAATACACATCAAAATCATCTTTTTCAGGTTTTTCTAATCGACGCTGATTGAATTTCTCATATTCTTTTAGGGCAAGCTCTTTCCCCACTTCATGTGATACCGTTCCTGCATCGGTAAGAATCTCTCTGTCATTAAACTTCAAGAAGGCATTCAGTTTTTCTTCCCAGTCCTTCATGTACATTGGATTTCTTCTTTCTGCCTGATCTTCTGCATAATCCAAATACATGGTCACAATCCGATTCAATGCTTTAAGTTCTTTCTCTGTTAAATAATTTTCAGCAACAGTTACATCGGCTTTGCGAACCTTTACACCTTTCCAAGTGGTAAGCCCCATATTATCCTTTGATGCATCTGATCTTAGCTCTATCAACTCAGCCGCAGTATGACCGTGAATAGCAAAGTGAAGCTTATTCTGTACTGTTGCAAAGAAGGTCTTAGCTATATCCTTCAACTTGAACTATTCGGTTTTCCCGAATAGTTCGATTTTCTTCTAATTCCCCTTCTGCGTAAATGTTTTTTATATGTTCATTGATGGTATTAACACCTTTTTGATAAAGCTCAGCAATCAACTTCTGTGTCATCCATACAGTCTCATTTTCTAGTCTTACCTCAATCTTGGTTTTTCCATCTTCTGTCTGGTAAATTAGCAATTCATTTTTGCTCTCCATCGCTTTCCCCTTTTTCAAAGTTAATTCCAGCACATTTTAATCTCTAAACCCTCGTCATCAACACGACCGTCTCCACGTGCCCGGTATGCGGAAACATATCCACGCACTTTACCTTCTTAATCGCATACCCGGCTGCCACAAAAAACGGCAGATCCCGAGCCAGCGATGTCGCCTTGCAGGACACATACACAAAGGTTTTTGGTTTGAAATCCAGAATCTTAAAGATCGCTTTGGGGTGGATGCCGTCCCGGGGCGGATCCAGAATGATCACATCGGCCGGATCATGGAGGTTGGCCACCTCCACCATCACATCGCCGGCGATAAACTGGCAGTTGTCCAGGCCGTTCTTGGTGGCATTGACTTTGGCCGCTTCGACTGCTTCGGCGACCAGCTCAATCCCGACCACTTTTTTAGAAACGGGAGCCAGCACCTGAGCAATGGTGCCGGTACCGCAGTACAGGTCATAAATCACTTCATTCTGTTCCCGGCCGACAAAATCCCGGACGACGGAGTAGAGCTTTTCCGCCCCTAAGGTATTGGTCTGAAAAAAGGAAAAGCTGGTAATTTCAAAGGTCAGCCCCAAAATCTGGTCTTCAATTTTGTCTTCGCCATACAGTGTTTTGGCGATTTCAGCCTTGACCACATCGGCGACGCCATCGTTTTGGGTATGGAGAATTCCCCGGATCTGGCCTTTCAGTTTGAGATCCAACAGGCCTTTGACAAAGGCCACTTCGTCCAGAGTTCCCTGGGTGGTCGTCGCCAAATTAATCAGCAGATCGCCGGTGTGTTTGCCCTTGCGCACTACCAGATGGCGCAAAAATCCTTCATGACTGCGTTTATGAAAATAACTGTCTCCGGTTTGGGCAAAAAATTCCAGCACCGCCGTTTGAATCGTATTGAAATCCTCGTCGGTAATCTGGCAGCCATCGGTTTTGACGATATTATAGAAGCTGCCCTGTTCATGAAGCCCCAGCATCAGGGGACCGTCTTTCTCGTTATCGCCGAAGGAATACTCCATCTTGTTGCGGTAACCAAAAACCTCGGGACTGGGGACAATCCCCTCATAGGTAAAGCCCGCTATCCCGGCCTGCTCCAGCAGGTTTAAGACATAGCTTTCTTTGAGCTTGAGCTGTTCGTCATAGGGCAGGTTCTGGTAGGTACAGCCGCCGCATTTGGCAAACACATCGCAGGCGGCGTCAATTTCGTTGGGGGCTTTTTCCAGTACTTCCAGGATCCGGCCTTCAAATTTCTTGCGTTTTTTGGCAATGTTCACCAGCACCCGCTGACCTAGCAGGCCGTTTTTCATGACGACTTTTTTTTCGCCGTGCATTCCCCATGATTTGCCGGGAAAACTAATCCCTTCTATCTTTAATTCTGCAACTTCATTCTTTTTCATTCAACTCTGCTACTGTAAATATAGACAAATGTGTCTAAATCCAGAAATTTACTGTTTCACGGTATCTGTCCTCGTGCGACTTGTCACACTACTAACATTTGATATAACACTCCGCAGTCTTAAAATCCCGACTAGCCATCGGTACACATATACAATGCAATTAAGAAGCGATTGTATAT
>NZ_WJBC01000021.1 GCF_014284475.1 Acetobacterium fimetarium | reverse complement strand
TTAATATTTTATCTGACCCATTAGCTCAGTTGGTAGAGCATCTGACTTTTAATCAGGGTGTCGGGCGTTCAAGTCGCCCATGGGTCACCATTTTACAAACATAACCGCAGAGATGCGGTTTTTTTTATTAAAAAAAACGCTAAAAAAGCCAGCTATATCTAAGAACTGGCTTTTTAGTGTTAAGTACGATAATAGAATCTATCGATAGTATTTATCAAGGACGAGCATGATCTCGTCAATTTTTGCTTCTCCATCGCCCTTTTCAAAAGCATCTTTGACGCAGGAATTCATATGTTTTTTTAGAATCTCCAGGTTTGTTTTCTTTAGAAGGGCCTGAACCGCGAGAATTTGCTTCGAAACATCAATACAGTACCGATCACTTTCCAGCATTTTAATGATGCCATCTATCTGTCCCCGGGCGGTTTTAAGTAAGTTAAGCTCAGTTGAACGATCTTTGGTTTCCATCGTTTACTCAGTAATTTCAGAGGCAGGGTAACCAGCTTCTGTAAGGGCAGCAGCAACCGCACTAATATCTACATCTTCGGTAGCTGTAAAACTGGCCTGACCTTTTTCCAGCGAAACGGACACGGCAGAGATTCCTTCAAAGCCATTTAAAATGCCATCAACCCGTTTTACACAGTGCTGGCAACTCATGTCGTCAACCTTCATTAATTTTTTCATGATTTTTCCTTCTTTCGTATTATTTTCTATGTTCAAGGGCAATTCTGCCTCAACAACAGGCGCAGTATTTTGATTTCGCGAAACATCAAACAATTTTGTTCTGAATGTTTTCAATGACAAAGCATTCATGACAACCGATACGGAGCTTAGGCTCATGGCGCCGGCGGCAAACATGGGATTCAATTTTAATCCAAACGGAATGTAGAGAATACCTGCAGCCAGGGGGATTCCGATGATATTGTAAATAAAAGCCCAGAAGAGATTCTGTTTGATGTTTCTGAGCGTCGCCTTACTTAATTGTACCGCGGAGACAATGTTCATTAAATCATTCTGCATCAGAATGACGTCGGCGGATTCAATTGCCACATCGGTGCCGTTTCCAATCGCAATGCCAACATCGCTTTGAGCCAGTGCCGGTGCATCATTGATGCCGTCGCCAACCATGACCACCTGATTGCCTTCGGCCTGAAGTTTTTTGATCATCTGCGATTTTTCATGGGGTAGTACGTTGGCAACAACATGATCGATGTTGACCATTTTTCCGATCGCCGCGGCGGTGCGTTCATTATCCCCGGTCAGCATATAGACCTTGATCCCCATTGCTTTTAGCTGTGATACAGCCTGATAACTGTTTTCTTTTATCGTATCCGCAACAGCGATAATTCCCTTTAGAGAGCCATTCCATCCGATCAGTAACGGCGTTTTTCCCATTTCGGACAAGCGCTGATAGTCACTTGCCATCGCTGCTGTGGAAATATCCTCCTGCTCCATCAGTTTTGTGTTTCCAGCCACCAGCTCGATGCCATCGATCTGCCCTTTGATGCCCAGACCTGGAAGCGAATCAAAAGATTCGGGATCAGTCAATTCAAGATTGCTGTCGCGTGCTTTTTTGACGATGGCATCGCTGAGAGGATGTTCGGATTTCTGCTCAATTGATGCGATTATTCGCAGTAATTCCGGTTGAGTGATATGTTCATCGTAGAGGATCACATCCGTCACGGATGGGGCGCCAACAGTCAGTGTGCCGGTTTTATCAAATACGATGGTGTTAGATTTGCCAAGGGTTTCCAGAGCAGGCCCGTTCTTGAACAGGATTCCTTTTTCGGCGCCTTTACCAGTTCCGACCATGATCGCCGTCGGTGTTGCCAGACCCAGAGCGCAGGGACAGGAGATCACCAGGACCGATATCCCGGCAGAAAGCGCAAATGACAGACCGTATCCGACAAGCATCCAGATCAGAAAGGTGAGCAGGGCAATGCCCATGACCGCTGGTACAAAGTAGCGGCTGATCTGATCGGCAATTCTTGCAATCGGGGCCTTAGACGACTGTGCTTCCTCGACTAGCTGAATGATTTTATTTAGGGTTGTATCCTGGCCGATTTTTGTGGCTTTGAATTTGAATGATCCGGTTTTATTGATGCTTCCGGAAATAACATAGTCGCCTTCTTTTTTCTCCACCGGGATGCTTTCACCGGTCAGCAGCGATTCGTCGATACTGGACCGTCCCGAGATTATTTCGCCGTCAACGGGAATGCGTTCGCCGGGACGAATGATCACGATGTCATTCACTTTGACCTCGTCGATGCTGATTTCAATCTCCTGGTCATCTCTTATCACGTTGGCATTTTCAGGCACCAGCGCAATCAGTTTTTCAATGGCTTCGGAAGTTTTTCCTTTGGCTCTTGTTTCAAAATACTTTCCGAGGGTAATCAATACTAAAATGACAGTTGTTGATTCAAAATACAATTCATGTGCGTAATGGTGGACTAATGTCATGTCATCATAAGAAAATCCGTAAGCCAGAATAAAAAGCACGACAACGCCATATAAAAATGAAGCACTGGTGCCGACGGCAACTAACGAGTCCATATTGGGTATCCGCTTTGCAAGCGCTCGGTAACCATTGATATAGAAATATCGGCATAAATAAACTACTGGCAGGGTTAAAAACATCTGGGTCAGGGCATTGAGTAAAAGATTCTCCATACCAGCCAGAAAACCGGGAATGGGCAGTCCAACCATGGGACCCATTGCCAGATAGAACAGTGGCAGTGTGAAAATTAAAGAGAAGACCAGCCGGTTTCTAACCTCATTAATCTGCTTTCGGTATTTTGATTCACTGTCTTTTTTAGGTGCGTTTTCTGACAAACCATCATCGACGAGTGTCGCTCCATAGCCAAGAGCATCAATCGTATCAATGATCAATTGCGGGGTCACGCGTTCTGCATCGTAGGTGACAAGCAGTTTTTCAGTCGAAAAATTGATAACAGCCGACTCAACTCCATCGATTTGTCCGACTTTGCGCTCAATCGTTCCGGCGCAGGCAACACAGGTCATACCAGTGATATTAAAAAATGACTTTTTCATTCGGTATCACATCCTTTCAATAACCGCCCCCATATGGGGAGGGGTATCATTTGCATCCATCATACGACGATAACATAGAAAAGTCAAGGATAAAAATATAATCATTATAAAGTAAACAGCTTAGTCAAAGGAAAGGAGATATTCATGTTACATAGCGAAGATGCTGATATTAACGAGGTGATCAGGGAAATAATCAGTCTTGATAAAAGAGCGATTGGAATAAAAAAAAGGGTTGCTTCGCGGGCTGAGCAAATGATGGAACAAACAAGGAATGATATAAAAGAAAGAGAAAAAGCTGAAATAGATAAAGCACAGAAGCAGGCAAAAAAAATCTATGAAATTGAAATAGAAAAAGCAAAAACCGAACGCCTTGCGATCATCAATTCAATGGATAAAGAGCTGCTGAAAGTGCGCTATCGGTACGATGAAAAAAAAGCGGAAAAAGCGATTGCAGTGCTGGAAAAATTATTCAACACTAAAACTGAAGGTAGTTAGAATTCTATTTTTAATTTATAAGAAAAGTGGGATAGTAAATGTCTGATAGTAAATATGCATGCATCAGTGTAAAAACACTTGCCATGAAGGCTCAAAAAATTAGTGTTCAGGACTATCGTGAGCTGATTAAGGCGAATAATTTGAAAGATGTATTCCTGTTTTTAAGAGAGCATACGTATTATGGCGAATTTTTAAAAAAACTGGATCAGGAGAATCTTCATCGTTCAGAGTTTGAGGTGCGTCTCAATGATTTGAAAGTGCAGGAGACTGAAAAACTCATGCATTATTTATATGGTACCGACAGAGCATTTTTCAAAATGCTCTTAGTTCGGTTGGAGGTGGAATCCTTACGTGTTTTAATCCGTGGCATTGCAAGAAATGGCGATTTGGAATCCTTACGGGGACTTACCGTATATTCTCAGAAATACACAAAAGTGCCTTTTGACCGTCTGTTTCGTGTCAAGGATTGGGAAGAATTCAAGAAGCTGTTGCTTGACACCGACTATTATCGGGTGCTGGAAATATACAAGGATGTCAGCTTGGAGCAGGACCTGGTGATGGTCGAGAAAAGTCTGGACCGCTATTATTATGACTTGCTCAAAAACCGCCTGCTTAAACTCGATCAGAAGGCAAATAAAGATCTGATCGAAGCTCAACAGCGGAATTTTGATCTGCTTAATCTCGTCTGGATTTATCGGGGGAAAAAGTTTTACAATCTTTCCCGTGAAGAGCTGATCGCCTATTCGCTGAGAGGGGGATTTGAAATTACCGACAAGCGCTTATCCAATCTCGTCAATGCCAAAAATGTGGAAGAAATGAAGGAACAATTGTTGAATTCGGACTATGCATTTCTGTTCAACCATACAAAAACCATCGATTTGTATATGGAAAGACGTCGCGAACGCTACCTTTACTATCTGTATTTGCGACTTTTCAAAGAGGGCAGTGCCAGTCTGGGGCGAGCGGTTGCCTATATTCACCTGCTCGATTTTGAAATTGCGGATATCACTTCAATTATCGCGAGCAAGCGTTATAAAATGGATGCGGAAGAGACTAAAAAATATTTAATCAGATCGGTTGATTAGAAGAAACTACCGTTTGCTTCGCTGCCGGTTTACGCGAATCACCAGAAGAAATCGCTGTGCGAATTTCTTCTAGGTCGCGGGCAGTCGCCAACTACAAGTAAGCTTGTGATTGGCTCATTGCCTTCGCGAAATGTGTACACTGTACGGCGGACAGTCTATCGACTGTTCGCCTACACGTTACCAAATTGATTGCGAAAACCGACATCAAAGCGATTTTCGTTTATATTTTGTAAATTTCATAATTATCAGGGCTGATTAGACGAGGAAAGGAGGAGACCATGGCGATTGAAAATGTGATCATGATGGATGTGGTTGGGAAAATTGAAGACGTGGATAAATTTACAAAAGATATGTTTCTTTTCAATGACATCCAAATCGTTGATGCGATGCATGAAATAGAAACCGGCCGGTTCATTCTCCCGATTCGGGAGGAAAACATCAACGAGCTGCTGGGGTTTTCACAGCTCGTATCCGGTGAAATGAAGATGGGCGAAAAGAACTATCTCAAGCTGGTCAACAAGCTGAATGAGCTTTACAAAGGATCCCTGAAGCTGGATATGAGAGCTTTGGCAAAAGGTGAAACGGATCTCGACGAGGCCCTGAAAAAAGTTGATGCTTTTGAAAACAATATCGTGATTGAATACGATGAAATGATGGAAATCAATGCTCAGATCGAAAAACTCAAACAAAGCCGAGTTGCCTATTCCTACATCGACGAAATGGAAGTGCAGATGGGTGAACTGGACAGTCTGGAAAATTATTCCTACAGCATCGGTTCGGTTACCAAGGACAATGCGGTACGCCTGAAAAGTATTTACAACAGTGTGACCTCGATTGTTTTTCATGTCGGGAATCAGGAGGATAATGAAGAAGTCTTTCTGATCATCTCACCGCGGGATTTTGAAATCGAATCGCGGCGCATCCTGAAAGCGCTTAATTACAAACTAATAGAAGACTTCAGTCCGGAATATACGGGATCACCAGGGGAGATTCTCAGACAGATCGACAGGAAGATCAGTGAATTGCAGGCAAGCAGCGGCGAATTGCTTAAGAAGGTGAATGCCCAATTAGAAGAAAGTCGAGCAGATGCATCCGATAGCTTCAATACCCTCAGCTTATATGAGAATCTCAATACGATCAAAAAATACATGGCTTTCAGTAACAAGAACTTTTATTTTTCCGGCTGGATTTCGAAAAAAGACCGGCAGAAAATGGAAGCTGTTTCAGAAAAATACCCGGATCTGATTATGATGTTCTCAGACAGCAGCAGCGGAAGTGCGAAGCCGCCGACGAAACTGAAAAACAACTGGCTTTTTAGCCCGTTTGAAAGCCTGGTGAAAATGTATGGCGTGCCGTCGTTTGATGAGTTGGATCCGACGCCGTTTTTGAGCATCACCTACATGTTCTGCTTTGGCTTCATGTTCGGAGATGTCGGGCAGGGCCTGATTCTCTCACTGATGGGCTTTATCCTTGGAAAAAAGGGCGTTGAACTGGGAAAAGTACTTTTTCGCTTAGGGCTGTGTTCGATATTTTTCGGATTCATGTACGGCAGCATTTTCGGATTTGAAGAGGTGATAAAGCCCGTCTGGATCAGGCCTTTTGATGAGATCAACACCATCCTGCTGACAGCCGTTATAATTGGCATGATGATGCTTTTTGTGGCCTATATTTACAGCATCATCAACAAGTTGAAGAAAAAAGAAATAAAAGAAGGGGTCTTTGGAAAAAACGGGATTTGTGGATTTATTTTATACACGACGCTTTTGGGGCTTTTGGGCGTTAATACCGGTATTCTTCCGCAGGCTGATCGGTTAAATGGCATACTGATTGTTTTAGCGGTTCTGATGGTATTGGTGGTTCTGATCCGGGAGCCGCTGGCAAATTATTTGCTGAAAAATAAACAGCTTTATCAGGAAGCAGCTTCAGAATATTATGTTGAAAGCGGATTCGAACTCTTTGAAATGCTGCTGGGCATGTTAAGCAATACGCTTTCCTTTATTCGAATTGGTGCCTTTGCGCTGACCCATGTCGGTTTGTTCATGGCTTTTCAGACGCTTGCCATGATGGCGCAGAATGGTGTGATCAGTGTGGGAATACTTATTCTGGCGAACTTTTTTATCATTGCCCTGGAAGGCCTGATCGTTTCGATCCAGGCATTGAGATTACAGTTCTATGAATTGTTCAGTAAATATTATAGCGGTGACGGGATTGAGTTTAAGCCGGTTGATCTGGAAATTAATTTATTTTAAGGAGGAAAATAATGAATATGCTTACTTTTATTACAATTGGCGCGACCTTACTTGTATTGGGAACCATTGCCATGGGGGTCTATTTTCTTTACAATGACTGCAGCAGGAACCGGTCAAAAATGAAACGTTTTCTACGGATTAACCTGACGACCTTTATTCCCGTGACTGCCGCGGCTTTAATCATCATGGCACCCAATATGGTTGCGGCGGCAACGACTGCTGCTTCAGGCGGATTTACGGATGCCGGCTTAGGTTATATTGCGGCCGCCCTCTCGACCGGTTTGGCCTGTGCCGGCGCTGGCTACGCGGTTGGTGTGGTCGGTTCGGCGGCCCTGGGGGCAGTTTCGGAAGATCCCAAAATACTTGGCAAAACGCTTATCTATGTCGGGCTTGCCGAAGGGGTTGCTATCTATGGACTGATTATTGCAATTATGATTATTGGCAGTCTGTAATCATGAAATCCTATGTAATCAGTGAGAATCGGGATTCCTATCTGGGAATGAAGCTGGTTGGCATTGACGGGGTTTATCTGCGCACCAAAGAAGAAATCGAAACGGCCTTTAAACAAGCGCTGAAAGATAAGGCGATCGGGATTATTTTTCTCAGCGAACAGGCAGCATTGATGATTGAAGCACTTGTTCTGGAAGCAAAAAAGAAGCACTTTGTGCCGTTGATAACCGTCATTCCGGACCGCTATGGATATCAAAGAGAAGAAGGGCTGATAACACGGTATATTAAAGAATCTGTGGGATTGTGAGGATGTGATCAAAATGATTTCAGTTGAAGAAAAACTCCGCGTTTTTTCCCAGTATCTTTTGAATAAGGAACGGTCATGGGGAAAAGGGATCATCGCTGAGGTAAAGAATAAACAGAAAGAACTGCTGGAGGCCTCAAGACAAAAAATTGCAACAGAAAAAACTGCCATTGAGGAACGCAATAAACAAACCATCTTCAGAGATCGGAATAAAATCATTGCAGAAGGCAAAAACAGGGCCAAAACGATGGAACTTGAAGAAAAAAACCGGATTCTGACAGATTTTAAGCAATTGATTTTGACGCAGGCCCAAGCGTTTCTGACAAAGCCAGTGTACAGCGATTATCTGAGCAGTTGTGTAAGCGCAATTCCAGACCTGTTCGCAGAAAAAAAAGAACTCATTATTTTTGTGAATGAACGGGATTTGCCGGAAGTCACGGGACTTGTTAATGATTTGCTGAAGGGCTATGCAATTGAATATCGAAGCAATACAACCGGTAGCATTGGCGGAATCATTGTTGAGGATGCTGAAAAGCGGATTTACTGTGATTTTTCAGTTGAAAATCTGATCAACACCAATTATAAATTCATCGGAATGACTTTGAATGAATTTATGGAAAAACAGGTGAACTAAATGGCTGAGCAGAACATTAATCGGGAAACGGGTATTATTTATGCGATCAATGGACCTGTTATTAAAGGAAAAAAGATGTCTTCCTTCAAAATGCGGGAGATGGTGACGGTTGGCGCAAAACAGCTCATTGGCGAAGTGATTGTACTGGAAGGTGATATTGGCACCATTCAGGTATATGAGGAAACCGAAGGCCTGAAAGCGGGTGAAGTCATTATATCGACCGGGCAGCCGCTGAGTCTGAAATTGGGACCGGGTCTGCTGAAAAACATGTTTGATGGCATTCAGCGGCCGCTGCAGAAAATACAGGAGCTATCCCCGATTTTTATTCCGGAAGGGATCGGCCTGCTGTCGATCGACGAAAAAAAGCGCTGGGATACGACGATCACGGTGAAACCAGGGGATATTTTATCGGCGGGAAGTATTTTCGGTCTGGTGCAGGAAACTGAAGTCATTGAAAACCGGCTTCTTGTGCCGCCGAATGTGTCGGGAACAATCGTTGAAATTGTCGAAAATGGTTGCTACACCATTGACGATGTGCTGGTGAAAATAAGGGATGAAAAAGACGCGATACACGAACTGAAAATGGCGCAGGTATGGCCGGTGCGAACGCCAAGACCGAATGCCTGGCGGGGTGAAACGCTGGTGCCGCTGGTAACCGGACAGCGGGTTATCGATATTTTTTTTCCCATTGCCAAAGGCGGAACGGCCGCAATTCCTGGCGGTTTTGGAACCGGAAAAACGATGACCCAGCATCAGCTGGCGAAGTGGTCGGATGCGGACATTATTGTCTATATCGGCTGTGGTGAGCGGGGCAATGAAATGACAGAGGTAATTGAGGATTTTCCAAAGCTGATTGATCCGCAGTCGGGAAAATCCATCATGGAGAGAACCGTCCTGATTGCCAATACCTCGAATATGCCGGTGGCAGCCCGTGAAGCGAGCATCTATACCGGGGTTACCATTGCCGAATACTATCGGGATATGGGCTATGCAGTGGCACTGATGGCCGATTCTACCTCCCGCTGGGCCGAAGCCCTGCGAGAAATATCGGGCCGTTTAGAAGAGATGCCGGCAGAAGAAGGATACCCGGCCTACCTGCCATCACGGATTGCCGAATTCTATGAGCGGGCTGGCAGCGTTGAAACGCTGGGCGGCGGCGAGGGGTCGATCACCATTATCGGTGCGGTTTCGCCAGCCGGAGGAGACTTTTCAGAACCGGTAACTGAAAATACGAAACGTTTTGTCAATGTGTTTCTGGCGTTGGACAAGAGCCTTGCCTACGCCAGGCATTATCCGGCGATCAACTGGCTTGAGAGCTACAGCGGGTATATTAAAATTCTTACCGACTGGTATGAGGACAACGTCGCTGAAGACTGTATTGACTTGCGAAATAAAATGCTTGAACTTCTGTTTCAGGAGAACAAGCTGCTGGAAATGGTCATGCTGGTCGGCGAGGATGTTCTTCCTGATGATCAGCGCTGGATTCTTGAAATTGCCAAAATAATCAAAGTCGGTTATTTGCAGCAGAATGCATATAACAAAGAAGACACCTATGTGCCACTGAAAAAGCAATACGCCATGCTGAAGGCGATTGAATATTTGTATGAAAAAGGCCGGGAAGGCTTGAAACTGGGAATACCAACATCCCAGCTCAAGAATGCCGATATTTTCAGCGAATTTATAAAAATGAAATATACCGTACCAAACGATGATCTCAGCGGCATTGACCGGTTGAAGGAAGAAATTGACAGCTTTTATGAGACGCTTTTTGAGCGATATACGAATTGAGGGCATGACAATGAAGAAGGAATATTTGAAAATCGATAAAGTTGTTGGACCGCTTATTCAGGTTTCAGAGGTTGATGATGTTTTTTATGGGGAATCGGTCGATATTTTGGATATCAGTTCAGGAAAGATAAAAAAAGGAAAAGTCATCAAAATAGAAGCTGAAAATGTGGTCATTCAGGTCTTTCAGAACACCACCGGTCTTGCCGCCGGTAACAGCATCATTAAATTTACCGGGGAATCCTTTAAGCTGCCGATGTCGTTGGATTTACAGGGCCGCATTTTCAACGGCATCGGCGAACCCATCGACAATGGCAGTGCTATTTTCAGTGCGATTGAAGCGAACATCAATGGCCGCCCCATTAATCCGATGTCACGCGAATACCCCCGGAATTATATCCAAACCGGCATTTCATCGATTGATACCCTGGCAACGCTGATCCGCGGTCAGAAGTTGCCGATTTTTTCTGGAAATGGTCTGCCGCATAACGAACTGGCGGCTCAGATTGTCAGACAGGCGCAGCTGGGCGACAATACCGGAGAAGAATTTGGAGTGGTTTTTGCGGCCATCGGCGTCAAACACGATGATGAAAAGTTCTTCAGAAAAAGTTTCAGTGAAGCCAATATCATGGATCACGTGGTGATGTTTGTCAACTACGCGGATGATCCCATCGCTGAACGCATCACAACGCCACGCTGCGCCTTAACGGCGGCTGAGTATCTGGCCTTTGAAAAAAACATGCATATCCTGGTCGTGATGACAGACATGACCAGCTACTGCGAAGCGCTCAGAGAAATCTCATCGGCCCGGGAAGAGGTGCCCAGCCGAAAGGGTTATCCCGGATATATGTATTCGGATCTGGCATCGCTTTATGAGCGCGCCGGAATGCTGAAGAACAGCAGCGGTTCCATCACCTTTCTGCCGATTTTAACGATGCCAAATGATGATATTACCCATCCGATTCCTGACCTGACGGGCTACATCACCGAGGGACAAATTGTGCTGGGCAGAGATCTGTTTCAGCAGAGTATTTACCCGCCGGTATCGATTCTGCCGTCGCTGTCGCGATTGATGAAAGATGGCATCGGGGAAGGCTTCACCCGGGAAGACCACGCTGAGGTTACCAATCAGCTCTTCGCCTCCTATTCCAAAGTTCAGGAAGTCCGGGATCTGTCACAGATTATCGGCGAAGAGGAACTGAGCCCGACGGATAAAAAATATATGGCTTTTGGCCGGGCTTTTGAAGCAACATTTTTAAACCAGGGCTTTGATGAAAGTCGAAGTATCATTGAAAGCCTTGATCTGGGATGGCGGCTTCTTGCGATACTGCCGTTAACGGAGCTTGATCGTTTAAGTCCCGAGAACATTGAAAAATATTTTTCGAAGGAATCGTAGGTGGTGTTATGGCCATTAAAATTACCCCCACGAAGGCAAACCTCATAAAAAACAAAGGCCGTCTGGATTTTTCACAAAAAGGCTATGAGCTCCTGGATAAAAAAAGAACCATCCTGATTCAGGAAATCATGCAGCTGGTTAAAGAAGCCGAGCAGATTGAAAAAAAAATTGGCCTGCTGTTTGCTGAGGCGTATGAGGCATTGCAGCAGGCCTGCATCAGCATGGGGCTCAATCATCTGGAGGAATTTGCATTATCGGTTACACCAGAGACACCTTTTGATGTGCGTGCCAGAGGGGTCATGGGCGTCGATATACCGGAAGTGATTTATACTAAGGAATCAGAGCAATTGCTGCCCTATGGTTTTTATGAGAACAATCCGGCGCTGGATGTCGCGCTGCAGAAATTCGCGGATGTCAAGTACTTGTCCTATCAATTAGCGCAGATTGAAACGACCGCTTTCAAGCTGTCGCTGGAAATCAAAAAGACTCAGAAAAGTGCCAATGCACTGGAGAAAATACAAATTCCCCGGTTAAAGGAGGAGATCAAATATATTCAGGATACCATCGAGGAAAAAGAAAGGGAAGAATTTTTCAGACTAAAAAGAGTGAAAAGCAAACGGTAGCACCGCTGCCGGAATCTAAAAAAGAAGCTGAATTCAGCTTCTTTATAAATTGCTTTTTCTGTTATTTCCCGGGCTTCCAGGAGCTTTTCAGCGAAACGATCTGGTTGAATACCGGGGCGCCGGGAGTCGAATGTTTCGGATCGACTGAGAAAAAACCATTTCGAATAAACTGAAATTTTTCATAGGATTTGGCTTTCATGACTTCCGGTTCGGCATAGGCCTTGATGACTTGCAGAGAATTGGGGTTGATGCGTTCCAGGAAGTTATCTTTCGTTAGGCCTTCGTCATTTTCGATGAGGTAGTCGTAGAGGCGGACTTCAATTTCTTCTGCATGGGCGGCTGATACCCAATGGATGGTGCCTTTTACTTTTCGTTCGGCAAAACCGCTTCCGGAACGCGTCGCCGGGTCATAAGTACATTTCAATTCGATGACATTACCGTCTTCGTCTTTGACAACTTCATTGCAGGTGACAAAATAAGCGCCTCTTAAACGCACTTCGTTGCCGGGGAAGAGACGGTAGTATTTTTTGGCAGGAATTTCCATAAAATCAGCTTTTTCCACATAGATTTCACGGCTGAATGGAGTCGAATAGTCTCCCATATCAGGATTCTCCTGGTTAAGTGGGACGTCCATCCATTCGACCTGATCTTCTGGATAGTTCGTGATTGTCACTTTTAATGGATCCAGGATGGTCATCAGACGGGGAGCCTTCAGCTTCAGGTCATCCCGGATAAAGTGTTCAAGCATGGCGATATCGACGGTGCTGTTGGTTTTGGCAACACCAATGGCTTCGCAGAAAGCCTGAATGGATTCCGGGGTATAGCCGCGACGGCGCAGACCGGAAATGGTTGCCAGACGCGGATCGTCCCAGCCGTCGACAATTTTTTCTTCCACGAGCTGTTTCAGGTAACGTTTCCCGACAATTGTTTTGGTCAGGTTGAGTTTGGCAAATTCGATCTGACGCGGAGGTTCTTTCTGAAAGTCGTCGAGATGCGATAAAACCCATTCATAGAAAGGGCGATGATCTTCAAATTCCAGGGTGCAGAGCGAGTGTGTGATGCCTTCGATGGCGTCCTCAATGGGGTGTGCGTAGTCGTACATCGGATAGATGAACCAGTCTTTGTCGCAGGAATGATGATGGGTGTGAAGAATCCGATAAATGGCCGGATCCCGCATGTTCATATTGGGACTGGTCATATCGATTTTAGCGCGCAGAAGATGAGATCCTTCAGGAAATTTACCGGCTTTCATCTGCTCGAAAAGTTCAAGGTTTTCTTCGATACTGCGCTTGCGGTAGGGGCTTTCCTTTCCCGGTTCGGTCAGTGTCCCCCGGTACTGTCGCATTTCCTCCGTCGTCAGATCGTCAACAAACGCCAGACCCTTTTGGATCAATTCGACAGCGTATGCAGCCATTCGATCAAAATAACTGGAAGCAAAAAAGAGACGGTCGTCCCATTTAATACCCAGCCAGGAAAGGTCTTCTTTAATGGAATCAACGTATTCCACATCTTCTTTGATCGGATTGGTGTCGTCAAAACGGAGATTGAATTTTCCCTGATAGAGCTGGGAAATACGATAATTGAGAAGTGAAGCTTTTGCATGACCTATATGTAAGTAACCGTTTGGTTCCGGTGGAAATCGGGTGTGAACACGATCGTTGGTGTAGACTTTGCTATCGATATCGTGATCAATTGCATTGGTAATAAAGTTTGTCTTTTTTTCTGTGGTCTCCATTAAAATCCTCCTATTTTTTCATATCAGCCAATAATATCATAAAGTCGGGGTCATTACAATAAAAAGGCATCAGAAAGAGAACCGGAATTCAGCCCAATTAGTCGTCTTTATAGAAGCATTGAAAGATCAATAATTGAACTGAAATGGTGCATCCGGGATTTTAAATGCATTTATTTTTTCAAAAAAACGCCGTTTTTATAACATAGTTCGCCATCTGCATAAATCTCGCCGTTGTCCTTCATATCGCACAGCATATCCCAATGCAGAAGGGAGTCATTGACAGGTCCACACTCAGGGTAGGAGCTGCCAAGGGCAAGATGGATGGTGCCACCGATTTTCTCATCAAATAGCATGTTTTTGGTAAATTCTTTAATGCCGTAATTGGTGCCGATGGCGAATTCGCCGGCATAATGCGAGCCTTCATCCGTATCGATGAGAGATAAAAGCAGTTCTTCACCGCGTTTGGCAGTCGCATCAACGACCCGGCCGTCTTTGAACGTCAATCTGATATCTTCAATTTCCTGGCCACTGTAGATGCCGGGAAAGGTAAACCGGATGGTACCATTGACGCTTTCTTTGACTGGCGCGGTGAAAACTTCACCACTCGGGAAATTGTGATGACCGTCTGAGTTGATCCAGACGCGGTTTTCGGTGCTTAAGGTTAAGTCGGTGTCGCTGGCAACGATATGAAAATGCTTTCGGGCATTTAAATAGCGGATCATTGACTGCTGTTCATCACGAACTTTTTCCCAGGCTGCAATCGGGTTTGGTGTATCGATGAGACAGGCTTTGAAAACGAAATTTTCGTAGTCTGCCAAAGACATGCTGGCTTCCTGCGCGCCGCTTTCGGTTGGATAAAGACATAACGTCCAGTCCATCTGGCCCTGAGCAATCCGGTCATGATAGATTTTGGTTAGCGGAGCACTTGAACGCCGCTGAAATGAAATTCGCTCACTTGGAATTCCGGTCAGATCTTTCAAATTATGGCCCCCCAGAATGGTGAGTATTTTGTCGGCTTTTGAATAAACCTCCATCATTACCGGTGCGTTGAACTGGAGCTGGTCGTCATTTCCTTCTTTCAGCATGATCTCGGAAATGCCATCCGGGATCAGCATGACAGTGGGGTGGGCACCTGCTTTCAGTACTTCCCGGTAGCATTCTTTAATGAGTGGCATCGCCAGGTCGGAGCCGCGAATAACGACCCATTCATCTTTCTTTACATAAAGGGAATAGTTGATGAGTGTATGTGCGTAGTTGATTAACCGAGTATCTCTCATAATTTGTCTCCTTGAAATTAAAATATATAGTATTAAATATAAACGAAAAAAGAATTTAACTCAATATAAAAATAAAAAAAGAGGTGACAAAATGCCCCGAATACGTTATAATAACACCAGTATAGAAATGATTAGAAGTTCATAAATGGTAAACACTAAAGACAAGTACGTCCATGATCCATTTAAAAAAGAATCAATCAGATCCTGTACATTAAATTAAGTGGAGGTAACTCATGGAAGACAAGACTTTAATTTGTCAAGATTGTGGCGAAGAATTCGTATTCACTGTAGGTGAACAAGAATTTTACCAGGAAAAAGGTTTTGATAATGAACCAAAAAGATGTCGCGAATGTCGTACAAAAAGAAAACAAACTAGAAGACCAAGAAACAGCAATTTCTAGGAACTGTTAATAACAGCAATCAAGATCCCTTTCGGGATCTTTTTTAGTTTATATATAACGTCGTTTTTATTGGTCATTATGAAAATGAAAGCGACAGAGAAAGAAAACAAATGATAGACAAAACTTATGTTTATATCGTAAAATGTAGAGACGAGTCACTGTATACTGGATGGACAAAAGATATCGATTCACGCATTAAGGTTCACAATTCCGGTAACGGGGCAAAATACACGCGTTCCCGTCGACCAGTCGAATTGGTCTACTGGGAGGAGCTGGATGGGAAATCGGAAGCGCTCGTCCGGGAAGCGGCAATAAAAAAAATGACAAAAAAACAGAAGTTGATTTTAATTGATAGTTTCAGATAAACAGAAAGGAGATTTCGATGAATCAGATAATGAATGGATTTCCGGTTCAAGATAACCTGGCCAATGGAAATGCAATTATTATTTTCTATGATTTATTTATATTTTTCCTTTTTCTTTTTGAGTTGTTTCTCTTTTATAATAAGGATCGCTACTTTCAGGAAATAAAACATCGCGAAAATAAAAAAATCAAACCGGTCAGGCGTTTTCTGGTTAAACTGACGATGAGTTATCAATATCAGGGAATTCTGACCGTCACCGGCATTTTGCTGATCATATCGCTTGTGGTGGTTTCGAGCAATCATAAGATATTGCCGCAGGAATTTGCCGGCATTTTACTCAGCTTTGCAGCTTTCATCATCGTTGTCTTTTTTGTGCAGCATCTTTTTCTGAAACTGGATCAGTTTCAGGACAACGTGGTATCCCGTTTTGTCAGTATTATTTATTATCTGATATTGGGGCATTGGTTTGTGCTGTTTGCTGATTTCATTTCACCGCCCGGTTTACCCGTTGGATTGATTGGTTTGGGCTTTGCCCTGATTCTATGTTTTTCTTTAATGATCCGTGCCATCGCCAATCCAAGTCTGCTGCGCAGTTCCGTATCAAAGCGAAGCAAGTATCAGGCTACTGCGAGCATCCTCAAGGGCATGCTGGCTTTGGTTATCAGTGAACTGGTAATTTTGTATCTGATGGTTTATAATTGTTTTAAAATAAATCCGGACTTTTATGCCGCCAGCTTCGGCAGAAACCTGGACGCATTTGACATGTTTTATTATCTCGTTATGACCTTTGCCACCGTGGGATATGGAGACATCAGTCCGGTTCGGGTAGACGGGATGATTTTCAGCGAGCTGGTAGCAATTATAATCGGGCTGGTCAGTATGTTCAGTACTGCCTGCTTTGTCGGCGCAGTCGTTGCCGGCGCAGCGCAAATGAGTTGGAACCAAACAGAAAACACCGATCAGGAAGAAAAGCCGGCCGAAGAAACATCACCCGGCAAGGCAAACATGCTGTCGGTCATCAGAGAAAAACTAAAAAACAAAGATATTTAAAAGAAAGGCTATTCATAATGAAATTTTATTTTGCACTTTGGCTGGCGAAGATAATCGGCGCCGCTATTAATCTTGTCAGCAGGGATCGAGGAACAAATCTTCCGGGAGAAAAAGCGCTGGTCGTTGATCCGAATTTTGTCAAGAATTTTAAAAACATCGACTATTCAAAAGTAGTATTCATAACCGGAACAAACGGGAAATCATCAACGACCAATCTGGTGGCACATATTCTCAAGGAAAACGGAAAAAAAATCATCTCGAATCTTGAAGGTGCCAATCTTTTGAGTGGGATCGCGACGATTCTGGCAAAGGAGTCAACCCTGACTGGAAAGCTCAAGGTGGATTATTATATTTTTGAGACGGATGAGCGGTATCTGCCGCTTGTGTATGAGCAGCTGCCGGCAGAAAATATGCTGATTACGAATCTGCAGAAAGACCAGGTTCAAAGAAACGGAGATCCTGATTTTATTTATCGCAAGTTAAAAGAGGTGATCAATCCTCAAATGACATTGATTTTAAACAACGAGGAACCGCGTTCACGCTCCTTTGAGGAAATAGCCGGTCGTTCTGTCTATTACGGAGTTCAACATCATGACGAGTCCTTCACCAAAGGATCGGACTATCCAACGCAGGCCTGCCCGAAGTGTCATCATGATTTGAGCTTTGATTATTACAATGTGGACAGCATCGGTCCGTTTTACTGCGCTCACTGCGGTTATGCCAGCGAGAAAACGCCGGAATACGTAGTGACCGATATCAATTTCACAGAAAAAACATTCAGGCTCAAAGGGGTCAAGTGCAATATGCCTTATGATCTGCCTTTCATGTTTTACAATTATGCTGGTGCGCTGGCAATCTGTCAGGAGATCTGTGACATTTCTCCGGAACAGGCCGCCCAGGCTTTCAACAATTTCAAAAATATAGGCGGACGATTTGAAGTGCTGAAGTATAAAGCCAAAACGATCAAATACATGCGGATCAAGCAGGAAAATCCGGATACGCTTCAAAGTGCGTTGAATATTATGGCATCAGATCAAGAAGAAAAAATGGTGGCGCTGGGCCTCTATACGCTGGTTGACTTTGTCCCGCACTATGCCAATACCTTCTACGCTTTCGACTGCGATTTCAAACCACTGATCGATTCGAAGGTGGAACGTTACCTTTGCTTTTCCGAGCACGTTTCATACGACACGGCCAACCGGCTTATTTATGAAGGGGTGGCAAAAGCGGATATAACCATAATGGACAGCGACAATATCAAAGAAATATTTGCAGAAATCGACAAGGCAAAAACCAACAACATTTATCTGATCACCTGGATTTCCACTTTCGAAAAAATGAAGAAATTTATCGAAGGAGGACAGAACTAATGGATAAGACATTAAAAATTGGCTGGCTGTTTCCCAATACATTCAGCCTTCATGGCGATCGGGGCAACATTCTGGCAATCAGAGCGGAGGGGGTGCGCCGGGGTTATCGGGTCGAAATCGACCAGATCAATCTGGATACAAAAGAATTCAATCCCCTGGATTATGATTTTATTTTCTGCCCGCCCGGCGAAATCGTGCATTTCGAAGCGGTGATCGCGTTTTTAAAACCGCACCGGGAAGCATTCATCACATTTATCGAGAATCATCCGATGCTAGTCACCGGGACTTCAATCGGTGTTTTTGGCAAAAAAATAAACCGTAACGACAAAACCATCATCAACGGTCTGGGACTCATCGGTCTTGAAGTCAATGAAAACCACGCTGTCTACGGGGATGATCTTTATTACATCTGCGAATACAATGGCAATAAAATGGAAATCATCGGAAACCAGATTCAAATGATGGATGCCGATATTAATGAAGAGTCGCCATTCGGATATCTGAAATACGGCTATGGAAATACCGGCAAGACAAAATTCGAAGGTGCCAAGAGCGGCAAGGCGATTTTCACCAACACGCTGGGTCCGCTGCTGGTCTGCAATCCCTGGCTGACTGAAGAAATCATGAATCTGATCGAAACCAACAAGGAACTGCCGGTTTGGGAAGAAAAACGGGACAACTCACTGGAAGTCAATTCTTTGAAAACAAAAGTGGCCTTGATCGAAAAAAAAGAATCCCGGCTGATCAGCGTCGATGAGCGTTAAGCAAAGAGAAGAACAAAGCGCCAATGATTAAAAAGAAAGTGATAATCGGATTAAGCGGTGGGATCGACAGTGCGGCCTCCGCTTATCAACTGATCAAAGAAGGTTACGAAGTGATTGGCGTAACCTTCGATTTTTTTAATTCGGAAACTACCTTGAAGGCGGCCGGAATGGTTGCTGAAACGCTGGGAATCGAGCACCATGTTGTTCACGCCCAGCATCGGTTCAGTGAAAAGGTCATCGCGCCTTTTATCGATGGTTACAAAAAAGGCCAGACGCCAAACCCCTGTATGCTGTGCAATCGGGAGATGAAGTTCAAACTGCTTGGGCAATTGGCGCAAAAAAATGACAATGCGTTGATCGCTACCGGCCATTATGCTGAAATTGCCAAAGTGGGGAATCAATTCAGACTTCTGGCAAGCCGGAATTCCCGTAAGGATCAGTCCTATTTTCTGTACCATCTGGATCAGGACGTATTAAGCCGGCTGCTTTTTCCGCTTGATCATTTTGAATCGAAAGACGAGGTCAGGCAAACCATCAAAAACTTATTGCCGGATCTGTCAGCTGGCGATGAAAGTCAGGGCATCTGCTTTATTCCCCAAAAGAACCATACCCTGTTTTTGAAAGAGGCCGTGTGGGGCTCGCAACCGACGCCATCCGGAAATTTTGTCGATGCGTCGGGTAAAATACTCGGCAAGCACAGGGGAATTCATGGCTTTACATTGGGTCAAACCCGGGGCCTGGAAATTAAGCAGACCAGCCGGCTGGTGGTGACCGAGATCCTTCCCGAGACCAATACGATCGTTCTTGCTGAGGAGTCGGTTCTATATAAGAAGGAAATAATCATCGGCGATCTGTTTCTGCAGGCCGGTGAAGATTTAACAGAAACCGACTTGTCGTTTAAAACATGCCGCTGGGGTAACGCCTATCTGGGAAGGGTTGAGAAGCTTTCGGAAGGTCAGGCAATCGTGCATTGTAAAGATCCGGTCAGAGCGCCAACACCAGGCCAGGCGCTGGTTTTTTATCGGGGGCGCCAGGTTCTGGGCGGCGGCATCATAAAAAAGAATTTGAATTAATCCGCAGATCGGTTATAATAAGGCCGTTGTTTAAGCTTGTTAACAGGTTAACAAGCTAAACTTGTGAAGAAAACCAAGCAAATTAGGAGATAACATAGATGGGAAAATTATTCGGAACGGACGGGGTTCGTGGTGTTTTTGAAGAAGAGCTGACTCTGGATTTGGCATATCAGCTGGGGCAGGCCGGCGCAACAGTGTTGGGCGCCGGGAGTCATCGGGCCAAAATCGTCATTGGGATGGATACACGTATTTCAGGCACAGCGTTAGAGACAGCCCTGACAAACGGGATTATGTCAGTCGGCGGAGAGGTTGTTCGCGTTGGCGTGCTGCCAACACCGGCAATCGCCGTGATCACAAGAGATTTAGAAGCGGATGCCGGCATTGTAATTTCAGCTTCACACAATCCTTATGAATTCAATGGGATTAAATTTTTTAATAGCCAGGGCTTTAAATTACCCGATGCCATCGAAAATGAAATTGAAAACATCATTCTGGAAAAAAAGGAAGTTCAGTTTAAAGACGGAGGAACCGAAAGGCGTTTAGAAAGCCCGGAGACCTATTACCTGAACCATATTAAAAAAGCCAGCAGCGGTGATCTGACCGGATTAAAGGTGGTCATTGACTGCGCCCATGGCGCTTCCTATGCCATTGCCCCGGAATTCTTCAGAAGCCTGGGCGCTGAAGTGGTGGTTATCGGAAACGAACCTAATGGCAAGAATATCAACAATGGCTGCGGATCGACCCACTTGGAGCCGTTGCAGCGCCGGGTGCTTGCGGAAAAAGCGAACATCGGGATTGCCTTTGATGGGGATGCGGACCGCTGCCTGGCAGTGGATAATGCCGGAAATATTATTGACGGCGATAAAATCATGAACCTGATCGGGCGGAAGCTGAAAAAGCAGAACGCACTCAAAAAGGATACCGTTGTTGTCACTGTGATGAGCAATATCGGACTGGATATGGCTCTGAACGAAGTGAATTGTAAAACCATCAAAACAGATGTGGGTGATCGGTATGTTCTGGAAGCCATGATCGAAGGTGATTATAATCTTGGTGGTGAACAGTCCGGGCATCTGATTCTGCTGGATTATAATACCACCGGAGACGGGATGCTGACAGCACTGGTGCTGCTGGAATTACTGCGTGATGAATCCCGTGATGCCAAAGATCTGGCGGATTTAATGGCCGTTTACCCGCAGATATTAGTCAATGCAAGGGTTGAGAATACCCGCAAAAAAGACTATCTGAATGATGAATTCATTCAAAAACGGATTCAGGAAGTTGAAACCCATTTTCAGGGGCAGGGCCGGGTGCTGATCCGTCCGTCCGGGACGGAACCTCTGGTTCGGGTGATGATCGAAGGAGAAAATCAGGAAGAACTGACACTCATTGCCAACGACCTGGCGACATTGATTGAAACGCGTCTGGATGCATAACCGTCAAAAAAATGAAATCTTAAGAAATGAGGGCTTTGGCTCTCATTTTTTTGTATTTAGCAGGAATTTATGTTAAAATAAATCAGCATGTTTTCATGGTTTAGTTTGGATTGGACCCTGACCACGAAGCATTCAAAAAGCGCCAGAACTCTAGTGCGGTCCACACATGGTTAGAGTTGACGAGGACGGGGAGTATCGAAAATTCGGCGGATGCCCTGAATCAAAGCTGTACAAATCTGAAGAGTGATTTTCAGGACAAAAAACAGCTTCATTTTAATGTGGAAAAGGTGATAAAAATGTGTGGAATTGTAGGTTATATCGGAACTAAGCAGGCGCAGGAAGTCCTGCTGGAAGGCCTTTCCCGATTGGAATACCGTGGCTATGATTCAGCCGGTATCGCAACGATTGAGAAAAACGTGATTCGGGTTGAAAAGAAAAAAGGCCGATTGCAAAATCTGGTGGATTTTCTGGAAAAGAAACCATTCCGTGGCAATGTCGGAATCGGCCATACGCGCTGGGCAACGCATGGCGTGCCTTCAGACGAGAATGCGCATCCGCATTTCAGTCTGAACAAAGAGATTGCGGTAGTCCATAATGGGATTATCGAAAACTACATGGCACTCAGGGATGAACTGACAGGTCTGGGGCATCGGTTTATTTCAGACACCGATACCGAGGTGGTGGCCCATCTTCTCAATGAGCTCTATACGGGCGATATTGTCGAAACGGTTCAAATTGCCTTGAAAAGAATCCGAGGTTCCTATGCCTTGGGAATCCTCTGTGCCAAAGAGCCGGATAAAATTGTTGCTGTGCGCAAAGACAGTCCGCTGATCGTTGGTCTGGGCAAAGGCGAGAATTTCATTGCTTCAGACATCCCGGCCATCCTGAAGTATACCAAGGAAGTCTATCTGCTTGATAACGGGGAGATGGCAGTCCTGACAAAAAATGAGGTCACAATATTGAATGCTGCCGGTGAAACGATCGATAAAGACGTTTTTGTGGTTGACTGGGACCCGGGAGATGCGGAAAAAGGCGGGTATGATCATTTCATGATGAAAGAAATGATGGAGCAGCCTAAAGCGATGAGAGATGCAATCACCGGACGCTGCGCCGAAGCAGGCGCGTTTTTCAGCGGTCTGCACCTGGATGAGGAAATGATGAAACACATCAATCGCATCCAGATTGTCGCCTGCGGAACCGCTTTTCATGCCGGTATGGTTGGCAAATACTATTTCGAAAAATTTGCCCGAATCAGCGTCGAGATGGAACCGGCATCGGAATACCGGTACAAGAATCCCATTGTGGATAAAAACACCTTGCTGATCGTCATCAGCCAGTCCGGCGAAACAGCCGATACTCTGGCCGCCATCCGCCTGGCCAAGGACAAGGGCGCCTGGGTGCTGGCGATCACAAATGTCGTCGGCAGCTCGATAGCGAGAGAATCCCATGATGTGATCTACACCAATGCCGGTCCCGAGATTGCCGTGGCTTCCACCAAAGCCTATGTAACGCAGGTCGGATGCATGCTGCTGCTGGCTTCCTATCTGGGACAGTTAAACGAAAAGCTGGGCAAAAAGGATGCTGTTCGGGTATGTAACGGGCTAGCTAAAACGCCGGAATTGATTGAGATGGTTCTGGATACGCAGGAGAAAATCAGGAAATTTGCGGATGCAAACCATGAAATCCATGATCTGTTTTATATGGGGCGTGGTCTTGATTATTACACCTGTCTGGAAGGTTCGCTGAAACTCAAGGAGATTTCCTATATACACTCCGAAGCATTCGCGGCCGGAGAGCTCAAGCATGGACCGATTGCGCTGATCGAAGACGGAACCATCGTTGTGGCCGTCTGCACCCAGGAGCATGTCTTTGAGAAAATGCTCAGCAACATCAAAGAAGTAAAAGCCAGAGGCGCCTATGTTCTGGCGATTGTCCAGGAGTCGCACGAGGAAATTGGATCGGAAGTGGACGAAGTTTGGGTGATTCCGAAGATGGATGATGATATCACCCCGATACCGACGGTTGTGTACCTGCAGCTGATGGCTTATTATTTAGCTGTTGCCAGAGAATGCGATGTCGACAAACCGAAGAATCTGGCCAAAAGCGTGACGGTTGAGTAAAAAAGGCAAATCGGCGCTGCTTTACAAAATCCTGAGCGTTTCAAATAAAGCTCGATTATAATCTGAAGCGCAGATTGAACAGACGATGCAAGTCCGTTCAATCGGCGCTTTTTGCGTTAAACAGGGTTAAATGAGATTGTCCGAATACATTTCATGAAAACGCGGGGTCCTATTTTCTGTAAAATATATAAATTGCATTTCAAGTCGATCGCTCGATGTAGAAGCGATGACTGATTGTCCAATTCGCAGATTCGTAAACGAGTACAAAGAGTTATAAAATAATTGATTTGAAGTTGATTCTGTGATAAAGTGATTAAATAGAATCAATTTTTACAGAAAGAGAAAAGGTAGAATGGAAAAAAACAAGAGTATGTCATCGAAGATACTTCTGTCTATGGGCTTGCCAATTGCATGCGTATTTATGGTAGCGGCAGGGATAGCGTTGTATGTAGTGAATCACAACTTTTCAAGTTTTGATCAATTTGCCACGGTACAGAACGATTTGCTGTTGGTCTTTGGTATTGGACTGATCGTGACGATCGTTATTGTCGCTTTATCGATCAAAGGGATTTCAAACCGGATCACAAAACTGGTTGCAGTCACAGATCGGCTGGCTGCAGGCGATACAGATGTTGAGGTGAATGCAGCGGCCAGGGATCAGTTAGATGATCTGGGTGTGGGGCTTGCCGCCATTGCAGAGTATATCCGATATCAGTCACTTGCGGCGAAGAAGATGGCGGCTGGTGATCTTTCGGGTGACATACAGCCATCTTCTGAAAACGATTTGCTGGCAAAGAGTCTGGCAAGTATCCGGGATTCCGTTAAGGGAATTGAGACTACTACGGCAAAAGCCGCCCAGGCGGCGCAGGAAGGCATTCTGGAGAAAAATGATGGGGCAAAACTTTCCGGTGATTACAGCAAGGTAATCGGTAACGTTGATCAAGGATTAGCGGCCTTTGCAAAACAGATGGATTTCTATCTGGCCATTCTCGATGCCCTCCCGTATCGTATCACAACCATTAATATGGACCGGGAAATTATCTTTGTCAACAAAACCCTGGGGGATCTGATGAAACTGACCGGGTCGGCTGAAAAGCGCGAAGATGCCTATGGACGTCAGTGCAGCAGCTGCAAGCTGGAAATGTGCAATACCGAAAACTGCGGAGTCAGAAGACTGCTGGAAAAAGGGCTGACCGAGTATCCTTTCTACTTCAGAGAACGCTACTATCGCATGGATACCGTTCATTTGAAGGATAAAAACGGCGAGTCGATCGGTTTTGTCGATATCTCACATGATACAACTTCAACGATGAGCATCAATGCTTATACCGGAAATGAAATAAAAAGATTGGCAAACAACTTGTTGAATCTGGCTGATGGCAATTTGGATTTTGACTTGAATATTCAGGAAGCCGGCGAATATACCGCGGAAATATGCGAAGAGTTTAAAGCGATTGAAAAGAGCTTGGGACAGGTTTCAAAATCAATCGGCAACTTGGTTGAAGACGCAGCTGTCCTTTCCACAGCAGCAATTGAAGGAAAGCTGGAGACAAGAGCGGATGAAACAAAATTCAATGGCGCCTGGAAAGAATTGATCAGCGGGATGAATCGGATTCTTGAAGAAATTGCCGGGCCGACCCGAGAAATCGCTGACGTTATGAATGAAATGTCGGCCGGAAATCTACACGTGCTGGTTAAAGGAGCGTACAAAGGCGAATTTCACGAACTGAAACAGTCGGTCAATACGACGGCTGAGACTTTGAAAATGGTGGTATCGAAAATATCGGAAATCACCGGACAAATTGCCGACGGAAATCTCAATATTGAAAGTGTCGAGGTCTGGCACAACGATTTTGCGGACGTGTCCGATGCGCTGAATAAGATCGTCGAGACCTTGAATTCATTGTTGGGAGATATTGACGATGCCGCCAGACAGGTGACGGCAGGCTCCAATCAGGTCTCCGATGCCAGTCAGGCATTGGCGCAGGGCTCTACCGAACAGGCAAGCTCAGTACAGGAATTATCAGCTGCCGTGGCTGAAATTTCGGATCAGACCAAGAACAACGCGGTCAATGCCAACCAAGCCAAAGACCTGTCGACGGATGTTCAGGATTATGCGGCTAAAGGCAATGCCCAAATGGCTGAAATGCAGAATTCAATGTCGGAAATCAACAAATCATCGAATGATATTTCCAAAATCATCAAAGTCATCGACGATATTGCTTTCCAAACCAATATCCTCGCTTTGAATGCGGCCGTTGAGGCGGCACGCGCCGGACAGCATGGCAAAGGCTTTGCCGTCGTAGCCGAAGAAGTGCGGACGCTGGCAGCGCGAAGTGCGGAGGCCGCTCAGGAAACGACCGGTCTGATCGAAGGGTCGATCGATACAGTGAAAGCCGGAACAAAAATTGCGGATGAAACGGCAGCAGCGCTTAACGAAATTGTTGAAGGTGTTGTCAAAGTAACCGATCTGGTCGGAAAGATTGCGGTCGATTCAAATGAACAGGCTTCCGGTATTGCTCAAGTCAATATGGGCATCGAACAGGTTGCCCAGGTTGTTCAAAACAATTCCGCAACAGCGGAACAGAGTGCGGCAGCGAGTGAAGAACTGTCCGGACAGGCAGAGATGTTAAAGGATATGATTGGACAATTCCAACTGAGAAAGTAAAAATTTAAACAAAAAATCAGTTTTATCGAGTATAATATATATTAGCTGTATCTTCTGAGTTTATCCAGTGGATACAGCTTTTTAAGTAGCAACAAAATGAGAACAGGAAAGAATGAGAAAAGAATGACAATAAACAATTTTAATAATTACCCACTCGGCGATGAGATCTTGAAAGCCATCGAAAAACTGAATTTTACAAGTCCGACAAAAGTTCAGAAAGCGGTTATTCCCGTTGCGCTGGAACAAAAGGATATCCTGTGCAAGGCGCAAACTGGCAGCGGAAAAACCGCCGCCTTCGGGATTCCCGTCTGCGAGCTGCTGGATTGGGATGAAAATAAGCCCCAGGTGCTGGTGCTGACGCCGACACGTGAACTGGCGCTGCAGGTACGGGAAGATATTTTTAATATCGGCCGGTTCAAACGGGTGAAAGTATCCGCCCTTTATGGAAAATCGCCGATCAAGCGTCAGGAAAAAGAACTGAAGCAGAAAACGCATGTCGTGGTCGGGACGCCGGGTCGTGTCATGGACCATATTGACAGAGGGAACCTGATCACCGATGAAATTAAATATTTAATTATCGATGAAGCCGATGAAATGCTCAATATGGGTTTTATTGACCAGGTTGAGGAAATCATTGACGAACTGCCGAAAAATCGCGTGACGATGCTGTTTTCAGCGACGCTGGAACCCGAAATTCAGCGTTTGTCAAAAAACTATATGAACAATCCCCAGTTGATTGAAATTGAAGCGGAAGCCAAGCGAACCGATGCCATCGAGCAATGCGTCTATAAAACTGAAAATGCGGACAAGCTGGATATTCTGAAAGCGGTTCTGGTAGTTGAAAACCCGGACAGCTGTATTATCTTCTGCAATACTCAGGAACGGGTGAACGCCATTTACAACAGTTTTGGAAAAAACAATCAAGCCTGCGAAAAAATTCACGGCGGCATGGAACAGGATGAACGGACGCTGGTGATGCAGCGGTTTAAAAAAGGCGCCTTTCGTTATCTTATTGCGACCGATGTAGCCGCCCGCGGCATCGATGTTCAGGAGATCTCGCACGTGATCAATTATGATGTGCCATGGGAAAGGGAAACCTATGTGCATCGGATTGGCCGAACTGGTCGCCAGGGAACAGCAGGAAAAGCCATTACGCTTGTATCGTACAAGGAAGGACGTCATTTTTCTGAGATTGAGGCGTATGTCGAAAAAGAAATCATCGAAAAAGAATGCCCGACACAGCCTGAAATCGACAGCCTGAGACCGGCTTTTATTGAAAAACTTCAGGAGAAACCGGAAGAGAAAATGGATAAGGCTCATGATTTAACCAGTGAGATTATGAAGCTTCATATCAATGCCGGGAAAAAAACAAAAATGCGCCCGGTCGATATCGTTGGAACCTTGTGCAACATCAACGGAATGACGGCAGCGGACATTGGGGTTATTACGATTCTGGACGTTTCAACTTTTGTGGAAATATTGAACAACAAGGGTGAACAGGTATTGAAAGAACTGCAGACCAAAAATATCAAAGGGCGACCGCGGAAGGTATCGGTCGCTGAAGATAAACCGGTCAGTGTTCAGCGAAAAAGACCGGTTCGCCGGTTCTGTTAGGCGTTTACAAGACAGCCGTAAGTATTGCTGCCGGTTTGTGCGAACCAATGTGTACACTGTACGGCGGACAGTCTTTGGACTGTTCGCCTACACGTTACCAAATTGGTTGCACAAACCGACGGCAATACTAATTATGTTCACGCCTTTTGAATGGGACAATGACCTGAAACAGAAATAAAGGAGACTCGGCATGCATTATCAAAAAGCAATCGCCAATTTCAAACCAGGTTCAGCGCTGGAAGCTGCTGATAAAGAAACGATCCAGTTGTTTATCAGCAAGAACCCCGGGAATGTGTTGCTGCGCGAAAATAAAATTGCCCATCTGACCAGCTCATCGATGATTTTCAACGAAACGATGGATAAAGTGCTGATGATTTATCATAATATCTATCAGTCCTGGTCATGGACCGGAGGCCATGCCGACGGCGATGAAGATTTGCTTGCGGTCGCCATCAAAGAAGCGCAGGAAGAGACGGGAATAAAGCAGATTAAAACGTGTTCGGATAGAATCGTTTCACTGGATATATTGCCTGTTTTCGGCCATATCAAGAATAATAAACCGGTTTCTACGCATCTGCATTTGTCAGTTGCCTATGTTCTCAAGGCTTCAGAAGAGGAACCAGTTCGATCAAAACCGGATGAAAACAGCGGGGTAATGTGGATTCCGATAAAAAACCTGACGGATTATGTGAGCGAACCGCATGTTCAAGTGATTTATGACAAAATATGTGATCGGGTCTTGAATCAATCATTTTAAAAAAGAAGGAGATTGCCATGTCGGTATTAAAAGCCATTGAATTTTCAGCCAATGCCCACTTGGGTTATTTCAGAAAGGGATCGAAAACGCCTTATATTACACATCCGTTTGAGGTCGCAAAGATTTTGGCGGCATCGGTTGATTCCGAAACCAACGAAGCGTTAATCTGTGCCGGTCTGCTTCATGATACCGTGGAAGATACGGAAACGACTTTAGAAATCATCCGAGCAGAATTTGGTGATGAAGTGGCAGCGTTGGTTGCCTCTGATTCGGAAGACAAAACGCTGCCGTGGGAAAAACGCAAACAGAATACCATCGATTTTCTCGGCAGCGAAGCCACCTACGAGATGCAGCTGCTGGCCTGTGCCGATAAATTATCGAACCTGCGAAGCATCAAGGCAGACTACGAAAAAATGGGCGATGAAGTTTGGGACATTTTTGTGCGTGGAAAAGATAAACAGGCCTGGTATTATAAAGGCGTGATGGAGTCATTAAAACCGCTGTCTGATTCGCCAATGTATCAGGAGTTCAATCAGCTGGTTCGGGAGATTTTTGATTAAAGAATGAATTAACGGGTAACAAAAAAAGCAGAGAGACAGTGTGTTGCAAGTCGGCTTTGCTTTTTTTTATGCGATGACAAGGAGAAATCAATGAAGAAAAGAATAACAACCATACTGATGATAGTCCTGATGACAGTAATGGCAATGAGTCTTGCGGGATGCGGTTCATCAGGCGCAGCAACGTCATCGGCGGATGCCGGCGAAATCAACGGCGGCGGGTCAACATCCGTGCAGAAGATTATCGATGCGGTGGGTTCGGAGTATACGGCATTGAATCCGGACGTTGAGTTTACCTACAGCGGCACCGGTTCTTCCGACGGGATTAAAGGGGCGACGGTCGGCACCTATTCCTTTGGGTGCTCATCACGGGATTTGAAAGCGGAAGAAAAAGTTAATTTAACGGAGCTTGTGTTTGCGTATGACGGCATTGCAATGATCGTTAATCCGGCCAATACCGTTACTGACCTGACCAAAAATCAGCTGGCCAAAATATATACTGGCGAGTATACCAACTGGAGTGAAGTCGGCGGAGTCGATGCACCGATTGTGGTTGTATCGCGGGAAGATGGTTCCGGGACCAGAACCGCTACCGAAGAACTGGTGGGATTCACAGAAAAACTCAAAGGCAGTGCCACCATCAAGGAAGGCAATGGCAATGTTCAGACAACCGTTGCCGGCAATCCCAATGCGATCGGATATGTGTCGCTGACTTTCGTCAACAAATCGGTCAAGACGATCCGGGTTGATGGTGTGGCAGCGACCGTTGAAAATGTCCGCAGCAAGACCTATGCCTTATCCAGGCCTTTCATTGTGGTCTATGACAAAAATAAGATTGACAATGCGACACTTTCTTTTCTTGATTTTCTGATGGGGCCAGATGGTCAGGATATTGTGACAGAAGAAGGGGGAATAACCGTATTGTAAAATTCTGGCTGCATTAACGGACCGCAAAGCAAGTTCTGTTCGAGCTTTAAAAGTTCATATTTGCCTATTGAATCTGCAGAATGAAAGCAGAATTCTTTGGAAGCGATCAAACGCAAGAAATTAAGAGAAAGAATTATTGAAAACTTTTTTCTGATTTGTGCCTGTGTAGCGGTAATCAGCCTGCTGGCGATCACATTTTTTGTGTTCTACAACGGATTAGCACCTTTTGTTTCTAACAGTTACTCGCTGTGGAGCTTTTTAACCGGGGTCGAATGGCGGCCGGGATCAAATCTGTATGGCATCTTCTATATGATTGTCGGATCGGTTTTGGCAACTTTCGGAGCCATTGTGATCGGAGTGCCGGTGGCCATTCTGACAGCGGTGTTTATTGCGGAGATGGCTGGTTCACAAGCCGGCAAAGTCATTCGTTTCGCCGTGGAGCTGCTGTATTCCACCGGAGTGGTGCTTTTTGTCTTCATCATGATCATCAATTTGATTGTGAACAGAATTGTCAAAGCAAAGGTAGGGCGTTAACATGGGCCGAAAAGTAAAAGATACGTTAGCTAAAGGCATTATCTATCTGGCAACTGGCATTACATTAAGCGTGCTGCTTTTTATTGTCGGTTTTATCTTCGTCAAAGGTATTGGTCTGGTGAATTGGAAATTCTTAACCCGCGACTACAATGAAACGGTGAGTTATGTCTTTGTCCAGGCGGCAGAGGTGCCAATGAGCATCGACGCTGACAACCTGAAAAAAGAGAACCCGTATGATGCACGATATGAATCGTTAATAGACGGGCCGATCTACATAAAAAGCATCGGAGCAGCAATTGCAAAAGTTCAGTACAGGAATAACTACACGGAAAAAGAGCAGTTTGTGATAGCCTATATCGAAAAAAATTCGCCCCTGCTCAATGCAAAAGACTCAACAGGGAAAAACGTGGATATTAAAACGGACGATATCATTAAGCGTATCAACGGGATCAATTTGAAAAATCTGACTTTACAGGAGGCGGCAGCTCAAATTGACAACGAATCCGGCGAGCTGAAAATTAAAGTGGTTCAGCCGGGCGGCGGGGTGAAATCCAATATCATCACAACGCTTTATATGGTGCTGCTGTCACTGGTGATCGCCATCCCGCTGGGGATTTTTGGTGCGATCTATCTGACCGAATACGCAAAACCGGGAAAATTTGTCAATACCATTCGTTTTGCCGCGGAGTGTCTGTCGGGGATTCCGTCCATCATCTTCGGACTGTTTGGCATGGCCTTCTTCGTAGTGGCGTTGAAATTCCAGATATCACTGCTGTCCGGGAGTTTGACGGTGGCGATCATCCTGTTGCCGGTTATCATCAGGAGTACGGAAGAGGCGCTGAAAACGGTGCCGACGTCCTTCCGGGAAGGCTCACTGGCCCTGGGGGCGACAAAGCTGCAGACGATCTTCAAAGTGGTGCTGCCCTGTGCCGTGCCCGGCATTGCCACAGCGGTGCTGTTGAGCATCGGCCGTGTGGTCGGTGAGTCAGCGGCACTGCTGCTGACGGCCGGAACCGTTGCCCAGATTCCGGGAACGTTTCTTTCTCCCGGCAGTACCCTGACGGTTCAGGCCTATTATGTGGCGAAAGAGGAAGGAAACATCGAACTGGCCTGTGCGATTGGAATTGTCATTATTGTGATTGTGATTGTGCTGAATGTACTGTCCCGGTTTGCCTCTGACAAGCTGGATGTTTTCAATAAAAAATGAGGAATGGCATGGATAAAAAAATAAAATTTGATGCAAAAAATCTTGACTTGTTTTACGGCGATTTTCAGGCACTCAAGTCAATTAATCTGAATATCTACGAAAAGGAAGTTACCGCCTTTATCGGACCATCGGGCTGCGGCAAGTCAACCTTTTTACGTTGCCTGAATCGGATGAATGATCTGATTGAATCGGTAAGGATTAATGGTGAGATTCTGTTTGACGGACAGGACATCAATGGCGATATCGATGTCATCAATCTGCGCACACGGGTGGGAATGGTTTTTCAGAAACCCAACCCGTTTCCGATGAGTATTTATGAAAACATCGCCTACGGACCAAAATGCCAGGGCTTGAAGGATAAAACAAAACTTGATACGATCGTTCAGGAAAGCCTAACGAAGGCGGCCCTGTGGGAAGAAGTAAAGAATCGACTGAATAAGTCGGCGCTGGGTCTTTCCGGGGGTCAGCAGCAGCGTCTTTGTATTGCCAGAACCATTGCCATGCAGCCGGAGGTCATTCTGATGGATGAACCCACCTCCGCATTGGATCCCATCGCCACGGCAAAAATCGAGGATCTGATGTTTAAACTGAAAAAAGACTATACGATCATCATCGTCACCCATTCGATGCAGCAGGCCGGCCGAATTTCAGATAAAACCGCTTTCTTTCTGATGGGAGAAGTGGTAGAATTTAACGAAACTCCACTCATATTTACAAACCCGGCAGATAAACGGACAGAGGACTACATTACCGGACGATTTGGTTGATAAAGGAGGCATGCTATGCGAATAGAATACAACAAAGAATTAAAAATGATTAAAGATGAAATTCTGCTGATGTCCACGGTGACTGAAAAAATGCTGTCAGATTCAGTATTGGCGCTCAATTCAAAAGATATTGAATTAGCCAAAACAGTGATTGAGCGGGATGATCTGGTTGATGCCAAGGAAATTGAGCTGCAACTCATCGTCAGTCAGGTGATCGCGACCCAAGGCCCCGTGGCCACGGATCTGAGACGATTGGCTTCGACTTATAAGATCATCACGAATCTGGAAAGGATTGCGGATTTGGCGGTGAATATCTGTCAGCGTGTCATCGAAATTTCAGAAGAGATTTATATGAAGCCCTTGATTGACATTCCTCTGGAATGTGAATTGACCGAGAAATTGCTCAAACTCTCAATTCAGGCCTTTATTGATGAGGATATCAGCCGATTAAGAGAGGTAGTGGAGCTGGAAGACCGAATTGATACGATCAACGAGACCATTCATCATGACTGCATGTCATACATGATGGAAGATCCGAAAAATATTCATCAGGGTACAGTGTTCTGTCTGATCGGAAGTGATCTTGAACGAATGGGGGATCATGCCACCAATATTTTTGAGACGGTCTTCTATATTGTAACCGGCAACTACATCGATTTTAACGATCTTGATGAAGCGATGATTAATCAAACGGTGGAGAAATTAAACGCCGAAAATTAGCTCCCCGTACCGACCAACAGTAATCGGTTGTGATCATTGTCGGTATGGTATTAGTACGTTATCTGCTGTTTCAGCCCGGGAAAATTCCCGGGCTTTTCTATTGGCTTTTTTTGGAAAGAGTTTGTGAAACTGAAGAAAAAGCGGGGAAGCTGATCCTTATTTAACATTGTCTTAACATACTCTTTACCTCGCCAAAACCTTCTACAGATTCTTTTTTGGTACGATAATCATGCAGAAAATGAAAATTAAGAATTCTAAAGGAGAATGAAATGTCAAAAAGTTTTAAAAAAGTTTTAGTGTCGTTGTTGGTTGGTGCATCAGTGCTGGCTTTCGCAGGTTGCAGCTCTTCTGACAAGACGGCTTTAAAAGCGGCGGTGTCTGGAGAAATTAATGGTGGCGGTTCAACATCGGTTCAGAAGATCATCGATGCGGCGGGTTCAGAGTTTACGGCGTTAAATCCGGATGCTAAATTTACCTACAGCGGTACCGGTTCTTCCGACGGGATCAAGGGGGCGGCAGCGGACACCTATTCCTTTGGCTGTTCATCACGAGATTTAAAAACAGAAGAACAACCGGGACTAAAAGTAGCGACCTTTGCATATGATGGGATTGCATTAATCGTAAACCCTGCCAATACCGTGACAAATCTTACAAAAGAGCAGTTGACAAAGATTTTCACCGGAGAAATTACCAACTGGAGTGAAGTTGGCGGAGCAGATGCACCGATTGTCGTTGTATCCCGTGAAGATGGTTCCGGTACCAGAAGCGCAACCGAAGAACTGCTGGGATTTGCTGAGAAATTAAAAGCAGATGCAACCATTAAAGAAGGTAATGGCAATGTTCAGACAACGGTTGCCGGCAACGCCAATGCGATCGGATATGTATCCCTGACATTTGTTGATAAAACCGTTACAGCAGTTAATGTTAATGGTGTTAAAGCGACGGTTGATAATGTGCTCAATAAGACCTATACCTTATCCAGACCATTTTTAATCTTCTATGATGAAAAGAAAACAGACCCGGCAACACAAGCGTTCATTGATTTCCTGATGAGTGAAGATGGTCAGAAAATTGTCACCAAAGAAGGCGGAATAACCGTATCAAAATAGTTATAAGAAAATCAAGCGCAGCCTCCCTTTAAGGGAGGCTGAGTTTTGAGAAATATGCCACGCGGTTTGCAATAGAACCAGGGGCATGGAAAAGGAGCTTTTTTTGGAAGCGATCAAACGTAAGAAATTAAGAGAAAGAATAATTGAAAACATCTTCCTGCTGTGTGCCTGTGTAGCGGTGATCAGCCTGCTGGCGATCACATTTTTTGTGTTCTACAACGGATTAGCACCTTTTGTTTCCAACAGTTACTCGCTGTGGAGCTTTTTAACCGGGGTGGAATGGCGGCCGGGTTCAAATATGTATGGCATCTTCTATATGATTGTCGGATCGGTTTTGGCAACCTTCGGAGCCATTCTAATCGGTGTGCCGGTGGCCATTCTGACAGCGGTGTTTATTGCGGAGATGGCTGGTTCACGGGCTGGCAAAGTCATTCGTTTTGCCGTTGAGCTGCTGGCTGGCATTCCCTCGGTATTGTATGGCGTGTTTGGACTGGGCATCATCGTTCCTTATGTCCTTAAAATTTCACCGATGGCTCAGGGCGAATCGCTGCTGGCAACGGTATTTGTGCTGGCGATCATGATTTTGCCGACAGTAGTCAGTATTTCCGAAACGTCGCTGAGTGCCGTGCCCAAAGAATACCGTGAGGGATCCTATGCGCTGGGGGCATCAAAAATTCAGACGATCTTCAGAGTTGTACTGCCGGCGGCTAAATCGGGAATCATGACCGGGGTGATTTTAGGAATCGGCCGCGCGATCGGCGAAACCATGGCGGTGATGCTGGTCTGCGGAAATCCGATTGCCGGAATTCCGACCAGTCTTTTCAGCCAGATCCGACCGCTGACGACCAATATCGCGCTTGAAATGGGCTATGCTTCCGGGGTTCATCAGGAGCTGCTGTATTCCACCGGAGTGGTGCTTTTTGTCTTCATCATGATCATCAATTTCGCCGTGAACAGAATTGTCAAAACAAAGGTAGGTAATTAACATGGGACGAAAAGTAAAAGACAATTTTGCCAAAGGCATCATCTATCTGGCAACCGGCATTACATTAAGCGTGCTGATATTTATTGTCGGTTTTATCTTTGTCAAGGGCATTGGCCTGGTCAATTTTGACTTTCTGACACGTGATTTCAACGAGAAAGTATTTTATGCTTTTGTTCAGAATGAAGATGTCTCAATGAGCATCGATGAAGAGGCTCTGAAACAAAAAACCCCCTTTGATGACCGCTACGAGTCCTTAATTGAGGGCCCAATCTACGTTGACAACATCGGTGCGGCAATTGCTAAAGTGACTTATAAAAATAATGCCACAGAACATGAGCAGCTTGTCATTTCATACATTGAAAAAAATTCGCCGCTGACAAATGCCGCGGATTCCACTGGTAAGGAAATGCGGATTGGAACTGATTATGTAATACAAAGTATCAATGGAACAGATTTTGAAGGATTGTCACTGGATGAAGCTGCCGCGCTGATTAAGAATCAGTCTGACGAGCTGAAAATCAAAGTGGTTCAGCCGGGCGGCGGGGTGAAATCCAATATCATCACAACGCTTTATATGGTGCTGCTGTCACTGGTGATCGCCATCCCGCTGGGAATTTTTGGTGCGATCTATCTGACCGAATACGCAAAACCGGGAAGATTTGTCAATACCATTCGTTTTGCCGCGGAGTGTCTGTCGGGGATTCCGTCGATCATCTTCGGACTGTTTGGCATGGCATTCTTCGTAGTGGCTCTGAAACTTCAGATATCACTGCTGTCCGGGAGTTTGACGGTGGCGATCATCCTGTTGCCGGTTA
This sequence comes from Acetobacterium fimetarium, assembly GCF_014284475.1. Taxonomy (GTDB): domain Bacteria; phylum Bacillota; class Clostridia; order Eubacteriales; family Eubacteriaceae; genus Acetobacterium; species Acetobacterium fimetarium. Next base: position 14,657 of record NZ_WJBC01000021.1, on the reverse strand, counting down.
TCATCAGGAGTACCGAAGAGGCACTGAAAACAGTGCCGACGTCCTTCCGCGAAGGCTCGCTGGCCCTTGGGGCGACAAAGCTGCAGACGATCTTCAAAGTGGTGCTGCCCTGCGCCGTGCCCGGCATTGCCACGGCGGTGCTGTTGAGCATCGGCCGTGTGGTCGGTGAGTCGGCGGCACTGCTTTTGACGGCCGGAACCGTTGCCCAGATTCCGGGAACGCTTCTTTCTCCCGGCAGTACCCTGACAGTTCAGGCCTATTATGTGGCGAAAGAGGAAGGAAACATCGAACTGGCCTGTGCGATTGGAATTGTCATTATTGTGATTGTGATTGTACTGAATATCTTGTCTCGGATCATGTCAGACAAGCTGGATGTCTTCAATAAAAAATGAGGAGTAGCATGGACAAAAAAATTAAGTTTAACACAAAAAATCTTGACTTGTTTTATGGCGATTTTCAGGCGCTCAAGTCAATTAATCTGGAAATCTGCGAAAAGGAAGTCACCGCCTTCATCGGACCATCGGGCTGCGGCAAGTCAACCTTTTTACGTTGCCTGAATCGGATGAATGATCTGATTGAATCGGTCAGGATCGAGGGCGAGATTCTGTTTGACGGACAGGACATCAATGGCGATATCGATGTCATCAATCTGCGCACACGGGTGGGAATGGTTTTTCAGAAACCCAACCCGTTTCCGATGAGTATTTATGAAAACATCGCCTACGGACCAAAATGCCAGGGCTTAAAAGACAAAACACAACTGGATAAACTTGTCAAAGAAAGTCTGATCAAGGCGGCTCTGTGGGAAGAAGTAAAGGATCGACTGAATAAGTCGGCTTTGGGTCTTTCCGGGGGTCAGCAGCAGCGTCTTTGCATTGCCCGAACCATTGCCATGCAGCCGGAGGTCATTCTGATGGATGAACCCACCTCCGCACTGGACCCCATCGCCACGGCAAAAATTGAAGACCTGATGTCTAAACTCAAAAAAGACTATACGATCATCATTGTCACTCATTCGATGCAGCAGGCCGGTCGAATATCAGATAAAACCGCTTTCTTTCTGATGGGGGAAGTGGTGGAGTATGGCGAAACGCCAGTGATTTTTACAAACCCGGCGGATAAACGAACAGAAGACTATATTACCGGACGATTTGGTTGATAAAGGAGGCACGCTATGCGAACAGAATACAATAAAGAATTGAAAATGATAAAAGATGAAATTTTGTTAATGTCCACGATGACTGAAAAAATGTTGTCGGATTCCGTCTTTGCCCTGAACACGAAGGATGTGGAATTAGCCAAAACAGTGATTGACCGGGATGATCTGGTTGATGCCAAGGAAATCGAACTGCAGCTGGTGGTCAGCAAGGTGATTGCCACCCAAGGCCCCGTGGCCACGGATCTGAGACGACTGGCTTCAACTTATAAGATCATCACAAATCTGGAACGGATTGCGGATTTGGCGGTCAATATTTCCAAACGCGTGATTGAGCTTGCAGACGAAATTTATATGAAGCCCTTGATTGACATTCCCCTGGAATGTGAGTTGGCCAAGAAATTGCTCAAACTTTCAATTCAGGCTTTCATCAATGAAGACATCAGCCGCTTGCGGGATGTTGTGGATCTGGAAAACCAGATTGATGACATCAACGAAGCGATCAATCATGAATGCATGAATTATATGATGGAAGATGCAAACAATATTCACCAGGGCACCGTTTTCTGTCTTATTGGCGGCTACCTTGAACGGATCGGCGATCACGCCACCAATATTTTTGAGACCGTCTTCTATATCGTCACCGGAAACTACATCGACTTCAATGACCTCGATGACGAGACGATCAATCAGACTTTAGGATTAGAATAAAACCGGAAATAAAAAGGAGCCAGGAAAATTTTCCTGGCTCCTTCTATTTTTTTGCATATTTGGGTAATTGAGAAATGTATAAAGTACAAACGGAGTACCGACAATTGTTACATCGTGTTGTTTGCATCAAGGCGGACATCTCGGAGAGTGTCCGATCTTGCGCGCATGCAATGAGCCAATCACAAGTGAGCTTGTAGTTGGCGACTGCCCGCGACCAATGCGAAAGGAGCAAAGCGGATTTCGCATGGTGCAGCAGACAACTGATTAACAATTGGTCGGTACGGGTTTGCGGCAATTTTAAAGATCAAAAGCTTTTGATGTTTCGGTCACTGCAATGTCGCGGTCTTTTGACTTGATGATGCAGCTGATCCGGATTTCTGAGGTGGTAATCATCAGCATCTGGATATCATTGTCAGCGAGGAGTTGAAAAAATTTAGCGGCAACGCCAGACTGACTCCGCATACCCACGCCAACGACCGACAGTTTCGAGATGTTTTCGTTGATTAAAATAGCGATGCCGGGATGCTTCTGTTCAAAAGCGGACAGCGCTTCTCTGGCTTCCGCCAGATCAGAAACCGGCGCGGTAAATGAGATGTTGATCAAACCGTCGATGGGAGCACTTTGACTGATCATGTCAATGTTGATACTCTTTTTCGCGAGGTTGCTGAAGAATTGAGAGGTAATATTCAGGTCAAAAGGAATATTACGAATTGTGATCATTATTTCGTCATTGTCGATTGCCAGGCCAGTGATGGATTGTCCTTCCATGTTATGTTCTCCTTTTTTAATGATTGTTCCAGGAACGTCCAGCATGCTGGACGCGACCACGATTTTAGTATTGTATTTGCTGCCGAGTTCGATGGCCCGGGGATGCATGACGCCGGCACCCAGACTGGCCATTTCCAGCATTTCTTCGTAATTGACGGTATCGAGCTTTTTGGCAGGCGGGTAAAGCCGGGGATCGACGCCGTAGATGCCCTCAACATCAGTATAGATTTCACAGGGCGCGTCCAGAACACAGGCGAGAGCGACGGCGCTGGTGTCCGAACCGCCGCGTCCTAGCGTCGTGATATCGTCGTTTTCGTTGACACCCTGAAAACCGGCCACGATCACAATCTTGTTGTCATTGAGCGCATCGAGAATTTTGGTCGTATCGATGCCTTCGATTCTCGATTTGGTGTGACGGCCGCTGGTGCGAATGCCGACCTGGGGGCCGGTGAAGGAAATCGCATCATGGCCCATCGACTGCAGGGCCATCGATAACAGCGAGATGGAAACTTGTTCGCCGGTTGACAGGAGTCGATCCATTTCACGCTTTGATGGATTGGGATTGATATCATAGGCCAGTTTCACTAAATCATCCGTCGATTTTCCCATGGCAGAGACAACGACGACAATTTGACAACCGCCTTTTTTCTTTTCAATAATTCGTTTTGCAACGTTCTTAATACGTTCAACGGAACCGACTGAGGTTCCGCCGTATTTCTGAACAACAATATTCATAGGAATTCCTTTCTTAATCTAATTGGTCAGGCAATTGCGAAATACAAACTGAAATTGCTTTGATTGCGCAAACCGGCAGCGAAGCTCACCAGCGTTTTGCAAATACCTAAATGGTGTGGTTAATCGCTGACAACCATGGACATGTCGTAAAGTCCCGGTTTCTTGTCAACAAGGTATAAAGCGGCTTTGACGGCGCCTTCAGCAAAGACCTTTTTTGAAAGTGCGGTATGCTTGACTTCAATGATTTCATCATTGCCGGCAAAAATAACGGTGTGTTCACCGGCGATGGTGCCGCCGCGAATGGCGTGGATGCCCATTTCATTTTCAGTGCGTTTGCAGTCTCGGCCATGTCGTCCGAATGTATAGTCTTTTTTCTGTGCCAGTCCGTCATTGACGGCATCGGCCAGGAGCAAAGCGGTACCGCTGGGGGCATCGATTTTTTTGTTATGGTGTTTTTCAATAATTTCAATGTCGAAGCCACTTTCCAGTTTCCCGGCCATTTCCATCAGGGCTTTGGCAAGCAGGTTGATACCCAGTGACATGTTGGCGGTCTTGAAAATCGGAATTTCTTTTGAACCTGCATCAATGGCGCTTAAATCCTCCTGAGACAGACCGGTGGTGGCGATGACGATGGGCAGCTTATTGGCCTTGGCGTAAGCAAAGATTCCAGGAAAAGCTTTGAAGTGGGAAAAGTCAATGATCACATCCACTTTTTCTTGGCAGTTTGCCAGATCAGTATAAACGGGAAAGGCCAGAGCATCGTTTTCCTTTTGGTCAAAGCCAGCCACGACTTCACAATCGGGGATTGCCGCAATAACCTGTTGCAGCATGCAGCCCATGGCGCCGGAAACGCCGGTGAGTAAAATTTTTGTCATCTCAGCACCTCCTAGAGCAGTCCGTAGGCTTTTAAATCGGTAATCAGTTTTTCTTTATTGGCTTCTTCCATTTCAACAAGCGGCAGACGCATTTCGCCGCTGTCGAGTCCCATCAGGCCCATGGCCGTTTTGACCGGGATTGGGTTGGTTTCATAGAACATCGCCAAATTGACCAAGTTTGTTTTAAACTGAAGTTCGCGGGCTTTTTTGAGATCGCCGGCAAAGAAGGCCGCGCATAAATCGTGCATATCCCGTGGAATAATGTTGGCAGAAACGGAAATAATGCCTTTGCCGCCAACAGCCATGATCGGCAGTGTCTGATCGTCATTACCGCTGTAAATATCAAGATCATCGCCGCAGACGCGGGCAATTTCGGTGATCTGGCTGATATCGCCGCTGGCTTCTTTAACCGCCGCCACATTTGGAATTTTGCTGAGTTCCTTGATGGTATTGACGGTAATGTTCATGCCGGTACGGCTGGGCACATTATAGATGATGACCGGAATGGTAATGGCCTTGGCAATCGCCGAAATATGGGCAATAATACCTCTTTGGGTAGATTTATTGTAGTAAGGATTGATGATCAGGCAGGCGTCTGCGCCAGCTTTTTCGGCTTCCTTGGAAAGCCAGACGGAATAGGCGGTATCATTGCTGCCGGTACCGGCAATGTAGGGCACCCGGCCATTGATGTATTTTCCGGCATCGCGCAGCAGTTCCAGATGTTCATCATCCGTCAAGGTCGAAGTCTCACCGGTGGTGCCGGCAATCAACAAGGCATCGGTTTTGTTTTCAATCTGCCAGTCAATCAGTTGATGAAAGCGGTCAAAATCAATTTTGTTATCTTTGAATGGTGTTGCCAGGGCAACACAACTTCCAGTAAAAACACTCATTTGTTTCTCCTTTGTTTGTGGTTTAATGTGAGATATCGTACCGACCAATTGTTAATCTGTTGTTCGCTACGGAATCGGACAGGCGATGCCGTGTCCGCTCTGATGCGGACAACATGATGTAACAATTGTCGGTACTGGGTTAGTGTTATAAATAATTGTTATTTTGAGAGTAGAACATATATTGCTTTGATGCCGGTATTCAGAAACAGTTTCGTAACGTGTAGGCGAACAGGCGGTAGCCTGTCCGCCGTACAGTGTAGAAACTGTTTGCTGTATAGCGGTAGCAAAGCCAACGGCACTTGATTTACGAGTCTAGATCAAGCCGCGTTTAACCAGCTCAAAAGCGATCTGAACCGCATTGGTGGCAGCACCTTTACGGATATTATCAGCAACGACCCACAGGTTCAGGCCATTTTCCAGGCTGAAATCCCGGCGAATGCGTCCGACAAAAACTTCATTTCTGTTTTCGGCGATTCTTGCCAGCGGATAAACATTGTTTTCCGGATCGTCCATCACAACAAGACCTGGAAAATGCTCAAACAAATCTCTTACTTTGGCCAGCTCAAACGGTTTTTTAAGTTCAACATTGATGCTTTCGCTGTGGCTGTAGAAAACAGGTACGCGCACCGTGGTGGCAGTGATGCGGATCGTATCGTCATGAAGAATTTTTCGGGATTCATTAACCATCTTCATTTCTTCTTTGGTATACCCATTTTCCAGAAAAGAATCAATATGCGGCAAACAATTGCCGGCAATCTGGTGCGGGTAGAATTCATTTTCGGCGCCTTTCAGACCGTTTTCAAGATCCGCGTAACCTTTGACGCCGGAGCCGGAAACAGCCTGATAGGTGGAATAGACGATTCGTTCGATTCCGAAAGCGTCCAGCAGCGGTTTTAACGGCACCATCGCCTGAATGGTTGAACAATTCGGGTTGGCGATAATGTTCTTGTGCCAGTCCAGATCTTCCGGATTGACTTCGGGAACAACTAAAGGAACCGTGGGATCCATTCGGAAAGCGCTGCTGTTATCAATAACAATGACACCTTTTGAAGCCGCGACCGGTGAAAAACGTTCGCTGGTACCGCCGCCAGCCGAGAAAAGCGCGATATCGATATCCTGGTCAAAAGCTTCATCGGTAAGCTCCTGAACCGGATAGGGTTTTCCGTTAAAGATGATTTCTTTTCCTGCGGAACGTTTTGAAGCCATCGGGTAAAGATTTTTAATCGGGAATTTCAATTCTGCCAGAACTTCAAGCATTTTTCGGCCAACCATACCAGTGGCGCCAACAACAGCAACATTATAAGATTTCATAATTCCTCCATAGTTTTGAAATTAAAAAAAGCCAGTATAAGGATACCAGCTAAAATTCAAAGAAAAAGTCTCAGACGAGATTTAATTGTTTTTTAGATAGCACTCCATCAGTTGAATGATGACAGTCTCACTGTTCTTAACAGTAAGCCCAGGAATTTGGTGGCGAATCAAAATCCTTCGGCGAGCTTTCCTTTCATCACGTTTCATCCCATTGGCCATGGTTGACGTGAGTAATCATAAAGATCGCGCCTCTATCGTTAATATTAAGTTTTGACCATTGTAACAATTAAATGTAATAATTACAAGTGTAAATTTAAAAAAAGACAGCGTGATTATTTTATCAATAAACACGCTGCTTTAAAATGTCGTTCAATCAATTGTGAATAATATCATCGGATGCAGCAAGTTTGAACATACGGAATAAATATTATTCTAATCCTAGTTTTCTTTGGTCAGGTCAATCGCGTCAATCGCATCGTTAATTGATTTAATTAAAGTGTCGGGATCGATACCATGTGCAATCGCACCTGCTTCAATATTTTCAAACCGTGCCGCCATGCAACCAAAGCAGTGCATACCATAAGCCTGAAATACGTTTACTGAATCCGGATATGCATTAACAGCATCTAGAATGCCCATATCTTTTGTTACTTTCATTTTTCTTCACCTCCGAAAAGTGTCTTTTTCAACATACTTATGATACATTATAAAACTTAAAAAAAGATTTTACAAGAAAAAAGAAATAAAAGTCAGCCTACTTGCTAATTTTGATTAGTCGCGTTATAATATTAGCATAGGGGAATTTTATAGTAAAGGGGTGGATTATTGTGATAGTTGATAAAGTAATTGTTGCGAATAAGGCAGGACTCCATGCAAAACCGGCCTCTCTATTTGTTCAAAGAGCCAATGATTTTAAAAGTGAAATCTATATCAAGAAAGAGTCAACACGTGTAAATGCCAAGAGTATTATGGGCGTTATGATTCTGGCGGTACAAAAAGGCGATGAGATACAAATCGAGGCAACTGGTGATGATGAGAAAAGAGCCGTTGAGCAATTAAAACTATTGATTGAAAATAAATTTGATTTTGTCGATGAAGTTTAATAAATAAAAATCGAAAATGAGAATAATTTCGGAAATAAAGTATGAATGAAAGTTCATGCTTTTATTTTTGTGTTTGTGATAAAAATAAACAAAGATCAGGGTGGTGACAAACCACCGGTACCGACTAATTATTAATCGGTAGTCGGTACTTGCTGGCAATTTCTCTGCAGACTGACTAAATTTCATCAATTGGAGACTAAAATGCGAAAAATTTTAATAGCTATTTCATTTTTTACCCGAATCCCAATTAAACTAAAAGACGTAACCAACGAAGAATTCTACGACTGCATGATATTACTCCCTGTTGTCGGACTGTTTATTGGTTTAATATTATATGGCGTTTCAATTTTGTTTTCTCTTATCCATTTTGTTCAACTGCAGGCGCTGTTGATGATCATTGCCTATATCTGGTTAACCGGAGGACTTCACCTGGATGGATTTGCCGATACGACCGATGCCTTGTTCAGTGCCAGAGATCACGATAAAATGATGGAAATTATGAAGGACAGCCGTTTAGGCTCCTTCGGAGCAATCGGTTTAATTTTACTGCTCTTAACAAACTGGATGTGTTACACCATCATTTTACCGGAATACAGCGCAGCGCTTCTGATCATTCCCGTCTTCGGCCGGGTGGCTTCCACCATGTCGACCTGTTTTTCAACCTATGCTCCAGGCGGCGGCGGATTGGGAAAAAGCATCGTTGAGATGACCAAGCCGCATCATTTTGTTATTTATCTGATCGCTTTGCTGGTGCTGGCGACGCTGGCATTAGGACTTCCCGGGCTGGTGGCATCCATCGTCACCTTTATACCCGCGTTCGTGCTGATGAAAAACCTGCAGCACCGAATCGGCGGCATGACCGGCGATACAATCGGAATGACGATCGAGTTGAATCAGACATTTTTCATGATTATCTACAGTATCATGATCATCAATTTTCCACTGTATTTTTCTCTTTTCGGAGGTCTTTTTTAAGGGAAGACAAAGTGAATAATCGAAATTTTTTAGAAAGGAATTGAATGAAAAACAAAACAGTTCCATTAAGTGAACAAAAACATGACACGAGCAGGGATTTTCTGCCAATGTCAAAAGCCGAAATGAAGGCACAGGGTATTGCGCAATGTGATTTCATTCTTGTCAGCGGCGATGCCTACGTGGATCATCCCTCTTTTGGCGCCGCCATTATTGGGCGGATGCTTCAGTCCAATGGATTTAAAGTGGGAATTATTGCCCAGCCAGACTGGCGCGGCGATCAGGACTTCAAGAAACTGGGAGCACCACGGCTCGGATTTCTGGTGACTGGCGGAAACCTTGATTCCATGGTCAACCACTTTACGGTGAATAAAAAAAGACGTCGGGAAGATGCCTATTCACCAGGAGGAGCGGCAGGTCTGCGACCGGATCGGGCAACCATCGTCTATTGTGGTAAAATCAGAGAGATTTTTGGCGATGTGCCTTTGATTATCGGTGGAATTGAAGCCAGTCTCAGACGGTTTGCTCATTATGATTATTGGCAGGACAAGGTAAGACGCCCGATCCTGTTTGATTCCAGAGCCGATCTACTGGTTTATGGGATGGGCGAAAAGGCCATTGTTGAAATTGCCGAAGGCTTGGCCGCCGGCATTCCGGTGGCGGAACTGACCTATATCAAAGGAACCGCAGCGATTCTCAAAGAACCGGATCGGGAAGAGGCTGTGATGCTGCCGTCAGTTGAAGAAGTGAGCGCCGATAAGCTTTTATATGCAAAAGCGTCCGCCCTTATCTACCACTGCAATAACGCCTATGACGAAAAAAGATATCTGCAGAAAAGCGGCAACCGGTATCTTTGCCAGAACCCGGCTCAAATGCCGCTGAGCCAGACGGAGTTTGATGATCTGTATGATCTGCCCTTTACCTATACCTGGCATCCTGCCTATGATGAAAAAGGCGGTGTACCAGGTTTGGAAGAAGTGAAATTCAGCATTACGGCCAATCGCGGTTGTTATGGCAATTGCCGTTTTTGTGCGCTGGCTATCCATCAGGGAAAATACGTGCAGATGCGCAGCAGAGAATCCATTGTCAGAGAAGCTAAGCGGATGATTAAGGATCCGGATTTTAAAGGCTACATTCATGATATTGGCGGACCGACAGCCAATTTCAGTCATAAAGCCTGCAAAAAACAGGAAACGCACGGGTATTGCAAAAACAGAGAATGCCTGTTTCCGGAACCCTGTAAAAAGATCGACAGTAGTCATCGGCCCTATCTGGAAACATTGCGGGCGGTCAGAAAACTGCCGGGCATCAAAAAGGTGTTTATCCGATCAGGAATACGCTACGACTATTTGGCTTTGGATAAAGACAAGGCGTTTTTACAGGAGCTGGTGGAACATCATGTCAGCGGACAGCTGCGGGTAGCGCCGGAACACGTCTCGGAAAAAGTGCTGGATTATATGGGAAAACCGTCGTTTAAAGTCTACGAATCCTTTGTCAAGGATTTCAAAAAATACAACGATCGCGCCGGGAAACAGCAATATGTGCTGCCTTATTTTATTACCGGACATCCCGGGTGCACCTTAAATGATGCGATCAAATTGGCTGAGTATATCCGGGATATGGGCTTTGTTCCGGAACAGGTTCAGGATTTTTATCCAACCCCCGGCAGCATTGCAACGACGATGTATTACACCGGAATGAATCCACTGACGATGGATGAAGTTTATATTCCCAAAGGCCGGGAAAAGCACATGCAAAGAGCGCTGGTGCAGTATAACAAGCGGGAAAATTATCTGCTTGTTCATGAGGCGTTAACAAAAGCGCATCGGGAAGACTTGATCGGAGCCGGCAAAAAGACCCTGATTCCGGAAAAAACGGTTGGTCAGGCAAAACAAACCAAACCGAAAGACACGCAATCCAAAACAAAAAAATTCAAAAGTCCCCAAAACGGCGAAAAAAACAGAGGTAAATATGGAAAAAAAACTAACCGAATCCATTGAGGATTATATTGAAGCCATCTACCTGGAAGATAAAAAGAATGGCAAAGGGGTGCGCATCACAGATGTTGCGGCAAAACTGAACGTGAGCAAAGCCAGTGCAAATGATGCCGTGCGCAAGCTAAAAACGTTAGGGCATGTTGAACAGGAACGTTACGGACAGATTTTTCTTACAGCATCTGGTGAAAAACTGGCGATTGAGGTTTACGAAAAACATCGGCTCATTGCGGATTTTCTGGTACGAACCTTGGATGTATCGATCGAAAATGCTCAAAAGGATGCCTGCGGTATCGAGCATATCATCAGTGATGAAACCTTTGAAAAAATAAAACTGTTTTTAAAAAACGCAAATCCAAATGGACAGTAAAGAAGAAACAAAAGAGGCTGTTGCAAAACTCTGATTGAATTTCAATTTTTTGCAACAGCTCCTTTTTTGAACCTGAGTATGATTGCGTATTTCGGGTAAATAAGTTCTAAAAAAATAAAAAAAAAAGGATGTAAAAATGAACGAAAATAACAAACCGATAAAAGTTGGAGAAAAATATACTGTGGAGATCATCGATATTACCCACAGTGGTGAAGGCGTCGGACGACTGGAAAACATGATCGTCTTTGTGGAAGGAACCCTTCCCGGCGATGTGGCGGAAGTCGAAATTAAAACCGTCAAGAAGACCTATGCGCAAGGCCGGCTTTTAACCATTAACGAGAGTTCGCCTGAGCGAGTAGAACCCGAATGCCAGTACTTTGGCAAGTGCGGTGGCTGTCAGCTGTTGCATATGAGCTATGAAGGACAGTTGTGGGCAAAATCAAAAATGGTGAAAGATGCCCTGGAGCGCATCGGCGGACTGAAAGACCTCGCCGTTGAACCGATCATCGGCATGGAGGAACCGTGTCGTTATCGAAACAAGGCGCAATTCAAAGTTGATCAGAAGGGGATGGGCTTCTATGCCAAAAATACACATAACCTCGTTCATATTGATGACTGTCTGAATCAGCCGGAAAGTGCGGCCGATGTCATTAAAACAATGAACAGCATTATTAAAGACTTGAATCTCAGCATTTATGACGAAAAAACGCAAAAAGGATATGTGCGCGGCGTTCTGCAGCGGACGAATCTTGAGGGCGAAAACATGATCACGATCGTCGTCAATGGCAAAGATCTGAGCCAGCGAGATGCCATTGTCGAAGCGCTTCGCAAGGGTGTTCCCAATGTGAAAAGTATTTATGTCAACATCAATCGGGAAAAGAGCAATGTCATTCTGGGCAAGAAGAGCATTTGCGTTTATGGCGCAGCGCGAATCGTTGAAAAAATCGGCGACCGGATTTTTTCCATCTCACCGAACTCTTTCTTCCAGGTGAACTCCAAACAGACGGTGAAACTCTATGACCAAATTAAGGAAATGGCCGCGTTAAAAGGAACAGAAACGGTTTTCGATCTCTACTGCGGAACCGGAACCATCGGTCTCTATTTAGCCAAGGAAGCAAAAGCGGTCATCGGGATTGAAAGCGTCAACGATGCCGTGCTGGATGCCAGAGAAAATGCTGGATTGAATCAGCTTGATAATGCGACTTTTTATCAGGGCAGAGCCGAAGAGGAAATGGTGCGCATTACCAAAGAAGAGAAGATCAAACCGGATCTGATCATTCTTGACCCGCCGCGAAAAGGCTGTGAAGAAACACTGCTTAATGCCATCAGTGAGTTGAAAACAGCAACCGTCATTTATGTATCCTGCAATCCGTCAACTTTAGCCAGAGACCTGAAAATAATGAAAGAATTGGGCTATGCGGTTAAAAAAGTGCAGCCAGTGGATCTTTTTCCGGGAACTGGCCACGTTGAGACGGTAGTATTGATGTCACGAGTTGAGAAGTAAACCGCTGTAAAGCCTGAAACACAGGTAATTACGGAGTTTAAAGATTTTTGGATATAACCAATCTGCCAGAATCCCTTTAAATATAGATAATTGAGAAAATATCAATTACCAGGTTGAGTTGACGGGATTATTTTTAGATAGGTTGTGTAGACAGCATTGATTTTACAAATAAGAAGATAGATTTTGATACAATAACGGCCACCTTGTGATGAGGTGGCTTTTTGTGTTTGGTGTTTATTTTTAAAATAATCTTCTCTCATATGAAAACCTAACAATAATGTAAGTTTTTCTGCCTGTTTCGTTTAGCGCTATGTTATACTATTCATAACGATATTTTGCATCCTTGGAAAGGAAGAAATTCATGGGGAAAAGACAATTGTCAGAAGAAGATATCAAAGCCCGATACATAACACCAGCGATTACTAACGCTGGATGGGATATTAAAAAGCAAGTGCGGCTAGAGTATGCCTTTACCGCCGGTAGGATTATCCTGCGTGGCAATATCACGGCCAGGGGCAAACAGAAACGGGCGGATTATGTTCTATTTTACAAGAACAATTTTCCATTAGCCATTGTCGAAGCCAAGGACAATAATCATGCCGTCGGTGCTGGACTGCAGCAGGCGATTGACTATGCCAAAGCCTTAGATATTGATTATGTCTATGCATCCAACGGCGATGGTTTTGTGGAACAGAATTTAATCACGGGTGAAGTCAGCCAGCTTGCCTTAGCAGCGTTTCCGTCACCGGAGGACTTATACAAGCGTTATCGAATCGATAAAGGCATCAGCATGGCAGAAGAAAAAGTCATGCTGGAGCCCTATTACTATATCCCGAATTACAAAACCCCCAGATACTACCAGCGGGTCGCGATCAACCGAACCGTCGATGCCGTGGCCAAGGGGCGAGATCGGATACTGGTGGTCAGTGCCACCGGAACTGGGAAGACCTATATGACTTTTCAGATTATTTACCGTTTATGGAAGTCTGGTCTTAAGAAAAAAATTCTTTTCCTGGCAGATCGGAATGTCCTGATTGACCAGACCATTTCTGGGGATTTCAAACCCTTTGGTGGAAAAATGACCAAGGTGCAAAATAGAAACCTGGACAGCTCCTATGAAATCTATCTGGCCCTTTATCAGCAGCTGGCCGGCGATGACGGCGAAGAGGCTTTTTTGCAGTTCAAGCCGAACTTCTTTGACCTGATCGTGATTGATGAGTGCCATCGCGGCAGCGCCAAAGAAGAATCCGCGTGGCGCAAGATACTGGACTACTTTTCATCAGCTACCCATGTCGGCTGTACTGCCACACCCATTGAAACAAAAGAAGCATCGAGCTCCACTTATTTTGGCGAGCCGATTTATGAATACTCCCTCAAACAAGGCATTGATGATGGTTTCCTGGCCCCTTATAAAGTGATCCGCATTGGTCTGGATCGTGACCTTGAAGGCTATCGGCCAGAAGCCGGCAAAGTGGATAAGCATGGCTATGAGATTGAAGACCGGGAATACAATGCCAAAGATTTTGACCGGAAATTAGTTATTGATGACCGTACCCGTGTGGTGGCATCGAAAATCACAGAATTTCTCAAAAAAACAGACCGCTTCAGCAAGACGATCGTATTTTGTGTGGACATTGAACACGCCGAACGAATGCGCCAGGCACTAATCAATGAAAATAAAGATTTATACGCCCAAAATGACCGCTATATTATGCGCATTACCGGGGACAATGATATCGGCAAGGCCCAGCTGGAGAATTTCATCGATGAAGAAAGTACCTATCCGGTCATCGCCATCACCAGCAAACTGATGACCACCGGTGTCGATGCTAAAATGTGTAAACTGATCGTGCTGGAAAACAACATCAACAGCATGACCGAATTTAAGCAGATCATCGGTAGGGGCACACGCCTTTTAGAAGACTATGGCAAGACCTACTTTAGCATCATGGACTTCCGTAATGCCAGCCGACTATTTGCGGATCCGGCCTTTGATGGCGAACCGGAAGTGGTCATTGACCTCGGTCCGGATGATCCCGTCGATGATCCGGGAACTGAAGATGAAACTGAATATGATTCTGGACAAGATGCCGGCAACGATGGGTTCAAAGAAGATCCGGCCGGCTACAGCACCGGCGATACGCCGCCCTTTAATGATGACGGTGACGACAAGCCGCGAAAATATTATGTCGGCGATGTTGTTGTTAAGGTTCTTTCAGAACGGATTCAGTATGTCGATAAAGACGGGAAACTGATTACCGAAAGCCT
>NZ_WJBC01000020.1 GCF_014284475.1 Acetobacterium fimetarium | reverse complement strand
GCGTTCGTCCTGAGCCAGGATCAAACTCTCAATAAAAGTTTGTATTTAAAGCCTTTCGGCCTTTAAATGCTGTCTCATGAAAACTTAAGTTTTATACTCTACCGAGTGCACTTTATCCTCTGCCGAGCTGATGTTTTATAGAGTGCATCTCTCTGTTTCTATTTTGCCGAAATCCCGAAGGATTTCAAGGCTATTTACAGGTTTTATGGTACTATTCTCTTTTCTATGACCGCCGCTTTCTCACTCGAAAGCTTTTCTATTATATCGTCGTTTCTTCTGATTGTCAAGCTGTTTTTTTATTTATTTTGGAGGTGCCACCCAGAATCGAACTGGGGATAGAGGTGTTGCAGACCTTTGCCTTACCGCTTGGCTATGGCACCCTATTAAAATAAAAAATGGAGCGGAAGACGAGATTTGAACTCGCGACCCTCGCCTTGGCAAGGCGATGCTCTACCACTGAGCCACTTCCGCATTAGTGGTGCCCAGAGGCGGAATCGAACCACCGACACGAGGATTTTCAGTCCTCTGCTCTACCGACTGAGCTATCTGGGCAAATAATAAAATAGTTCTGTTTGTCTTCAATCGTATCGGCAATACATTTGTCTGCCTAACTAAGTGATTCACACCAAATCAAAGATTTGGGTTCTCTACTTATACCGACTGAGCTATCTGGGCAAACATTAACTTTAAACGTTTAAAGTTCGTTACATAACTTTACTACTCCTTGGTCTGCAATCCAATGACAGGATTACCCTGATCAACCTTGGGGTAGCAATGTTGATTGTCGCATTTAATGCTATTTTATGTTTATACCTGCCATTGTAAAAATGGCGACCTGGAAGAGACTCGAACTCTCGACCTCCAGCGTGACAGGCTGGCATTCTAACCAACTGAACTACCAGGCCATCCTGTATAAACTTGTGAAAAATGGTGGTCGCTACAGGGCTCGAACCTGTGACCCCCTGCTTGTAAGGCAGGTGCTCTCCCAGCTGAGCTAAGCGACCATCAATTGGGACAAGTGTTATTATACGGCTGATAATTCAGTTTGTCAATGCTTTTTCTTCGTTTTTTTATTTTTTTTCTGCAACTATTTGAATGCGGTCGCCTTCATTGCTTCCTGCCAGGAAGGTTCCGAAATTGTAATACTTCATATTCTGGAATCCGATATTTTTCAAACAGAGGTGGATATCTTCGATGGTATAAAAATACTGCACTTGAGTTTCTTCGTGGCGATTATAGGTTCCATCTTCATTTTTATCAAAAAATGTTATATTAAAATGCATTTCGTTGTTTTCAAAGTGTGGTTCGTTTTCCCATACACAGTAGATATCATCAAGATCATAGACATAGGTGTTATCCATAATAACTTTTTTGTATTTTGAAACAGTATTCATATCAAATACCAGTAATCCACCACTTTCCAAACAATCATAGCTGCAAAGCAGAAAGCTCTGCACTGCCTCCAGGCTAGGTAAATAATTGACGCTGTCACAACATGAGATAACGGCATCAAATGTCTGATTGATTTGGAAATTACTCATATCGCCCAAATAGAATTGGATATTTTTTATGCCCATCCGATCTGCCTTTTCGTCGGCAATTGTCAGCATTCCTTCAGACAGGTCAACCGCTGTCATATCGAATCCTTTCGCTGCCAAATTACAGGTGATGTTTCCTGTTCCACAGCCAAATTCCAACACTGATTTGATTTCCCGTTTCCCGTTGAGAAATATTCTGCTGACATAGTCAGCCCAGTTTTTATAATCTATTTCGCTCATCAGTTCGTCATAAACTTGTGCAAATTCCTGATACATATTAAATTCCTCCTGTTAAAATTGTTTTGGATAGTTTATAAATTCAAGTGACATGCCAACGCCTTTCAGCAGCACTTTTTCATCGAAGTTAAACTCTGTCTTGTGCAAGTCATGATCAAAGCCTTTTTTGGTGTTTCTGGTTCCCAAACCGATAAACAATCCCGGAATTTCCTTTTGAAAAAAGGCAAAATCTTCTGACAGCATGATTTTCTGAAGTTTTTCACGTTCTTCTGATTCGCAAAGTTCTAAAAATATCTTGTACAGATCCGGATCATTGATTACCGGTGGATACATGTCGACAAATTCAAGATCAATGCTGCACCCATAGGTCATTTCAATGCCTTTCACAATTTCTGCAAGGCGCCGATGAATCATGCGATGATTTTCCATACTGAATGAACGAATTGTCCCGCCAAGTTTAACTTCTTCGGCGACCACGTTCACTCTTGTACCGCCATTCAATAAACCAATCGAGATCACTGCACTTTCCATCGGATCGGAATTTCGGCTGATGATGCTCTGGATGCAGGTGACCAGAGAAGCACTGGCTACAATCGCATCCACAGCAAGCTGTGGCTCGGCAGCATGCCCACTGACTCCATGCACGGTAATAAAGAATTCACTGTTTTTTGCCATCATTGGACCATCTGTTGTGCTGAGAATCCCCTCTTCAACAAAAGGAAAAAGATGATAGCCAAAAATCGCTTTCACATCATATTTTTCCAGTATTCCTGTCGCTATCATTGGTTTTGCACCACCGGGACCTTCTTCGGCGGGTTGAAAAATCAATAAGACGCTTCTTTTTCGCTCTTCGGGATGATCATACAAGTATTTTGCCAGCAGCAGATTCATGGTCATGTGTCCATCATGTCCGCAGGCATGCATCATCCCCACGTGCCTGGATACGTAATCATGCTCGGCTTCTTCCGTGATGCACAGCGCGTCCATATCGGCCCGAAATGCGATCGTATTATTTTCATCTGTTCCTTTTATATATAGAACAATGCCGGATTGACACACCGTTTCCGGTTCATAACCCATTGTCTTTAAATAATTGATGATATAGGCCTGCGTTTTTTCTAATTTAAATCCTTCTTCCGGAATCTGATGAAGCGCTCTGCGTAAACGGATGGCTTCTTTTCTGTAAATTTCCAATCGTTCCTGATCCTGCATTTTTTCCCTTTCTATTACTTTAATCTTCCCGGCGATTACGAAAGTAAAAAACATCGAACAATCGCCGCATTTATTGCAGCTGCGTAAACGTGTAGGTTTTTCCGTAGTTTGTTTCGTCAAATTTAAAAATGTCCTTGAGCCCTTTTGTCGCAATGACCCGATTATCTTTCGTGACGAAAATAGCTTCGACCCCATCCAGCTTTTCAACCAGAGCCAGGCCCTTGTCTAAACCAAGCAAGAATAGCGTCGTGGTCAGGCCATCCCCGTCAATTGATGCATCGGTCACAACCGTAACCTGCGTCAGGCCTGATTCTGAAGGATAGCCGGTAAAAGGATCAAGAATATGATGATAGCGTTTCCCGGCAGAATCGGTGAAATAGCGTTCGTAATCGCCAGAAGTTACCACCGAACCGTCTTTGATCGATACAACGCCAATGTATCCATTACCAGGATTGTTGGGATCTTCCACGCCAACGCCAAAATCAGTGCCGTTTGCTTTTCCACCCATGACCAGGATATTTCCGCCTAAATTGACGATGGCATGTTTTACGCCTTCTTCCTTGATCACCGCCATGACGGCATCCGCAATGCAACCTTTGGAAACGGAACCAAGATTGATCACCATCCCGGGATCAGTTAAATAAACAGTCTGTTCCGACGGATTCAGCACAATTTTTGTATAGTCTATTTTTTTCTGAGCCTCGGCAATCCGTTCCGGTGAGGGGGGATCTTTTATTTCCGGTTCATGGATCGCCCATAAATCGATCAGCGGGCCTGCCGTTGCATCAAAATAGCCTCCCGAAATTTCTGAATAGTAGATGCCCTTTTCGATAATCCGATAGGTGGCCTCCGAAACTTTTACGGGCTGAATCCCGGCATTTGCATTAATCAGAAGTACATCGCTTCCCGCATCAGTCGAGGATAATTCCAGATTAAGCGCTTCAATTTTTTCAAAAGGTTTGTCAAGCAGGGCTTCATCAGATTCTCCATATAATGTGATGCTTACGAAGGTATCAAGCAAAAAATCACTGCGCGTCACTGTATCCGACTTACCGCAAGCGGATAAAAGCGTCACCATCAAGCACGTCACCATCGTCAAACCAATTACTTTTAAGCTATTCTTCGATCTATTTATTCTGCTCATACATTCCTCCAATTCACACAAGTAAATGTATTATACCAAAGTCTTTGAAAAAAAGCATAAAAAAATGGTAAAGCCTTTACCATTCACCCTTTTTCATATAAAATAAGCATTGCAGATATTTTATAAATTTCATTTTCATTTTTATTTGTATCGCATTTAATAAAATACGAGGTAACCATGAAGAAAAAAGAAATTATCGTCATCGCCATTTTGCTCATCATCAGTCTGGGGGGGATTGCCCTTTTTTATATTATCAATGCAACCGATCAGGCGCTCTCTGTCCGTGTCACCAGCAATGGTGAGGTTGTTGCCGTTCTTCCCCTTTCCGAAGACCACACTGAAACCTTTAAAGCTGCCGATGGCGGTTATAATACCCTTGTCATTTCTGACGGTAAGGCAAAAATTACCGATGCTGATTGCCGCGATAAGATTTGCGTCAAAACCTACCCGATTTCAAGTCCCGGGGAAACCATTGTCTGCCTTCCCCATAAACTGGTAGTTGAAGTCATTACCGGTGAATCCTGATGAATTCGAAAGCTTACCGTTTGGTTATTCTGAGTCTGTTTGTTTCGATGGCTTTAATCTTAAGCTACGTGGAAAGCCTGATCCCGGTGCCGCTTCCAATCCCCGGCGCTAAAATCGGATTGCCAAATATTATCACTTTAGTGTCTCTGCTCACGCTGGGTTGGCCGCTGACTTTGTTGGTTGTCATCGCACGGGTTCTGCTAGCCGGATTTATGTTCGGCGGCGGCTTTTCCATTATTTACAGCCTTGCCGGCGGTCTCTTGAGTCTGTTCATCATGACGTTGATCCTGCACTTCAGCCGCAATGATTTTTCACTGATCATTATCAGTATTTTTGGTGCCATTGCCCATAATCTGGGGCAGGTTATTGTTGCCTCAATTGTGGTTCAGACCAGCAGCCTGATGCTGTATTTTCTTTTCTTAATGCTGCTGGCAATTCCCACCGGTTTTTTTGTCGGCATCACCGCCCGGGAACTGATGCGGCTTTTGAAAAAAACGACCATCTTCAACCGTCTCAATAACTAGTCTTCGGCAAATGAATGACAAAGGCCGTTCCTTCGCCGACCTTACTGTTGACCACAATTTTTCCCCGATTATTATAAATAATATGTTTTACGATTGCGAGGCCCAAACCGGTGCCTCCTTTTTCTTTTGAGCGACTTTTATCGACACGATAGAAGCGTTCAAAAATTCGGTCAATATCTTTTTCCGGGATGCCATATCCCTGATCTTTTACCTCAATTCTGACTTCATCAGCATCGTGCGTCATAACCACTTCAACTTTTTTTCCGGTTTCTGAATACTTTATGGCGTTGTCGATCAGATTAATCATCATCTGGCGGAATTCATCAGCCACGAAATTCAGCGTGATTGATTCTTCACCGGACGCTAGCATCACAATCTCTTTTTTCTCGGCGCTAAGCTTGAGAATATCGAATATTTGGGTTATTTCCCGGTTAAGCTGCAAGTGTTCAAATTTTCTTTCGAATCCACCCTTGTTTTCAAGCTGCGACAAAACTAGAATATCGCTGACGAGTCGGCTCAGGCGGTCGCTTTCTTCCGAAATAATTGAATAAAAGCGTTCCAGTGTCTGCGGATCATCGATTTTATTGACCTGAATCGTTTCAATGAACCCTTTAATAGTCGTTATCGGGGTTTTAAGTTCATGGGACACATTTGCAACAAAATCACGGCGCATATTTTCCAGATTCTTCAGCAATGTAATGTCTTCCAATACGATAATATGGCCGTTTGAGATACTGTTGTTTTCAGCTTCAACGATCCGGTTGATGTAGACTCGCATGATCTGATCCTGATGAATCCGGGATTCAAAGCTCGTTCGTTCAGATTCTTCGTTTTTCAGATATTCCATCAGTTCCGGAATAAACGCTTCACGATAAACCGCCAGAATATTTTTCCCGATTACTTTTTCTTCGGCCGTGAGATCCAGCGTTTTTCGAGCCGCATCGTTAAGATGAATGATTTGATTCTCTTGATCAATCGCAATCACCCCGTGGTTCATGCTTGATAGAATCGATGTCAGTTCGGCGTTTTTTCGATTCATTTCGGTAAAAGAGTGATTCAACTGCAGCGACATCTGATTCAGCGATTCCACCAATTCACCGATTTTATCCTTCCGAATCATCGACAGCTGCTGGCCATATTTTCCTGACGCAATCGCTCTGGCAAAAGCCGAGGCATCATCCAATGGTTTTAATTCACGATTCAGCATCAAGGTGATCAGTAAAATGGTTGCTAAAATCGTTGTGAAAATAACCAGCAGAATATTTTCCACCATTTTCAAAATAACATTGTCAATGGAGCTCACCGGCAATGCCGTCCGCAATACCGCCTTGATTGAATCATCGGTATCATAATAAGGCGTTGCGACGTAGAGCATTTTATTATTGAGGGTATTCGAATAGCGTATCTCGGTCGTTGTATTGCCTGCCAGAGCGCCCACAATTTCCGGACGACTCTTGTGATTCGGTTCTTCTTCCAGGCCGGCTGTGGATTCGTAGATGACATCACCTTCAACATTGGTAATGGTGATGCGGATATCCATGCTATCCGCGAAGTGATCCAGGTCTTCGGCGCTTCCAGTTGCCAGAAAATCCGGCAGAATATAATTTGCAATATAATCACTGCTTTCCTTAATACTGGCTTGCGTATCCGAATAATAGCTCTGACTGTAACTGATGATGACGAATAAACCGCTGCTTATCATACCGGCGACAATAACAATGATCAGTGAAATGGATAAACGTTTTTTCATTTTTTCCCTCTATTCTTCTACGAATCGATATCCGACCCCCCGAACCGTTTCAATGTATTTTCGGCCTTCGTCAGATTGATCTTCGATCTTTTTTCTCAAATAGCGGATGTGCACATCCACTGTTCTTGTTTCGCCGTAGTAATCGAATCCCCAGATCTGATCCAGTAATTGATCCCGCGTCAGCACTTCTCCACGGTGTTTGACCAGATACACCAATAATTCATATTCTTTTAATGTCAGACCGAGTTTATCGCCATCTTTATAGACCATAAAAGCTTTCGGCTCAATCAACAGATCGCCAACTTTGATGGTATCCTCTTCCTTTGAAAGCAAGACTTCGGTACGTCTCAGAACCGCCTTGACACGGGCGCACAATTCTTTTATTCCAAAGGGTTTGGTGATATAATCATCGGCGCCAATTTCCAGACCCAGAACTTTGTCAAACTCTTCACTTCGGGCCGTGAGCATAATGATGGGGATATAGGATACCGTCGAGTTTGCGCGAATTTCCCGGCAGATACTGATTCCATCTTTTCCCGGCAGCATCAGATCCAGAATGATCAGATCCGGCTGATATTTAAGCACTTTCTCGATGGCTATCGCGCCGTCCTGAACACCGTCCACTTCAAACCCGTGGGTTTCCAGATTGAACTTTATTAATTCAAATATATTCAACTCATCTTCGATTACAAGAATTTTCTTCATTAGTGACTCCTTTTGTTCTTATCATTGGCAACTGTAAAAGTACCGTAAGCTTTTCGATCAGTTTTCCGGCTGCCGGTTTCTTTTTCTTTAAGAAGAATTATATCATATTGAAAATTTTCAGGTGTAAATTTTGGGTTAAATCGCAACGAAAAAGTTGAAAACGTTATAAGAAAAATAATGATTGTATTATCTATCCGGCCTAACTATAATAAAAGTATCACAAATAATCCTTTATCTCTAAATGAATTACTCCCCTTTTTCATTTAGAAAAATGAGCTGTTTCGGTTGAAGCGGTTCTTTTTTTTGCGCAAAAAAAAGACTGGCATGAACGCCAGCCTGAAACTGTATAAAATTGCTAAAGTAGTACCGACAATTGTTACATCGTGTTGTGTGCATCAAGGCGAACAGGCGGTAGCCTGTACGAATTGCAAGCATACAACTGATTAACAATTGGTCGGTACGGTATTTTCCGACAAGCCGAAGTAGACGGATACACCAGTCTTTTTTTATTTCTGTCGCTCCAGATTCTTCATTGCCGTTCCCATCATCAGCTTGATTCGATTGAGCTGATTCACTTCGCTTGCTCCCGGATCATAATCGATGGGGGCAATATTTGCGCGGGGATATTTTTGGCGGATGGGTTTTACCATGCCCTTGCCCATGACATGATTGGGCAGACAAGCGAACGGTTGAACGCAAACGATGTTTTCCACACCATCCTCGATCAGTTCCATCATCTCGGCCGTCAAAAACCAACCTTCACCACCCTGGTTTCCCAGCGAAATCAACTCCTTCGCTTTGCTGGCCTTCTTTTCAATCGTTGAAGGCGCGTGAAAGTGGTTGCTCTCCCGTAATGCTTGTTTCATATTTTTTCGGGAAGCTTCCAGTAATTTTATGGCAAACTTGGCGGCTACCATCGATTTTTTCTTTCCGGAAAGTTCTTCATATTTAAACACCTGATTGTAGCAGCAGTATAAGAAGAAATCCATCATGTCCGGCATCACCACTTCTGCGCCCTCATCTTCCAGTACTTTTTGAAGATTGTTGTTCGCCGTGGGGTGGTACTTAACCAGAATCTCTCCGACAATCGCAACCTTGGGAATATTCTTGTCAATTCGCGGCAAGGCATCAAATTCTTTTACAATCGCCTGAACATTTCCCTTGAATTCACGAAGACTGCCGTTCCTGACATTTTCCTTGATTTTTTTCCGCCAGGATTGATAAATCGCTTCCGTTGATCCCGGATGCAGTTCGTAAGGACGGGTCGCACTGGTGACCCGCTGCATCAGGTCGCCGTAGACAATCCCAATCAGCAGTCGGGAAAGAAGCGGCAGACGCAGCTTGAATCCCGGGTTTTTTTCAAGTCCGATGGCGCTGATTGAAATAACCGGAATTTGCGACATTCCCGCTGATTCCAACGCTTTTCTGATAAAGGCAACATAATTGGAAGCCCGGCAGGGTCCGCCGGTCTGAGTCATTAACACTGAGACATTGTCGAGATCATATTTCCCGGATTTTAGCGCCGCCATAATCTGACCCGTTGTGATGATGGTGGGATAGCAGGCATCGTTGTTGACGTAGGTTAAGCCTTCATCAATGGCCGCATTGTCGACGCTGGGCATCACCTCAACGTTATACCCCTGACTTCTCATGGCATCTTCGATAAAGTCGAAATGGATCGGCGACATCTGGGGTGCCAGCAGCGTGTGGTTTTTCTTCATTGCTTTCGTAAAGACGACCCGCTGTTTAAGTGGTTTTACCGGCACGATTATATCGTTTTTATCCCGTTCAATCATCGCCGCTTTTAACGACCGCATTCGAATTCGAATGGCACCGAGATTATTCACCTCATCAATTTTGATTAAGGTATAAATATTGCCGCAACTTTCAAGGATTTCCTGGGTTTGTTCCGAGGTGACCGCGTCTAGTCCACAACCGAAGGAAGTCAACTGCACCAGCTCCAGGAAATCATATTGATTGACCACCTCTGCCGCTTTGTAGAGACGGCTGTGATATTTCCACTGATCCAGAACGCGGAAGGGTTCTTCCTCATTTTCATTATGCAGGTGTGCGATTGAATCTTCGGTCAGTACTGCCATATCCAGACCGGTGATGATATTATCCAGTCCGTGATTCACTTCCGGATCAATATGATAGGGTCGCCCTGCCAGCACGATCCCTTTTTGCCCGGTTTCTTTAAGATAGGCAATGGTTTCTTCGCCCTTTTTTTCAATGTCCTTTCGGAAGGCTTCCCGTTCTTCGATCGCCGCAGTCATTGCCGTCGCAATTTCTGCAGCACTGATGCCGAAGTCCTTGAAGATTTCGCCAAGTCGCTCTTCCAGACGCTGGTCATTGTCGAAGGGCACAAAGGGATTCAGGAACGTGATGCCTTCTTTGCGGATATCATCCTGATTATGTTTGATCGTTTCCGGATATGACATGACGATCGGGCAATTGTACCAGTTGTCGACATCCTTGAACTCCTTTTCTTCATAGGGAATGCAGGGATAGAAGATCAGCTTGATGCCCTGATCAATCAAACTCTGGATATGACCATGTACCAGCTTAGCCGGATAACAAACCGATTCGGAGGGAATGCTTTCCATTCCTTTTTCATAGATCTTTCGGTTAGACTCCGGCGACAGAACCACGCGATACCCCAAACTGGTGAAAAACGTATGCCAGAACGGATAGTTTTCATAGAGATTCAATGCTCGCGGAATCCCGATGACGCCTCGGGGTGCTTTTTCAGACGACAGGGTCTCATAATTGAAAATACGTTTGTATTTGTACTGATAAAGATTGGGCAGGTCTTTGTTCTTTTTGGAAATACCTTCTCCGACTTCACAGCGATTTCCGGTTATGTGGCGGCTGCCATCATTGAACCGGTTGATGGTCAAAAGACAATTGTTGCTGCAGCCACCGCAACGGCGGTGGCTGACTTCAACATCAAAATCATCCAAAGCTTCCAGGCTTAAAAGATTGCTGCGTTCTCCGGTAGTATAGTTTTCCCTGGCAATCAGGGCTGATCCAAAAGCCCCCATCAAACCGGCAATATCCGGACGGGTGACTTCTTTTTCGGTTATTTTTTCAAAGGTGCGAAGTACGGCCTGGTTGTTGAAGGTTCCTCCCTGAACAATGATGTGTTCACCCAGCTCTTTGGGATTATGAATCTTGATGACTTTCTGCAAAGCGTTGCGAATGACGGAGTAGGATAACCCCGCTGAGATATCCCCAACTTCCGCGCCTTCTTTTTGAGCCTGTTTAACCTTGGAGTTCATAAAAACGGTGCAGCGGGTACCGAGATCAACCGGATTCCTGGCCTTTAACGCCGCTTCAACAAAAGCATCCATTTCCAGCCCCAGAGATTTTGCGAAGGTTTCCAGAAACGAACCGCATCCCGATGAACAGGCTTCATTGAGAATAATGCTGTCAATGGTCCCATTTTTTATCTTCATGCATTTCATATCCTGACCGCCGATATCGAGGATGAAATCAACTTCCGGTCGAAAATACCGCGCGCCTTTATAGTGAGCAATGGTTTCGATTTCGCCGATATCGATTTTTAGCGCCTGCTTGATCAAGCTTTCGCCATAACCGGTTACGGTGGATTTGCCAATGTAAGCACCCGCCGGAAGGGCATTGTATATCTTCTTGATGATTTTTATGGACTGAGCCAAGGGGCTGCCCTCGTTGCCGCCATAGTAGTTGTACAACAGTTCTCCATCCCTATTGATCAAGACTGCTTTTGTCGTGGTAGAGCCCACATCGATGCCTAAAAAACAGCATCCGGTATGGTTTTGCAGTTCGGCTCTTGTTACGGTATTTTTATTGTGGCGCTCTCGGAACCGGTCCAGTTCTACCTGACTCACAAAGAGTGGTTCCAACCGACCCACTTCATTTTCTGAGACGGCATCCAGATTTTTCACTGCGGCAACCAGATCCTTGAAGTCGATGGTTTGTTCTTTTTCCGCCGAATAGGCGGCTCCGATGGCGACAAACAAATTGGATTTCTGCGGAAAAATGATCTGATCATCAGTGAGTTTCAACGTTTCGATAAAACGCTGTCGCAGTTCAGACAGGAAAAACAGCGGTCCACCCAAAAAGGCGACATTCCCCCGAATCGGATGTCCGCATGCCAGACCGCTGATCGTCTGGTTGACGACTGCCTGCAGAATCGACGCCGCAATATCCGATTTTTCGGCCCCTTCATTGATCAGCGGCTGCACATCTGTTTTGGAAAAAACACCGCATCGTGATGCGATCGGATAGATCATCGAATGCTCTTTTGATAACTCATTGAGTCCGTCGGCGTCAGTCTTGAGCAGCGCCGCCATCTGATCGATGAATGCTCCGGTTCCACCGGCGCAGGTCCCGTTCATTCGCTGTTCAACAGTCCCCTTGAAAAATGTTATTTTAGCATCTTCGCCGCCGAGTTCAATCGCAACTTCAGTCCGCGGAATACAGCGTTCAACTGCCAGGGTACTCGCGACCACCTCCTGCACAAAGGGTATTCCCAGCCACTGGGAAATCATTAAACCGCCGGATCCGGTAACACATACTTTGGTCTGCAAATCGCCTACTTTTTCATAGGTTTCCTTTAACAAATCAACGATTGTTATTTTAATATTCGATAAATGTCTGCGATATTCTTCGTAGACAATTTCATTTTTTTCATCAATGATGACCACCTTGATGGTGGTCGAACCAATGTCAATGCCCATTTTATAATTGTTTTTCATTAAATCTTATGACCTCTTCTTCTAATATGTCAGCAGTACTGCATTTTATTGATACGATTGATACAGCGGTTTTACGCGACCATAGAGTTTCTTATATATTTTATTATAAATTCCTGAATACTTTCTCACATTCGCCGGGTCCGGGGTAAACACCTGTGACTGATGCACCATCTGTTCGCCGGCTTTTTCAATGCTTTCAAAATGTTCCAAGCCCACAAACGTCGCCATCGCTGCACCTAATCCCGTTGTTTCAAAGGTCTGCACCCGATAGACCGGTCGGTTGAAGATATCCGCCATAATCTGGGTAACACCATCACTTCTGGATCCGCCGCCCGAAAGACCGATGGTTTGCACCGGGATTTTCGTTTTTGATTCAATCAGTTCCAGTCCTTCCCGCAGGCCAAATCCCAATCCTTCAACAATCGCCCGATAGATGTGCTTCTTGGTGTGGCCTTCCGTGAAGCCGATGAAGGAACCTCGCGCTTCTGGTTTGAAGGCCTCCATTCCCCAGTACGGCTGATGGACGAGGCCATCCGCACCTGGCGTTGTCTCCTTGAGATACTCCTCCAGAAGGGTATGAAGCGCATCGGGATTTACCGGTTCCAGAAATTCTTTAACAAACCAGTTCACCATCCAAAAGCCATGATAAATGGTCACCTCGGGATTGTATGCATCGTTTTGAACCGCTGCAAAGGAGGGATAAAAAGGATACAGTTCAACATATTTCGTAGTGGAAATTTCCACCGTCGACTGGGTACCCAAAGAAATGCTGGCCGTTTCCGGTGTTAACGCTCCCACTCCGACCGTTTCACAGCCCTTATCGGTGCCCGATGACACCACGGGAAGGCCTAGGGGCAAACCGGTTAATTGCGATGCCTCCGGCGTCAGTTTGCCGATAATTTCAAACGAATCGACCAAATCATAACATTTTTCCGGTTCGACCTGGATGATCTGATACTTGACATCATTTTTTTTGCACCATTGTTTCCTTTTGGTATCAAAGGGCAGATGCCCGGCAATGGCCGAACGACTGTCCCTGATCTGCCCGGTCAGCTTCGTGACAAGATAGGTGGATAAAAGAACCACCTTATCAGCTTTTTCCCAGAGCTCCGGTTCATGCACTTTGATCCAATTGGCATGGGTTAAGCGACTGAATGATTTTGCAGCATCACTGAATCCAATCATTTTAAACAGCAGGGCATAGGGGATTCCAAATGGCAGTGCCTCATCCAGTTCTCTTCGATCCAGCCAGCTGATGAAATCACGCAGCGGTTCCCCTTTTTTATCAACCACGGTGATGACATCACGCTGACATGATACCGTCATGCCCTGAATTGCATTAAAAAGAACCGGGTCTTTTTGATTGAGCTCCCTGACTACGTCCACCAAACCATTCCAGAACATTTCCGGTGGTGCTTCCTTCCATTGAAACGATTTTGAATAGTAGCCGTCAAAAATTTGCTCGCTCTTTCCCAGTTCATTTCCAAAGTCATCAAAAAGGATCCCTCTGATCCCTCTTGTGCCGCAGTCAATTGCTAATACAATATTCTTGTTCCCAAATTTATCCAAGTTCGATTCTCCAAACATCCCGCTATTTTCATTCTATTATAACAAATAGTTGTTAACATTCAAAAGAAAACGCATTATTTTAAAGAATAAACTCTTTAAATTGCGTTTTTTCTGTTTAAGATGCAAAAAAGACCATCGCAAAGTTTACGATAGTCCTTAATTGACAATGGTGATTTACTAAGTCTATAAGCCGAGTTCTGTTTAAATAGTCATCTATCTCGATTTATTGTTGCCAATAAATTCCAGCGACCTACCATAGGACAACGACGAGCAGCCGTCTTTTAAAGTCCGTTCTTGGTCTTGCTCCAGGTGGGGTTTACATAGCCGATGTGTCACCACACCGCTGGTGAGCTCTTACCTCACCCTTTCATCCTTACCATTGCTGGCGGTATACTTTCTGTTGCACTGGCCTTAGAGTTGCCTCCACCGGGTGTTACCCGGCACCATGCTCTGGGGAGCTCGGACTTTCCTCAACCGGCGTTAACCGGGTGCGACTATCTGACTTACTAAATCAATATAGTATACATTTTTTGCGGCTGAATTTCAATAACTATTTCTAGTAATTTGAAATATAGTCTTGTGACGATGCCGCAGTCAATATTTCCGGGCAATTTTCCGGCAAACCCGCTTGGATAATCTGCTTGAAGCAATCCACCACGCATTTCTCCGTACCAAAATGTCCGGCATCGATTACCCAGAAATTGTTTTCCTGAGCCCGCTGACCATCATGATATTTTAAGTCTCCGGTGATCAGCACGTCGGCTTTTTTTGCTTTGGCCAACCCAATCAGATCGGCGCCGGCGCCTGAGCAAACGGCAACCCGTTGAATCGTTGCCGGCATCTTTCCCGCCGCTCGCAGGGCCTTCAGATTCAAAGTCTTTTTCACATAATCGATGAAGTCGACGGACCGCATCGGTTTCTTAAGCCAGCCGATTTTGCCTAATCCGCGTTGATTAATGAACGCGCCGTTTTCGAGCGGAATGATATCGTAAGCCATTTCTTCATAGGGATGACTATTTTTCAATTGAATGAGCAGCTGTTTCAACGAATTCCTGGGAACAATGGCTTCGATGCGGTCTTCATCAACACTGGTAATCGCATCAATTTCTCCAATATAAGGATTTGCACCCGGCCGGGGACGAAACGTGCCGATGCCGGATGAGCGATAGCTGCAATAGTCGTAGTCGCCAATTGAACCGGCACCATGCTTGCCAAAAGCATCGATGATTTTATCCGTTGCTTCCTGGGGTGTATAAACCACCAGTTTAACAAAGTTTTCCGGGTTTGACGGCTCCAGTGTCTGTCGGTCTGCCAGACCAAGCAGCTGTGCCAAAAAGTCGTTTAGGCCGTTTTCCGCTTTATCCAGATTTGTATGGGCAACGTAAAGGGCAATGTCATTTTTTATCAGCATTGTAATCAATTGGCCTTTTTCATTGTCCGCAGCAAGCGTCTTCAAACCATGAAAGATAAAGGGGTGATGGGCAATAATCAGATCCGCCTTTTTCTCTACCGCTTCCTTGACCACATCGGCGGTTACATCGAGAGTCAGCACGATCCGCTCGATCAGCTGTCTGCTCGACCCTACCTGCAGTCCGACATTGTCCCAATTTTCCGCGATGTTTTTAGGCGCGACTTTCTCGATCAAACCGGTTATTTCACTGAGTTTTACAGACATTTTTTTACCTCATTCAGTTTTTTTATATACGCTTCGCTCGCCAGAAACTGCTGTCTTGCAAAGGACGTATCTTTTCCCCGGGTATTTTCCCGAATCTTTTCTTCCAGACTTATCTTTCGGTCAATCAGAGCTTTCAATAACGGATGTTTGTTGGCCATAAAATGATGGCCCAAATCGTATTCCAGTGGATTAGTGAACACCATTTCTCCCGGCTCAACGACCATCACTTCGTAAATGCGTTCGTCTTCCTGGGCTAATTCTTCTCGGGTGATCTGATACCCGTTTTCCTCCAGGTATCGTCGCAGTATCTTTTGATTATTCATCGGCTGCAGAATCAGTTTTTTTGTATTTTGGGCAACCGCACTGTCCGCTTTCAGGCAATCCCGAATCAGAAGCCCGCCCATTCCCGCAATAACAATGACTTCAACTTCCCCTGGTTCAAGCACAGAAAGACCCGATCCAAGTCGGGTCTCAATGGATTTTTCAAGTCCATGCGTGCTGATTATTTTCTTTGTTTTTTCTAGCGGCATTTTATTGACATCAACAGCGATTGCGGTTGATACCTGATTTCCCGCAACCAGTGTAACCGGCAGATAGCCATGATCGGTACCGATATCGGCCATGCTTTTTGCCCCGATCACACAGTCTGCAATGACTTTCAAACGTGGACTCAATTGAATATTCATTTTACGTTAAATAGTCCTTGAGCTTCTTGCTGCGGCTGGGATGTCTGAGTTTGCGCAAAGCTTTCGCTTCAATCTGGCGGATCCGCTCTCTGGTTACATTGAATTCTTTACCAACTTCTTCCAAAGTCCGGGCGCGGCCGTCATCCAAACCAAATCGCAGCCGTAAAACTTTCTCTTCACGTTCTGTCAAGGTGTTCAGCACTTCAATCAACTGCTCTTTCAGCAACGCGTAAGATGCCGCTTCCGCCGGCGCCGGCGCATCTTCATCCTGAATGAAATCACCAAGATGGCTGTCTTCCTCTTCCCCAATCGGTGTTTCCAGGGAAACCGGATCCTGAGCAATCTTCTGGATTTCACGGACTTTTTCTTCCGAGAATCCCATTTCCTTGCCGATTTCAGCCGGGGTTGGTTCCCTGCCATACTCCTGCAGCAACTGTCGCGAAACCCGGATCAGTTTATTTATGGTTTCAACCATATGAACCGGAATCCGAATGGTTCTCGCCTGATCGGCGATAGCGCGGGTGATCGCCTGACGTATCCACCAGGTTGCATAGGTGCTGAATTTAAACCCTTTGGTGTAGTCAAATTTTTCTACCGCTTTGATCAGTCCCAGATTTCCTTCTTGAATCAGATCCAAGAAGGACATGCCCCGGCCGACATAGCGTTTTGCAATACTGACAACCAGACGCAGGTTGGCCTCAGCCAATTCTTTTTTGGCACTGTCATCACCGGCTTCCATCCGTTTGGCCAGCGCCATTTCTTCATCACCAGTCAATAATGGCACCTTGCCGATTTCTTTCAGGTAAAGCCGTACCGGGTCATTCACACTGACTGAATCAGCTAATTCAAGCTCTTTCTGATTTTCTTCTTCAAGCTCGGCAGCATCCAGGGCTTCCAGTTCAAGATCTGAAAAAGCAATTTCTATTCCTTCCTTTTGAAGGAATAGATAGATCGAATCAATTTCTTCCGGATCCAGTTCTATTTTTTCTAAAATTTCTTCAAAATCGTGGTTATTCAGGCTTCCTTTTGTTTTACCACGTTTTAAAAGAAGTTGAACTTCCGGCATTTGATCGACAGCAATCTTTTCGGCTGTATTTTCGTCATCATCAATATCAATGACGACTTCTAATTTTTCTTGTTTCATTTTAGTGCCTCCCGTTATCCTTCATCATTTTCTTCATTTCAATTAATTGATTGGTGAGCTTTGCCACCTCATCGTCATTACCATTCGTTGTTTCTCTTTTTATCTGCTCCGAAAGTTGGCCAAGTTGCGCCTTGTTATAAAAACGTTTCATGATTTCCAGTGCATCCTGGTAATCGATCCGGGAAACTTCCTTCTCATTCATCATCAGCTCAACGATTATCTGAGTCTCCCCAGGATCGTGAAAATGAGATAATAATCGATTTATTTCAATTTTTCCGTCTTCTTGTATTCTTTCCGATGCACTTGTCAGCAATCTCTGATAAAAATCATCGGTCAAGTACTCGCCTGGAAATGCTGCGATCGAATCGGGTGCTTTCAAACAATACTGGATCGCCAGTTGCTGAGCTTTTTCATAAGCTTTTGGTATCTTTGTATCCGCTGGCTCTTTCCTGTTCAAATTTATCCCGGTTGACTGATTGGCGTTTGTTTTTGAGCGAATCACTTCGCGACGGATGACTTCCTGATTGATGCCGGT
The DNA here is from genome assembly GCF_014284475.1 of Acetobacterium fimetarium. Taxonomy (GTDB): domain Bacteria; phylum Bacillota; class Clostridia; order Eubacteriales; family Eubacteriaceae; genus Acetobacterium; species Acetobacterium fimetarium. Next base: position 37,715 of record NZ_WJBC01000020.1, on the reverse strand, counting down.
CTCTTTGGCAACCATTTTACTGTAATAATCAATCTCGACGGATCCTGAAAGACCTTTTAAAACTTTGATGGCCTCATTTCCATAGTTCAGCCGTCCATCGGTTTGCGTAAGATCATTTTTCTTTTTCAGTAATCTCAACTGATATTCAATAATCGTTAAAGCGTTGGATACCAAATCATTGAAACCATCAAAGCCATATTTTTGGACGTATGAGTCCGGATCATCCTTTTCCGGCAAGATTACTATTTTAACATTTAAATTGGTGTTTTTCAAGATGTTCATCGCTTTTTCTGTCGCCGCTGCTCCGGCACTGTCGCCATCAAAGGTCAGAACCACTTCATTGGCATATCGTTCAAGAATTTTCCCATGAAATGCGGTAAATGCAGTTCCCAATGCCGCAACGGTATTTTTTATGCCCTTTTCATATAAAGAAATAACATCCATATACCCTTCGACAATCAGGATTCGTCCTTCATCGATAAATTTCTTGCAATGGTTTAGATTGTACAATTCATAACTTTTTGAAAAAATCAGTGTTTCCGGCGAATTTAAATATTTAGGTCCTTTGGCATCCCCAGCCATGATCCGACCGCCGAAACCAACGATCTGACCGCGCGGATTAACGATGGGAAACATGATCCGGTTTCGAAAACGGTCATAGTGATGGTTGTTCTCAGAGACCAGTACCAATCCCGATGCTATTATTTCTTCAATACTGTAACCTTTTGTTTTCAAAAAGCCAAACAGACGATCCCAATCTGCTGTTGCGTAACCCAAACCAAACGTTTTAATTGTTTCCTGACTAATACCGCGTTTTAAAAGATACTCGATACCTGATTGATTTGTTTTCAGGCATCGGTAATAGTAATTCGCAGCATCCCGATGCAAATCGTAGAGCCGCTTTTTCTTCTCATAGGCCTGCTGGTCTTCCTGTTCATTATGCTTTTCAGGCAGAACCAGGTTGACTCTCGCCGCTAAAAATTTCAGTGCATCCACAAAAGGCAGTTTTTCTATTTCCATAATGAAAGTAATGACATTTCCACCGACACCACACCCGAAACAATGATATAATTGCTTCTCGCTGGACACCGTAAAGGATGCTGTTTTTTCATTATGAAACGGACATTTTCCTTTGTAGGAATTTCCTGTTCGTTTTAAAGTCATGTAACCTGAAACGACATCGACGATGTCATTTGCTTCTACAACTGATTGAATTACTTCCTCTGAATAATATGCTGTCATCAATATTTCCCTTATTTTTTCTAATGCAGTTATCATGAAGACAACTCCGTATTTAATCTTATTCTTAACAAATCAGTAATTTCCTTTATTTTTATCCCCGATTTTGAAATTTAAACAAAATTAAAGAATCATTAAGTTTCTGGGGCATTCTACCGGCGGGTATCGCTAATTTGAAACGTTCAAATTTTTCTTTGTTTTTAAATTGTTTATGCGATAACTTTTTAGGGTATACTCAAATTAAATCAAAATATTAAGAAAGAGGTGTTTTTATGGACAAGAAAAGAGTTATTGAAATGATTCAGGAAAAAGTGAAAGCTGCCAGTTTTGATGATCACGGAGTCGCTGTCATTCCCATGAGTGAGATTAATGATGGTGATCTCATTGTTGATGTATTAAAAGATCTTAAGGGCGACAGCCCCCTGGAATTCGATTTCGACCTTGATAAAATGTCACTTAAAGTTTATAGTCCAACCGAAGATCTTGAAGGATTCAGAGAACGTCATCCATCTCCGCAGAAATGCAAGTAGTAATTCGGCACCTTAAAAAATCCTGGCTAATGTTTTGACATTAGCCAGGATTTTTTTATTAGAATTTCTTATTTGTCGTTTTCGCTTTGACCAAGTGCTGCCTGTGCGGCTGCCAATCGGGCAATCGGCACCCGGAATGGTGAGCAGGAAACATAACTTAATCCCACTTTATGGAAGAAGTAAATGGATTTCGGATCGCCACCGTGTTCTCCGCAGACACCAACTTTTAGATTTGGTTTTGTTTTACGGCCTAAAGTCACACCCATCTCTACCAGTTTTCCTACGCCTTCTACGTCAATACTCTGGAACGGATCGTTTGGCAAAATATTTTTATCTTTATAATCGGTTATGAATTTACCGGCATCATCACGCGAGAAGCCGTAAGTCATCTGAGTCAGGTCATTGGTTCCAAATGAGAAGAATTCGGCAGTTTCGGCAATCTTATCGGCGATCAGGGTTGCCCGGGGAATTTCCATCATCGTTCCAATCAGATATTTGATATCTGATTTTTTTTCTGCTTTGACGGTTTCCACCGTGTTTCGGACTACTTTATCCAGATAAGTCAACTCTTCATTAATTCCAACCAGTGGAATCATGATTTCAGGAACAATGTCAAAACCGGTTGCTTCCTTCACTTCAATAGCCGCTTCCATAATGGCTCTTGTCTGCATTTCAGCAATTTCAGGATAGGTGATTGCCAAACGACAGCCACGATGGCCAAGCATTGGATTGAACTCTTCCAATCCGTGAATCACTGTCATCATATCTTCTTTGGTGAGACCCAGGTCTTTTGCCAATGCGATAATGTCTTTTTCATCAGTCGGCAGGAATTCATGCAAAGGCGGATCCAACAGACGAACCGTAACCGGTCGGCCTTCCATTGCTTTATAAATACCGATGAAATCTTCTTTTTGCATCGGCAGGATTTCGGCTAGTGCTTTTTCCCGCAATTCTTTCGTATCGGAAAGAATCATGCGTCGCACGCTGGGAATACGGGCTTCGTCAAAGAACATGTGCTCAGTTCGGCACAGCCCGATTCCTTCTGCCCCAAAGCGGATTGCCACCGAAGCATCTCTTGGTGTATCAGCATTTGTTCGAACGCCCATTGTTCTGAATGCATCAGCCCATTCCATAATTTTTCCGAAGTTGCCAGATAGCTCCGGTGTTACTGTTTTGATGCTTCCCTTATATACTTTTCCGGTACTGCCGTTTAGTGAAATATAGTCACCTTCTTTAAACACCTGTCCGGCAACAACAAATTGTTTGGTCGCTTCATCCACTTTGAATGCTTCACATCCGGCAACACAGCATTTTCCCATACCACGGGCTACAACAGCTGCATGTGAGGTCATTCCGCCACGAGCCGTTAAAATTCCGTTGGCAGCATTCATCCCTTCGATATCTTCAGGAGACGTTTCTTTTCTAACCAAAAGGGTCTCTTCACCATTCGCTGCCGCCGCACAAACAGCTTCAGCGGTAAAATAAATCTTACCCATGGCCGCACCTGGTGAAGCAGGAAGACCGGTTCCCAGCAGTTCTGCAGTTTTTAACGCCGCTTCTTCAAAAGTTGGATGCAGCAGCTGATCCAATGATAATGGATCTAAACGCAAAATTGCTTCCTCTTTTGTAATCAGACCTTCTTCAACCATTTCAACTGCCGCCCGAAGAGCAGCCGCCGCTGTTCTTTTTCCGGTACGGGTCTGCAGCATATAGAGCTTGTTTCTTTCAATGGTAAATTCGATATCCTGCATATCTTTGTAATGATTTTCCAGCAGTTCCGCAGTTTCATGGAATTGTTTATAAACTGGAGGCATCAAATCCTTGAGGTCATCGATATTTTTCGGTGTCCGGATACCGGCAACAACATCTTCACCCTGAGCATTAATTAAAAACTCACCAAACAATTTTTTCTGTCCGGTGGCAGGATTTCTGGTGAACGCAACACCGGTTCCACAGTCGTCTCCCATATTTCCATAAACCATCGACTGAACATTGACAGCGGTTCCAATATCATGAGGGATGTCATTCATATTTCGATAGCTGATCGCACGGTTATTGTTCCAAGATCTGAACACTGCTTCAATTGCCATCATTAATTGTTCTTTGGGATCCAGTGGGAAATCCTTCCCGGTTTCTTCTTTGACAATTTTCTTGTATGCTACAACGACAGCCTTCAAGTCATCAGCCGTCAGTTCAGTATCATCTTTATAGCCATTTTTTTCTTTGGCATGTTCCAAAACGCTATCGAATTTATTTTTGCTGATTTCCTGAACAACATCACCAAACATTTGTATGAAACGACGATAGCTGTCGAAAGCAAATCGTTCGTTATTTGTGGACTCGGCAATTCCTGCAACGGTTTCATCATTAAGTCCAAGGTTTAAAATGGTGTCCATCATGCCTGGCATGGAAAATTTTGCTCCAGAACGTACGGATACTAATAATGGATTTGCTTTGTTACCAAATTTTTTCTCGCATTTTGCTTCCAGAATGACAAGATTTTTATTGATTTGATCGACGATTTCGTCTGAAAGTTTTTTATCCTGATTGTAATACTCGGTGCATGCTTCAGTTGTTACTGTAAAACCCTGCGGAACAGGCAACCCAATGTTTGTCATCTCCGCTAATCCGGCACCTTTCCCCCCTAGTAACTCTTTCATGTTTGCGTTACCTTCTTCAAACAAATAAACCCATTTTTTAGACATTTTGTCTACCTCCTCATTATATTTGCAAGTATAATAGCAGCAATTTCTTCAATTGCCTTCGATGTTACGTCTATGACCATACATCCCAATTTATCAAAAAGCTGTTGTGCTTTTTCTAACTCCATCATGACTCTTTCGTAACTTCCATAATTAGAAGTTCCTGTCAGACCCATTGCTTTCAAACGTTCAGTTCGAATGTCCACAAGGTGATCTGGATCCAGAATAAGTCCAAATATTTTTTTGTTCGAAATTTCAAATAATTCCTGAGGCGGTTCCACCTCCGGCATTAAGGGTATATTGGCCACCTTAAAATTGTTGTTTGCCAAATAAATGCTAATCGGCGTTTTTGATGTGCGCGAAACACCGATTAGAATGATATCCGCTTCATCAAGGTGAGTGGTATTTTTACCGTCGTCATATTTCACAGCAAACTCGATGGCGGCGACCTTTTTAAAATAATGATCATCCAATTCAGATGTTGGTTTAAAGCTTTTTGTCGGTTCTTCACCAGTGATTCCTCTTAATGTTTCCACCAGGGATCCCATGACATCATAAATCGGAATGTTCCAACGTTTTGCTTCTGTTTCCATGTAGCTCTTCAGTTCCGAAGAATCAAAGGTGTACACCACCAGTCCGTCTTCTTTTTTTGCCAGCTCCAATAAATAATCAATTCCCTGCCGGTCATTGATGAAAGGATGAAACCGTACCTCGCGAATTGAACTCTCAAAGCAGCTCTTGCCGGCCTTGACCAAAAGCTCGCCAATTTCGCTCAGTGTATCAGAAACCACGAAAATTACAATGTCTTTCATTAAGCTACCTCATCACTCCGTATTTTCGCCCATATTCACCACATAACGGGTGATGTTGGTGCGTGATACTTTCCCAACAAGTACTAATCGCTGATTGCCTTTTTCGTCAATTTCCTTATTGACGATCGGCAATGATTCCACCTCATAAAACATGGTTTTGTAAGCGGCATCATAAACCGATTCAGTGGGTTCCAGATAAATGATATTCGGCATCCGCGTCATAATCAGCGGAATCGGCAGGGACTCGACCTCTTCTCTTCCGATCATCGCTTTTATAAAATCCTTACGCGATACAATCCCTGACAGGTATTTACCATCCACAACATACAAGGTTCCGGCATTTTTGGTAAACATTGTGATGATCCCATCATAAATTGAAGTTGTCTCCTCGACAACCGTCGGCTCTGTCTGGATTTCCATCACACTGATTGTCTTGATATAACTACCAAGTATATGCAAAAGCGAACGACCAGTATAATAATAACCAACCTTTCTTTTTGCTTCGAGAATTCCAAGCATGGTCAGAATTTTCAGATCAGGTCGAATCGTTGCTCGATTGATCTTTAAAATTTCGGCTATTTCAGTACTCTTTATGGGTTGTTTTTGCTTTACTATTTCGATAATTTCCTTTTCTCTAGTTGATAACTCCATGGTCAACCCTTTCCTTACTCTTAACTCTAAATTCTACTATTAAGTATAACACATATATTATGAATGTAAACATATAATCTAATATTTTAATCTCTATTGATAATCTTTTATTACCAAACGTCGATGTAACCATTTTCATATCGTTATTGATTCAGCCAAGCCATCATATATTTTATCACCAATCCGGGTTACATTCTTCAATTCCTCCGGATTGGTAAAACTGCCATTTTTTTCCCGGTAATCGATGATTGCCTGGGCAATCACTTCTCCAACTCCAGGCAGACTTTTGAGTTCCTCAAGGCTTGCCGTATTAATATTTATTTTATTCGTTGCTCCCGTCTGAGCCGTTTCGACAACTTCGCCGGTGACGGGAACGTGAATTTTTTCTTCATCTTTCACTTTTCTGGCCAGATTCAGACTGCTGATGTCAGCGCCATCGGTCAAACCGCCAACCGCCGCTATCGCTTCAGCTAAACGGGCATCCTGATTCAAGGTTACGACCCCGGGATTTAAAACGGCACCGGTAATATGCACCATGACTTTTTCGTCTTTCGCATCGCTGTCGGTTTCACTGCTGTTTTCGCTTGTATTCTCGGCATCCGTTACGCTCATTTGCGTCCCGCTGGAAGTTTTCAAATGATACCACCCCCAAAAAATGCCCAAAAAAACAAGCACAATGAGGATGTACAGGATTTTGTTGCGATCGAGCTTATCCATTTTACACCCCTAAAGCTTGTGCTTCCCAGCGGCCTTTTTTTAACATCCAGTATTCCTTGTATCCACAGCTTAATAGAAACATTTCCGCTTCATTGTATTCATTTACGATCCCTTCAACTGAATGGCTATCACCGCCAACCGTGATCTGGATTTTTCTTTTTTCCATCTCCGGAATCATCCAGTCTGAAGGATAGCGGCCAACACCTGGTACGCGCATATTTGCGCCGGTGTTAATCTCCATTCGAGTCCTTGTTTCGGCAATCGTATCCAGGCATTTTTTCACTGTCTCCTGGTACCAGAAATCATTTTCATCGAAGAAGAAATTCTCCTGATTGTACTTTTTAATCAGGTCAATATGACCTAGAACATCAGGTTGATGCCTTAATACCATCTCACCGATGCCCTTATAGTAGGCCTCGATAAACTGCTGCGGCTGGTTATCATAGTAGTTTTTGATACCCCTGGCAAAATCTTCGCGGGTATCATCGATGTATGAAACTTCATTACCGTAAGTGGATCCGATGGTGTGAATGGACATAATCGTGTAGTCCAATTTTGGCAAGATTTCTTTTGCAAGTTCTGAAATATCCTGGCGGTCGATAAAATAATCAATTTCCATCCCGCAGTATATTTCAATTGATGATGCATATTTTTCTTTAAGATCGCTGATTTCTTCAAAATAATGACTGAGCTTTGCTTCATCCATCGTCCAATCATTTTTGAATGGTAACGGCATATGGCTTGCAAATCCGATACTTTTCAGTCCTGCTGCGATTCCGGCTTTTGTCATTTCTTCTAAAGTATTCTGTCCATCACAATATTCAGAATGGATATGAAAATTAGCCTGTATCATTTTGATCCCTCCAAAAATTAGCATGAACTGATTGTACCATGCCATGTATTTTAAAGCAAATAAAAAAAATTGCCTAAAAGACAATTTTTAATATTTTTCTAAAGTATTTTGTTGAGGAAGCTTTTTGTTCGTTCTTCTTGCGGATGTAAGATGACTTCTTCCGGCGTTCCCTGCTCGCAGATGACGCCTTGATCCATAAAAATCACCCGATCGGCGACTTCTCTGGCAAATCCTATTTCATGGGTTACAATAATCATGGTCATCCCTTTTTCAGCAAGATGCCGCATGGTCGCCAATACTTCACCAACCAGTTCCGGATCCAGCGCCGAAGTCGGCTCATCGAACATCATTATTTTGGGATTCATCGCCAGCGCTCTGGCAATAGCCACACGCTGTTGCTGCCCACCGGAAAGCCTTGATGGGTATTCATCTTTTTTCTCTGACAACCCCACCTCTTTCAATAAATCCAAAGCAACCTTTTCAATTTCTTCTTTTTTGGCTTTTTTGACAATGATCGGTGCAATTGTTACATTATCAATAACCGAAAGATGTGGAAAAAGATTGAAATTCTGAAAAACCATGCCCAGTTCAGTACAAAGGATCTGTACCTTAGCCGGGTCAATCTTCATCAGATCTTTATTATTTTCACGTTTATCTGTCAATTCACCTTCGATGTATATTTCTCCATCCGTGATACGCTCCAGATGGTTGAGGCAACGCAGCATTGTGCTTTTCCCAGAACCGCTGGCGCCAATGATGCAGACCACCTCACCGGACTGAATTTCTAAATTAACTCCTTTAAGAACTTCCAAATTCCCAAAAGATTTGTGAACATTCACTAATTTTACCATACTCATATCAATTTCCCTATCTTTCGTAAACTCCAAGTTTCACTTCCATTTTATCAAAAACTACCTGGATAATCGTAGTTAAAAACAGATAGATCGCTGCAGCATATACATAATAGATCCAGTTTCCGTCAGCGCTGGCCATGGTTTTTACGGTTCTCAATAAATCAAAAAGCGCAATTGTCGATACCAGTGAGGTATCTTTCAGCAGCAATATAAATTCGTTGCCAACTGGTGCAACAAGTCGTTTATACGTTTGCGGAATAACAATTTTCGTCATCGCCTGTCGATAGCTCATGCCTAATGCCTTTGCTGCCTCCATCTGTCCGCCATCGATCGATTCAATCGCGGCCCGAATAATCTCTGCAAGATAGGCAGTCGAATTTAATGAAAAAGCAACAAAAGCACAAATCATCGGATTGATTTCAAAGGTCATCCCCGTCGCATCGAGATAGATAATCGGGATGGCATAATAAATAATAAATAATTGAAGCAATAGCGGTGTTCCTCTGAAGAACCATATATAGAACCATGATAATCCGTTGGCCAGCTTGTTTTTCGAGATTCTTCCAAGTGCAACCAGAACGCCAAAAATCGCCCCAAAAATAATCGCTACGATTGCAATTTCAATGGTAACGACCGTCCCATTAAAAATTGCCCATAATTGGGTTTCATTTAACAAATTGATCTTCCCTTCGTAATAAATTTATGAAATTTCATTCACGTTAACACATGAACAGGACTTGTCACAGAAACTGCTACAAGTCCTATTCGATTTAGTTATTAATTTCTATTTTTTTTACTCAACAACAGAAAGCTTTGTATCAATATCTTTTGTCATATCGGTTCCAAACCATTTCATGGAAATTTCTGTTAATTTTCCATTATCCTGAAGTTTTTTAATCGCCTCATTGAATTTTGTTGTTGTCGTCTTATCTTCTAAACGTGATGTGATCCCAATGGGTTCATTGGTCAGAACATCTGAACTGACAACAAACAGATCAGGATTCTGGGCAACATAGTACATTGCGACGCCAACATCGGTAATGACATTATCGATTTGTTTTCCCTGCAGCGCTGCGAATGCATCCAGCATGCCATCATATTCCTTGATCTCTACGTTAACGCTTTGTTGTTCCTTTAATTTTCCGGCCGCAATATCAGCAGTTGTCTGAATCTGAGCGCCCAAGGTCTTGCCGTCAAGTTCCTTGAATGTTTTAACTGGCGTGGCATCTTTTCTCGATACAATCACTATACCGTTTGCAACATACGGATCCGTCATGCTAAATGACTTTTGACGTTCTGGTGTAATACTGGTGCTGGAAATAATCGCATCGTATTGTTTAGCATTCAAACCATTGAAAATTCCGTCCCATGCAACCGTTTTGAATTCTACACTAACCCCTAATGCGTCACCCAATGCTTTCGCGAAATCGACATCGAAACCAACTAATTGATTCTGATCGTCTCTGAATTCCATCGGTAAATAGGTATCATCTACCGCGACACTTAAAACCCCATCTGCTAACGCATCTTCCGTTGCTGCTTTACTTCCGGATGAACAGCCCGTAAAGGCCGGTACCAACAACATCACAGCAGCCAAAGTCAGGCCTAATAGTTTTTTGTTCATAGTTTTCTCCTTTCAAAATTCCTAATGTGGTTAATTATATATTATTTTGAATATATAAACAAGTTTTTTTGATCAACAAAACACGACAACTGGCACTCCCTCAGCTGCCTTTATGAAAATGTGTTGATGAAAATCCCGATAATATTGATGCCGCCCAGCCAGGTGCCCAGGCTGCTTCCGAGGTTGGCAAATACCACAACCATCAGTACCTTGGTAACCTTGTTATGCCAAAGTCCCTTCAGGCTGCCCAGGTCTTTCGGCAAGGATTCAAAGTCTTCAACTTTCGGTTTTCGATAGTGCGCCTCCACAATACCGGCAAACCAGCCCGCCGCCAACAGCGGATGCAGTGTCGTGATCGGGGCGACCACTAAGGATGTTAGTATTGAAAGAATATGACCGCCGGCAATGAATGTTCCCAGCGCCGCCAACAGGCTTGTCCAGAGAATCCATGATTTTGCCTGTTCCCATCCAGAGCCCGGATTGACGATAAACGTTGCGACAATGATCGCGATCAGCATGATCGGGATCATCCAGCCCATCACTTTTCCAACCTTTGATTTTGGCGGGATGGTCTCCAGCTTCTTCACATCGATATCTTTGTAGATTTCTTCTTTTATTCCCGGGACATGTGCTGCACCGAGCACGGCCACGATTTTATTCCCGGGCGCATTCTTGATTTTCTGGGATAAGTACTGATCGCGTTCGTCCACCAGATATTCTTTTACCCCTTTGAAGGCTGACCCCATTTCGGATAAAGCGGCACTAAGCATATCTTCCGACTTGAGGTTTTCCAGATCTTCCTCGGTAATCTCCTCATCATCGACAACACTGAGTGCAATCGAAAAGATCACCTTGATTTTTTCCCAGAAGCTGCAGCCTCTCCAGATTCGATTAAAGGTAACCTGAATACTGCGGTCTGCCAGCACCAGCTCAGCCCCGTATTCCTTTGCACAGGCTATTCCCTCCATCATCTCCTGTCCTGATTCAATGCCAAATTGCTCAGCCAGTTTTCGCTGATAATTTGAAAGTAAAATGTTCGCGAATAAAAATCCCGCCCGTTTACTTTTGATAATCTGCACGATATCCGTATTGGACCATGACTCCTTCTCCTGAATCGAATCATATCGCTGCTGATCCAATTCAATACAGATTGAATCCGGTCGTTCCTTTTCGATCGTTTCCCGAACTTCAGCGACACTGTTTTTTGATACGTGGGCTGTGCCAATCAGAATGATCTCTTTCCCATCAACTTGAAGCCGAGTAATATTGTTTGATTCCAATGATATTCCCTTTCTATTTGCTCTAATATAGAATTAAATCAATTAAAGTTTTCGAATCTAAACCATTGATATAATCGGCTAATTCAACACCTGCAAGGGCTGCTGACAACGCTTCTTCATTTGGTTTAATTCCTGTCAATAGTGCTTCGAGCTCATGCATATCACCATTGCCAAAATAGTCTCCATAGAAATGGATATCCCTGATCACCGCTTTTTCCACCTGAAGAAGAATCGTAATGAGTCCAAAATCACATTTCCGATCTTTTCTGAGGTTGTACATTGGTGATTTTCCGTAATTCCAATCCCATGTTCCGTATTTTTCATTTTTGATTTTTTCTATGGCCGCAAAATCTTCACCGCTCAGTTCCATCTTCTGAAGCTTTTCATCCTTAAACATGAAAGCAAGCAATAATTTTTTAAAATCTTCCAGAGAATAACTTTCATCCAGATAATCTGCAATATTGGTTACCCGGCTTTTAATCGATTTTACGCCTTTTGACTCAATCTTATCTTTCTTTACTTTTAAAGCACGCGAAATGGCTGATAATTCTGAATTGAACAGAATTGTGCCGTGATGAAGAATCCGGCCGCTACTGGCATATTGAGCGTTGCCTGAAAACTTCTTGCCTTCAATGGCGATATCATTTCGGCTGTTGAACTCCGCATCGACACCCAGTGACTGCAACGCTCCAACCAGAGGTCTGGTAAACGTTTTAAAATCAAACGGTTTTCTTCCATTATCATTGACGATAAATGTAAAGTTCAGGTTCCCCATGTCGTGATAAACCGCTCCGCCGCCTGACAGCCGTCGAACCACTTTAATGCCATTTGTTTTAACATATTCCTGATTGATCTCTTCAATGGTATTCTGGTGTTTACCAACGATGACGGCATTATTATTCTGCCATAAAAGAAAATAGCTCTCGTTTTGGTCCATTTGATTAAAAACGTATTCTTCGAAAGCAAGATTGATCCGGGGATCCGTTTCTTTCCAGTCAATAAACTTCATTAAAGTCCTTCTTATTTCTTGATTGCCGCAACCGAGTCTCGAATCAGAACCTCATGAGGAACGTAAACGTTATTAACTGTCCGGTCACCATCTTTTTCACATAATTTAATGAGCATCCGCATCGCAATGGCGCCAATGTCATACATGGGCTGAGCAACTGTGGTAATCTGAGGTCTTGTCCATTCGGAAATCCAGAAGTTATTAAAACCGCAGATACTGATATCTTCCGGTACTTTTTTCCCCATTTCCTCGGCTTTGCGAATTGCACCAAGCGCGATTTGATCATTGAAGCAGCAGACGCAGGTAAATTCAACGCCTGAATTGATGGCCTCCTCCATCAGGGTATACCCACCTGAAAGACTGAGTTTTGCCTGGAGGATACGGCTATCGTCAAATTCAATATTATTCTCTGTAAAAGCCTTCATGAAACCTTTTTTTCGTTCCTGATAAATATAGCCTTCTTCAACCTCGTCAAAGAAAAGCAGGAACTTTTTATGTCCCATTTTAATCAGTTCACTGGCCAGATCATAGGCGGCGGCCTCATTATTGATCAGCACCCCGCTGAGAAAGCCGCTGTCGTCGGGAATGCACCCCAGGACGACTTCACTTGGCGCATCAATCAGCTCTTTTTGCATTTCTTCACTTAAATCTTTTCCAACATAAATAATGCCATCGCATTGTTTTTCAACCAATGCGTTCAGGGATTTCATTTCTTTTTCAGGATTGAAATCCGTATTACTGAGAATAATATTATAATGGTAAATCCCACAGACATCTTCCGCACCACGGACAATCTCCGTGTAGTAAGGATTGGTGATATCTGGAATCATGATTCCCATGGTATTTGTTTTTTGAATTTTTAAACTTCTTGCAATCGCATTCGGTTTATAACCGGTCTTTTTTATGGCTTCTAATACCCGTTCCTTTGTTTCTTCATTTACCAAAGGAATATTATTTACAACGCGTGACACGGTAGCGACCGAAACATTTGCTTCTCGAGCGACATCAACGATTTTAACTTTCATCTCTTCACCTTTCAATTTTTAAACAGGAATCCGGAAACTAACAATCTCCAACTTCTTTCATCGCCTGTAAGATCAGCTGTGGTGCACGACGGCATTTCTCTTCCGATACGGCACATGGTGCAAAACGAAGACCTTTTCCCAAAGGAACGACAAATGTGTTTTTCTCCATCAGCAGGTCGCTGATTTCTTTGGGATGATCACAGGGCAGACTGATGAAAAATCCATCCCGATAGGTAACCATTTTCAGACCGATTTTATCTGCTTCTTCAACAAAGGCGGCGGCACGTTTTCTCAATATTGCTTTGTAAAAGCTTTGTTCCGCCATTGCCTGATTAAAAAGCTCTTCATTACTGTAAATTTTGGTAATGGTTTCCATGGCTCCGCGGGTTCCATTTGACCAGTTTCCACGGTTGGAATAAGTGCAGGAATTGGCAAATTCAGTGGCGATTTCTTCTGTCGGTGCCACGCAGATGATTGCACCGTTTCTCAGTCCATACATCGTATAACTCTTAGAGCAGCTGAAAGCATAGAGTGGCAGTACATTGTGAGGCATTCCGGTGATCATCTTCATGAATTGTCGGGCATCATCACCTTCACCGGCAAAATCAATGTAGGCCAGATCAATCAATAGAATAATCTTTGAATTCGGTTGCGCCTGTGCTGTTTCTGTAATAAATGATTTTATTTCTTTCCATTCGTCATCAGAAATCGTATAACCAGTCGGATTGTGGGCCGGCGTATTCAATACTGTTAAAACTCTTTTTTGCTTTTCCAGTAATTCCAGCACGCTTTTTTTGTAGCCCGCCAGATTGAAGGTACCGGCCTCATTGTAAAGCGGGAAGGTGGCAATTTTTCTGTGGTTATCGTCCGCAATCGTTTCATATGCCGCCCAGTGCCAATCTGTAATCAGAATGGTATCACCCAGCTCAGTATAATTGCAAAAAGCATGTCGGACTGCGCCGGTTCCGCCTGGCGTTGCAACCGCCCGAATATGACCTTCCGGTTTGCAATCCCGGAAGCAGGCTTCGACGACTTTTTCCAGATAATCCGGTTGTCCTGCCAGCCCGGCATAATTGGCGATCAAGGCATTCGGTAACGCTTTAAGTGTATCGTATACCGCCTTAAACGTAACCAGCTCACCGTTGTCATCCATCAGTGCCCCGATCGTTGAGTTGATCACCGCTTCCGGTCCGCATTTTTTAATCTGTATATTCGCTTGACCGGCAATCTTGAAAATGGGATCTGTCCCCCCCTTTCGCAATGATGTTTGAATAACCATTTCTGCTTTTTTCATTTCTATTCCTCCTACTTAAATCCAAGATTTCTTTGTATATTTTTTTCTTTCTGTCTCATATAAATTATTTCCCTGTGAATCGATTACGACAATCGCCGGAAAATTCTCCACTTCAATTTTTCGGATGGCTTCTGTTCCGAGATCTTCGTATGCGATAATTTCGACTGATTTGATACAGTTCTGCAGCAGTGCGCCGGCACCACCGACACAGCCAAAATAAACGGCACCATGGTTGATCATGCTATTGATTACCCGTTCACTCCGGTTTCCTTTGCCGATCATCCCGCCCAGCCCTCTTTTCAGAAGCTCCGGCGTATAAACATCCATCCGGCCACTGGTTGTCGGTCCGGCAGAACCAATTATTTCTCCAGGTTTTGCCGGACAGGGTCCCACATAATAGACAAACTGATCGGTGAAATCCACCGGCAACGGCAAACCCCTTTCAAGCGTTTCGATCATTCTTTTATGTGCTGCATCGCGCGCCGTATAGAGCATCCCTGATATTCGGACGTGATCTCCTGCTTTCAGCTTCTGGCGGGCCAATTTGCTCATGGGCGTTTCTATCATGATAATCGCCATCTTACAGCTCCCTTTCCACATGTCGGTTGACATAACACGTAATATTAACAGCTACCGGTAATCCGGCAATATGCGTTGGGTAAACATCGACATTGACGCCGAGCACGGTATTAACCCCGCCTAAACCCATCGGGCCAATGCCCAAACTATTACAGGCTTCCAGTAAATAGTCTTCCAGAGCGGCAATGTGTTCCTGCGGGTTATGAGCCCATAAAGGACGTCCCAGAGCCTCTTTGGCCATCAATGCAGCTTTTTCCATGGTGCCACCCACACCTACCCCAACAACGATGGGAGCGCAAGCGTTGGGGCTGCCGGATTCAACGGTCTTGATGACAAAGTCCTTGACGCCAGCCATACCATCCGATGGTTTTAACATTTTCAGGGCACTGGTGTTTTCACTGCCAAACCCCTTCGGCAATACTTTTATTTTCAACTGATCGCCGGGCACAACTTTATAATGAATGACCGCCGGGGTGTTGTTGTTTGTATTTGTTCGAATAAACGGGTCGGCAACAACGGATTTACGAAGATATCCTTCTTCATACCCTTTTGCCACCCCAGCTTGCAGCGCCTCTTCCAGAATACCGCCTGCAATCATCAAATCCTGTCCGAAAGACACAAACATGACAACCATTCCGGTATCCTGGCAAATGGGAATCCCTTTACTTTTGGCCACTTCAAAATTGTCCAACATTGTTTCAAGAATCTCTTTACCGTTTTCAGATTCTTCTGATGATTCTGCCGCACGCAAGCCTTCAAGCATATCTTCCGATAAAAACGTATTGGCTTCAATACACATTTCAGCAACAGTATCAATGATCTTCTGAACATGAATTGTTTTCACTAAATTCTCCTTGACTATGGTCACTTTATATCATTTCAATTTTTTTATTATCAATTATTATACCATACTGTTTGTGTAAAGTAATGCGATTTTCAATTATTTTCATAAATTTTCATCGTTAAATGAGCCCTTTGAATTGATGTTGTCTCAATGCTTCAAAAAGGACAATACTGACGGCATTGGAAAGATTAAGCGAGCGTGCTTTGGCATGGTTTTTCATGGGTATTCGAAACCGATTTTCCGGATACGCGTCATGAATTTCAGCCGGTAATCCAGCCGTTTCTTTGCCAAACATGAGATAGGCATTTTCATCATAAGCGATGGCATCATAGTAGCTTTCGGCCTTGGTTGTCAGTAAATAGATTTGTGCCTCCGGGTTCTTTTTGATAAAATCATCGAACGATTCATAGATATGCAGATCCAGCAGATCCCAATAGTCCAGACCCGCCCGTTTGAGATGCTTTTCATCCAGCGAGAAACCAAGCGGTTTGATCAGATGAAGCGTCGTCTCCGTTAAAGCACAGGTTCTTGAAATGTTTCCGGTATTTTGTGGTATTTCAGGTTGATAAAGTACAATGTTCATTGATAACCCTTTCTTTTTTAACATCTTTCAGGCCTTTGCAAAGCGACCTTACGCTTCGCCGCCAGCACGAAATAAAAGTTCAATTACCCGGCAGTTAAATTATAACCGGCTCACCCCGTATCATAAAACAGCCCTGTATTTGAACTCTATTATTCAGCATTCTTATTTTCACTTTTTTTCTTCAATCAGATAATCGACCTCTTCTGACAGTTCTTCTTCGATAGCAGCTACCTTCTCTTTGCCCATCTTGATGGAATGAATCGATAAATAAATGCCGCCAAATACAAGAATAAAATAAAAGGTGATCATTCGCCACAGTATCATCGCTACCGGAGCATAAGCCGCTCCGTAAATCGGTCCGAATATCAATAAAAACCCTGCTTCCGCCCCCCCCGCCGCACCGGGTGTGGGGATAAAAGCCACGGCTACGTACAGGATCGCTTGCAGCGAAATGAGTGTTATTGCATTGATGCTGCTTAATCCCAGCGACAGATAGACAAAATGGTTGACTGAATAAAAAGCCACCATCTGAACGATAGAAATCAGAAACAAATAAACGGTTTGTTTTTTCTGACTTTTCAGTCCATCAACGGCGAGCTTGTATTCGCCAACGAAATGATCGACTTTTTTATGATACTTTTCCGGTTTTTTCAGCAGATGCAGTCTAAATAGGATTTTCACACATCCTGATAAAATACCCTTTGCCGCATTTGGATTAAAGACCAAAATAATAATCAGCACAACAGCAGCGATATTTAAAGCAAGGCCGATGACAATAAGCCACTTGGCCGCATCTAAACTCTGATTGAGTTCAGTCACGCAAAAAATAATCGAAGTGATTGCCAGGCAGGTAATCGTAATCTGATACAGTGCATATTTCTGGACGAGAACGGCGGTACCCGTTCCCAGACCATATTTTTTTTTTGACATCGCGTAAAGCTGAATCGGTTGCCCGCCGCTTGAACTGGGATCAAGCAGATTGTAATATTGACCGACCATCATCAGCGTAAATGCAAATGAAAATTTTTCCTTGGGGTTTTCCCGTCGCAAGAGCTTTAATAACATATAGGCCTCTAAAAGCCAATAAACAATGATGCAACCGATCCCCAAAAGCAAAAATTCACCTCTTGCTTGATCGAGCGTATTACGAAATTCGATCGGATCAACCTGCGTTAAAATAATGGCAACTGTCACGCCAACTATCAAAAGCAGAATAATCACATTCGAATATTTCTTCCAGAATCTAGAAAACCGGCTCTTTTTCTTATCCTCGTTTTGATTCATTGTCCATATCTACTCCCATTCTATCGGATCTCGATTATTATACCATACTGTTTTGGCAAAGTAACAACCTTTTATTTGAACCGGTCCCACGCACCGAAAGTCGATCAATTTCAGCAAAAAAGTTCAATCAAACGACTGTTTTTGGTTTTACCGAAAACAGCCGGATGCTCGAACTTCTTTACTTTTTTATAAAAACATATCCATTTGGTTGTTGTTTTTTTTAGTCTCCGATTTCAAATTTGCCCGCGGCAGAATAATCGAGAACGTGCTCCCCATATTGGGAACTGATTCAATTTTTATTTTGCCGCCATGTTTTTTGACCACATAATCGGCAATATTCAAGCCCAGTCCAACGCCGCCAGTTTCCCGATTGCGGGCATCGTCGACCCGATAGAAACGACTGAATACTTTCGCCTTTTCTTCCTCGGTCAGTCCAACCCCGGTATCCTTGACTTCGATGGCGATGTTTCGCTTTCCCTGAACCAGACACAATTGAACTTTACCGCCCTCGGGGGTGTATTTGATGGCATTATCCACCAGGATCCGGATCGCCTGTTTGAGTTTTTCCTCATCGCCGCGATATTGAATCGCCGGTCCAATATTTGCACTCAACTCAATTTCTTTTTCATTTGCCAGTTCAGTCATCAGCACAACAATTTGTTCGCACAGCGAAGATAAATCAAACAGCTCCTTCTCAATGGACAAACTCTGATTCTCCGCCTGCGCCAGGATCAATAAATCTGAAATGAGTTTAGCCATCGTTTCGCTTTCGCTCCCGATATTGTTGAGCCATTTCATGTTGTCTTTAATCTGTTCCTCTTCCTTGAGTTTCAGCACCTCAACATTCGTCTGGATGACGGTAAGAGGGGTTCTCAATTCATGGGAAGCATTGGCAATGAACTTCTTTTGATCTTCAAAGGTCTCCTTGATCGGCTGCAGTGATTTTCCCGCCAGAAAATAGCTCATCGGGATTAAAACGGCAATGGAACCAATCCCGATCAAAAACAGGAACGAAATAATATAAGTAATAATTGACTGTTCCGTGGTAATCTGCTGAAAGACCTGTAGTACATAATCATTATTATTATTCGAATACGGCAACGTATACACGCGATATTCGATATTGTCCGAAGTCATCATGCTGAACTGGGATACCTGCTTTCCCTGAATCATCCATTCATAACCCAACATGATCAAGTTGCGGTCTTCCAGCTTCATGGATTTTACGGTACGGCTGCTGTCCCACAAAATAAACTGATAGCCAACTTTGTCATGAACAGAATCAACCGAAGTGATATGTGAAGGATCAGATTCACCATTGTTTTGAATAATCTCTTTTCCAACATTGGTTAAATACATTTCCCCGGTAAGATTAAGACTCCATTTTACAAGAAAACCCAGTAGCAGGATAAATACAAACATGAAAATAACCAGAATAAGCGTATTGAACATGGTAATTTTTCGTTTTATTTCTTTAAACATGAGTCTCCATACCCCAATTTATTTTTTCCCAAGTGTATAACCAACCCCTCGAATCGTGTCAATCTTAACTTGCGTATCGATGATTTTTTTTCGCAGATTGTGAACATAGATTTCGATATTGTTCTCATTCACTTCTTTATCGAATCCCCAGACCCGATCTAAAATCTGTTCCCGGGTAAAAACCTGGTTCGGTCGTTTTAAAAGCATTTCCAGAATTTTTGCTTCCTTAACTGAAAGTTTGAATTCTTTATTGACCGTTTGTAGAATATTCTTTTTTGTATTGAAGCTGACATCTTCAAAAACGATGGTTTCGCCCTTGATACCATGGTCCGGACGGCGACCCAGGGCGCGAATCCGCGCGAAAAGTTCCTTTGCTGAAAAAGGTTTGATTAAATAATCATCCGCTCCCATATCCAAACCTTTCACTTTATCATCAATGGTTCCTTTTGCCGTCAGCATCAAAACTGGGGTATTAATGCCCTGATCTCTGATCTGCTGCAGAATTTCAATACCGCTTTTTATCGGCAGCATGATATCCAGAACAATCACATCGTAAATGGGATTGAGCGCGAACAACAACCCCTCTTCCCCATCATTTGCAATGTCGCAATCAATGTTTTGAATCTTACATAATTCCTGGAGTGCATCGGTTATCTTTTTTTCGTCTTCTACAAATAATATACGCATAAAACGACTCCTTCCTCGTTCTGAATTTTATTAAAAGTCATATAGTATGATTATAATTGTGAAATCTTAAAGCTATATAAAAACTGAAAAATATGATATGATTCTACTTAAATTGGGAGGTTACCATGAAAGAAATACTCATTGTTGAAGATGACAAAAAAATATCCCGGATCATTGAACTGCAATTGAATCATGCCGGATTTGTGACAACCAAAGCCTTTACCGGCAGAGAAGGGATTGAAGCATTTAATGATCACCCTGCCTTTGACCTTGTTCTCCTGGATATTATGCTTCCTGAAGCATCCGGATATGAGGTGCTCCAGTATATCAAATCCCGCAACAGTCAGTTGCCCGTTATTTTCGTCACCGCCCAAGACGGAACGAAAGACGTGGTTAAAGGTTTTGAACTCGGCGCCGACGATTACGTCACCAAACCTTTTAATTTTGATGAACTCCTTGCCCGAATCAAAGCCAATATCCGAAAAAGTACCCCCGAACACCCAGCCAAAAACCACATTGATTTTAAAGACATCGAAATTGATTTGATTAGTTTTAGTGTGAAACGGCAAGCTCAGGAGATTGAACTCTCCCGCACCGAATTTGACCTTCTATATTATCTTGTCCTCAATCATGATCTGGTTCAATCGCGGGAACAGATTCTTGACAATGTCTGGGGCTTTGATTATGAGGGCGGCGACAATATTGTGGATGTCTACATCAAATACCTGCGGGATAAAATCGACCGTGATTATGATGAAAAACGCATTCAAACGGTCAGGGGACGCGGTTATGTGGTTCGATAACTTAAATATTCCCGGCCGAAAAAAGCCGCTCAAGATCTATCACCGCATCGTATACTTCTTCATTCTTGCCTTAACCTTTGTGCTGGCTCTGTCATTCCTGATGGTTTTTTTCTTTTCCAAGCAACTCATTTTGAACGAAAGCCAGTCGACCATGATCCGTTTCAACGACTATGTCATCAATACCATCGACGAAAACATGCCCCTTCTGCTCAGTTATCCGGGCCGCGAGCGGCTGGAAGTCATTTCCGAAAAATTGTACCCGTTTTTCAAAGACAACTCCCAGATTGCCTACCAGCTTTCCGACAACGAGGGCAATGTTTATCAGTCTTCTGAAATACTGACGGACCTGCTTGTGGCAGACGACCTGGAAAAATACCATTTCCGTCTCTTCGAGTTCAGTTTTGATGATGAGCAAAAGCAGAACCAGACAATTTCAGTCAATTCGCTGCGCTACAATCAGACCGATTACTACTACCTGGGGTCTTACTATGTTCTTGAAGACGGCGATATCATCTATATTCAAATCGTGAAGAATCTTCACGACAGCTATGTTTTCATGACGACCTTGTTTGTCCTGATGGTGTCCATCAGCATCGTCGGTCTGATCGCCATTATCATTATTGGTATTTATGGCACCAAGCATACCTTGAAGCCATTGATTAAAATATCTGAAACTGCCAGAAACATCACCGAAAACAATCTGAATACCCGGATCGCTGAAACCGGCAACAAAGATGAGCTCGATCAGCTGATTATATCACTTAACCAGATGATTCAAAAATTGGAATCTGCCTTCAACAATCAAAAACGTTTTGTCTCCGATGCTTCTCATGAACTGCGCATCCCCCTGACGGTTATCAAAGGCTACATCGACATCCTGTCGGACTGGGGAAAAAACGATCCGCAGCTCTGCAACGAATCCATCGATGCCATTCGCGATGAAATCGGAGGCATGAGCAAAATGGTTGAAGATCTGCTGCTGATCACCCGGATTGAAAACAACTATTTCAATGAGGATTTCAGGGTACTGGACCTATCCGTTGTGCTGGAAAAAGTCTATTCCCAGTGTCTGATGATCGATCCGGACCATGACTACCGACTGGAAACCTGCGGCGCGGCCTTTGTCCGCGGCAATGAAGGACTGCTGATCCAGGCCATCCGCGGTCTGATCGACAACAGCCGCAAGTACACACCGGAAGGCGGCACCATCACCCTGATCGGCACCGTTCATGATGAAGAAACAACTGAAATCACCATTCGCGATTCCGGTTGCGGCATCCCTGAAAATGAACTCGAACGAATCAAAGAGCGATTTTATCGGATCAGCCGGGACCGTTCCCGGGATACCGGCGGTACCGGGCTGGGCTTATCCATTATTGACAGCATCGTCACCATTCACCATGGCCAGCTCGTGATCCAAAGTGAACTCGGAAAGGGCACCAGCGCCTCGATCCTGTTAAAGAAACATTAGCAAAAAAATATTTAAAGGGCAATTATTTTCATAATGAAAATAATTGCCCTCAGGTTATCGGTAAACCCCGTACCGACAATTGTTAATCAGTTGGCTGCTGCAAGCTCGGACACTCTTCGAGATGTCCGCCTTGATGCAACCAACACGATATAACAATTGTCGGTACTACGTTGGTACTTTGTCAACCGTCTTATTGTCCTTTTATTTTGATCTTAATTTATAAACATTCAGCGAAAATCGCAACTGCCTGGTCAATTTGTTCTTTTGTGATAACCAGCGGTGGTACAAAACGAATGGCATTAGTGCCGGCGGTAATGATCAATAGTCCCTTGTCCATCGCTTTGGCCACGATTTCCGAGAGATCCGTATCAACTTCAACGCCGATCATCAGACCCATGCCACGGACTTCTTTGACTGACGCATGGTCTTTTTTTAATGCTTCCAGTTTTGTTTTCAGATAATCGCCCTTTTCCTCGACGGATTCTAAAAATCCGGGAGCCGTCAGGGTTTCGATGACGTATTTTGCGGTGGCGCAGACGAAAGGGTTGCCGCCAAAGGTGGCCGCATGTGTGCCAGGCGTAAAGACTTCTGCAACGTGATTTTTGGCAATGATGCCGCCAATCGGCACCCCGCCGCCGAGGCCTTTGGCCATAGTCACCACGTCAGGAACCACGCCGTACTGCTGATAGGCAAACAATTTTCCGGAGCGACCGATCCCGGTCTGAACTTCATCAAATACCAGAACGATGTTTTCTTCATCACAGATTTTTCGCACTTCTTTTAAGTATTCGGGATCAGCCGGATGAATCCCGCCTTCGCCCTGAATCGGTTCTAACAGGATCCCGCAGGTTTTTTCACTGATTCGGGCTTTCAATGCTTCGATATCGTTGTAGGGCACATGGTAAACTTCCGGCAGCAGCGGTTCCAGATTTTTCTGGTATTTTTTCTGACCGGTCGCCGTGATGGCGCCGTAGGTTCGACCGTGGAAAGACTGGTCCATGGCGATGATTTCCACCGCCGCCGGGCTTTTTTTGAGTTTTCCGTAAATTCGGCAGAGTTTCAGGGCCGCTTCACAGGCTTCTGTGCCACTATTGCAGAAGAAGACTTTGTCCAGTCCGCTTGCTTTTGTCAGCAGTTCGGCCAGCTCAATCCCCGGTTTTGTCCAGTAAAGATTGGACACATGAACCAGTTTTTCCATCTGTTCTTTCATTGCCTTCATCAGTCCCGGATCAGCGTAGCCCAGTGAGTTGACTGCGATACCGCCCATAAAATCGAGGTATTGTTTGCCGTTGATATCCGTCAGCACACAACCCTGACCTTTATCGAAGACCAATGGAAAACGCTTGTAGGTTTCCATGATCACATTGTTTGCACGAGTAATTAAATCCATTTTGTCCTCCTAAATGATTGAACGGCGAATCATCGTTCCCACACCGGCGGCAGTAAAGAGCTCAAGCAGCAGCGAATGCTGAACCTTTCCGTCTAAGATATGAACCGAATTAACGCCTCCGTTGATCGCATCCACACTGTTCTGAACTTTCGGAATCATGCCACCCGATATAACGCCTTCTTCAATCAGCTTTGGTACACTTTCCGCAGAAAGACGACGAATAATTGAATCCGGATTATCCGGATTCATGTAAACCCCATCCGTATCGGTCAGATAGATCAGTTTTTCAGCCTTTACCGCTTTGGCAACGGCATAGGCGACATGATCTGCATTGATGTTATAGCTTTGTCCGGTTTTATCCGTGCCAATCGGCGCGATGACCGGCAGATAGTCCTCTTTTATCAGGGTGCTTAAAATCCGGCTGTCGACATGAATAATCTCTCCGACAAAACCGATATCAAGGTTGTTGACAAATTTCTTTTTGACCTTGATCATTCCCCCGTCTTTACCTGAAAGACCAACCGAACTGATTTCACGATTTTGCAGCAGTTGAACGATCTCCTTGTTGATCTTTCCCGCCAACACCATTTCCGCAACTTCCACCACTTTTTCGTTGGTGATTCGCAATCCATCGACAAACTCGGTTTGAATATCAAGATCACTCAACATACTTGAGATATCTTTCCCGCCGCCATGAACCATAATGACGCGAATCCCCACCAACCGCATCAGCGCGATATCATCCATGACGGACTGTTTAATCTCCTCGTCATACATAAAACTGCCGCCATACTTGATGACCATGGTTTTCTTTTTGAACTGTTGGATATAAGGTAAGGCTTCAATCAGAATATTCGCCTTTTCAATATATTTTTCCATTGATTACTTCTTTCTCTGTTATTTTTATACACTCCGATGTTTCGGGGTGTTCGCCGCCTGCCTGTTAAGCTGGCACAAAGACTTTATCTTTTTAGCTGCGATAGTCGCCGTTTATCTTAACATACTCATAGGACAAATCGCAACCCCATGCGACGGCCTTTTCATCCCCTTCATTGAGTTCAACTGAAATATTGATCTCTTTTTCGGACAATACTTTTTTGGCTTCATCTTCATCAAAAGCAATGGGAACCCCGTCACTTAGCAGGGTAATCATCCCGGCCTGGCTTGAAAAAACCAATGAAACTTTTAACGGATCAAACGCAACGCCAGAATAACCCAACGCGCAGAGAACCCGCCCCCAGTTAGCATCTTCACCAAACAAAGCCGTTTTTACCAGATTTGAAGTGATCACCGACTTGGCCATCGCTCTGGCATCGTCTTTTGTCTTTGTTCCAAAAACTTCGACCTCTACAAACTTTGTGGCACCTTCACCGTCGCGAATGATTTTTTTGGCCAGGGTTTTGTGAACATACACAAAAGCTTCTTTGAATATTTCATAATCCGGTGTGTTTTCCTCCAGCTTACTGTTTCCAGCCATCCCATTTGAGATCACGGTCACCATATCGTTGGTACTGGTATCCCCATCCACTGAAATCATGTTGTAGGTATCAACGGCTGTCTCTTTTAACAGTTTTTGCAGCAGCGCCGGTTCAATATTCACATCGGTGGTTACGAACGAAAGCATGGTTGCCATATTCGGATGAATCATCCCGGAACCTTTTGCCATGCCCCCGATTTTCACCGGTTTTCCCTGAATATCGACTTCAACAGCAATGGTCTTCATTACAGTATCGGTGGTGAGGATTGCTTTTGCCGCCAGCTCTCCGTTTTCAAGTGTATTCCCCAGTTTGGGAACCAGTGCATCAATGCCGGCAAGAATTTTTTCAACCGGCAATGCGACACCGATCACACCAGTCGACGCCACCAGAACATCCGCTGATTGCAAGCCAAGCGCTTCGCCCATTTTATCCGCCGTCAGCTTCACCGCTGCGGTTCCGGGTTCGCCGGTACAGGCATTGGCATTGCCGCTATTAACAACGACCGCCTGTTTGTACGGGTTGACGATGACTTCCTTACACCAGAGAATCGGGGCTGCCTTCACCTGATTCGTCGTTGTCAGCAGGGCCGTCGCTCCCGGCACCTCCGAATAGATAATTGCCAAATCACTCTTGCCATTTGACTTAATTCCACAGTTTATGCCACCAGCCTTAAAACCAACCGGTGTTGTTACGCCACCTGTTTTAATTATTTTCATCTCTTTAACTCCTATATTAAATCGGGAAATCAGCAATAAAGTCGATTCCTGTTTTTTCATCCAGCTCAAAAGCAATGTTCATATTCTGAACCGCCTGACCTGCGGCTCCCTTGATCAGATTATCGATCGCCCCGACCACCACAACATGGTTGGTTCGTTCATCCAGCTTCACTCCAATATCACAGAAATTGGTTCCCTTGACCCAGCGTGTTTCCGGCATCCGATCTCCGGTTAGACGGACAAAGTATTCATCCTGATAAAACGCCTTGTAAAGATCCCGAATCTCAGTTTGGGTGATTGACTTTGTTAAAGTCGCATAGGACAGCGCCAGAATGCCGCGGTTCATCGGAACGAGGTGCGGCGTAAACAAAAGATTAAAGCAGCTGTCACTTAACAAGCCTAATTCCTGTTCAATCTCCGGCGTATGTCGATGCTCCCCTATTTTATAGGCCTTGATGGATTCATTGCATTCTGAATACATGGAAGTCAGAATGGCACTTCGTCCGGCGCCGGTGACGCCTGATTTTGCATCGATGATAATGCTGTTTACATCAATCAGATTATTCTTGACAAGCGGTGCCAGACTCAGGATGCTGCAGGTTGTATAACAACCCGGATTTGAGATCAGCTGTGCTTTTTTTATATCATCGCGGTGTAATTCGCACAATCCATAAACGGCTTCCTTAAGTAAAGGTTGGTTGAAATGTTCGGTCTTGTACCAGTCTTCATATATATCAATATCTTTCAGCCGGAAATCAGCTCCCAAATCGATAATTTTTGTTTGTTGCAAAATTTCATCGGTCACCATTTTAGATGCAATGCCGTGAGGCATTGCAAGAAAAATAACATCCGACTGCTCTGCCAATTCCTGAATGTTGGCTGCTTCGCAGATAAGATCAGTGAGGTTTTCATAGTTTGCATAAACATCGCTGAATTTCTGTCCGGCATAACTTCTGGAGCCAACCGTCACGATCTCAACTTCCGGATGCCTCATCAATATGCGGATGAGTTCTTGTCCTGCGTAACCGGTTCCTCCAATAACAGATGCTTTAATCATTTTTCTTTCCTTTCCAAATGTTCTAATCAGAATGATTTCTTCTATTATTTATTCTATCAAAATAATAGATCATTGTCTGTCTGTTTATGAAAATTTATTGTAAATTAATTTATTTCTGTATTATACAAGACTCCAGATGAATAATCAAGCGTTATTTTTGTATATTTATAAATGTATTTCAAATAAATTTCTTTTTATACTTGATTTTATCCGCAATTGATTGTATAATCATTCATGTATTAAAAATAAACATATGAACAGATGATTTTCAGGAGGATAATAAATTGAAGAAAAAAGTAATACTTGCCTATTCCGGTGGATTAGATACCACAACCATTATACCATGGCTTAAAAATACCTATGACTATGAAGTTATTGCCGTATGTGTTGATGTTGGACAGGGAACCGAGTTGGACGGCCTCGAAGAACGCGCGCTCGCTTCCGGCGCCAGCAAACTTTATATTGAAGATGTCACCGACGAATTTGTCGAAGATTATGTCTGGCCAGCGCTTAAAGCTGATGCCGTTTATGAAAAGAAATACCTGCTGGGTACTTCCCTGGCACGTCCATTAATCGCCAAAGTGCTCGTAAAATATGCCGAACTGGAAGGCGCCGAAGCAATTTGTCACGGTGCCACCGGTAAAGGAAACGATCAGGTGCGTTTCGAATTATCCATTGGCGCACTGGCTCCGCAATTAAAAATAATTGCTCCCTGGCGAATTTGGGATATCAAATCCCGGGAAGATGCCATGGACTATTGTATTCTACATGATATCAAAGTCCCGATGACTATCAGCAACAGCTACAGCCGTGACAAGAACATTCTGCATATGAGTCATGAAGGTCTTGAACTTGAAGATCCATCACTGGAACCACAATATAAAAAATTATTGCAGATGACAACTCCGATTGAAGATACTCCCAATGAACCAGAAATCATCAGTTTGGATTTTGTGGAAGGTGCGCCAGTTAAATTAAACGGCGAGGCCTTGAGCGCACGAGAATTATTGGAAAAGCTCAACATTATCGGCGGCCGAAACGGCATCGGCGTTGTTGATTTAATTGAAAACCGCGTCGTCGGGATGAAATCCCGTGGCATCTACGAAACACCAGGTGGCACCATTCTTTATAATGCCCATGAAGAACTGGAACATATGTGTCTGGACCGTCAAACCTTTGGCTTCAAACAACAGGCCGCTGTAAAATTTGCCGAACTTGCCTACAACGGCGAATGGTTCACACCGCTGCGCGAAGCGCTGACCGCTTTCGTTGATGAAACTCAAAAAACAGTGACCGGAAACGTCAAATTAAAGCTTTATAAAGGCAACATTATTCTTATCGGCGTTACTTCTCCTTACTCGCTTTACAATGCTGAAATCGCCAGCTTCACCACCGGCGATCTTTATGATCATAAAGATGCTGAAGGCTTTATCCATCTCTTTGGGCTGCCGCTTAAAGTGCGTGCCCTGATGCGACTGAGCAAGGAAGAAAAAGGGGAATAAAAACAATGAAAAAAATGTGGGGAGGTCGGTTTTCCAAGAAAACCGACCTTTTAACCGATGATTTTAACTCGTCTATTTCCTTTGATCAACGCCTTTACAAACAGGATATCACCGGCAGCATTGCCCATGCCCGAATGCTGGGAAAACAAAACATCATCGACCCCGGCGAAGCCGAACTGATTATCCGCACGCTTGAAGAAATCCTCGCCGATATCGAAGCCGGAAAAGTTGAATTTGCCGTGGAAATGGAAGATATTCATATGAATGTGGAAGCCATTCTCACCGAGCGCATCGGCGATGTCGGGAAAAAGCTTCATACCGGCCGCAGCCGAAATGATCAGGTCGCCACCGATATGCGTCTTTATGTGAAAGAGATTGCCACCGGAAGCAAGCTGTTGATTGGTGAGCTGGTGGCGACGCTGCTGGATTTATCGCAGCAACATACCGAAACCATCATGCCCGGCTACACGCATCTCCAACGGGCCCAACCGATTACTTTTGCCCATCATCTGATGGCTTATGTTGAAATGTTCAAACGGGACATGATCCGGATGGACCAGGTAAAAGCAATGGCCAATACCCTGCCGCTTGGTTCCGGGGCGCTGGCAACCACAACCTACCCTTTAGACCGGATCGCTGTCGCCGATGAACTGAATTTTGCAGCCGTATCATTAAACAGCCTGGATGGTGTTTCCGACCGGGATTTCTGCATTGATTTCCTTGAAGCAGCAGCAGTATTGATGATGCATCTCAGCCGTTTTTCTGAAGAAATCATATTATGGTGCAGCAGCGAATTTAACTTTGTCACGCTGGATGATGCCTTCAGTACCGGCAGCAGCATCATGCCGCAAAAGAAGAATCCGGATATCGCGGAATTGGTCCGCGGCAAGACTGGTCGTGTGTATGGGGATTTAATGGGCTTTTTGACCACCATGAAAGGCATCCCGCTGGCTTACAATAAAGACATGCAGGAAGATAAAGAACCGGTATTTGATGCCTACGACACCATTAACATCTGTCTGATTACCTTTGCCAAAATGGTTAAAACCATGACCGTCAATAAACCCGTCATGAAAAAAGCGGCGGCTGGTGGATTCTCAAACGCCACCGATGCAGCCGACTGGCTTGTTAAACACGGGGTTGCTTTCCGTGACGCTCACGAAATCATTGGCAAACTGGTTTTCTTCGGACTGGAACATGGCAAAAGTCTGGATGAACTTACGCTGGAAGAATATAAAAGCGTTTCCCCGGTATTTGATGAAACTATCTTTGAAGCCATCGATTTAACCGTCTGTGTCAACCAGCGAAACATTATTGGCGGCCCAGCCAAAGAGCGGGTTGAAAAAGCCATCGCTTTTAACCGGGAATGGTTAAAGCAAAACTGATTCGCCGATTGTCAGATATACGAACTCAATAAAATGGCCCGGACAACAATGGACGGATTTGATCCGCCCATTGTTGTCCGTGCCTTTGTTGCTTTTCGACGAATTATCCGCTTGACCAATCCGATACCGTTTATTTTCCATAAAAACGGCACTTAATAAAAACTTTTATCAGCGTATTTTTCCATCCATAACGACTTGAGCATTTCAAGGTCTTCCTTGAAACTTTTTCTGCTTTGATCTTCCCCCATTTCCAGCTCTTCTAAAACTTCAAACTCAAAACTGTCTTTTCCATCCGCTGTCCAATCATTTTTTAGTTTGATATTGACGCAGGACCCCGTTCTTTTTGCAAAATCAAAGCGATTCGCCATTCCCGAAATATTGGGGGTCACATCCAAAAACAGCTTACCGGTCTTGCGGTTTTGAATTGCGAAAACTCCACCAACCGATTTCTGTTCCTTGTACGCGGCAATCATTTCCTTTTTTGATTCACTCTTTTTCATCAGTACCCCATTTCTCTCAGTATTGCCGCTAAGCGCGCCAATCTCTCTCCGAGCAACTCATCATCCGCGGCAAGCGCTTTGGCCACCAATTGGATGTCTTCTTCCAGTAACGGATTGTCCAGACAAACCGATACATCCATCGCGCCTCCCTGCAGTGCGATCCGATCAATTTGAGCATCATTTTCGTCATATAATTTGTCATAGCGATAGGCTTCCCTGAAATACTGTTTTGTCCGGCAGACAAAAATCGCCAGATCAATCACCCGATGCAGCGGCATCTCTTCGGACTGGCGGGACCATTTTTCACCTGTATAACGCCATACTTTTGCCGAGACATCAACTTTTCCCCGGTCGTTCCACTGAGCCAAACCAACCGACAGCCCTTTTGCATCTGATTGACTGTCTCTTCCATCAATTTTATCGTAATTCTCTGAAACAATAACCGGTTTATGTTTCAGCGTCGTTGGGATTTTCATATTACTTACCTCAATTCTGTATTTAGTAATTTACTGCTTTAGTAATTTACTAAGCAATACTATCATGATCCCATTGCCCTGTCAATGAAAATATTTTCACCGATCTTTCGTGCAAATATTTTCATTGACTCTGTCTTGTTTTTTACCGGAAAGTATGATAATCTTAAGAGGAAATTTATGTGCATTATTTACAATCTGGTTTAAAACAAAAGAAAGATGGATAAATGGGAAAATATAAAGCAGGAAAAGAAACCAAAGGTAAAATATATGAAGCCTCAAAAGCGCTGTTTTACGAATATGGCTATACCAATACCACTTGCCTTAAAATTGCCAAAGCCTCTGGTGCCAATGTTGGTCTCATCAACTACTATTTTGGCTCAAAAGGCGGTTTGGGACTTGATGTTTATAATGAATTTATGTCTGCCATCAAAACACAGGTAAAAGAAAAACTAGACGCCAAACAGATTCAGGCAGATCTCTTGCTGCAAACTGCTGTTGAAATGCGAATGCTCAATTATAATATGCGGACAAACAAAAACTTCAGTCGCTTTTATTATGATATTCTCAATGAAAATGTCGTTTATAAGCAGCATACCGTCATGACGGATTATTATCGCAACCTTGCCGAAAGCTGCGATTTACATTATAGTGAATTCGAAATTTGTTTTATTACCTATACAAATTTTGGAGCTTCCGCCGCAACCAATCTCGCCTATGATGCCGGACTCATTGACTGCTCCTCGCGTGATTTTGTCAATGCCTCCCTAAACCAGTTACTTTCAAGCATGCGTCTTGACCAAAACATTATCAAACAGGTCATAGATGAATCCTACGAAATCGAGAAACAGATCGATCTGCGCATCGACAAGAACTTTGTTGTGCTGTAATAACCATATTTTTATATTCAAAACGAAAACATTTTTCCACAGCAAGCGTGAATATCATGCTTGCTGTTTTTTTATTTAACCACTGCATCGATCGCCATCAATTCTTGCGGATTCCCCGGATCCGGCATCCCCTCACGACCACTCTATTTTTTTACCAGGTTATCACCTTCTCCCCTATCGAAATTGAATCTAATATAATTCCATGCTAACCTGCACTTGATTTTCGATAATCACAATATAGTAAATTATGATATTTGTCGGTGTTAAACGTTAGTCAGTGGCAGTATATAAGCGTATTTTTCGTAATATGTATTTTTTTTATAAATATTTGTGGACAAACGGCTTTAAAAGTGCTATTATCATTTTGCAGTTAAATACAACTAATATTAATTGTAGATAACTTACTAGTCTGTTCCGGTGTTTGGCGAACACCTTTTTTTGCACATTCGATGTAAACGTTTTTCTGTTTTAGCGATTTTCTTACATCGGGCGCTGCTGTTTTTTTACTTTTGGTTTATCCATGCATATAAGCGAGTATGCATGATAAATAAATTTATTTTAGGAGGTATTATTTTTATGGCTCAAAAGAATTCATTAATCACTACAATCGCGATTATATCCATCTTCTTCATTGCGATGGGCGTTGGAACGATCACACCGGCTCTTAACAGCATCATGTTGGCTTTTCCGGATTTATCGGTTTCCACAATCTACTTGACATCAACATTGCCGTCACTGATGTGTATTCCCGCTACCTTGCTGGCTGGTGCAGTTGCCGGCAACAGGGTCAAGTTCAAAACACTCGGTATCATTGGTGTCGGGTTATTCGTTATCGGCGGTGTTGCACCTTTCTTTGCAACTGACTTTACGGTAATTTTAATTGAACGCGCCATCTTCGGGATTGGCCTCGGTATCATTTCTCCAATCGGAAACGCACTTATTATCGGTTTATATGAAGGCGAAAAACAAGCAAGCTTACTGGGAATCGGCACCATCATGATGAACGTCGGTGGTATCGTCCTTCAATTTATGGGCGGAGGTTTGGCTGGTATTGCCTGGAATTATGCCTTCCTGCCTCATTTATTGGGAATCATTACGCTTTTATTGGTTATGTTTTTCCTGCCGGAACCACCTAAAATTGAACACCCTGCCGGAGCTGAAAAGCCAAAAATTACCATCAAACCCGTCATCTGGATCGTTGCCGCACTCTTTGGCGTGGTCATGTTTATTGATTATCCGATGTTAATGGGGATGTCAACATTCCTGGCAAACAATAGTATTGGTGGCCCAACCACAGCCGCTGTTGTGCTTTCATTCTTTACTGTTGGTGGTATGATCGGCGGTGCAGTCTTTGCCAGCGTCTTCAAATTCGCCAAAAGATTTACCGTTGCCATTGGTTTATTATCTATGGCGATCGCTTATATCTTTGTTCTGTATACCGGCAATGTTGCTCTTATCACAGTCGGTGCCGCATTTGAAGGAATTGGTTTCTCAATTCTGATGCCCTCGGTATTTACAATTGTTGGCATGACTGCCTCACCACAATCAGTTCCGATGTGTGCTTCCATTATTCTGGCTGTCATGAATGCATTTGCCTTTGTCACAACTTACTGGATTGCCTTTATCGGCGGTGTGACCGGGGATCCGGTTGGTGGCCCGATGTTCGCCGCGATGATCATTGCAGCCGTTGGTGGTGTGATCTTCTTATTTGTTGATCCTTTCCCCAAACCCAAAAACGATTAATTTTTATACCAAGCTTTTTCATAAAAAAACGCGTTAGATACATTATGAAATGTACCCAACGCGTTTTTTCTTGTCATTTTAGTATTCCCTAATCTGTTGCACCGATTTATCGGGGATCATCGTTAAGAAAATACCGAAGAATATAATGCCAAATCCGATCAATGAAACAACCGAAGGCATCTCGCCGACAAAAATGAACACAAAAATCGGGTTGAGGATGGGTTCTAGTAGTGAAACAATGGAAGCTTTAAGCGCTGAAATCAATCGGACTCCCTTGAAGAAGAAGAGATAAGACACCCCAATCTGAAAAACACCAAGAAAAATGATTCCCAGCCAGCCCTGAACGGTTAGCCCTGAGAACGCAAGATTCTGAGGCAGCAGGACCAGAATTGCGAGGCATAAGACAATATTGTTAAGCCCAATGACCGATGCATCTGAAAATGGATAGTCCTTTTCCATATTGTACTGAACAAATGCATAGGCGATGCCATTGGTCAGTGCCAATAAGTTACCGAACAGATTGCCGCCATCGGATTCGCCAAGAATCGCGACAATCCCCAGCAGAATAAATATTCGCGGCACCAGATCACGCTTGGTGATTTTCTTTCCCTTTACGATGACATAAAAAAGATACAGCCACAAAGGCGCTGTACACTGCAGAATAATGGCATTAGCCGCCGTCGTCATTTTTGTTGTGGTGACAAACATAATACAAAGATAACAATATGCAATGACAAGCATCACGTAGGACTTTGAAATTCTAATCTTTTTCCATTGAATAAACGGCAAAAAAATAAGCCCTGCAATCAGCGCCCGACCAAAAGTTATGGTGAAAGCATTGGCGTCAATGAGCTTGATAAAAAGCCCGCCGGTACTGAATAAAACCATCGCAATGACGATATATATAATTCCTCTGTTTGTATTTTTCATTTGCGCCTCCTGTCTGATAAATCATAACATACCGGGCTATTTTTTTCTCTATGTTTTTACTGATATTTACTGTATAATACAATCAATTAATTGGAGGTAAACTATCGATGTTATCACAGATAAAAAGTAGCGGGTTGCTGGGTGTAAATGGCGTTATTGTCACTGTCGAAATTGATATTTCAAGAGGATTACCTTCATATTCATTGGTTGGTCTTCCCGATGCCGGAATTAAAGAATCCAAAGATCGGGTTTTTTCTGCCATCAAAAACAACGGCTTCAAATATCCCATGGAACGCATTACCATCAACCTGGCCCCGGCCGATTTGAAAAAGGAAGGTCCCGCCTTTGATCTGGCCATCGCACTGGGTATTCTGAGTGCCTCGGATCAGCTCACCTGGGAGGAACCGGAAAACTGTCTCATTATCGGTGAGTTGTCTCTCAGTGGCGAAATACGCAGTGTCACCGGTATCCTGCCGATGGTTCTGGCGGCCAAAAATACCGGCATTCAAAAAATTCTGATACCCTATGGCAATCGCAATGAGGCCGCTGTTGTTCAGGGTGTCGATGTGATTCCCCTGAGAGACCTCAATGAAGCTGTTTCATTTCTTAAAAACGAACTGATTATCGATCCCTTCAAGGTCGATCTGAACCAGCTTCTGGCCCAGAGAAGAGACTGTCACGGCATCGACTTTTCCGACATCCGCGGACAGGACCAGGCCAAACGGGCATTGGAAATTGCCGCTGCCGGTGCTCACAATGTCCTTCTATCGGGCCCTCCGGGGGCTGGCAAATCGATGCTGGCCAAAGGTTTTTCTTCGATTCTGCCCGATCTCACGCTGGATGAAGCGCTTGAAATCACTAAAATCCACAGCATCTCCGGTTTGCTGAAGGACAATGCCATTATGAATCAACGTCCCTTCCGCGCGCCCCACCATACCATCTCAAAAGCTTCACTGGTGGGCGGCGGCCGCATCCCCAAACCCGGCGAGGTATCACTTGCCCATTTGGGCGTCCTGTTTCTGGATGAGCTGCCGGAATTCCAGAAATCTGCCCTCGAAGTGCTGCGCCAGCCCATTGAAGATCAGGAGGTCAGCATCTCCCGCGTCAATGCGTCTCTGACTTTTCCGGCCAGCTTTACCCTGATCACTTCCATGAACCCCTGTCCCTGCGGTTACTACACCGATCCCTCTCACGAATGCATCTGCACGCCGCAGCAGGTCAGAAACTATCAGGGCAAAATCTCCGGACCACTGATGGACCGGCTGGATATTTTTGTTGAAGTTCCCAGCACCTCTTATGACGAACTTCAGACCAAGCCGAAAGGCGAAACCTCTCAGTCCATTAAAAAACGTGTCGATGCCGCCCGGGAAAGGCAGAACGAACGCTATCAGGACCTGGCTATATTTTATAATGCGCAGTTGACTCCCCGGCTGATTGAACGCTTTTGCAGACTCGGAAGCGCAGAACAGAAGCTCATGGAAAAAGTCTACACGAAAATGAATCTCAGCGCACGCGGTTATCATCGAATCCTGAAACTAGCCCGAACCATTGCTGATCTGGACGGATCGGAGACCATCAGTGTCGCCCATCTGTCCGAAGCCATCCAGTACCGGGGCATGCCGAAACTCCCCTGATAAATAATGGCGGCTGATTACTTGTCATTGAATGAATTTATTTCATACAAACCGATCAAATAATCAGCCTTAAATTTTTCAATGCTTTCAGTATTCCAAAATCATCTTTTATCTGTTTATTGCTTTCTAAACTAAATTTAAACGCCAGCGCTTACTCGGCTGTTTTTTTGGCGGCCAGGTCTCTGCTGATCTCTTCCATTTTCTTTGGTGTCAGAGAATAGAGCCCAAACATCAAAACCATGCCGATGATCATTATGATCGCGGGATAGAGTGCAAATCCGTTTTTGATTGCCTGAATCAATTGCGGTGTCACTGCCATATCGGCGACATAGTTAACAGAGGCAAGAACGGCTGCGATAATGACGGAGCGGATGAATACCGATATCTTGATCGGGAAACTGATCAGCGACATGATGAAGCCTCTGGCATTCTTGCCGGTTTTCCATTCACCGTAATCAACGGTTGCAGAGTACATCGCTACTCCCAGTGAATCCGGCAACCCGTAACCAATATAGGCAACGAACATGATAATCTTAAACGGTGTTGCTTCAAGTGGCAGGAACCAAACCACAAGCAATCCGATAATCAGAATTCCCAACGCGATTACATAGGCATTTTTTTCGCCCAGCTTCTTTGCCACCGGTGCGGCCAGCATCGCTGCAAAGAAATTGACAACGGTCAAACCCGTCATAAATAATGCCAGACCCGGCAGATCATTGATGATATATTTGAAATAATAGAACGCCATTCCAAAAATAACAAAGCGCCCTAAATAGCGGCCCAATTCGACAATCATCAATCCCAGCAACGGCGGATTCACAACGATCTGTTTCAGCATTTCGCCAACGGACATTTTATCAGCCGGCTTTCCGCCCACTGGTTCATTTCCTCTGTTGGCATATTCTTTTGTCACCCCAAAATAAACCAGGTTACAGGCGATCATGATACAGCCAGTGATACCAGCCATGATGGTGTAACCCAAAACCGGATTGCCAACTCCGGTACCGATAGCTGCAATCGCTTTGACACCGAAATAAGAAAAAGCCAGTGCCCCGAGAGCATTGAACATTCCGCGGTTGCTCGCCATGGAAATTCGTTCTTCCCGGATGGTTGTCAGCGCATTGTTCATCGAAATATGAGCGGCATAAAATGTATTCCATACCAAATGGCTGACGGTAAAACCGACAAAGATGATAATTGCACTAATTGTTGCTGAACCTCCGATTTGAGAAAACTGCAGCACATAGAATATGGCTGCAACCGGGGGCCCGACCAAAAGCCATGAGCGGTATTTTCCCCATCTCATATTGCTTTTTTCAAGAATCACGCCAGCAGTGGGAACCCACAAAATATCGACGATACTTGTGGCGAGTAACAACGTACTGGTTATCGCTAACGGAATTTTGGCAAAGTCTGTCAGAAACGCTGCAAAAAACATGACTTCAATATTGACTAATGTCTGAAAGCCAAACGACGGCAACCCATAAAGGTTGATTGCACTCTTTTTTAATTATTCTGCCATTTCACTAACTCCTCTCTAAAATTTGAAATACTAATTGACTCCTTTCTATAATGTCAAGCCTCAAATCATTGATTTTTAAGGCTTTTATTTAAATAGTTACCTCGCTAAGTAGAGCTAAAAGTGCAGAACAGTCATTATATCTTGTACTGAATAGCTAAAAATAGGTATAACT